>NZ_JAOWHE010000069.1:0-52448 GCF_030332765.1 Citrobacter sp. Cpo071 | reverse complement strand
AAGTCCTGTTTGTGCCATGTCTGCTACAACGGCAATGAATCGAGTTGTTGTCTGAGGGACGGCAGAATGGCGTCAGGTTGAAAACACAGAGAGAACCCGACGATGAAACCAGATTTGTTTACCGCAGTAATGAAAACCATCGGCAGCACGCAGGATGAGAACATCCGTACGGCCATTGACAGCGCACTGGACAGCCTTAACGAGAAAGCAAACCAGAACGCAGAAGCCACGATAAATAATGCGCTTGATGCGTTCAGCAGGGCCAAATCCGCGCACACGGAAAATATGCTGAAACTGAATGATATTGATGCGGCCATTGCCCGCAGTGAGAAAGAGCGTCAGAACGCCCTGAATGAAAGTGCCGAAGCCGAACAGAACTGGCGTACCCGTTTTCGCGAACTGCGCGGCATGATGACCCCGGAACTGAAAGCCGAGCACAGTCAGCAAGTGGCCGGTCGGGAGCTGGCGGAGGAATTCACCGCCCTGATTGATGAACTCAACGATGATAAAGCCAGTACCATGCTGTCCGCCTGTACATCAGGAGATAAGTACGTCGGCACGCATTTTACGGTGTTCTCTGTCTACTCCCGGAATGAGTGGGCGACCGTGATGAAAGACATCCCTCCCTCACTGGTGCGCGCATTTGCGTTACGTCTGCGTGAACTCGAAATGAAAGGAGAAGAACACCCTCACAACGTTCTCATTCAGGAGCTGGGGGAGAATGTACTGGCGCAAAGCAGATACTACACATTCAACATGGCGCAGGAGCCGGTAATTTCAAAAATTGGGCTTCACCGTCCGGCACTCACCGGCGTGGATATGAAGCTCTTTAAAAGCCCTGTTCTCAGAATGGCGCGGGCTAAAGAGCTGGCACAGAAGAAAAAAACGCAGGGGGCTAAGCCATGATGCGCTGCCCGTACTGCAAACAGGCTGCCCATGTCCGTACCAGCCGTTACCTGTCGGATAACGTCAAACAGAGTTACCTCCAGTGCGTGAATGTCTTTTGCTCCGCAACCTTTCGCACCACCGAGTCTATCGACGAGGTGATACGGCCACCGGCAGAAGACAAGCCCGAACCACCACAAACAGTTCCAGAAACACCGCCCCGAATTCTGGACTGTGCCCGCTCATCGCTGCGCCACTGATTCAGGAGAAAAGACAATGGCACGAGCACTACTGGAACAGGCCTTTGAAACCTGTCAGAAGAATAAATCGGACTGGATGAGCAGCAAGTCAGCACTGGCGCGGGCTGAAATGGCGCTGAAGGAGCTGGAGCTGACCTGTACCTGTTATGAACCGGAGGCCGCACAGGCGCTGCGGGATGATATTGACCTGAAAAAATGGGCGGTAAATCAGTCGGCCGGGCAGTACATCCGGTCACATGAGGCCGTGCAGCGTATCAGTATCCGGCGTCAGCTCCACGCCTTTATGCAGGTAAGCGGCGACGCGCTGGCCGCCGCACTGGCACCGGAATTAATGCACCTCAGCGAACAACCTGACATCGTCAGAGAACGGGCTCTCGACCGGGCGGCCGCCAGTGTTCGCGAAGCGCTGTCCGTTCATGTAACCCGCGGAGGAAATATTGATTACGCAGAGGAAGATCGCGACATTCTGACAACCATCGGTTTCCGGCCTGACAGAGCATCGAGAGACGACAACCGGGCAAAATATACGCCTGAACAGAGTCAGATTTTCATGCGCCGACAGGCCGCGCAGACCCGCAAAAAATCCGCATAAAACGCCCCGAAAATACCCGTCTTTTTAATAAAAATAGCCATGCATGCCTACGCTGCATGGCTTTGCATGCAAAAACCTGAATTTTCCACACCCTGCCGCACCAGCACTGGCGCGGCCTGAGCCCCTTCATGCACCTGCATTAAAAGCGCCCCAGGAAGCGGGCAGGCGTGGCGGGGAGAGCATTGCGCGCCAATATTAGATATATATTTATTTTTTTATAGCTTGAGCATGTCGCTATGCTACTCAGATTCACAGGGGGCGATGGATGCCGCAGGGGCTTTTTAAGTTGTAGTGAGGTATTGATGTGGCGAGGGATGGGTGTAAAAAAGACGGGGAATACGTAGTAAATCAGATCCTTTCGATTTCGAGCTACAGTTGTGCCCCCAGCTCCTGCCCGGCTAAGCATCCATCTGACTCATTTGCTCTTCACACGGCTTGATCCATGAATACACACGCATTAAACCCATTCTACGAATCGAACAAGCATGGAGGAAAAGGCATAAAACGTTACATTAGCTCATAACTAATTGACTTGAAGCCCTTATAAGTATATGAACTAACTAAAAAATGAAACTCTTGGGAGAAAAAAATGCGGTTGAAAGCATTTCGTATAAATCACTATCGCTCTATCAACGCTGAAATAAAACTAGACACACTTAAAGGGCTTTCTATCGTTGGCCCTAACAATTGTGGGAAAACAAACATACTAAAAGCTATTAAAACTTTTTTCTCTGCAAAAGATGATGATGATGCATACTCTTATAAAAGAGACATCCCATTTGGTAGTAAGACAGGGCAATCAAGTTTTGTAGCAACATTTGAATTTGATGAAAACGATCCACTTAAAGAGTCCTTTGATGAAATTTTTGAAATGGTAGAAATAACATCTCAAGATTTAAATGAAGTTAATTTATACTTAACCTTTTCAAGCAAAGGTAATCCTTCATATGGTTTTTTTAAAGGCGTAAAAAGAAAAGAAGGAATAAAATCTAACGCCTATACATATATTGAGAGGAAATTAGTTGAAAAACTTTTAAGTTCTTTTGAGTGCGTTTATGTCCCGTCAGCAAAAAGTGTAGAACAACTTTATAATACATTAGTTATACCATACCTCAGAAAAGTGGCTTCAGAGAAGCTTAGCAACTCGCTTTCTGTATTAAAATCAGGATTGAAGGAAATATCTGAAAGTGTTGATACTGAATTGAATTCATGTGGAATTAGTGGATATACAACTGATTTTAAAGTGCCTGAAAATCAGTTGGAAAAGATAATAAGTGGATTTGATTTCACGATTACAGACACAGAAGAAACAGACATATTCAATAAAGGCATGGGAATACAATGCACTGCTTTATTTTCAACATTTTCCTGGATATCAAAAAAGAAAAGAGAAGAACAAAAAGAACTGATATGGCTTATAGAAGAGCCAGAATCATTCTTACATCCGGAGCTTACTAGAAGCTGCAATCAAATTCTTGATAATTTAAAAGATCATGCTTATGTAGTAATCACAACCCACTCACTTTCTTTTGTACATCAGGACACAAAAAAAGTAATAGGGGTTGAGAAAATCGAAGGTAAAACTAATGCTATAAAGTATAAAACTTACCCGGAAGCAACTAAAAAAATACGAGATTCGCTTGGTATAAAGTTCTCTGATTACTTTAACTTAGATAAATATAATATCTTTGTTGAGGGTCCGACAGACAAAGAGTATTTCACTTGGTTTTTAGAAAGCACAGCTAATGATCATAGGCTGGGTTCACAGTGGCCTGAACTCAGAAAAGCGAAGTTTGAAGACTTTGGCGGAGTGAAATTCCTTACTGGTTTTTTAAGGGCAAACTATCAATTCATAGAAAAAGAAGCAATTTGCATCAGTGTATTTGATGGAGATAAAGAAGGCAATGATGAAAGACAAATAATACAGTCATATATTAGAGGTAAGCTACAGTTATCTTTTGAGCCAAATCGTGAGTTTGTCTCCATAAGAAGTGGTTTTTCAATTGAAGGATTATTCTGTGATGAATGGATTTCAGAATTATATGAACAATCACCAAGTTGGTTTGAAAATTATTCAGTTGACGCTGCTGGTACAGTTGAGCCATTCAAAATAACAGATAGTAAAAAAAGACAATTTCTAAATTACATGTGTTCCCATGAAAAAGATAATGATTATATATGGGCTAAACATTGGATTCCAGTCTGCAATGTTCTAGAAGCTGCTATTGCTAGTAAATTATAGCACCATGTCATAATACTGAGGGGCATAACGCCCCTCTTTTGAAATTAAAAAAACAATTCTGAATACCATTGCATCATCACTCTCCTGCCATCCAAATATTGCGCATGATTATATGTCCCACGGATATTATTTTTATCAACATGTGCTAACTGCATTTCAATCCAAGCGGATTCAAATCCTTGCTCATGTAAAATAGTTGATAATGTATGTCTAAATCCATGCCCAGTAACTTTCCCTGCAAAACCAATGCGCTTAATAACTTGATTTATACTGGCTTCGCTCATAGGTTTGTTCGGATCGTTCCTCCCCGGAAAAACATAACGATAGTTCCCTGTTATAGTCTTTAGCTCATTTAGTAGATCTAACGCTTGAATCGATAGTGGCACAAGGTGTGCTCTACGCATTTTCATCCTTTCTGCTGGAATTTCCCAAATAGCGTTATCCAGATCAAATTCCAACCATAATGCAGCACGTAATTCAATGGTTCTTACACCCGTAATCATCAGTAATTTTGTAGCAATCTGGACAAGCCGGCTCCCAGTGTAACTGTCTAAAGCATGCAGAAAATCAGGTATCTCATCAGCTTTTAGGAACGGGAAATGATTGGATTGATGTACTTCAAGAGCACTGGAGAGATCTGCTGCAGGATTAAATTCAGCCCTTCCGGTAGCAATGGCATAGCGGAAAACTTCTGAGCATCGCTGCCGAACTTTGCGCATTTTTTCTAATGCACCACGCTTTTCGATTTTACGCAGCACATTAAGCAGTTCTAGCGGTTTGATTTCGCCTACAGGTCTCGTACCCACGTAAGGAAAAATATCGTTCTGAAACGCTTCCATGATGTCAGAAGCATATCCTTCCGACCATTTGGCAGACTTCATTTGATGCCACTCTGTCGCTATCTTTTCGAACGCGCTTTCAGACTCGGTTTGCAAAGCAATCTTCTGTTCTTTTCGAACCTCACTCGGATTCTTTCCTTCGGCGACCAGTTTTCGGGCATCGTCACGGCGGGAACGGGCATCTGCAAGTGTGATCGTCGGATACACACCCAGCGAGATCATTTTTGGTTTACCAGCAAAACGATAACGGAACCGCCAGCTCTTGCTTCCATTAGGTTCTATAAGCAATGACAACCCTAGCCCATCTCCAAGTGTATAGGCTTTAGCTTCAGGCTTAGCGCGGCGAATCTGCATATCGTTTAAAGGCATGTGTATAGGAATCCAGACCGAACAGGAACATATACACAATCCTATACACATTCAGTACCGGATTCTACTGGATGGTTACGGACTACTATGGACTTAAAAGAATAAAAAACGTTATAAATCAGAGATTTTATGGACTAATACGGACGTTTGAGGAAGTTGAGATGGTGCCGATAATAGGAGTCGAACCTACGACCTTCGCATTACGAATGCGCTGCTCTACCAACTGAGCTATATCGGCCCTGATAAGGACATGCCCACGAATGTGAACACGGGGTAGAAGGTTAAAACTAACCGGGCGATGCGTCAATGGCCTTGCGAATCAAACGCCTATTTTTGCATCATCCGGATTCAATTACGCACGAATCGTGTCGTCACTGGCTTCCTTGTACGCGGCAAGGGAATTCTATAACCAGCGGCGAACACGCTGCTCATAGCGTTTCCATTCCAGCCCGAAATGTTTTCGCAGTTGTTCCTCTTCAAAATCAATATGCAATCTGGCAACCACTAGCATAAACAGCGGTGCAGCCAATATTCCAATCAGGCTACCGACGTAAAGAGCAAAAGCTAACTGGAGTCCACTCATTCCAAGATAGATTGGATTGCGGCTCCAGGCATAACATCCGCCAGTAACAAGTGTGGTCGATTTCTCTGCATGCAGTGGGTTTAGCGTCGTACGTTTCTTCCGCATCTGCCACGCGGTATGCAGTATCATCGCCAGACTGACGCTAGCCAACAATGCACTTATTACGATAGTCACCGCGCCAAATGTGAAACGCGGGATCGCCGTCAACGCATCCGCGATGAGGAATAATACCAGGATGAGTGGTGGTGGAAGCCAGACTCTTAATTTTGTCAGGAAAGGACGCATGGCTACGGGCTAACCTCAGTACCTGTTTGATTAACGCTGATATCACTATAAATACCCCGTTTAAGATACATAAACAAACGGTGCATACTTCACTGTAGGACTTTTTACTTAACCAGACAGACAGGCAGCGATGCAAAGACGCCAATACCAGAGGCGTCTGCCCCTGGTGTTCAGGAAAAAATCATGCTGCAGGCCATGTCAGCTCAGAGCACATACTCGTTTAAAGGTTTTACCCTTCATATGTAAAAACCGTGTCAAAAATGAATTACGTAGATAAAGGTGAATCCGACGCTGATTCAAACAAATCTACAGACTGCTGGTAATACCGGATAAAATCATTAAATGTCACCGGCGGTAGAAACTGATACCCCTGCAGATAGTCAACATTATTTTTTCCCAACCATTGTTGCTGATAGTCATTTTCAACGCCCTCAGCCACCGTACGTAACCCCAGAAGTCCTGAAAGGTGAGTAATTGACTCGAGCATAGGGATATATTGATCAACCTCTTTAATTTCCTTAATGAAGCTTTTATCAATTTTGATTACATCCAGGTCTAACTCATTGAGATAGCAGAGATTAGCGTATCCAGTACCAAAATCATCCAAAGCGAACAAAACACCTTTATTTCGTAACGAACGAATAAGTTCTTTGATTGCAGGAGTGATCGTGAACGTCTGGTTCTCTGTTATCTCTATCATCAATTTTATCGGAAGACCTTGCGTTATCTCCATAAAATTAAGACATTCCCAATAGAATACGGGATTATTTAAACCTGACGGACTGACATTAAAAGAAACGAACAGTGTTTTATTAATGCTCGCGCCTCCAGAGACAAGATTGCTCGCAACAGCGGTCATTAAATAGCTAGTTAACTCATTGATTAAGCCACTTTTTTCAGCCAATGGAATAAACTCTCGCTGAGAAATAGCATAGTTATGTCCCTGTGGCCAACGAGCCAAGACCTCAACGCCACAAACATCGCCCCTGATATTCACGATGGGTTGAAAATAAGGAATGATCTCCTCATTCCTTATTGCCATACTCAGTCTACTAGTATCCGAAACATCATATGCGTCAGTGTAAACTGTATCCTCACTCACATTATTATTGATTATAGAACCTTCATTTAATAAATTATTTCGGGTTAAAAAGATAACAGTTTCATTAAAATTAGAAAAGCCGAGGCGAGCAGTAATTTTATCCCGATATCGATACACTGACTTAATTGTTAGCGAATTAGCAATACAGAAATCATGCAGTTTTTCTTTTGTGAATGATGAATACAGCATTTCTTCTTCAAATTCAGTCAAGTTAAAAGTAAACATCGGTGAGTCTTTATTGACTTCCACAACTTTGTCAGGTGCCAATAAACTCTCTTTTAATTGAGCGATCAACTGCTCCGACAATTCCCCCCCATTGATAAAGGAATAGTCTTCATATCCCCGATTAACAGGCAGGGTTTCGCACATCCGCAGAACAATACAGTGTATGTTGATGAACTGTGTACTGTTTCTCTGAAGCCATTTTTTGACCAATAATAATGGCAACCGGTTATCGATCACCAGCAAGCAGGACGGATATTGCGACATAACTGACTGCGTGCCAGAAATAAATGTCCGTGCATCGATCAATACCAGATTTGGTAACCATGCTTTTATTCCTGAAAAAAGGAAAGTATCATAACTGAGCAGAAAAATTTTTTTCGTATTCATAGTTATCACCAACTTAAATTTATGGCATAGCAGGTCCCTCGCTCTATTCACGAGAGAATATACAACACCTTCGACCTCCAATAATCATAAGGCGATTCGTGATATAACTTTATCCATAAGCCATATCACGTAAATTCAGAATTTATAATCACAGTTATCCATATGAGTATTCTCATCACACCGTAAATTCCATTTAAAAATTGAAAAAGAAAAAACTCAATTTCTTAATCAGTACAAATCCCTTTACTCACTTTCACTTCATTACAAAACAAAAAGCTATAAATACAAAATTTACAAAACATATAACTACAATGACCAACAGAATAACATATTACCGTAATTTATGCTGACCGACAAACTAAGAGAGGATGTCGTAGATCTTGTATTCATAAACATTTCCGGCAATATGCACGACATATTGTTTCATCGACTCTAAATTTATTGCTACATTTTCTATAGCGAGTGACAGTATAGGTTCAATATATAATCAGGGCATATTGGTTCAGACCCAACACCTCTAATGATTAATTTTTGAGCAACCCTGACCCACGGGTAGGTATTTCTGCAACGCTACGATAAATTTCCGGTTTTTTGTTTTCAACTCACTACTATGCCAGGTTTCCCCCGGTAACACATAACGCATGGTGGCTTCATCATCAGTTGAGTGACACCCCTGGTGTACGATAATTTTGAAAAAAGTATTCCCTGTGTTTTTCAACGTCCCGTTTATCTCATCAATGGTGTAGGCCAGGTTCATTTTCCTCGGACGAACGACCAATATGGTATCCATAGCGATCACCGGGAGAGCCTGTCCGCCTTTCCCTTGATTACGCTCGGTAAACAGCGTTATCGGCATTTCACGAAACAGTATTCGGTAATAGCGTTCTTTATCATCCTGCGGGCCACGATAGAAAATCTTAAAAAACTCACTTGCCTGCGGTGCCAGTGAAAAACGGAGCGGAGTAAACAAAAGTTCGCCTTCGGCAATAGCACTTCTGTTTTCACCTCCCGGTCCCGGTTTATCTATTTTAACTGCGCTAATACTGTACACGTTCTGTTTCTGGCTATCGTTATAGATTCGTTTACTGATAAATGATTTATCCGATGGCATCTCATAAATAGTCGACTCCAGATAGACGGCCTGTGCGGAGAACACCGCCAGCCCGGAAAGCAAGGCCAATATCCATCTTAGCGCCAAACGACAGTGGCTCATGGCGTCACTCCCACCCAATTCGCCGTCACTTTTATCTCTCCGCTGGCACTGACAACACCTTCCCAATCTGCACCGGAAACGGTCAACATCGAACGCGAATCATTCATTGGGAAAAGCAATTTTAAATCAGTCGCAAAGTAGCTTCCATCATCTGTATTATTTGCGTCCCAGGGCGTCTGTTGCCATTGCGCATCTCTCATGCTGATCGCCGCTTCACTACAGCTATTTCGTTTCTGTACCACGCCACCCGACTGACTGTTGTACTGAAGAAAGGCGGGAATTGGGACAGATAACCCACCTTGCGTAGAAGTGAACAGGCAATAAGGCACATTGTTTATCGTCGTACTTTCCCCAATAACTTGTGCGGTAATGCTATCAGCCTGACGAGGCCCCGAGACCGTCACGGTGTAATCCATCTCAATCGGAGCGGTCTCGCCAATTGTGCCGCTGCCGCTTGCCGAGGTGCTGTTATCCGATGAGATAATACTGATCCCATATTCCTTTGGAACAATATTGAGCTGTAGCGAAGGAGTAAACTGGTAATACCCCGACTCTGGCGTCACGCTATTTGTAAAAGCAAATGTAAATGGTTGGCTGTTGGTGATACTGACGCCACGATCCACCATATTTTTCAGGAATGTTTTCGACAGAAAAACATAGACATACTCACCACTATTACTAAAAATATTATAATAAACCGACGTCGAGCTAAAGTTAGTCCAGGTTTGACCATCACCAGAATATTTTATTGTGGCAGCCGCAGGTGTAAAACCAAGCAAACCGCTATCCGCATACATACGAATACGTAGTGAAGCCGTCAGGTTGCTGGTTTGATTTAAATTGTATGAAATCATCTTACAGATAACGCCATCTTCACGACTGACCACACCCAGCTCACAATAACCACTGTCTTTAGTGATGCTCGGCGTACCATCACTGGCAACCCATAACTCCTGAAATGCATTGGTAGAAACCAAAGACAAATGACCTATTTTATTTAATGTATAAGGTCTGATGTACCAATTACCGCTGCTCTGGTCTTTACAACGTTGCCCAGCCGCATAATCATAGTCAATCGTGGTTCGACAAAAATTAAGGTTATATGTCTCTGCGCTTCCGACCGACATATTGCGGAAGTATTCATACGCCGAGTCTGTCAGCGATGCAAAACCATAGTATCCACCGGCGATCCCGGATCCGGTTGCTTTAGTGTGATAAAAACCAAATTGATCGGTTAGCTCGGCAGCAATGTAGCCAGATGCTGGGCAATTAGCACCAGTGGTGCAACGAATACCCCGGAATGGTTCACTGATTGGCGAATTATCAATCCACATATCCTTAAAATATGAGGTATTGGCCACCCAGCCAACGATACCTATGTATCCCAGGCTATCCTGATCGTTTCCATATTTTACCCAGGTGTTCGACCCACTAATGCGAGGATCGAGAGAGGACGGGGTAATAAAGTATTCGTTATCAACATTGTTTTCTATAAACAAATAGTTGTTGTTGACCGCCGCCTGAGTGGAAGCCGAGAGCGCCCAGGCGGATGGAGATAACGCGGCAAAGACACAGCCGAGAATAAGGGAAAGAGATTTATTCATTATTAATACCTTATCGTTGTGCCATCGTGGTTTGCGTTGCACATTTCACATCGCCAACCCACGCCGCGCCGCGTGCTTTTTCCAGATCCAGATCGGCTTCACATATCCTGCCATTGGCAGAAATTAACGTAATAACCGGATACTTTTTATCAATATCGATAGCAAACTCACCTTTTGCATCCGTACGTGTTTTACCGATGTGGTTATGAATATCGGTATTTGCAGCCAACTGTCCATCGGGATAACGAATGCGACCGAATACGGTGACCATGCTTTTCACTTCAGGGTTGATAACGCCAACGTTACCCGGATATAGCGTCAGCTCCTGTTTGCGTCCTGAAACAATATCGAAGCTGTCCTCAGAATTTTTATCATTGAGGATTTCCAGCTTGTACTGAGCATAGGGCGGCAGTGCAATGAAGTTTGATTTACCGCTGAGACGATAATTGCGGTTATTAATCTTCGCAGCCAGTTTCCCCTCGCCGGTCAAATCTGTTTTTACGATAACGCCAGAACGCTGCCTCTCTTTACTCAGACCGAAGTCTTTACCTGCCCATGCCAGAGAACCTTGGGAAGAGAAGTTCATATTGGTGGAGTTGTCAGCAGAACGTGTTACCGATACGGTGCCAGCGTTATATTTCGTGTCATAACTTAGATTGCCGTTTACCGAATAATTATTGTCGTAATACTGTTCACCACTCAGACGCGTTGATGCCGATAATCCGACCGATTTAATCGGCCCTTCAGCATACTGTTTTCGTGCACTGAGATTACCCTGGGTGCTGCCATAGCGATCTCGGGAGACGCCCATGCTCAACCAGGTCGCCAACGGCAACGATAAGTCCAGGCTGACATAACGTTCCTGTCGCCCATCGTCATTTCGGTTGTTGTAGTAATAACGCTGAATTCCTGCACGTAACCCAATCGTGGCATACCTTCCAGAATAAAGAGTCGTGTTGTAATCCAGATTACGGTATTTATTGCCTGAGTAACGATTCTCCGTCTGACTAACAGTGAGTGAACCACCATGAGGAATAAACTTTCCGAGGTTAAGAGTTCCGCCAATGGAATAGTTATCACGCTCCTGCATAGGCAAGCGATCGCCAATTTTACTGTCTTCACGAGATGCCCAAAGGGAACCATATCCCTCAGGGACATTGAGATTAATGTTACTGATGTTTCGCCATGATGAATCGTTCGCTACCAACATCTGATTGCCAATACTGACGTATTCATTCACATTCAGCGTGACATCCGTTTCATTAACCGCATTGTTGTCAAAACCGTAGATCGTTGATTTCAGGCCCAGCCCCGACAATATCGCCAGCGTCACCGATGCGGCCCCCCCGGCAATCCAGGTCTGCTCACTACCCAAATCCTGATAGTGGTTACGCTTATAGCTCACCCGATCATAATCCAGCGAACCACCAAAAAACTGCCATGAGAGCTGATGAACTCCGGCAGCTTGTTGGCGAGCAAAGATCTTATTAACCCGGCTGACACGACTATTAATTGTCCGCCCATTGACCACGATATCTACCGTGACGTCGTAAACACCATACGGAAAGCGACTGGTATCAATTTCATAGCTGCCCATATTAAAGTTCTGCACGCTGAGCAAACGTCCATCGCGGAAGACATGAACCTCACCAGCGGCTGGCAAAAATACGGTAATCGGCGTGAGTGAAAGCGCGGTATTCTCAACAACCGTACTTCCTTTGTTCCCGTAGCTCACACCGTAAATTTTCCCACCATTCAGCGCATTCAGGCTGGCAATAGACTGGACATTCCATGTATCAAGCATCCCCAGCGCCAGTCGATACCCTTCATAATCGCGCTCATACATCGCACGATAAAGTTTACTGGTACCATTGCTGTCACCGATGCCGTAAAACGAACCGTTAACATTAATGTGGTGCTCCCGCAGCGATGTTGTATTGTCCATCGTCAGATAGCTGCGGGTACTGCTGCCATTTCGGTAATCGTTATAGTAGGTACCAAAGTTGTAGTTCAGGACGTTAGACAGAGTTTCAACGCTGGAAGGTCCAAGCAAGCTACTGCGCGCGACAATCGCTTCAGTTAACGCATCTTTGCTGACAATCATCTCCAGGTGAAATGATGAGACATTAAGTTGCAGTCGAGCATCATCTGACAGTTCAATATTCGTATTATCGTGAAACTTTACATCACGGATTTTTTCCACTAACGCGCGGGTTTTCTCGGATAACACAGCATTATTGGGCAATTCAGCAAGAGTCAGTGCTTTAACTGTAATATTGCCATCAACAAGCGAAATCACCGCATCGGCAATTTTTTGCTGACTTTTCTCATCAGTCTCGTTGTAACGGATATAAACCGGCACCGTCATTCCCTGCTCCAGTGAACGAGCGAAAGCGCTGGGAATAACGTAATTACCCACTTTTACTGGGGCTGCATGTGAAGTTCCTGGTGTCAGCGCAAGAAAAAGACAAATGCTACCGCCAACAATATATGTTGTTGTCATATGCATCCTTACAATCCGGTATTTTTATTTTTCCCGTACAGATGGCTGCTATTGACCATCACTTCACTGTAATAAACTGCTTACCGTGCCAGATCCCAATGCGTGAGCGGCTATTACTAATGTCGGTGAACTGCAGTTTTATTTTTGTACCTGGCATAATGTAATAACGTTCACGACAGCCCCGCCCCTGATCGCGAGCATTATCTTTGCAAGCCCCATAGGCGATTACTCGAAATGAAACATTGCCAGTATTGCTAATAACATCACCATTACGATTATATTCAAAACGCTCTTTTCGCGGCGCAACAACCAAAATCGTTCCAATTTCTGCTGACGCTGTCGCAACAGCGAATTTATTGGCCCGGGTTTCCGCGCTCTCGGTGACCGGCTCATCTATCCATTGCAGACGATAATAACGCTCGACATCATCAGCTGGCCCTTTATAAAAGAAGCGAAAAACATCCTTTGCCTGACCAGGCAGAATTAGATTGGCAGGCGTAGAGAGTAATTCCCCGGAATTAACGGGTTTTATTTCGACTCCGCCCGCTAAGGGTGATGACAGTTGTTTTACCGATACGCTGACATAACGAGCCGAATCTGTCGTATTAGTGATTTCTTTCGATAATGAACTCTCAGTAGAAGTCATTATCGACGTGATATCACCGACGTTAATTGCCCAGCTGGAAAAAGATATTACCAACCCTACCAACATTGCTGCCGGTAAATATTTATTCATGACACCATTCCTGATAAATTCGGGAGAAATTCTCCTCCCGAACTTTTATTTCTTAGGCGGACGGAGTCGTCCAGGTTGCATTGAACTGTACTTTTACATCCCCAGTCCAATAGCCGTCTGGCAGTGCAGAGTAATCCGTTACCGGCGTGCTACCATCAGAAGTCGCAGACGCAATGGTGAATTTGAAGTTGGATTGATCGCTGACGCGGTCAGCACCGTTGTAAGCGCCATCAGCCATCAGGCTTTCAAGACCAGAAGTCGAGCTGGAATTTACCAGGACAGTATCTGATGAATTAGTCAACGCGGTGCCATTCCATGCCACCCCTACGTTCAGGGTAGACGCATCGCCACTGGCGTTGGTCAGAGTATTGCTAATAATCTGAGCGGTCAGTTCAAAATCAGTTGCCGTTTCCTGGCCCTGAATAGTCACATCAAACGCGCCATCCTGGGAGTTGAAGCCATTCAGACCTTCCGCATACTGGAAAGTCAAAGAGTTCAGCGGAGTGACGACCAACATGCTGGTGGTATCTTTTGTTGCCGTCGCGTCCCACGAGGCCGTTGCAGAAGCAGTGACATCTGCCATTGCATTTGCCGCAACAAATACAGACGCCAGAGAGGTCACTAATAATAATTTTTTCATTTTTATCTTCTCCTAAGAACAAACTCACCACCGAGTCTTATTATTAAGTCACTCCAGCGGTTCCATTAATTGCGAGCCAGAATTGCCGCGCCCAAAAATTATCATTTGAATTAAGTAACATCTCAACAAACCCTGAAACGCAAAAATTACAAAAAGACTAAGAATTTTCCCACCAAAACGATAATCTAAGAAGTTTCCTAAGTTTAATTTACTTAAATAACACCATGAACCAGAACTATCACCCAAATAAATAAGACAAATCAAACATTTCATCTTTTTTATGTTTTTGATAAATATCAAAAAGATCATACAAATACCACGAGAGCAAAACCCTTACAAAACATAAAGATAATTAACACCTCCATAGTTTCTCTATAATGCTTATTATTTGTTGCAATTATGCTAAATTTTTAACGCCGCAAGAAAATTCTCATGATATATCCATTTGCGAGGGAATATTCTTATAAAAAAACATTCACCTACAGAAACCACATTCTAATTGATAATTATTTGACAAAATTAAAACCAGGAATTTTCCATATAAAATGAATATTCCTGGCTTATCAGGAGAGATAATGATTATCGTTAAATAGAAAATTAGATAAAACGTTTTAAACCAAGATAACTATTAATAGTTACGGTACGTACCCTATGTAAGGTAATCAAATTCTGCTGTTCAAGTGATTTTAATGAGCGGCTAACGGTTTCAATTTTAAGATCGAGATAACTGGCAATTTCCTCGCGAGAAAATGGCAAGCGAAGCGTCGTTTCTGGCCTGCCGATGCGCAAATGCATCTCGTAAAATTCCACTAGGAAAGCCGCGATCCTGGCCTCAGCATGTTTATTCGCATAGCGCCGCAGTTTTTCAACAATGAATCCATTGTCCCTGCAGAGAAACTTTATGACTGCAGCAGCAACCGAAGGCTCCTTATCTGCTACCTTGAACAACCGCGCAATATCAATGTGGCAAACCTCTGCAGCCGTTGCGGCCTGGATAGTTGTCAGATACTTCCCTCCTTCGACAGCATCCAGCGCCATGATATCTCCCGGAACATAAAAGCGGCTGATATAAACGTTATCGCCACATTCCACGCTGGACTTGCAGTACCCCTCATGGATAACAAAAAGCATCTCCGCGGTTTCATCCTGCCGAGCGAGTATCTCCCCAGCTTTAAACCGCCTTCTTTTGTCTATTAATTTGTATTGATTATCACGGTCAATCGCCGCTCCCTTTGGGCACAGCGAACAATGACGGGGAGGAAACGGGTTGCCAAGCGGCACAACAGGAATACTAAGTTTGTGAATATCCGATTTCACGCAACAACTCCTCATAAAAAATGAGACTGATTCTAATAGATCGAACCATAGGAACAATACGTGAACGGCAGACCAGGAAAATTCATGCTGGCAGGGAAAATTCTGTGATACGTCGCCTTTCGGGCGCTGGTGAGAGCATAGGTCAAAAACAGACTGATGCGGATGATGTTAAAACGCAGGATAGAAAAATAAATGCGGCAGCGAAGTGAAGGTTAGAATTAAGCGGGAGATGCCTTAATAGCTTTAAAATTAAGAGCGCTATTATGGCATCGCCCGTTTTCAATTACGCCCGGACCGTGTCGTCACCGAAGCCAATCCACTTATATGTGGTCAGTGCTTCCAGCCCCATTGGGCCACGCGCGTGCAGTTTTTGCGTGCTCACCGCCACTTCCGCACCCAATCCGAACTGGCCGCCATCGGTAAAACGAGTAGAGGCGTTTACATACACGGCAGAAGAGTCCACTTCATTCACGAAACGGTTGGCGTTGCTGAGCGTGCGCGTCAGTATGGCGTCCGAGTGCTGGGTACCGTGTTCGCGAATATGGGCGATAGCACCATCCATATTTTCGACCACCACAACGTTCAGATCCAGAGACAGAAACTCGTTATCCAGCTCTTCCGGTTTTAGTGGCACCAGTTTGGCAGGGCCATGCAGAACTTGCATCACGATTTCATCACCGTGCAGCGTAACACCGCTATCCGCCATCTTTTGGCTTAACGCAGGCAGGAAACGCTCAGCAATATCCTGATGCACCAGCAGAGTTTCTACAGTGTTACAGGTGCTTGGACGCTGGGTTTTGGCGTTAACGATAATCTTCAGGGCCGGGGCTATCTCAGCAGAATCATCAACATAAATATGGCATACGCCAATGCCGCCGGTGATGACCGGGATGGTCGACTGCTCACGACACAGCTTGTGCAGGCCCGCGCCACCGCGTGGGATCAGCATATCGATGTACTTATCCATACGCAGCATTTCAGCGACCAGCGCGCGGTCCGGATTATCTATCGACTGCACCGCTGCTGCGGGTAAACCGCAGGCTTCCAGCGCCTTTTGGATAACCGCCACGGTGGCGGCGTTCGTCCGGTAGGTCTCTTTCCCACCACGCAGAATCACCGCATTGCCGGTTTTCAGGCACAGTGAGGCAACATCAACGGTGACGTTTGGACGCGCTTCATAAATCACGCCAATCACGCCCAGCGGGACGCGACGACGCTCCAGACGCAGACCGCTATCCAGCAGGCCGCCGTCAATCACCTGCCCTACCGGGTCGGCAAGATTACAGACCTGGCGCACATCGTCAGCAATCGCTTTCAGACGCGCCGGCGTCAGCGCCAGGCGGTCGAGCATCGCTTCGCTCAGGCCGTTGGCTCGCGCCTGCTCAACATCTTGTATGTTCGCGCTGAGGATGCTTTCCGTTTGCGCTTCCAGCTCATCAGCAATGGTTTCCAGTACGCGATTTTTTTCGCGACTGGAGAGCAGCGCCAGCTTGTATGACGCGGCTTTGGCAGCAATGCCCATTTGTTCCAGCATATGCTTGTTCCTTAACGGGTGATCATGTCGTCGCGATGGACAGCAACCGGACCGTATTCGTAGCCCAGGATAGTGTCGATCTGTTGTGAGTGATGTCCGGCAATACGGCGCAGCGCGTCGCTGTTATAGCGGGTGACGCCGTGGGCAATATCGCGCCCTTCGAGATTGCAGATGCGGATCACTTCACCACGAGAAAAGTTACCTGTCACGCTTTTAATGCCTTTTGGCAGTAATGAGCTGCCGCGTTCCAGAATTGCTGCGGTCGCGCCCTCATCGACGGTAATCTCTCCGGCAGGCGGAGCGCCGAAGATCCAGCGTTTACGGTTCTCCAGCGGAGAGGCTTGAGCATGAAAACGCGTCCCAACGGAAACGCCTTCCATCACGTCGCCAATCACGCCCGGCTTGCTGCCTGCGGCAATAATGGTGTCAATCCCGGCGCGGCATGCGACATCGGCGGCCTGCAGTTTTGTGCCCATGCCGCCGGTTCCAAGACCTGAGACGCTATCCCCGGCAATGGCGCGCAGCGCATCATCAATGCCGTGCACGTCTTTAATCAGCTCAGCCTGCGGGTTGGTGCGTGGATCGGCGGTGAACAGCCCCTGCTGATCGGTCAACAACAGCAGCTTATCGGCACCGGCCAGAATTGCCGCCAGCGCGGAGAGGTTGTCGTTATCGCCGACTTTAATCTCGGCGGTCGCTACGGCGTCATTCTCATTAATGACAGGAACAATGTTGTTATCCAGCAGCGCGCGGAGCGTATCGCGGGCGTTGAGGAAGCGCTCTCTGTCTTCCATATCTGCACGCGTCAGCAGCATCTGCCCGATATGAATACCGTAAATCGAGAACAGCTGTTCCCACAGTTGAATCAGTCGGCTCTGCCCGACCGCCGCCAACAGCTGTTTCGAAGCTATCGTTGCCGGGAGCTCCGGGTAACCAAGATGCTCACGTCCGGCGGCAATCGCACCAGAGGTAACGATAACAATACGATGCCCTGCGGCATGGAGCTGCGCGCACTGGCGAACCAGTTCTACGATGTGGGCGCGGTTCAGGCGGCGGGATCCGCCCGTTAACACACTGGTGCCAAGTTTTACCACCAGCGTCTGGCTGTCACTCATGATTCTCTGCCATTCAAAATTGGGGAAAATGATATCAAACGAACGTTTTAGCAGGACTGGCCCCGGTTGCCAACAACCAGCGCACAAAGCATGAAATTTTATTGCGCAGGATCAGCAAGCGTAGCGGCAGATTTTGACGCATTTATTACAGAAACATAAAAACACTCTTTTTTAAAAATATTCTTACTTTGTCATAAAACGTTCATTGCCAGACGTTAAAAACCCTCCTGTCTTTTAACGGGGATCACACCCAGTGAATATTAGCGCGTACTTTTAATCAGGAATGAAAATGAAAAAGAGCACTCTGGCATTAGTGGTGATGGGAATTGTTGCGTCGGCATCCGTACAGGCAGCGGAAGTGTATAACAAGAACGGTAATAAGCTGGATTTGTACGGCAAAGTAAAAGCCATGCATTACATGACGGATTATGACAGCAAAGATGGTGACCAAAGCTATATCCGTTTAGGTTTTAAAGGTGAAACGCAAATTAACGATCAACTAACCGGTTATGGTCGTTGGGAAGCAGAGTTTGCCGGCAATAAAGCTGAAAGCGACTCTAACCAACAAAAAACACGTCTGGCCTTCGCCGGTGTGAAATTAAAAGATTTTGGCTCGTTTGATTATGGTCGTAACCTGGGCGCGCTGTATGACGTGGAAGCCTGGACCGATATGTTCCCGGAATTTGGTGGCGACTCCTCCGCACAGACCGATAACTTTATGACCAAACGCGCCAGCGGTCTGGCAACTTACCGTAACACCGACTTTTTTGGCGTCGTGGATGGCCTGGATCTGACCTTGCAATACCAGGGTAAAAACCAGGATCGCGATGTGAAAAAACAGAACGGCGACGGTTTTGGTACTTCTGTTACCTATGACTTTGGCGGCAGCGATTTCGCGGTGAGCGGCGCTTATACCAACTCCGATCGAACCAACCAGCAGAATCTGCAAACTCGCGGTACGGGTGATAAAGCTGAAGCCTGGGCAACCGGCTTAAAATATGATGCTAACGATATTTATATTGCGACGTTCTATTCTGAAACACGCAATATGACGCCAATTTCCGGCGGCTTCGCCAATAAAACACAGAACTTCGAAGCGGTTGTTCAGTACCAGTTTGACTTTGGTCTGCGTCCGTCACTGGGTTATGTGCTTTCTAAAGGGAAAGATATTGAAGGCGTCGGCAATGAAGACCTGGTGAATTATATCGACGTGGGCGCAACGTATTATTTCAACAAAAATATGTCCGCGTTTGTTGATTATAAAATCAACCAGTTGGATAGCGATAATAAACTGGGCATCAACGATGATGACATCGTTGCTGTCGGTATGGTCTACCAGTTCTGATATAGCATAAAAAATGCCGGATGGGGTTGCGCCGCCATCCGGCATTTTACTGTTCATTATGCCGTTAACTTAACCGGTTCATCCTTAAAGTCGTCAGCAGGTTCCAGCGCCAGATTCAGCGTCGTTAACAAGCCACGTAATTTTTCATGGAATTCACGTAAGGTGTATTCCAGTCGCTCTACCACTTCAGTCTCTTTCACCGGCACCGCCGTCCAGTTACCGTCTTTATCAAACAAACCAAACTGATAGCTGTACGTGAAACGTTTTTCCTGCGCCTCCAGTTCCATCCACCAGCCCCAGAACTCGCGTTTCTCAGGGGCGGGTTTCACGTTGACGCAAACAGCCAGACAATCGAAAAAAAATCGATTATCTTCGCACTGCCCTTCCCGGATATACGGGCCAAGCGCGGTGAATTTCTTGATCAATCTACTTTTCGGATGCCCACTCGGTAACGTCATTACGATCTCCTTAGGTGAAGCACCTGTTTTACCAAATCGCTAAAATTTAGCAAACTTTTAACACAATCTCTGATTGATCCAACCGGTTATTTCCTGCAACCCTTTGTCAAAATTGCGATACACCGGGTTGAAGGGGATCTCCAGTAGCTTACCGTCTGAAGATGAAGATGTGATTAAACGTGACTCTTCTTCCGGGCTAAACGGATCGTTCTTCCAGAATCCCGAGAGCATTGGCGTCGGGCAGCGTCGCCCCAGCAGGCCCTGCACTTTTAATGAATAGCGATTAAGCTCAACGCGCAGCGCTTCATCGGAGGCGTCGTGCATCCCCAGGCGGCTAGCCAGTACATCAAGGTACATTTCCGGGACGCTCGCCTGACGCTGCGGGTCGCTAAGCAGCGCATGAACCACAGGCCCCAGACAGGCCACCGCCTTCAGACGCGATGATTCCAGATACGCCAGGCGTACCGCCACGTTAGCGCCAAAGCGGAAACCGAAGGCTGCCACGCGGGTGTGATCCACCCAGGGAACATTAGGCAGCGCTTTTAATACATGCTGATGCAGCAGGCTGGAATCCTGAGTCAGTTTCCATTTTGACGAGAACCCAACCGACGGCATATCCAGCGTCAGCATGGCTATACCCCGTGGGGCAAAATAGCGCTCATACAGGGTGTAGTAATCCGTTTGCATGGAATCGAGGCCACCACACATCAGCACCGTCGGGAACGGACCGTCACCTTTTGGCATATGTAAGAAGCCGGTGATCGGCGCACCGCCAGCGACGGGAAACTCCATCTCACGCAGCGTGCCCGGCAATCGCTGTGCGGCCTCTTCATAGGCACGATTCGCCAAAGCCTGTGCCTGCTCTGCCAGCTCATCGCCTTTCAGGTGTGGGTAAGCGGCAATGTTGTACAACGTAGACGCATGCAGCCAGTGGCGTCCGCTCACCTGCGGATCCTCTTCCATAGACGCTTTCTGTTGCCAGTCCATCGCCTGCTTCGCCCACTCATAGATCCAGTTCCCACCGCGATAGCCGATAACCGTATCGTAGAGTTCTTTATCTGTACGCTCGGCTTCGCTCATCACGATACGTGCCTGCACCTCAAGGATTTCGCGCGGGTCGACGCCGCGCCAGATCCACATCAGGCGATTCACCATGCGATACCAGTGCGGAATGGTTTTGCCATCCAGGGCAGATTGTACGGACGGCTGCGCGCCGTGATTAAAACGACGAACCAGTGTTGACGTTTCAGGGTGTTTGAAGCGGGGTTTAAACAGGACTTCGCTGAGGTTAGCCTGTGACATGATTGCAGCCTCCATGAGTACTCACTAAGGCATAGTGTAACCTGACACAGCACAAAAAGAACAACGCCCGGCAGTTGCCAGGCGTTGAAAACTTTTTAGATTAGCGACCAGAGATCGGCGGGACGAACACTACGCCCATATCCCACGGCTGCTCAATCCAGGTATCCTGAGGGATATCAACAACATAATCATTCACCAGCGGGCGACCAGCCGGCTTAGCGAAGATAGTGACGAAATGCGCTTTAGGATACATTTCGCGGATCGCAACGGCGGTACCACCGGTGTCAACCAGGTCATCGATTACGATGAAACCTTCACCGTCGCCTTCGGCACGCTTCAGCACTTTCAGTTCGCGCTGGTTGTCGTGATCGTAGCTGGAGATGCATACGGTATCGACATGACGAATACCCAATTCACGCGCCAGCAATGCGCCCGGCACCAGACCACCACGGCTAACGGCAATAATGCCTTTCCATTGTTCAGAAGGCATCAGGCGGCTTGCCAGTTTACGTGCATGGATCTGCAACATGTCCCAGGTGACGACGTATTTTTCGCTCATGTGAAGTGTCCCAGCCTGTTTATCTACGGCTTAAAAAGTGTTCGAGGGGGAAATAGGTTGCGCGAGATTATAGAGATCTGACGCACTAAAAACCAGTGTTTCGCGGAATCCGCGCCTCTTTTTGCATGCTTTATGCTAGCCGTCAGCGGAGAAAGTGGTATTCTCAATCGCATCGCGCAAGCCTGACTTGTGGTGTTTTTAATTCTGCTAACCCCGTGGCCTGCAAGCAAGTTTTGTAGGACATCGCCAAGGAGACTCAACGTGTCTGAACTGTCTCAATTATCCCCGCAACCGCTATGGGATATTTTTGCCAAAATCTGTTCTATTCCTCATCCGTCCTATCATGAAGAGCAGCTCGCTGAACACATTCTGAGCTGGGCCCAAGAGAAAGGTTTCCACGTCGAGCGCGATCAAGTCGGTAATATCCTGATTCGCAAACCCGCTACCGCAGGCATGGAAAACCGCAAGCCGGTCGTTCTGCAGGCGCACCTGGATATGGTCCCGCAGAAAAACAACGACACCGTGCATGACTTCACTAAAGATCCTATCCAGCCTTATATTGACGGCGAATGGGTGAAAGCCCGTGGCACCACGCTGGGTGCGGATAACGGCATCGGTATGGCGTCTGCGCTGGCCGTTCTGGCTGATGACAGCGTGGTACACGGTCCGCTGGAAGTGCTGCTGACCATGACCGAAGAAGCGGGTATGGATGGCGCGTTTGGTCTGCAGGCTAACTGGCTGCAGGCAGATATCCTGATCAACACCGACTCTGAAGAAGAAGGTGAGATCTACATGGGTTGCGCAGGCGGTATCGACTTTACCTCTAACCTGCCGCTGTCCCGTGAAGCAATCCCGGCTGGCTTCCAGAGCTTTAAGCTGACGTTAAAAGGCCTGAAAGGTGGTCACTCCGGCGGCGAAATCCACGTGGGTCTCGGTAACGCGAACAAACTGCTGGTACGCTTCCTGGCGGGCCACGCTGAAGAGCTGGATCTGCGTCTGGTTGATTTCAACGGCGGTACGCTGCGTAACGCGATTCCGCGTGAAGCCTTTGCCACCCTCGCCGTGGCTGCAGATAAAGTTGATGCGTTAAAAGCGCTGGTCAACACCTATCAGGAAATCCTGAAAAACGAACTGGAAGCCAAAGAGAAGAACCTGGCTCTGCTGCTGGATGCCGTAACTCAAGACAAAGCCGCGCTGACCGCTCAGTCTCGCGACAGCTTTGTGCGTCTGCTGAACGCCACCCCGAACGGCGTAATCCGCAACTCTGACGTCGCCAAAGGCGTGGTTGAGACCTCTCTGAACGTCGGCGTTGTCACCATGACTGACGACAACGTTGAAATTCACTGCCTGATCCGTTCCCTGATCGACAGCGGTAAAGACTACGTGGTGAGCATGCTGGATTCACTGGGTAAACTGGCTGGCGCGAAAACCCAGGCAAAAGGCGGATACCCAGGCTGGCAGCCGGATGCTAACTCTCCGGTTATGCACCTGGTTCGTGAAACCTATCAGCGTCTGTTCAACAAAACGCCGAATATCCAGATCATCCACGCTGGTCTGGAATGTGGTCTGTTCAAGAAACCGTATCCAGATATGGACATGGTTTCCATCGGGCCAACTATCACCGGTCCGCACTCCCCGGATGAGCAGGTTCATATCGAAAGCGTCGGCCATTACTGGACGCTGCTGACTGAACTGCTGAAGTCTATTCCGGCGAAGTAAGATTCTGCGCTAAATGCCGGATGACGCTACGTTTATCTGGCCTACATGCTGATTTGTAGGCTGGATAAAGTTTTTACGCTGCCATCCGGCATGCACGCTGATTTGAAGGCTGGATAAAGTTTTTACGCTGCCATCAGGCATGCTCGCTGGTTTGTAGGCCGGATAAGGCGTTTACGCCGACATCCGGCAATTGTTCTGAATCACAGCCCCAATAGCAGTTGTCTTTCCATTTGTGGATCCAGCAGCGTGACGTGTAATCCCACCAGCCTGACACCTCGCCCTCCCCTACGCTCGTCCCAGGTCTTGCGCGCTGTCGTAATTAAGTCATCTTTATTTAAGCGCGGCCAGACGTGCTCCTGCGTAGTCTGCTGAAAATCATTAAACTTGAGTTTTATCCCCTGGCGAGCGATCAGCAGATCCGGCTTTACCTTTGCCAGACGCCGTTCCAGTTCAGGATAGAGCCGTTCAATTATCGCCTCACACTCCGACCACTCGTGAATATCTTCCTCCAGCGTACGCTCCACGCCGACGGATTTACGCAGCCTGTCGTTGTTGACGTCCCGCTCGTCAATCCCCTGACTGCGCTCCCACAGCACGCGACCAAACTTGCCGAAGCGTTTGAGCAGCATTGCCAGGTCGTATTTTTGAACATCTTCGCAGGTACGTAATCCCATTGATTCCAGCTTAGCGGCGGAGACTTTGCCAACGCCGGGAATTTTGCCTAACGGCAATGTTCTGAGAAATTCAGGAACATCGGCAGGGGTAATCACATATTGCCCATTGGGTTTGTTGAGATCGGAAGCTATTTTTGCCAGAAATTTTACCGGCGCAATTCCGGCAGAGGCGGTTAACTGTAACTCGTTAAAAATTGTCTGACGGATTTCCTGAGCGATCAGCGTAGCTGAGCCGTGGCAGTGGGTGCTGTCGGTCACATCCAGATAGGCTTCATCCAGCGAAAGGGGTTCTATCAGCGAGGTATAGCGAGAGAAAATAGCCTGAATCTGGCGGGAGGCTTCTTTATAGGCCTCGTAACGACCAGGTAATAAAGTGAGATGCGGACACAGCTTTAATGCCATCCCAGTTGGCATTGCGCTACGCACGCCAAATTTGCGCGCCGGGTAATTGGCCGTGCTGATGACCCCCCGACGTTCTCGACTGCCGCCAATAGCAATGGGAATATCACGCAGGGCGGGGTTGTCGCGCATTTCCACCGCCGCGAAAAAGCAGTCCATATCGACATGTATGATTTTACGCATCGTTTGCCTCCCACATCACTGTTTAAGTATACAGTATTTTTATGTTGTGAGAAGTCTGGTTGTACCTAATGCTGGGCCGTTCCTGACCCATTATCCATCCAGCACGATTAAGACCCAATGAAGCGCAATAACCAGCAAAATACGCCAGTGTCTGACTGCCTTTAAGCGCAATTTTCCGTATAAAGAAAAACTAAAGTGTAAACGCCGCACGAGAGACTTGCGAAAAACTCTCTTGGTGCTAATGTGAACGCTCCAGATCCAGATTTATCCGATTTGGGGATTCTTTTTGCCGTCCTGGCGTGTGTGATCGTTTTATCAAGGAATAAGCAGTATGCGTAAAATCGCATTTTTTCTTGCGATGCTTTTATTGCCGTGCGTTTCATTTGCCGGTTTGCTGAGCAGCAGCAGCCCGACTACGCCTGTCAGCAAAGAATATAAGCAGCAATTAATGGGCTCCCCCGTTTATATCCAGATCTTCAAAGAAGAGCGAACCTTGGATCTGTACGTCAAGATGGGCGAACAGTATCAATTGCTCGACAGTTATAAGATCTGCAATTATTCCGGCGGCTTAGGGCCGAAACAGCGTCAGGGTGATTTCAAAAGTCCGGAAGGATTTTACAGCGTACAACGTGGACAGCTGAAACCGGATAGCCGCTTCTATAAAGCGATTAACATTGGTTTCCCTAACGCCTATGACCGCGCACACGGTTATGAAGGTAAGTACCTGATGATCCACGGTGCCTGTGTTTCCGTCGGCTGCTACGCAATGACCGACAACGGCATTGATGAGATTTTCCAGTTTGTGACAGGTGCTCTGGTGTTCGGGCAGTCCAGCGTACAGGTTAGCATTTACCCGTTCCGCATGACCGATGCCAACATGCAACGCCATAAGTTCTCGTATTACAAAGATTTCTGGGCCCAGTTAAAGCCGGGATACGATTACTTTGAACAAACACGTAAACCACCGACCGTTTCCGTCGTCGATGGTCGTTACGTCGTCAGCAAGCCGTTGAGTCACGAAGTGGTTCAGCCGCAACTGGCATCAAACTACACGCTCCCCGAGACAAAATAATGCCCACTCGCCTGGCATAATCTTTTGCCAGGTTTCATTGCCGGTTAACGGTTGAGTGGCAATCACGGTGACCACATCATTGGGTGTGGTCTCTGAGCTAAAATCGATTTCCACGTCCTGATCCAGCAATGTCGCCACGCCAAACGGCGCACGACGCGTGATCCAAAACAGGTTGGTCGAACAGAAGGCCATCACATAGCGTCCGTCAGACAACAGCATGTTGAAGACGCCTTTCTCCCGCAGCTCTCCTGCCAGCATTGCGATGTATTTAAACACTGCCGTCATATTGCCAGGCGTGCGCGGATAACGCTCCGTCAGCTTATGGAGCAGCCAGCAGAAAGCTTTTTCGCTGTCGGTTTCCCCGACCGGGCGGAAATTTCCGGTTTCCAGCGATTTATAGCCACTGAGCTGTCCATTATGAGCATAGGTCCAGTTGCGTCCCCACAGTTCGCGGGTAAAGGGATGGGTATTTTCCAACGCCACTTCGCCACGGTTCGCCTGACGAATATGGGCAATCACGGAACAGGATTTGATGGGGTAGTCTTGTACCAGTTTGGCGATAGGCGAATTAAAGCTGGGTTGCGGATCTTTAAACGTACGGCAGCCCTTACCTTCATAAAACGTAATACCCCAGCCGTCTTTGTGCGGCCCGGTCCCTCCGCCGCGCTGAACCAGCCCGGTGAAGCTAAAGCAGATATCGGTTGGCACATTGGCGCTCATCCCGAGCAGTTCGCACATACATCACCTACCTTAAAACCGTGAACTGCCTGATGGCGCTGCGCTTATCAGGCCTACGTGGCGCTCATGTAGGCCGGATAAGGCTTCAGCCACCATCCGGCAATCGTCTTCTTATGGTTTAACCATCTCTTTTTCGATCAGCTGGATCAGGATATGGATCACTTTGATATGAATTTCCTGAATACGGTCAGCGTAGCCAAAGTGTGGCACGCGAATTTCGATATCCGCGCTGCCCGCCATTTTTCCGCCATCTTTACCGGTCAGGGTGATCACTTTCATCCCTTTCTCACGCGCTGCGGCAATCGCTTTAATTACGTTACCGGAATTACCCGAAGTCGAAATGCCTAACAGGACATCACCTTCACGACCCACGGCTTCTACGTAGCGAGAGAACACATAATCGTAACCAAAATCGTTGCTGACGCAGGAGATATGGCTGACGTCAGAGATAGCGATAGCAGGGTAACCAGGACGGTTTTCACGATAGCGTCCGGTCAGCTCTTCGGCAAAATGCATCGAGTCGCAATGGGAACCGCCGTTACCGCAAGAAAGTACCTTACCGCCCGCTTTAAAGCTGTCTGCCAACAGAACCGCCGCGCGCTGAATGGCGTGAATATTGGCGTCATCTTTAAGAAAATTAGCCAGCGTTTCCGCCGCTTCGCTCAGTTCGTTACGAATAAGATCCTGGTACATGAGGATATCCTTCAGCATGAATGTAAATGACAAGACGCAGTGTACCGGATAGCGCTACCTGCGAGAAGTCCAAGCCACAGGAATGGCTGTCGCTTTTGATTTTTTGTGCCGGTTAAAACAGCAACAATGTGAGCTTTGTTGTAATTATTTTGTAAACACATTGCTAAAAGAATTTACATCCACTACAAACATATCATCACAAGTGGTCAGACCTCCTACAAGCAAGGGAGCTTTTCGTTATGATGATTTTGAGTATTATCGCTACGGTTGTTCTGCTCAGCGTTCTGTTTTATCACCGCGTGAGCTTATTCCTCAGCAGTTTAATTTTGCTCGCCTGGACGGCTGCGCTTGGCGTGGCTGGCCTGTGGTCAGTCTGGCTGCTGGTTCCTCTGGCCATTATCCTCGTGCCGTTTAACTTTACGCCGATGCGCAAATCCATGATCTCTGCGCCGGTGTTCCGCGGTTTCCGTAAAGTCATGCCACCGATGTCGCGTACTGAGAAAGAAGCGATTGATGCCGGTACAACCTGGTGGGAAGGTGACCTGTTCCAGGGCAAGCCTGACTGGAAAAAACTGCATAACTATCCTCAACCGCATCTGACCGCTGAAGAACAAGCGTTTATTGATGGTCCAGTGGAAGAAGCGTGCCGCATGGCGAACGACTTCCAGATCACTCACGAACTCGCGGATCTGCCGCCGGAACTGTGGGCATATCTGAAAGAACACCGCTTCTTCGCGATGATCATTAAGAAAGAGTACGGCGGGCTGGAATTCTCAGCATATGCTCAGGCTCGCGTTCTGCAGAAACTCTCCGGCGTTTCCGGGATCCTGGCGATCACCGTTGGCGTACCTAACTCATTAGGCCCAGGCGAACTGCTGCAACATTACGGCACCGAAGAGCAGAAAAATCATTACCTGCCGCGTCTGGCTCGCGGTCAGGAGATCCCATGCTTTGCTCTGACCAGCCCGGAAGCAGGCTCCGACGCAGGGGCGATCCCTGATACCGGCGTGGTTTGTATGGGTGACTGGCAGGGCCAACAGGTGCTGGGTATGCGCCTGACCTGGAACAAACGTTATATTACGCTGGCGCCTATCGCCACGGTACTGGGTTTAGCATTTAAACTCTCCGACCCGGAAAAACTGCTGGGTGGTGAAGAAGATCTCGGCATTACCTGTGCGCTGATCCCAACCTCAACGCCGGGCGTACAAATTGGGCGTCGTCACTTCCCGCTGAACGTGCCGTTCCAGAACGGTCCGACCCTCGGTAAAGATGTGTTTGTACCGATTGATTACATCATCGGTGGTCCGAAAATGGCCGGTCAGGGCTGGCGCATGCTGGTGGAATGTCTGTCTGTGGGACGTGGTATTACCCTGCCGTCTAACTCGACGGGCGGCGTGAAATCAGTCGCAATGGCCACCGGCGCATATGCGCACATTCGTCGCCAGTTCAAAATCTCCATCGGCAAGATGGAAGGTATTGAAGAACCGTTGGCACGTATTGCCGGTAACGCCTACGTGATGGACGCTGCGGCATCACTGATTACCTACGGCATTATGCTGGGTGAAAAACCGGCGGTGCTGTCGGCTATCGTGAAATATCACTGTACCCACCGTGGGCAGCAGTCAATCATCGATGCGATGGATATCACTGGCGGTAAAGGCATTATGCTTGGCGAAAGCAACTTCCTCGCCCGCGCTTATCAAGGTGCGCCAATCGCCATTACCGTTGAAGGTGCCAACATTCTGACCCGTAGCATGATGATCTTCGGTCAGGGTGCGATTCGCTGCCATCCGTATGTTCTGGAAGAGATGGCTGCGGCACAGAGTAACGATGTGAATGCGTTCGACAAGCTGCTGTTCAAACACATCGGTCACGTTGGCAGTAACAAAGTGCGCAGCTTCTGGCTTGGCCTGACACGTGGCTTAACCAGCAGCACGCCAACCGGCGATGCGACCAAACGTTACTATCAGCACCTGAACCGTTTGAGCGCCAACCTGGCCCTGCTTTCAGATGTGTCCATGGCCGTACTGGGCGGTAGTCTGAAGCGCCGTGAACGTATCTCCGCGCGTCTGGGCGATGTGTTAAGCCAGCTGTATCTGGCCTCTGCGGTACTGAAACGTTATGACGATGAAGGCCGTAATGAAGCGGACCTGCCGTTGGTTCACTGGGGCGTTCAGGATGCGTTGTACAAAGCGGAACAGGCGATGGACGATCTGCTGAAAAACTTCCCGAACCGTCTGGTCGCGGGCTTGCTGAACGTGGTTATCTTCCCGACCGGTCGCCACTACGACGCGCCGTCTGACAAGCTGGACCATAAAGTCGCGAAGATTTTGCAGGTTCCGAGTGCTACTCGTTCTCGTATTGGTCGCGGTCAATATCTGACGCCAAGCGAGCATAACCCGGTTGGTTTGCTGGAAGAGGCGCTGCTGGATGTCATTGCAGCCGACCCTATCCACCAGCGGATCTGTAAAGAGTTGGGTAAAAACCTGCCATTTACCCGTCTCGACGAACTGGCGCACAATGCGCTGGCGAAAGGGCTGATTGATAAAGATGAAGCCGCGATTCTGGTGAAAGCCGAAGCGAGTCGCCTGCGCAGTATCAACGTGGATGACTTTGAACCCGAGGAGCTGGCGACTCAGCCGGTAAAGCTGCCAGAGAAAGTGCGTAAAGTCGAAGCCGCATAACGATATACGCACAACGTTTAGCCCCGCTTAATGCGGGGCTTTTTATTGCCACATTTTCATTAATGCTCATGCTACAGTGTCAAAATGTTGTTCAACGAGGAGCCTCGATCGTGCCTGGTTTGAAAATTACTCTGCTGCAACAACCCTTGATCTGGATGGATGGCCCGGCCAACCTGCGCCATTTTGACCGACAACTGGAAACCGTCGCCGGACGTGATGTCATCGTGTTGCCCGAGATGTTTACCAGTGGATTTGCCATGGAAGCGGCAAATAAATCGTTGCCGCAGGAAGAGGTCGTCAGTTGGATGCGCGCCAAGGCGCAACAGACTAACTCCCTGATCGCTGGCAGCGCTGCTATCCAGTCTGAACGCGGCCCGGTAAACCGCTTTTTTCTGGTTGAGCCCGAAGGTAATGTGCATTTCTACGACAAGCGCCATCTGTTCCGCATGGCGGATGAGCATCAGCATTACCAGGCGGGTGACGCGCGCGTTATTGTTGAATGGCGCGGCTGGCGCATTCTGCCATTGGTCTGTTATGACCTGCGTTTTCCGGTATGGTCGCGCAATCGCAACGATTACGACCTGGCGTTGTATGTTGCCAATTGGCCTGCGCCGCGTTCGCTGCACTGGCAGCTTCTGCTTGCCGCACGGGCGATTGAGAACCAGGCTTATGTAGCAGGATGTAACCGCGTGGGCACAGACGGTAACGGCCACCATTATCGCGGTGACAGCCGGGTGATTAATCCGCAGGGTGAGATTATTGCCACCGCCGAGCCGCATCAGGCCACACGCATTGACGCCGAGCTGTCACTCTCAGCGCTGCGCGAGTATCGCGAGAAGTTTCCCGCCTGGCAGGACGCCGACCCGTTTACGCTATAACTATCGCCTTCACTCCCGCTGCACTACGTTTCTTGTGGCGGGATTGTTTCACTCCGTAACCAACCGCAAAACAAATTCGCGTGGCGACATGCGGTGAGCATCGTATTCTGCAAAGGATAATCACTCGTAACCAGCGGGTGGCAGACAATGTCGATAATTTCCTTATCAGGATTTCAATAATGAAGAACTTCTTACGCATGACTTTGCTGGCGACTACCTTAGCGGGCGCTTCTTTTAGTACGCTTGCAGCAAACGTATCCAATGTTCCTGCTCCAGCTCAGGACCCGGTCGTTCAGCATCTTAAGCTGACCAACGACCAGGTGGCGCAGATTAAAAAACTGCACCAGCAGCTTGAAACCAACGTAAGCCAGATTTCGGTGAAAGATGTTAAAGACGGCGCGTTGATTGACGTCATCAAGTCCGGGAAATGGGATGAAGCTGCCGTTCAGAAACAGCTTTCTGCGTTCAGCAACATCGAACAGCAGGCGCGTTATTATCGCGTAAAATACTATTTTGACCTGAACAAAGTGCTGACCCCAGAACAGCGCCAGCAGGTGCAAAAAGATATCGCACAGACGCTGAGCGAGTAATTGTCAGAGCCTGAGTCAGCAATGATTCAGGCTTTTCGGTAAAATTTCCTGCTCAAACAGAAAGCCCTGCACAGCATCTGCGCCGCTCATACGGCAAATGGCATAATCCTGCGGCGTTTCCACCCCTTCAACAACAACCCGCTCTCCCAGCGCGCGAAATTGATTGACCAGAACCCTCAACTGCCACTCCGATGTTCTGAACTGATGAAACATTCCGCTTTCAATTTTGATAGCATCGAAACGGATGCCCGACAGCCGCCAGACAAAAAATAGCTCAGGCGAAACATCATCCAGCCACACGCGAAACCCGTGACGCACCAGCGTTTTTACGGCAATGCATACGGCCTGCTGCTCTGCCTTATCCAGGCGCATCATGGAGCCCGGATCCTGAATTTCAATAACAATCCTCCCCTGATGCACCTGCTTTGTGAGACGCGTGATCCATGACAGACTGGTCAGCATCCTGACGGATAAATTCAGCGAATAGCTTCCAGAGAGGGCCAGCACCCGCTGCATTTGCCATAGAAAAAGCTGCTGTTTTGCCGTGATGGAAAGGTGCTTGAAAAACAGATCCAGTGGGAGCGGTGTGCGTACCTGGCTTAACACCTCACAGACATCCAGCGATGCGTCATCAAAAAAATGAATGCGCTGCAAACGGATCCCGGTGATCCGCAGCAGTTCGGCGTTGCGGGGAAGTTCTGGCACATAACGGGCCTGTTCACTGAATCTGTTCATATCATTCCATTATTTTATTAAAAGGACGTCGTGCATCCTGCAGCCACGGGATACGGCGATCGTTTGGGTATATCAGGCAAAAGCGCGTCGCCAGACGATGCGCCTCGACCAGGTCGCGCTGTTGCAACGCCAGTAAGATTTGCGTGAAGGAGACATTAGGGTCTGGGTGAACGCGCACATAATCAGGTGCCCAGCGGCGAACCGCTTCCAGCCAACGTGCGTCCCGGGTACGCTGATACCGTTGTAGATATCCCATCTGGACATCAAACCGATAGCGACTTGTAAGAAGCCAGCCTCCGACAGGGAGCGGTTCGGCAAGTTGCCACTGCGTTGACTGCCTCTCCGCCAGCGTCAATTGCTGTTGCGTGTGCAGCGTGAGAAGCAGCAATGGCGCGACGGTCAGTAACGAGATAAACCCTGCCGCGCGAATCAGCGACGTCGACGTAAGCGCCAGGCGTATTCCCGTTCGCGCGTTGTCTGCACATCGAAGCAGCAGGATCAACAGCAGCCAGTGTGGCGTTGACTGCCTGACGGGGTATTCCGTCAACATATGAATAACCACCGGCAGTGCCGCCACCAGGCAGGCGCGACGCCAGCAATTACCGTGCAGCCAGAGCCATAAACCACCCGCTATAAAACAGAGTGCCCCTGCCAGCCCAACCAGACCGCCCTCCACCAACCACTGCACAAGTTCGTTGTGCGGATGCGAAATGCTGCCCAGCCCCAATGGCCCCGCGCGTTCGAGAAACACGGCAGCAAAACTGCCCACGCCCCACCCCATCCACGGACGTTCGGCAAATAATGCCAGCGACGTTTTCAACACCGTCCAGCGCACTTGAGAAGTCGTCAGATGATCGACCGTGACCACAGACAAAAAATGGCGGGCCGTGGCCCCTATCGCTACGCCTAACGCCAGCGGCAGTAGAAGCAGCAGCAGCGTGCGCCGTTGCGCCGGGAAAACCGCCAGCAGCAGCACTTCACCGATTACCAGAGACAGGTAGCCGGTTTGCGACTGAGATTCATGCAGCACAAATCCCATCATTACCAGGCCTATCCCAATGGCAATTCGATACCCGCGGTGCAGACGTAAAAAGAGCGGTGCTGACAGCAGCACACCGCATGCCGTGAAGCTGGCTATCAGGTTGACCTGCTGAAATATCCCGTAGGGTCGCGTACCGCGCCGCCAGGCAAACTCCCAGTATTCAACGCCCGGCAAATGCCAGTACTGATAGACAAACGCCAGACATTCAATGACGCACGCTCCCCATAGCAGAGCCAGCAGTGCCGTTAAGGTGTTTGCCGTGAGCGGAATTTGTAATGTGACCAGATAGACGCTCACACCGCCCAGTAACGCCCCCGCCACCAGCAGTGCCTCGGCCTGCCAGACATCAGGCGTTAGCAGGCAAAGCAACGTCAGGATAAACGCCCCGACTGTAAAACCCGCAGCGGGCACAGTGATGCGCCAGCGTTGACGAGGCACCAGCATCAATACGCTTGCAGCCAGTACAACAGCGTAGATCCAGCTCGTAATATTAAGCGGCAACGACAGACCGCTGCCGCCGTTGTTTGGCCAGTAGAGATGCATGACCCCACACCAGAAAAAAAGACTAATACCGAGCAATAATTTCTGCGCAGGCAGCGGCGCAATGCGATTCAGTACGTTCATCATGCTACTGGTAGTTCAACGTCCAGGTCCCGCTGGCGCTGAACGGACCGTATTCGAGAGACTGATTTTTTATCGCCGATGGTTCCGCAGCGACCCACGCCAAGAAATTCAGCGTCATCGAGCCTTCTGTTATCTCTTTGACTGACGTGCTCTCATCAAGGCGGATTGCCGTGCCGTCCTCTTCGCTCATCCCAATCCCGATCCCTGACGCACCGCCTTGTTCACTGCTATCCAGCGCCAGATGATCGGTCAGCTCCGCATCCTCACGACCGCTGAAGGTAACCGAGATCCCACGGAAAACCTCCGGGTTGCAGTCGCGTAACTGGATGCTGAATTTTTCCGGCTTACTGTGCCCCGAGAGATAGAGATCCTGTGTCGCGATTTGCTTGAAATCGACCTCGATTTTGTCGCCTCCCGGTGCAAGGCTGCAGGCCAGGGCTCTGATGGTGCCGTGAAAATACATATCGCCGCCGACCAGTTTGGTGTCGGCCTGCGCCATGCCACCTAGCAGTAACATACTGGTCGCGAATAACGCCGAGAATCTCATGACATCCCCCTACTGAAACTGCGCGACAACGGTGGCAGAGGCTTCAAATTCACCTTCTTTCACACTTCCCACGCCCGGCTTTGCCACCGGTGCGGCGGTGAGATTCCAGTCGCCCTGATTCTGGTAAAACCCCTTCACGTTGTAGAATTGATTGGGCACGACGGTGCCACCACTCTCGTCTTTAAGCATAATGCCGAGATCGTCGCGCTTTTGTCCGCCGCTCAGCGTGCCAAGGAGATTACCGTTAAACCCCGCCGTGCCTGACGCCGTGGTCGTTTGTATACCAAGATTAATGTTCAGCGCACCCTGATCGAAGCTCCCGCCTTCACAGACAACATGTATAGGGACTGACTTGCTGTAGTTAGTGCCGTTGAGCCGGGCAGCGGATCCAGGCAGATCGCCAAACTCAATGCTGATTTTGTCTCCCCGGTTGAAGGTGCATTTGTCCGGGACGGTAATTAGCCCGGATTTAATCACCACGCGAGAAATCGCCGTGGTTGGCGTAGGTCCCGCGCTTCCCATACGCCCGGCCACCTCCACCAGCGACTGGGAAGTGATATTGATGCCATTGATAATGGGTTTAGTGACAATAAACGTCACTTTCCCTTTTGAACCACTTTCAACGTTAGTCGCTCGCGTGTAGCCCTTACGCTTTTTACAGCTGTTGTTGCTGTTGCGGTTTGAAACGTTGGTAAAAGGCGCCTGCACATATTTTTTATAGCCCCCGGCAACCCACACCTGAACTTCCACATCCAGATACTCGTTTAGCCGAAAACGGTTCGCCCCCTGATTTGAAGGCGGCATCGTGGTTGTGGTGGTGTAGTAAATTGGTGCTCGGGAGATGTCAGCCTGTTCGCAATAGAAATTCACCACATACCAACCGCCCAGATTCCATGGGAACGGCTCCGTTCTGCCCCCCACGTGGTTTTTGCTGACATCCAGCGAGCTCAGTTCAATATCGTACTGATGCGGCGACCCACCTTCCGGCTCACCTTCTCCCTGTGTAAATGCCTGCCCGGCCAACGGACAGCCTGCCAGCACCACCCACAACAGCGTGTTACGTAATACACTCATAGATACTCCAGCTTGAGTCTGACCAGACCGTTAAATTCTCCGGCGGTCACCTCTCGCCCAAAAGATTCCAGCGCGGCAAGAAAATGAATGGCGTTATCGCCCGGTTTGAGGATCCACATGCGTTGCGGTTGGTTCAGGTGGATTAACTGGTTACGTTCAGTCAGTAGCCGGATGCCCGCGCCGCGAACATCGCCACGAATACGCCCCAAATCGCTGTTTTCCGGTGCGCCTTCAGCCATTAGCGTCATCGAAACACCACGCTCCACCGTGCTGTGCGCAAGCTCAGGCATCTCACTGGTCTGCCCGGGGAAATTCCTTAAGGTATGACCGGAGCCCTTTAAACAGCCATTCAGATATAGCGTGACCAATACCGGATCGCTGCGATCGCCGCCCTGGCGAAATCGGCTGGCGGAAATATCACCAAGATCGATAGTCTGATCGCGGGAGGCCATATCCAGCACGCACGGCGAAACGAACACCCGACCATGAAAGCGGACGTTGCCATACTCGCCGGACACGTTGCTCATATCCTGGCGACCGCTTGTGGCCTGAACCGAGCAGGCCATGCCCGCCATCAGCAGAGCGCAAAGCATCTTTTTCATTTATGAATCCTGTTACCGGGGCTGTTGCTCCATCGGCAATGCTTTACACACATTGCCTGTGCAGCTGAATTTCAATTCGGGATGACCGCCAAAATCGTTCACATACATCATGCTGAACTGGCTAACGCCGCCGTCGGCCACGCTGAAATCGAGAGAGGACTTTGGTGAAACCATAATCCCAGGGAAGTCAGTCAGCCTGTCGCCGCCCTGCGCTTCAGGCTTGCGGCTTAAGCCGATTAAGGTAACGAAGTACGGCGTTGGGTTATCCACACTCCAGCGCTGCCCCTGCTTATGAAAGACCAGTTGGTTTTGCCACACGGCGCCCGGTGTTTCCGGCACGATGGCGGTCGGACGGTAGAACAGTTTGATGCGCGACTGCATCGCCAGTTGCAGCACGTTCGGCTTATCCGGCTTGGGCGGAATTTCACGCACATTCAGGTAGAACAGACTTTCGCGATCCTGCGGCAGAGCGTTAATACCGCTGGTTTTTGTCACTCGCGCAATGCCCTTTTGCCCGCCGTTAATCCGTTGTAGCGGCGGTAAAACCATCAACGGCGAGGTAATTTTTGTTCCATTGGCGTCTTCCACCCACGACTGAGCCAGAAACGGAATGCTCGGACTGGTGTTGGTTAAGTTCGCACTGACAGATCGCGCATCACCGGTGATAATCAGACGGGTACGGTCAAGTGCAATGCCCGCCCATGAGGCGTTGATCTCTGCAATAAAAAGCAGACCGCAGACCACGGGTTTGAGCCAACGCTGCACGGAGTAAAATGCTTGATTTTTCATGACAAAATTCATTCAGGTTATTGATATTATTCACAAGGCAACAGCACGTTACCTTCCGGGTTGATTTGTTGCGGCACCTGTAAGTGACACTGCGCGCGACCGCCCCAGGCAACAGAAAGACGCTCGGCTGGATTCACACCCGCAATCCAGGCCATGCCGTTTTCCATCACCATGGCGACGCTGACACCGTTGGCGTTAAACACTTCGGCACCAAACGGCGGTACCGAACCATCTTTCAGGCGCAGCAGCGCCATCATTTTTTGCCCCTGCGCCACCGCGAAGCGCTGATAACCAATCGCGCCTTCCGTCAGAGTGTTGGTGACAATGGCTTTAGTCGCGGAAATGTCCTCGTCCATTGCGTCCACATCGATACGGGTATCAAAGCTGTGATAGCTGACGACGTCCGGTACGACGGCAATACCGAAGCGGTTTGAGTGCGCCTGTTCGCCGTTCAGCGGTACATTCGCCACACCGTCGGTATCAACCATCACCCTGGCGGTATTCATCGACGCCTGGCTGTTGTGTAGTGCCGCACCATGACGCGTTGCGGTAAAGCCGCCGCGCATCGTGCCGCCAACGGATAAATAACGTGATTGCTGCCAGCTGACGTTAGATTCCAGTTCCGCCATCATGCTGCGATGCTTGTAGTAGCCATCAAACGCGGTGTTCCCTTCACCGGAAACCCCTGCGCGCAGTCGCCATGGATTGTTACGGTCGCGGTTATCGGAATACGAAACCATCTGACTGGTCTGGCTGCCGCTGTTTTGCACTTCATAATCCATTGAGCGGCCATCGCTCCATGGCACCGAAATGGACAGCGAAAGGCTGTCGTCCCGTTTGCCCTGATACTCAGAGCGGTAAGCGGCAAGGTTGGCGCTGATCCCCTGAATGCCTGCGAACGAAAAGCTGTGTCCCATCGACACCCCGTAACGATCCTGAGAGCCACGATCCCAGTAATTCTGGTGGGTATAGGTCAGGTACAGCGTGGTCGCTAATTGCGGGTCGTCAGCAAAAAAGGTCTTGTTACCGGTGATGGTGTACATCTCTTTTTCGTTGCCGGCGCTGTTGTTATTTTCATACTGCTCGTCGAGGAACTGCGAGAAGGTGCGGAAGTTACGCTGTGAAAAACGGTAACCGGCAAAAGTGATGGCGCTGTTGTATTCATCAAAGGTTTTGGCATAGCTGAGCTTAAAGGACATCCCTTTTTGTTCAGCCTGATGCTTCACCCGGCTCACGGATTGCGTCGCATCAGCCGACAGCGCGCCCAGCCAGCTCAAATCCCGCCCAATCCCCATCGACCAGGCGTTATAGCGATCGCCAGTCAGTAACGCGCCACCGTACAGTGACCACGCATTGCTGACCCCCCATGAAAAATCACCGCTATAAAATGCAGGTCCCTGGACGTCGTGGTTATAACGCGATGGCTTACCGACAGCGGCGTTGTAACGAACATAGCCCGGGCGCGTCAGGTAAGGGATATCTGCCGTATTGACCTGAAAGGTTTGTACGCTGCCATCCTGCTCTTCGACACGAACATCCAGCGTGCCGCGTACCGAGCCGTGTAGATCCTGAATATTAAATGGCCCTGCTGGAACAGTGGTTTGATAGATAACACGCCCCTGCTGACTGACGGTGACCTTCGCATTACTGCGGGCGATGCCGTGCACTTCGGGCGCGTAGCCCTGCAAATTCGGTGGTAGCATGCGCTCGTCGCTGGCGAGGTTAGCCCCGGTAAATCGCACTGAATCAAACACCTGGGAATTCAGATATATTTCACCGACCGTCAGTTTTGCAGCCTGCATCGGTAACGGGCGATAGGCATAGATCTGATCCCAGTCGATACGCCCACGATTTTCATCTGAAGCATAATTGGCCTGATACTGACCACGAAAGCGCCACGCGCCGAGGTTAAAGCCCGTCTGTCCATAACCAGACAGTGAGCGGTAATGATCGCCACCTTGTTCGTAATGTGTGGCCTGGCCCGAAACGCTGTAGTCGAAAATCAGTCCCGCGACGCCGTTATCCCAGCGCTCCGGCGGCGTCCAGTCTGGATCGGTATATTTCATCCATGCCTGAGGCACGGTAATGTCCAGTACGCCTGCGCTATTATTCAGCACCACACCCGGCAGGCGGGAAATGTCATAGCAGGTCGCGCTAATCGGATGAATATAGGTCAGCGCCTCTTCTTTGAGCGCCAGTAATTCGAGCTGTTGCGGCGTCAGGCACGCCATGGATTTATGCGAGTTGGCAGGATCAACGATATAACGGATCGACTGCTGAGGGATCTCCTGGCTGTTAATACGAACATCCAACAGATATTCTCCGGGAGTCACAAAGTTGCCTTCGGAAAAACGCTGTAAATCGACATTTTGTCTGTCACTGGCATCCAGGACGTCAGTATTAAATTCAATAGACTCATCCGCTTCAGCCCATGAAGAGGCACAGACCAGAGCAATTAAAAGCGCCAGACGTTTTTTATCTGTTTTCAGCGTGATCATTTTCGTTCGCAAACCTTCAGATACCCGAATTGCTGTGCAGCTCAGAGATAATTCACAACAAAATGCGTGACTGCAGTAAATTCACCAGACGTCATTCTTCCGTCGCGGGAGATCAAATAAGCCGTAAAATTGAGCGTGTTTTTCCCGGGGTTAAGCGCATAATCCGGTGATGGCTCACCCAAATGAATTTGCTTGCCTTTGCCGTCATATATTTCTATCGCTAAATTTTCAGTTTCCGATTGCACGCTCAGATAATCAGGATTGTCACTATCCGGTGCGCCGGAAAAGGTAATATTGGCGCGTTGGAACAGATTCCCAGGGTGTTGAGAATCCCCTAATGAACATCCCAGCAAATGAATGCTGAAATCATGCGCAGATACTTTTTCAGGTTTTCCGGAAATATCTCTGGCTGAGAGGTCATCAAATTCAACCAGCAGCGACCGGTCACGTGGATCGACATAACAGGCAGCCTCAATAATATTTCCCCGCATGCGCATTTTGCCGGGCGTACTGACAAGACGATGGGTGTCAGCCAAAACCCATGCAGGCGATATGAAGATAAAAAGCAGTAAAATACGCCATCCAGGCATCACCGCATTTCCTTTCAGTTATTCGCAGGAAGGGTTAAGCAGGCGCATAATTGCGCCCGCAGCAGATCGTTACTGATAATCGATCTGGAAATTAACGGTAGATTCGAAGTCACCCGGGGTTACTGCTGCGGATGCATTGTTGGCCTGCAGATAAGCAACGAAATCAATGTCGGTTTCGCCATCGGTAATGTTGACCTGAGATGCGGCTTCGCCCCATTTCACGTCCTGGTTACCACTGTCAATCATACCGATGCCCGCGCCCTTTGCTGTACCCGAGGTAAATGCAGCCAGCGCATTGTTGTCGGTATCAATCGTTGCCGGGGTGTAGGTTACTGTGGCGGTTTTCGCAACAGTTGTATCGCAGCCCTGCAGAACGATTTTGGCATGCTTAACACCAGCACGTTGGTTGTCTTTTAACTGAGAAGTTGGGATCTCACCAAAATTAACCTGCACCGGGCTGGATTCTGGGGCCAGACCGCATGCGGAATTAACCAGAGAACCAGTGAAGTGAATTTTACCGTTAGTCGGTTCAACATTTTTTGCAGCGAAAGCAGAAGATGCAGTAAAAGTCATTCCCGCCATCAGCGCACAAGCCACAGCCACGTTTTTCATTTTCATATTACTACTTAACCTTATATCTGTTTTTTGGTTATTCCGACGATCTATTTCCACAGACAATTTATGCAAGGGAAACCCTGATCTGCTGGTGGCGGAAGCGCATTTCCTTGCAAACAATCCATCTCAAGCCACCCTGTATTTTGAACTTCATTGGTATTCCATCCGAAATACCGCCCACAGTTGTTTACGCTGTTTCGGGGCTTATATTAAGTCGACGAAAAAATGACACAATGCAAAAATCCGGTATTAATCAAACTCAGGGAATCGTGTTGTAACACTGTCTGTAGAGCGATCGTTTACCTAAAAAATAGCCAAAAAACACGACAATACCAGTGTTAATGTCTATTATTTATAATTTTTATAGAGTTTTTATCTATCAACTATTTTTTTATTTAGCCAGAAGAACAGGCAAAATGTATTTATGAATGTTTTGTAAAAATGAAATTGGGCATCAAAAGCGAGTAATGACAATAAGATAGTGAAAGAGAGGAAGGAGATTGGAGGATTCTATTAGATATATTAAGAGATTGTTATATAAATATTAATAAAGCGATCTATGGTGCAATCATTTTTTATAAATGAATTATGTTATGCTATTGCTTCCCCCACTCGAATGCGAGATATCCTGCTTTAAAGGAGACATCAGTGATTTCTCATATACCAATAAACAAAATTAAATCCGTAATTATTGGTGAAGGCTTAGTTTTCAGACCACATAAAAATACCCTAAAAGACCTGGCATCTGGTGAAATGGCCACATTGAATAATGTGGCAACACAATTACTGCTCTATCTGTTGCAAAATGGTAAAGAGATATCCTCGCGCGATGAAATTCTGCGGAATGTTTTCCAGCATAATGGCGCCAGAGCGACGGATGCTAATCTCAATCAGCACATTTCATTTCTGCGCAAAGCAATAACGTCTACGGGCCATCCTGCAGAACTGATCGTCACCATTCCGCGAATAGGATTTCGGATGAGCGACGCCAGTATCAATATTCAGCAACTGGAGGAATCGCAAGCGCCCACCAGAATAGTCAATGTTGCATTGACGCCCAGGAAAAAGAAACGAAACCTGTGGCCTGTCACGATAACAACGTTAATTACCGGCATCGCCGTGCTGGCGACAGCGTGGTTAACATGGATACCCAATGAAATCGCGATGACGGACGCGGCGATCCTGCGGACTATCGACTACGAGCAATGCCGTGTGCATATATTAGGAAACGCCCTCACCGACACCATAACCGAAAAAAAAGCGCTGGATATTTTCAAGTCCGTGGGTATTAACCCCAACTGTTCGTACCCAAAAGATCTGTATCTCAATACCTGGGCGAGCAACCATAATCTGGTTGAGTGGTCGTTTGCCGCTGAATGCGGGCTAAACCTCGGTTATTACCATTGCATCAGCCAGTATCGCCATCATGAGGAATGATATGAAGCAGGAAAGCGATCACTCTCCTTTACTATGGTCAGTCGTGATTGCCATTTTTGGGCTAGCGGCTATCGCTTTTTTTATTATCGCCGGGAATGCGAAAAAACAAGAAATCAGTTTTTCCTGCTCCTCGGAATTCACGTCGATACTCGACATCCAGAATACAAAAAAGGAACTCCACGGAATAATGCTGATAACCAGCTACAACTCCGGACACCTTTCATTGTCAGTCCAGGGGAAACTCAAAAGTGACGACGGCGAGTTCGCTGTTAACCGAAAACTGTTCTTTCGCTATGCCCGTCCACTCGGCCATACCGCAGGCGTTTTTATGCTCACTCCCGATGGTCGGGAAAAATCCCCCGATGATGACGCAACGGACGCTGTCGACTATCTCTTCTTCGACGCTTACGAACGTGCCGACAAGCTGTATATGCTAAAGCACCTGAATGAGGAAACGGTTCTTATTGGCGATAACTTCTCACCCCGCTTCGCCTGCGTGATGAATCACTTCGCGAGTTAATCGCCTTCTGGATATGCGTCGGGTTAAGGATGACCTGATGTGTTGCCCACCCGAAAGCTCGGGCGCGGTCGATAAAGTATGGTAATGAGATTATTATTTTTGGCGGGCTAAAACGACGAAAGCCTGAATCATTTCTGATTCAGGCTTTCTGAATAGTGGCGGAATGGACGGGACTCGAACCCGCGACCCCCTGCGTGACAGGCAGGTATTCTAACCAACTGAACTACCACTCCGCGTTGTGTTCCGCTTGGGAACGAAGCGAATATTACGGATTGCCTCGCGCCTCGTCAACGCTTTTTCTCACGTTTTTAATCGTTTGCTGCAAAAATCACCCGAATGGCCATTTTCATACGGTAAACGTACAAACTATGCCCGCCAGAGGCAACTTCCGCCTTTCTTCTGCACCAGGTCAAGGCGTGACTCATGGGCCGCTAACTCTTCATCAGTAGCGAAAACAACGCGTAGTTTGCTGGACTGTCGCACAATACGCTGGATCCCCGTGTCATTCTGCTGCTGGCTGTCGCCTTCTATTGAGAACGCCATCGTGGTCTGCCCGCCGGTCATCATCAGATAAACGTCGGCCAGAATCTGGGCATCGAGCAATGCGCCGTGCAGGGTTCGTTTACTGTTGTCTATCTCATAGCGCGAGCATAACGCATCAAGGCTGTTTCGCTTGCCAGGAAACATTTTCCTCGCCAGCGCCAGGCTATCGGTTATTTTGCAAAATTCATTCGTCTTCGGAATATCACGCTTGAGCTTCGCGAATTCGTAATCCATAAAGCCGATATCGAACGATGCGTTATGGATGACCAGCTCCGCGCCGCGAATGTAGTCGAGAAACTCGTCGGCTACATCGGCAAACGTAGGTTTATCGAGCAGGAATTCGTCTGCGATTCCGTGTACGCCGAACGCTTCCGGGTCCACCAGCCGATCCGGCTTCAGGTAAACGTGGAAGTTATTGCCGGTCAGGCGGCGGTTCACCACTTCAACCGCACCGATCTCAATGATCTTGTGGCCTTCATAGTGGGCGCCAATCTGGTTCATACCGGTGGTTTCGGTATCGAGGACGATCTGTCGTGTAATTCCAGTGCTCATAACGGTCATTTATGTCAGACTTATCGTTTGATTTCGATTTGCTAAAACAGGAAGTCTACCAGAGATGCTTAAACAGGTAGAAATTTTCACCGATGGTTCTTGCCTGGGAAATCCAGGGCCTGGTGGTTATGGGGCGATTTTACGCTATCGCGGGCGCGAAAAAACCTTTAGCGAGGGCTACAACCTCACCACTAATAATCGCATGGAGCTGATGGCGGCAATCGTTGCGCTGGAAGCCCTGAAAGAACAGTGTGAAGTGATACTCAGCACGGACAGCCAGTATGTGCGTCAAGGCATTACGCAGTGGATCCACAACTGGAAGAAGCGCGGCTGGAAAACAGCAGATAAAAAACCGGTGAAGAACGTCGATCTGTGGAAACGTCTCGATGCCGCGCTGGGGCCGCATCAAATCAAATGGGAATGGGTTAAAGGCCATGCGGGCCATCCGGAAAACGAACGCTGCGATGAGCTTGCGCGCACCGCGGCCATGAGCCCGACTCAGGATGATATTGGGTATCAGACTGAGGCTTAAGCGTCCGGTTTACGGTATTGCCGGGTCGCGCCAACGGCATGACGGATAGGCGTTTTGCTTTTATTTTGTTTCATCGGGTTGAGCGTAAGCGGAATGGTTCGCTTGCGCGCAACCACCAGCTGTAAACAGCCCAGCGCGGGAATATGGGCGCTTAACATTTTCCCGCCCTTCTTGTTCCAGGGCAGAACATGAAAACGACTATAGTGCAGCACTTCAAAATTCAGTAATGATAGCCAGTCCAGTTGACGCATGAGGGTAAACATCCGACTGTTATAGGGCGATGTCTTGCGCAATACGGGCACCAGTTTACGCAATCCCATCAAGCTTACCGGGTTAAAGCCGCTCAGAATCAACCAGCCGTCATCAATCAACACGCGATCGGCTTCACGCAGTAGGCGATGCGGATCAGAGCACCACGGTAACGTATGGGCCAATAAACAGACATCCACGGACTTATCGGCAAAGGGAAGATGCAAAGGATCGGCCGTCACCTGCATGGGAGATCCCTGCAAAGAAACATTTACCTGATGAGAAACCGCGCACGCTTCAGAATCGATTTCTGCGCTTAAATTACCAACCTTAAGCAGATGAAAACCGTACATTTTTGCAAACCACGGGTTAAGCTGATGCTCCAGCGCCTCACGATAGTGTTCGCCCCAGGGCAAATCATCCCAGCTAACGGGCGCTACGACAGTTTGAGGGAGCCTTGCCGGTTTCATCACAACCTTCCGTTACGCATTGAGAGGTAATATATGAATCTTAACAGTATTCCTGCATTTCAGGACAATTACATCTGGGTCCTGTCAAATAATGACCAGCATTGTCTGATTGTGGACCCGGGTGAAGCGGCTCCTGTTTTGAAAGCCATTGCAGAGCATAACTGGGTGCCGGAAGCCATTCTGCTAACCCACCATCATCAGGATCACGTTGGTGGAGTGAAAGAACTCCTGCAACATTTCCCACAAATAGTGGTATACGGACCGGCTGAAACGCAAGATAAGGGAACGACACACGTAGTCGAAGATGGCGATATTGCACTCGTTTTGGGGCATGAATTTAGGGTAATTGCTACTCCTGGTCACACTTTAGGACATATCTGTTACTTTAGCCATCCTTACTTATTTTGTGGTGACACGCTCTTTTCTGGCGGTTGCGGTCGACTTTTCGAAGGTACAGCAACTCAAATGTATCAATCACTTAAAAAAATAAACGAACTTCCTGACGATACATTAATTTGTTGCGCACATGAGTACACATTAGCAAACATGAAGTTTGCCTTAAGCATTCTCCCGCACGATTCGTTCATAAATGAATATTATCGTAAAGTTAATGAGTTACGCGTAAAAAAACAAATGACACTACCCGTAATTCTGAAAAATGAGCGGCGAAATAATCTTTTTTTGAGAACGGAAGATATTGATTTAATTAATGAAATTAACAAAGAAACAATATTGCAACAACCTGAAGAGCGTTTTGCCTGGTTAAGGTCAAAGAAAGATACGTTCTGACAATTCCGGGTTGCCTTTTGAAAACTTCGCCGTTATGATCGGTCGTCTTTTAAGCAACTATTGACACACACATGAAGGCAAAAGCGATATTACTCGCCTCTGTCCTGCTTGTTGGGTGCCAGAATACTGGTAACGTCCAACAACACGCACAGAGCCTTTCTGCAGCTGGTCAAGGGGAAGCAGGAAAGTTTACAAGTCAGGCGCGATGGATGGACGACGGAACATCTATCGCTGCTGATCAAGATTTGTGGGCTTTCATTGGTGACGAGCTAAAGATGGGAATTCCGGAAAACAGCCGGATTCGCGAACAGAAACAGAAGTATTTACGCAATAAGAGCTATCTCCACGATGTAACTTTACGGGCAGAGCCGTATATGTACTGGATAGCCGGGCAGGTTAAGAAACGTAACATGCCTATGGAACTGGTACTACTACCCATAGTGGAGAGCGCTTTTGATCCTCACGCAACGTCTGGCGCCAATGCCGCAGGTATTTGGCAGATCATTCCGAGCACGGGGCGCAATTATGGTTTAAAACAGACCCGCAGTTATGATGCACGTCGCGACGTTGTGGCTTCCACCACCGCCGCGCTGGACATGATGCAGCGTCTGAACAAGATGTTTGATGGCGACTGGCTGCTGACCGTTGCTGCTTATAATAGCGGTGAAGGTCGTGTCATGAAGGCAATCAAAACGAACAAAGCTCGTGGTAAACCCACTGACTTCTGGTCGTTGCCATTGCCTCAGGAAACGAAGCTATACGTGCCTAAAATGCTGGCATTGAGCGATATACTCAAAAACAGCAAACGCTATGGCGTACGTCTGCCAACAACAGACGAAAGCCGCGCGTTGGCACGTGTTCGCCTGAGTAGCCCGGTTGAGATGGCTCAGGTTGCTGATATGGCGGGTATTTCCGTCAGCAAGCTGAAGACCTTCAATGCAGGCGTGAAAGGCTCCACATTGGGTGCCAGCGGCCCGCAATATGTGATGGTGCCAAAGAAGCATGCAGAGAAGCTGCGTGAGTCTCTGGCTTCAGGCGAAATTGCAGCCGTGCAGTCAACGTTGGTCGCGGATAACACGCCGCTGAACAGTCGTAGCTACAAAGTTCGCTCTGGCGATACGCTTTCTGGCGTCGCGTCACGCCTTGGCGTGAGCACCAATGACCTTAAGCAGTGGAATAACCTGCGCGGGTCATCCCTGAAAGTGGGTCAAAACCTGACGGTGGGTGCGGGTACCAGCGCACAGCGTCTGGCGAACAACAGCGATAGCATCACCTATCGTGTGCGTAAAGGCGACTCGCTGTCGAGCATTGCCAAACGTCACGGGGTTAACATCAAAGATGTCATGCGCTGGAACAGCGATACGGACAATCTACAGCCAGGCGATCAGCTCACGTTGTTTGTGAAAAACAACGGTATGCCGGACTCCTGATAGCATTGTAGAAATGAAGGCACTGGATTCCCCCCAGTGCCTTTTTTATTTATCCCGCTTTATGTGCCTCAACCATTATCGTGTCGCTGGTAAACGAGCCATCTTCCTGTAACGCAAAGTAGGCTTTCACGTCTGCAGAAGCACTTTGTTGGTATGCACGAATCGCGTCGCTCAACGCCGCGGGCGTGCGCATCCTCGCGACCCACGAACTGAACTCCAGTGGCAGGCGATCGGTTAACAAAGTATCGGCAATCAAATTGGCATCGTTGATCAACGACAGCCACTCTCCACTGGAATAGTTACGAACGTGCGAGGTATCGCGTAACGCCTCCACGGTTTGCAACCAGATATCACGTACTGGGTGGCCTGGCGACATCACATCCATCACAATTAATACACCACCGGGCTTCAGAACGCGGTTCACTTCCCGCAGCGCGCGTCCGACATCATGCCAGTGATGCGCAGAATAGCGGCTAATCACCACGTCAAATTCGCTATCTTCAAATGGCAGACTTTCGGCATAACCCTGGCGTGTGGCGACATTCTCCAGGCCTCTGTCATTTGCCGCCTCAGCGACCACCTCAAGCATCTGCGACGATAAATCATAAGCCACAACCTGCTTTACGTGTTGCGCGGCTACAAAGCTGGCATGCCCCGCTCCACATCCCATATCCAACACACGGGCCTGCGGAAATGCCGACAACCTTTCCCCCAGACGCAGCAAGTCACGGCCAGAGGCGTGCACCGCACTGGTTAAATAGGCATTAGCCTGAGAGCCAAACTGTTTTTCGACGTTGTCATGGTGAGAGCGTGTTGTCATTGTGTTGTCCTTCGGTTGTTGTGAAATAGGAAGGGCAACCATCACAGGCCTGCCCTACGGCAGACCTGACACACCGTTATTGTTCAGGTTTGCCGGGACTGAATTCAACGAGTAGCGGGTTGTGATCGGATGCACGGGTGACCAGCACAGAGGCTTCACTCACGTTCAGACCACGATAGAACACAAAATCGAGAGGGCGACCAAACGCGCGTCGGCGCTGATCGTCAGTAAAACGTACCTGGCGCAGCGACATTTCACGCGCAAAGCGGTACAGCGCATTCATCCGTCGACGGCTCCAGGCATTGAAATCGCCGGCCATAATAACCGGACCGCTGTGATGAGCGATCTGATCGCCAATGGGAAGTAACTGCTTACTATAAACATCGACGCCGAGGCTAAAGTTAACCGCGTGGATATTCACCACCATTAATAATCGAGAGTCAGGCAGCGGATACACCGTTACCAGAGCCGATTTCGCCAGCCGTAAAATAGGCTCACGCTCGCGCAATGGACAACAGTAAACAGGATGAGCAGCAGAGAGCGTCATGACGCCAGAGGGATGCTGAGGCAGCACAAAGGCAGGAACCTGATCGGCAGCAAGGTAGTTAGCGGTCGCAAACTGCACCAGTTCTGGCGTGGTTTGCGCTTCCTGTAATAATACCAGATGCGCATCTTTGCCAAAATTCTTCAGCACCGACTGCCATTCTGCGCGCTGCTGTTTAAAAATATTCCATACCAGCACGCGAATGCGGTCTTCACTACTTAACGGAACGCCTGCGGGTAATGCCTGGCCAATATGCGCAAACGACCCCGGCGGTAAAATCCGCTCGGCGGGTTGTCCGGCAACATAACGCATGGCATAGGTGTTTTTTCGCACTTTAGACTTTCAAACCTCTGTAACGTCAACCAGTCCGCAGCCGGACTGGTTCTTCTGTTATAGGGATTTTAGCACTCACTTTCAACGAACAATTGCAGTTTGTTTTGTAAGTGGGCGCTTACATCAATGATTTACCCCAGAGCAACACGCACGGGTTTATCAAGACGACCGCTGACACCCATCAGCAGGAAAGCTACCAGAACAATGAGGCCGCCAATCCACGGCGTCTGCGCTAAACCATAATGCTCGACCGTTTGCCCGCCAATCACTGACCCCAGCGCAATCCCAATGTTAAACGCCGCAATGTTTAGCCCTGACGCCACATCTACAGCATTAGGCGTAAATTGCTCCGCTTTCTGTACCACATAGACCTGCAATCCCGGTACGTTACCAAAGGCAAAGATCCCCATCACCAGAATGGTAGCCAGCGCGGCGTACTGCGTGGAGGCCGTCAGTTGGAAGACCATCAGCAGAACAAACAGCGCGGCGAAAATGAATTTCAGCGCCGGAACCGCACCATGTTTATCCGCCAGCTTACCGCCCCAGATATTACCGATAGCCACTGAAACACCGTAACCCAGTAAGATCCAGCTTACTGCTGCCGGGGAGAACCCCGCCAGATCCTGCATCATCGGTGCAAGGAAGGTGAATGCCGTGAATACACCGCCGTAGCCCAGTGCCGTAACGGCGTAAATCAGCAACAGACGGGGATGAGTCAGCACCTTCACCTGGTCGCGAATGCTGGCGGCAGCACGACCGGGAATGTTGGCAGGGATCAGTAACTGGCTACTGATCAGTGCAATCACGCCTAACATTGATACCGCGAGGAAAGTCTCACGCCAGCCAAAGTGCTGACCGATAAATGTTCCCAGCGGCACGCCGGTGACCAGCGCCACCGTTAAGCCACCAAACATAATGGCAATGGCAGAAGCTGCTTTCTCTTTTGGCACCAGACTTGTCGCGATGGTAGAACCAATCGAGAAGAATACGCCGTGTGCCAGCCCAGTCAGCAGACGAGCAACAATGAGTGTCATATACCCGGGTGCCTGCCATGCCAGCAAATTCCCCGCCGTAAACAGAACCATCAGCGCAACCAGTAACTGTTTACGTGGCAGGCGTCCGGTCAGAGCGGTCAGTACCGGTGCGCCAATTGCCACACCCAGCGCATAGATTGAAACCAGCATCCCGGCGGAAGGTAACGAGATCGCCAGCTGTTGAGCGATGGTCGGCACCAGACCAACAATCACAAACTCGGTAGTGCCTATAGCGAAGGCACTTATTGTTAGTGCAAATAAAGCGAGAGGCATAAATAACTCCGTAACATCAGTAATCAGATGACACGCAGTATGCCTGGATGTTTTAATGACAAAAATATTCAAAATCTCAATATAATTTTGCGTCAGGTGCAAAAATGAAAGCAACCTCCGAAGAACTTGCAATTTTTGTGGCGGTAGTGGAAAGCGGCAGCTTTAGCCGGGCGGCAGAACAGCTTGGACAAGCCAATTCTGCGGTCAGCCGGGCAGTAAAAAAGCTGGAGATGAAACTGGGCGTCAGTTTGCTTAATCGCACGACCCGACAGCTAAGCCTGACCGAAGAAGGAGAGCGCTACTTCAGGCGGGTGCAGCAGATACTGCAAGAGATGGCTGCAGCAGAAACTGAAATCATGGAGTCGCGTAATACTCCGCGCGGCCTGCTGCGCATCGACGCAGCAACACCGGTGATGTTGCATTTCCTGATGCCACTAATCAAGCCGTTCCGGGAACGGTATCCCGAGATGACGTTGTCTCTCGTCTCCTCAGAAACGTTCATCAATCTTATTGAACGAAAAGTGGATGTTGCTATACGAGCGGGTACACTGACTGACTCGAGTCTACGTGCGCGTCCGCTATTTACCAGCTATCGTAAGATTATTGCCTCACCGGACTACATTGCCCGTTTTGGCAAGCCAGAGAGCGTCGAGGAGTTAAACCAGCATCTGTGTCTGGGGTTTTCCGAACCAGTTTCACTCAATACCTGGCCGATTGCCTGTAGCGACGGACAGCTGCATGAGGTCGAGTGCGGAATTTCTTCCAACAGTGGAGAAACGCTAAAACAGCTTTGCCTGAATGGCAACGGCATCGCATGTCTTTCAGATTATATGATAGATAAAGAGATCGCGCGGGGTGAACTGGTGGAGTTATTGGCAGATAAACGTCTGCCGGTAGAGATGCCTTTTAGCGCAGTTTATTACAGCGATCGTGCCGTCAGTACGCGCATCCGGGCATTTATCGACTTTTTAAGTGAATATATAAGAACAGCTCCCGAAGGAGCTGTGAAAGAGGGTTAATGGGTACAGAGGGTCAGGCAATTAATCCCAATCAGGGGCCAGGCCTTCCGGGCTGACCAGACGATCGTTGCAGTCCAGTACCGCGATCGCTTTTTTATCTTCAGCATCCAGATGCAGTTCCAGCGCCAGCAGGTTGCTTGCCAGGTTTTCACGTTTGGTAGAAGAAGGAATTACGGAGTAACCTTCCCCCATTGCCCATGCCAGAATAACCTGCGCCGGGGTCGCGTTATGTTTAGCGGCAATGTGCGCAATCACTTCATCTTTCAGCGCTTTACCGTAAGCCAGCGTCATGTAAGAGGTGATGTGGATACCGTGTGCTTTCGCCCAGTCAACCACCTTACGGCTCTGCAGATACGGAGACAGCTCAATCTGATTGGTCGCAATGTTCTCTGCACCTACTGCGGCAATGGCTTTTTCCATCAGCGGAATGGTGAAGTTTGAGATACCAATTTCGCGAGTCAGCCCCTGCTGTTTTGCTTCGAGCAGCGCCTGCATGAATTCCTCAACAGATACCGCATCACCTGGAGATGGCCAGTGGATCAGCGTCAGATCGACATAATCTGTACGCAGCTTCTTCAGGCTTTCTTTCAGACTTGGGATCAGTTTTTCTTTGCTGAGATTTTCAATCCAAATCTTGGTGGTGATATACAGCTCGTTACGCGGTACGCCGCTTTCGGCAATCACCTGACCAACAGCCGCTTCATTATCATAGATTTGTGCAGTGTCGACAGCACGGTAGCCTAGCTCAAGCGCCGTTTTAACAGAAGCGATAACCACGTCGTCTTTCAGGCGGAAAGTACCTAAACCGAATGCAGGGATAGTCATAGAATTCCTCTTTTTAATCACTATGTTCGTTAACTGAGAGGATTATGAGCTTAAGCTCTTTATAGAAAAAGAGTGAAAAATGCAGAGGATTTTTGCGGATTCAGCAATAATTAAATTGCAGACAAAGAAAAAGCCCTGAGCGTTAGCTCAGGGCTCTTAATAAGTGGCGGAACGGACGGGACTCGAACCCGCGACCCCCTGCGTGACAGGCAGGTATTCTAACCAACTGAACTACCG
>NZ_JAOWHE010000068.1:0-251592 GCF_030332765.1 Citrobacter sp. Cpo071 | reverse complement strand
CCATGCCGAACTCAGAAGTGAAACGCCGTAGCGCCGATGGTAGTGTGGGGTCTCCCCATGCGAGAGTAGGGAACTGCCAGACATCAAATAAGTGAAAAGGCCATCCGAAAGGATGGCCTTTTTGCATTTATACGTGGAAATCCACCGGAATTGTATCCGGCATATATATTTAATGAATAACCTGCGATAAAAACGCGCGCGTGCGTTCCGATTTGGGGTGAGCAAAAAACTCATCCGGTGGTGCCTGTTCCACAATCTCGCCAAGATCCATAAAGATCACCCGGTCAGCTACTGTGCGGGCAAAGCCCATTTCATGGGTTACACATAGCATGGTCATGCCCGATTGCGCCAGGCCTATCATGGTATCCAGCACTTCTTTTACCATTTCAGGATCCAACGCTGATGTGGGTTCATCAAATAACATGATTTTGGGTTTCATACACAGCGAGCGTGCAATGGCCACGCGCTGTTGTTGTCCACCAGAGATTTGCCCGGGATATTTATGTGCATGTTCGGCAATGCGGACCCGCTCAAGGTAGTGCATTGCCAGTACTTCAGCCTCTTTTTTCGGCATCTTTTGCACCCAGATAGGCGCCAGCGTGCAGTTTTGCAAGACAGTTAAATGAGGAAAGAGATTAAAGTGCTGAAAGACCATGCCAACTTCTTGTCGGACGCGCTCAATATTGCGGATGTCTTCATTGAGCTCAATCCCATCCACTACAATGCGTCCTTGCTGATGTTCTTCCAGATGGTTAATACAGCGGATAGTTGTCGATTTACCCGAACCGGAAGGCCCGCATAATACGATGCGCTCTCCTTGTTTTACCTTCAGGTTGATGTTTTTCAGGACATGAAACTGTCCGTACCATTTGTTGACGTTTTCCAGCGTAATCATCGCGTCGGTAGACGGCATTAATAATTGGCTCATAAATTCCTCAGTGCGGCGTACGCCCGGTGTTAAAACGTTTTTCCAGATGCTGGCTGTAACGCGACATACTGAAACAGAAGATCCAGTAAATCAGTGCAGCGAAAACATATCCTTCTGTCGACATACCCAGCCACGCAGGGTCCACAGTTGCCTGCTGTACGCTACTGAAGAGATCAAACAGACCGATGATGATGACCAGGCTGGTATCCTTGAACAGGGCGATAATCGTGTTAACCAGACCAGGGATAACCAGCTTGAGGGCTTGCGGAAGAATGACCAGCCCCTGGGTTTTCCAGTAACCTAGCGCCAGTGATTCCGCGGCCTCATACTGACCTTTCGGTAGGGCCTGTAACCCTCCGCGAACCACTTCTGCGACATAGGCCGACTGGAAAAGAATAACGCCGACCAGCGCCCGGATAAGCTTGTCGATACTGGTTCCTTCGGACATAAACAGAGGAAGCATGACCGAGGACATAAACAGAACGGTAATCAACGGTACACCGCGCCAGAACTCAATGAAAATGACGGATAAAACCCGCACGACTGGCATATGGGAACGACGTCCCAACGCCAGTAAAATGCCCCATGGAAGCGCGCCTGCAATCCCCACGGATGCAATAATAAGCGTCAGTGTTAATCCGCCCCACTGCCGGGTTTCTACGCGTTCAAGTCCGAAAAAACCACCGTACATCAGCCACCAGACGACAATTGGATATATGACTGCCCAGATAGCGATATAACGGCCACGGTGGGGAATGGTTTTCCAGAACATCGGAACAATAGAAGCCAGACCAATTATCAGGGCCAGATTTACGCGCCAACGCTGATCGTGTGGATAAAGCCCATACATGAATTGCCCGAAGCGTTCATGGATGAACACCCAGCAGGCTCCCGCTTTGGTACAGTCTGCCCGGGTAGAACCGACCCAGTTGGCCTGAAAGAATACCCAGTTCAACAGTGGTGGAAGAAATGACCAAATCAGCCATACGCATAGCAGGGTGAGCAGGCTATTTGACCAACTGGAGAACAGGTTTTTACGCACCCAGAGTAGACTGCGGCTTGCCGGATTGCTGTGCTGGCGCGAGGGGTGAGACAGCAGTGCTTTTGTCATCATGGCTCCTTAGCGCTCAATCAGTGCGATACGGCGGTTATAAATATTCATCAGCAAAGAAATACTTAGACTGATGATCAGGTATACCGACATGGTGATGGCGATCGTTTCAATGGCTTGCCCTGTTTGATTGAGTACCGTGCCGGCAAACAGTGAAACCATGTCCGGGTAGCCAATTGCGGCTGCAAGAGAAGAGTTCTTGACGATATTCAGGTACTGGCTGGTCAGTGGGGGAATGATGACGCGTAGCGCCTGTGGGATGATTACCTGGCGTAGCGTCACCGGATTTGGCAGACCCAGCGAGCGTGCGGCTTCATGTTGGCCGTAAGGAACGGCCTGAATGCCCGCCCGAATAATTTCTGCAATAAATGCCGAGGTATATACCGAAAGCGCCAGAGTCAGTGCCGCCAGTTCAGGAATAAGCACCATACCGCCACGGAAGTTAAAACCACGGAGCGCGGGAATATCCCAGTGAAGCGCAGCGCCAAACATCCACTGTGAAATCACCGGTAAAAGTACGATCAACGCCAGAGCTGTGGGCCAGGTCCGACGTAGCTGACCGGTTTTGGTCTGATGCATTCTGTTGAAGCGAAATAATCCGATGGTGACGACGAGAGCGATAACGACAGCGGTACAAAAGGCAAAAAAACCTTCTCCCATTTGCGGGGCCGGAATATAGAGCCCCCGGTTACTCAGGAACATCAAATCCAGCGCGTTAACGGCCTGGCGTGGGCCGGGCAGATTACGTAATACGGCGAAATACCAGAAAAAGATCTGCAGCAGCGGCGGTATATTGCGGAACGTTTCGATGTAGATCGTCGAGAGCTTTCGCAATAACCAGTTATCTGACAGACGTGCCAGCCCGAGAAAGAAACCGAGAATTGATGCGAAAACAATGCACAGTGCTGAAACTAACAGCGTATTGAGCAGGCCGACCACAAAGACACGACCATACGTATCGCCTTGCTCGTAATCGATCAGATGCTGGACAATGCCAAATCCGGCGCTGCGATCGAGAAAAGAAAACCCCGAGGTAATACCGCTATTGTTCAGGTTATTTATCGTGTTATGAATGAGATAGACCGCAATGCTGATAACCGCAATGACGGCGAGTATTTGAAATAACCAGGCGCGGACCGCAGGGTTAGAAAAGGATAACGATCCTTTTACGGTTGAGCGGCGATGGAACATAAGAAAACCTCAGTAACTATGACTCTGGGCTGAGCGCCGCAGTTGCGGCGCCCGTTACATCACTACGCATTAGCGCACCGGTGGCGCATACTGAATACCACCGTTATTCCAGAGGTTGTTCTGTCCACGTTTGATCTTCAGCGGACTTTCCGATCCAACGTTACGTTCAAAGATCTCCGAATAGTTACCAACTTGCTTGATAATGTTGTAGGCCCATTTGTTATCAAGCTTCAGATCCTTGCCATAATCCCCTTCTTTACCCAACAGGTGTGCCATATCTGGTGTTGCTGGATTAGCCGCTTTTTCATCGACGTTTTTCGAGTTAACACCCATTTCTTCCGCATTTAGCATGGCGAACAGCGTCCAGCGAACAATGGAGAACCACTCATCGTCCCCACGACGTACGACAGGTCCCAGCGGTTCTTTAGAAATAACTTCTGGCAGGACGATCCATTCCGCAGGATTGCTCAGCTTGATGCGTAGGGCATACAGCTGAGACTGGTCGGAAGCCAGCGTATCGCAACGTCCAGATTCCAGAGCTTTGGCTGATTCATCCGAACGGTCAAAGGTGACGGGGGTGTACTTCATCTTGTTGGCTTTAAAGTAGTCGGCCACGTTTAGTTCGGTATCGGTTCCCGCCTGAATACAGACCGTTGCACCATCCAGCTCTTTAGCGCTCTTCAGGCCTGCTTTATTGTGGGTAAGAAAGCCAATGCCGTCGTAATACGTTACACCAGTGAAGGACATGCCCATACCGGCATCACGAGAAGAGGTCCACGTGGTATTACGAGAGAGCATGTCGACTTCACCAGACTGTAATGCGGTAAAGCGTTCCTTGGCGGTGAGCGGGGTATATTTTACTTTGCTATCATCGCCAAATACGGCGGAGGCAACGCCACGACATACATCAACATCAATACCCGAGAACTTGCCGCTTGCATCGGCGTAAGAAAAGCCAGGCAAGCCGTCGCTGATCCCACATTGCACAAACCCTTTTTTCTTTACGGCATCAAGTGTTGCGCCGGCATGTGCCTGATTTGCAACAGCAAGCAGCACACCGGCCGCAGCCAGGCTGGCGATTATCATCTTTTTCATAGAGCATCCTGTGTGGAGGAATTATTGTTATGGAAACGTTCTGAAAACGTCTTTTACCTGTCTGTGGCTTTGGCCATACTCTTTTAAGCAAAGGTAGTGCCAGTTTTTTGCGCCTGATTATTCGACGCAATATGCAGAGTGTAGACAGGAAAAAATAAATGCAGCGCCCTGAAGTGGTGCAAAATTGAAACGTAAGCCACATTTCGGCGCAAAAAATTTAAAAATCAGACAGGACGCGTGATAACGATTTCTGGCGTTAATATTAATGACGTGAGAATAATGAAAAGAAAATGTGGTGTTACGAAAAACAGAAAAAATGCTAATTTCAAATCGCGGATGTGTGAGTGAAATCTATAATAATTTTATTACATGTCAGGTTCTATTGAGCAACGTTTTGTCTTATATGTAGATTTTATGCTTATTGCTAAAAGCGCGGTAATAACCGCGCTTTTAATATGATTTATTTGGTCAGGGCGACAATCCCAAGCGTCAGTCCGGCAACGGCTGCAGCACCACCGGCGATGGCTCCGGCTGTTTCCCAGTTATCCTGGGTGGTGCCTTTCATACAGGTATTGGTATGAACCAGGCGTCCCTGATCGTCGTATACAGGTACGCAAGGAGAATCGTGTGCACAGCCAGCCAGGAATGCGGTAAGCAGTGCAACGGATATTAATCTTTTCATGGTGTTACCTCAAAATAAGCGTTTCGCTAATTAAGCAAAGACAAACGCTAAGCCATCTGCGAACTCGGCGATTATTTTACCACTTCTTAAAAAAGGACTGACATGAGGAATAATCTCAATTCATGTGGATTGTAAAAATAATGGATAAAAAGAAAGGCTGCAGGCGAGTTTAGAGGGATAGTTTAAATGAAATAAATGGCTATCTTACTAATAAATAAAGAGGAGCATCGTAGGTGAAAAAGGCGTCCGTAGACGCCTTTATTTTACAAATTAATCGTTGTGCCGACTAAAACGCCGTCTTACGACAACAAAGAAGACGGGGACGAAGAAGATAGCCAACAATGTTGCGGTCAGCATTCCTCCCATAACACCGGTACCGACCGCATTCTGCGCACCACTACCTGCACCGTGACTGATAACCAGAGGCATAACCCCCAGAATAAAGGCCAGGGATGTCATCAGGATAGGACGAAGACGCATGCGCGATGCCTCCAGCGTCGCTTCAATCAACCCCTTGCCTTCTTTATCCATCAGGTCTTTGGCAAACTCGACGATCAGGATGGCGTTCTTAGCCGAGAGGCCGATTGTGGTTAGTAAGCCAACCTGGAAATACACATCGTTATTCATCCCACGCAGTGATGCTGCTAACAATGCGCCCACAACACCGAGCGGTACAACCAGCATCACCGAGAAAGGAATAGACCAGCTTTCATACAATGCGGCAAGGCAAAGGAAGACAACGATTAGCGAGATGGCATACAGCGCAGGTGCCTGGTTACCCGACAGCCTTTCCTGATAGGACATCCCCGTCCAGTCATGACCAATACCGTTTGGCAGTTTTTCCGCCAGGCTTTCCATCAGCGCCATTGCTTCACCGGTACTTCTGCCAGGCGCTGCTTCTCCCAGCAGTTCCATAGAAGGCATACCGTTATAGCGCTCCAGGCGCGGTGAGCCGTAGATCCAGTGTGCGGAACTGAACGTGGAGAACGGAACCATTTCGCCATTGGCGCTACGAACATACAGATTATTGATGTCCTCCGGTAACATACGGAACTTGGCATCGGCTTGTACGTACACTTTTTTCACGCGTCCACGGTCAATGAAGTCATTGACGTAATAGCCGCCCAGCGCAGCTGAGATAGTTTCGTTGATATCAGACAGTGAGACACCAAGCGCTTGCGCTTTCTCCTGATCGACATCCAGCTTGAACTGTGCGGTATCCTCGAGCCCGTTTGGACGCACACGAACCAGCAGGTCAGGGTGTTTGGCAACCATGCCCAGCAGTTGGTTACGTGCCTGGGTTAGCGCAGCATGCCCCAACCCGCCCTGATCAATCAGCTCGAAGTCGAAGCCCGTCGCGGTACCCAGTTCAACGATGGCTGGCATGTTGAAAGGAAACACCAGACCATCACGAATCTGACTAAACGCTCGGGTAGCGCGGGCGATAATTGATTCAACGTTATTTTCGTTACCGCTACGTTCTTCCCAGGGCTTGAGGCTGACGAACGCCATCCCTGAGTTTTGCCCCTGGCCGCTGAAGCTAAAGCCGTTAACCGTAAAGACGCTTTCAACGTTGGCTTTTTCATTGTTCAGGTAGTAGTGGGTGACCTGATCCAGCACCTTCTGGGTGCGTTCTTGCGTGGCGCCTGCAGGAAGTTGAATCATCGTCAGGAAGACGCCCTGATCTTCCTCTGGCAGGAAGGAGGTTGGAAGGCGCATAAACAGCACCGCCATCCCGATGACGATTATCAGGTAGACGACCAGGTAACGCCCAGTTTTACGCACAATACCGCTGACGCTATTGGTGTAGTGATTGACGCTGTGATCGAATTTGGCATTGAACCAGCCAAAGAAACCGCTTCTTTTCTCGTGATGTTCAGCTGATACGGGCTTCAGCAATGTTGCACAAAGTGCGGGAGTCAGGATCAGCGCGACCAGTACTGAAAGCGCCATGGCGGAAACGATGGTGATGGAAAACTGCCGATAGATAGCCCCGGTTGAACCGCCAAAGAAGGCCATCGGGATAAATACCGCAGACAGCACCATGGCGATACCAACCAGTGCTCCCTGTATTTGTGACATGGATTTTTCCGTCGCCTCTTTGGGCGGCAGATGATCCTCCATCATCACGCGTTCCACGTTTTCCACCACCACTATCGCATCATCGACCAATAGACCGATGGCGAGCACCATGCCGAACATCGTCAGGGTGTTTATTGAGTAGCCAAACGCAGCAAGCACGGCAAATGTGCCCAACAATACGACAGGTACGGCGATGGTCGGAATGAGCGTTGCCCGGATGTTTTGCAGGAACAAATACATGACCAGGAACACCAGCACGATCGCTTCAAACAGTGTTTTTACCACTTCATGAATGGAGATGGTCACAAATGGCGTCGTGTCGTACGGGTAGACCACCTTCATTCCCTGCGGGAAGAATGGTTGCAGTTCAACCAGCTTGGCTTTAATAGCGTTCGCGGTATCCAGCGCGTTTGCCCCGGTTGCCAGCTTGATCCCAAGGCCGGATGCAGGCTTACCGTTAATACGCGCCACGACGTTGTAGTTTTCCCCGCCTAACTCGATACGCGCGACGTCTTTCAGGTGAACAACCGAACCATCGCTGTTCACGCGTAAAGTCACTTTGCCGAACTCTTCAGGGTCTTTCAGTCGCGTTTGCGCAATGATAGAAGCGTTAAGCTGCTGGTTAGGTAATGCAGGCGTCCCCCCTAACTGACCTGCGGCAATCTGATCGTTCTGTACCTTCAACTGATTGATCACATCAACCGGCGTGAGCTGGTATTTGTTCAATAAGTTTGCATCCAGCCAGATGCGCATGGCGTACTGTGCACCAAACAGCTGCACGTCACCCACGCCATTCAGACGGCTGATTGAGTCTTTAACGTTCGAGGCGACGTAATCGGAAATGTCATCCTGTGTGGTTTGTGGGTTGTCAGAAACAAAACCCGCAACCATCAAAAAGCTGCTGCTGGATTTCTCAACGCTGATCCCTTGCTGCTGAACTTCTTGCGGCAGTAACGGAGTGGCGAGCTGCAGTTTATTTTGCACCTGCACTTGCGCGATATCGGGATCGGTACCGGACTGGAAAGTCAGTGTAATAGTCACACTCCCGGCCGAGTCGCTGGTGGAGGACATATACATCAGGTTATCGATACCATTCATATTCTGTTCGATAACCTGTGTGACTGTATCCTGAACCGTCTGTGCATCTGCACCAGGGTAGGTGGCAGAAATGGCGACCGCAGGAGGCGCAATGGTCGGGTACTGTGCCACGGGCAGTTGCATGATTGCCAGAGCACCCGCCATCATCAGAATGATAGCCAATACCCAGGCAAAGATAGGACGCCTGATAAAAAAGTTAGCCATGTCCGGTTACCTTATTGGGCTTTCGTGGCAGGGGTTTCGGTATCGGCGGTTGCTTTAACCTGAACGCCTGGACGTGCTTTCTGTAAGCCGCTCACGATAACTTTGTCACCCGGTTGCAGGCCTTCGCTGATGAGCCACTTGTCACCAATAGCTTGTGCGGCAACGACTGCGCGAGACTCAACCTGACTCTTGTCGTTAACGACCATTACGGTGGCATCACCGCGAGGAGTACGCGTTACCCCCTGCTGCGGAACGAGAATGGCATTCGGCTGGACGCCTTCATCAATGCGTGCGCGCACAAACATGCCCGGCAACAGCGTGTGCTGCGGGTTAGGGAATACGGCTCTGAGGGTGATTGAGCCGGTGCTTTCATCAACCGTCACATCAGAAAACTGCAAAGAGCCTTTTAGCGGGTATGACTGACCATTTTCCATCACCAGTTCGACAGTACTGCTGGCGCTGTCTTTATGCAGACTCCCTTGTTCAACGGACTGTTTGAGGCGCATAAAGTCGTTACTGGACTGTGTCACGTCGACGTAAATGGGATCGAGCTGTTGAACGGTAGCAAGCTCTGTAGCCTGGCCATTCGTGACTAATGCACCTTCGGTGACGTTGGATTTACCGATGCGTCCGCTAATTGGCGATGTCACTTTGGTGTAGGCCAGATTGATACGCGCGCTTTCGACCGCCGCTTTTGCTGCGATCACGGAGGCATCGGCCTGACGAGCATCAGCAATTGCCTGATCGTACTCTTGCTGGCTGATGTACTTGGTGCCAACCAACGGCACATAGCGTTTCACCGTTAAATGCGCGATTGCAGCCGCCGCTTCACTCTTCGCCAGTTCACCTTTGGCGCTGTCATAGTCAGCCTGATAAGTCGCGGGATCGATCTGATAAAGTGACTGCCCGGCTTCAATATCGCTTCCCTCAGTGAAATTCCGTTTAAGTACAATTCCACTAACCTGAGGACGGACTTCTGCAATACGAAATGCTGTGGTGCGTCCGGGTAATTCGGTCGTCACGGCTAAAGGGGCCTTTTCGACGACATGGACAGTCACCTGCGGCTCTGCGGGATGTGCTTGTGTTTCTCCCTGATCGTTACAACCGGCGAGTAATGCAGCGGAGATGATGATGAATGAGGGCAGGAGTGAAAACCTGGCATTTTTCGTCATTTCTATTCCTTAAAAAACCGAACGCTCGTTATTAACCGAGTAACAATAGGGGTGATAACGCGCACAAGAAAAAATAATAGTTGGCTATCCTACAAATTATTAGCTTGCGATGTAAGCAATACTTATTTATGGGCGGGGTTCACGGCACATAAAAGCAAAAAAAGATTAATCGACAGCTGTTTCATTGTGGTGTTAATAGCAATACTATGATTCGCATAAACACAAATTGAAATAAACATTTGGTTTGTGAATATATTTGTTGTTGGTATTCGTTTTGTTTATTCGTGTGCAAAGTCCGTAATAATATTTTTTAGAACTCGTTTAAATAAATGCTAAGTGATACATTTGTTCCGTATCGCAAATATTAGATAAGAAAGTTAATCATTCTCTACTCTACCTCAGACAGTCGGAACCATGGCCAGAAAAACGAAAGCTGATGCCCTCAAAACGCGGCAGCACCTGATAGAAACGGCAATTGTACAGTTTGCCGCACGTGGCGTAAGCAATACGACGCTAAACGACATTGCGGATGCTGCCAGCGTGACGCGTGGCGCGCTCTATTGGCATTTCGAAAATAAAACTCAATTGTTTAATGAGCTATGGTTACAACAACCACCTTTACGCGATCTTATTCAGGACAAGCTAATTGGTCGTTGGGGTGATAACCCTTTACAGCGATTGCGAGAAAAGTTTGTGGTGGGGTTACAATATATTGCAGAGAACCCTCGTCAGCAGGCATTAATGCAGATTTTATATCATAAGTGTGAATTTCATAACGATATGATATCTGAGCAGGATATTCGCGATAAAATAGGTATCAGTCATCAAAGCATTCGTGATTCCCTACAAAAGTGTGTCGATGACAATTTGATTGCCACCACTCTTGATTTAGATGTCATCATCATTATTCTGCACGGTAGTTTTAGCGGAATTATAAAAAACTGGTTAATGAATCCAGTGAGTTATGATCTATATGGGCAAGCTCCAGTATTAGTTGATAATGTACTAAAAATGTTAAGCCCAGACGGTAGCGTCATGCAATTAATGCAGAGTGAAAACCAGGTCGGATAGTTTTTACCGCCAGAGGCTGACGGCTGTCGAAGTGTTATCTGAGGTGCTATTCGAGGTCGACGCAGTTGACCAGCTTAAGGGGATTCACTGAGTTCATATTCCGGCACTTGTCGTGCTCTGTTGTCATCAGCTCTATCCATTGGATGAGCAGCGCATCAAAAAGAAAAACGAAGACCGCAAAAACAACCAGCCACCAATACTTGCGAATCATTCCTAAACCCTGTGTATTCATGCCCAAGTGTGCAGGGAATATACACGAAATTTTTAAGCTGAAAAGCAGACTTACAATGCCTTTACTTTGTTGAAAGATCGCCACTCTTTGCCGTCAATCGACTCTTTTTAGACAGGTTTTTTGTCTTACGTTTTTTCACCTTGGCAAGCTCAATTTCTGAAAAATGAGAACCGATACTCAGTCTTCTGAGTCCCATTTTTACGTATTCAGTATTGATCTCAATCCCGACAAACTTGCGACCCAATTCCACGGCGGTAGCTCCGGTGGTGAAGCTGCCGGCAAACGGATCCAGTACCTTGTCATCTGGGTTCGAGGACGCCAGAATTATACGCTCCAGGAGGGCTTTGGGTTTCTGGGTGGGGTGGTTTTCGTATTCGTCCATCAGATAGCGTACGCGTGGGAACTCCCAGACATTGCCCGGCACTTTTTTCTGATTGTATGGCTGGGGCGGATTCTTTCTGTAGTCTATTAGCGCGCGTTTAGCGCCAGTTTTGGCTTCAACCAGAATATCGTCACGATTAAACGTGTAGTTTTTCTGATCTTTGACCATCATCAGGATCGGTTCATACATCGAACCAAAGTAATTTTTGGCCTGTACCCCCGAGCTATCATATGACCACACGATACGGCTCTTGATGGTAAAAAGCGGGCGGCATTTGAGGTCGATGTACGGCATGTTCTCCGTACTGTTCATGATGTACATGGTGCCGTGTGGTTTGAGGATGCGATGGCACTCGTCGATGCACTCAAACAACCACGCCAGAAAGGTCTCTTCGTCCCAGGATTCAACCATCCCGTCAAAGTCTTTCCCGATGTTATAAGGAGGGTCAGCAAAAATGAGTTCGACGCTTTCAGACGGCAGTTTTTTCAGTTCAGTTAGCGCATCGCCCAGGATTATCTTTTTAGATTCATCGCCAAAATAGACAGGTTCACATCTCGCGTTCATCGCCAAAGCCTCCCGTGTGACGTCAATAAAAAAGGCGCTTCCCCATGCCGAGTAGCGCCTTTTAAAACAAACATTTAACTGATTAGTATCAGTTCATGCCGTATTTTTTCAGTTTTTTACGCAGCGTACCACGGTTGATGCCCATCATCAGGGCAGCACGGGTCTGGTTACCGCGGGTGTATTGCATCACCATGTCCAACAGGGGCTGTTCTACTTCAGCCAGTACCAGCTCATAGAGATCATTCACATCCTGACCATTCAATTGAGCAAAATAGTTCTTCAGTGCCTGTTTAACCGAGTCACGCAGGGGCTTTTGAGTTACCTGGTCCTGAGAGTTAACGGTAGAAACGGTCAGTACGTCAGAATTTACGCGTTGTTCGAACATAGTTCTGTCAGCTCTTTATTTCTGTTTACGCAAAATTTTCGAAGTATGCCTCCAACGCCGCCAGCTGTTCGCTGGAATCTTCAATGGCGTTGAATGTGCGCCGAAACTGGTCATCCGGAGCGTGTTCCTGGAGATACCAGGATACGTGTTTACGCGCAATTCGGTACCCTTTTGCCTGACCATAAAAGTCGTGCAGTTCCCGAATGTGCGCACAAAGCAAGCGCTTCACCTCTGCCAGAGGCAGCGGGGGCAGCAGCTCCCCAGTGTCCAGATAATGCTGGATTTCCCGAAAGATCCAGGGTCTTCCCTGAGCTGCACGTCCTATCATCAGGGCATCCGCCCCCGTATAGTCGAGTACAGCTCTGGCTTTATGCGGGTCAGTAATGTCGCCATTCGCGATAATCGGAATGGAAACTTTCTGCTTAACTGCCCGAATACTGTCGTACTCAGCATCTCCATTGAACAAACAGGCGCGGGTGCGTCCATGAATGGTCAGAGCCTGAATGCCACAGTCTTCAGCCAGTTGGGCAATCTCTACGCAGTTACGGTGTTCCGGAGCCCAGCCGGTGCGAATCTTGAGTGTGACAGGAACGTCCACTGCATTGACGACCTCGGTTAGTATCGATTTCACTAAATCCGGGTACTGCAAGAGGGCTGAACCTGCGAGCTTGCGATTCACTTTTTTAGCCGGACACCCCATATTGATATCAATAATCTGGGCGCCGCTTTCCACGTTAATACGTGCGGCATCGGCCATCTCAACAGGGTCGCTACCGGCAATTTGCACCGTGCGAATTCCTGGCTCATCAACGTGCACCATCCGTAAACGAGACTTGTCACTTTCCCAAACCTGCGGGTTAGAAGACATCATCTCGGATACTGTCAATCCTGCTCCCATCTCATAGCACAGCGTCCTGAATGGTCTGTCAGTGATGCCAGCCATAGGTGCTGCGATCAGGCGATTTCTGAGCTGGTATTGTCCGATGCGCATGAGTTAAGAAATGACCATACTGTGACTGCAAGGCGGCGTATATTACGCATTTTTCGCACGAGATGAAAGGCCAAACTTTGACCAATCCACTGAGGTGGATCAATGAATTGCCGTAAATGTGAACGCATGAAAATATTTAATCATATAAATCATCGCATTATAAAAATGTGTCGATTTTATATACACATATAATTTTGCGTAACTTCTCATTTTTTCTTCAGCTGCAGACGGTACTGACAAGATATTCTGCTGAATTAATCAGCAAATTACCTCGTCATTGTGTGATCGCCACCTCATTTTAGTACAGGATCTCGGTATCCCCAGAATAGCTGTCCGTAATCTTGCGTTCATTCAACGGCTGCAGCGGGCGATTGTTTGCTGGCCCAACAATGTAGTGGAATTTATCCATTTGTTCGGCAGAAAGAGCAACAGGCGTTTTCAGGATAGTCCAGGTGACGCCTTCGGTGCAGGGAGGCGTTGTTAACGAACCACGGTAGCGCCAGTAGGTTTTATTGTCGGGTAAAAGCTGGTGGATATCGACCGGCGAGAAGATGGCCATGCTGCTGTCCTCCATGGTTGGAAAGGACTCCCACAAATTTTGAATCGCCTGGTTTGGTTCGCCGATATCAAACATAACCGCCACGATAGCGATGTCTCCGGATTGATTTTTGTGGACCAGCTGCAGCTCCAGCGGATAGGTTTTACCGTTGAGGGTATGTTCGCTCGGGGCATGAAAATCAAATTGTTTTAAATAATAAAGCGTTTCATCAATTTCAATAGAATTAGATGCGTAGCTACTCATCGTTGCCTGCAACGTATGGTTGATGCTCCGAAATCTGGTTGGGCCATCGACGTACTGCATGTTCAGCGCGGGGAGACCGAGTTTACTGGTTGTGGTGGTCTGGATGTCTATGGGGGATTGGTTTATGCCTGTCTGGCACGTTGCATACGCTTTGCTGATTTCTCCCCACCGTGCGGGGCCGTTTTCTTCGGTATATCCCCATGGTACGGCCAGCGTGGTCAGTGGCATCATGCATGCTGCCAGCAAAGTTGTTGTAAAACAGTTGAAACGCATACGTTTACTCAACGAGAATCAATATAAAAAATAACAAAATCAATTGATTATTATATCGCTGAGGAAAGTGTCGGTATGCTGGTCAATTGTCTGAAAATGGCGTGGTCAGATAACCACGCCGGAAGGGATTATTTTTTCTGGCCGGTAATGCGACACCACTCTTCTTTCTCGATAACCGGATCGAGCGTAAAGAGATCGGCATAGGCTTCACAGACGCTTTCCGCCTGGCTGGCAAGAATACCAGAAAGCCCCAGCAAACCGCCCTCAACGGGCAGTACGCTGATTAACGGAGCCAGTTCACGTAATGGGCCAGCAAGGATGTTGGCGACCACCACGTCGGCTTTCATCGCCTCTGGCTGGTCTTTCGGCAGATAAAGCTCCAGACGCTCAGAAACACCATTACGCTGGGCGTTATCACGGCTGGCCTGAATCGCTTGCGGGTCGATATCCACGCCAATGGCTTTCGCCGCACCCAGCTTCAGTGCCGCAATGGCAAGAATGCCGGAGCCGCAGCCAAAGTCGATAACCGTTTTGCCGTTAAGATCAAGACCGTCCAGCCATTGCAGGCACAGAGAGGTAGTGGGGTGCGTGCCTGTACCAAACGCCAGACCCGGGTCCAGCATCACGTTGACAGCATTCTCATCCGGGACATCGCGCCAGCTTGGGCAAATCCACAGACGTTCACCAAAGCGCATCGGGTGGAAGTTATCCATCCATTCGCGTTCCCAGTCTTTGTCTTCGAGCTGTTCGATTTTATGCGCGAAGCCTTCACCCAGCAGCGGATGCTGTTCCAGGATAGCAACTACTTCTTTCATGTCGGTTTCTGCATCGAACAAGCCGATAACGTCGGTATCACCCCACAGGCGAGTCTCGCCCGGCAGAGGTTCAAATACCGGCGTATCATGCGTATCCTGGAAAGTAATGGAAACGGAGCCCGCTTCCATCAGCGCATCGCTCAACTCTTCAGCGTTGGCACCGGTCGTGTTCAGTTTCAGTTGGATCCATGGCATGGCAAAACTCTTTATTTATCAGTAGTCAATATGGCGGCTTGCGGGACGGCGGAACCGAAACGGTTGCCTATCAGGAAAGCCAGCAAGCTTATCAGTAACGAGGGCACGATTGGGTGGAAGCCCAGGAACTGAACGTTAAAGGTGGCGAGTAGAGCATAAAGCACGCCGCCGACAATCATCGCGCTCAATGCGCCTGACGCGTTTGCCCGCTCCCAATAGAGGCCCAGCACCAGAGGCCACAGGAAGACGGCTTCCAGCCCGCCAAACGCCAGCAGATTCAGCCAGATAATCATCTCTGGCGGTTTCCAGGCGGCCAGCAACAGTAACGCGCCCAGCAGCAGGGTAATCACTGCCGACATGCGTTTCAGCCGGGTTTCGTTTTCCAGCTGTTCCGGGCGAAGGTTCAGGTACAGATCCTTAATAATCGTAGCGGAGCTTTGCAGCAATTGGGCATTGATCGTCGACATAATCGCAGCCATAGGTGCGGCGAGGAAGATCCCGGCAGCGACCGGCGGCAGGACTTTGACCATCAGCGTAGGGATTACCAGATCCGGTACCGTCAGGTCAGGGATTACCGCCCGTCCCAGGGCGCCCGCCAGATGCATACCAAACATCAGGATCGCCACCACGATGGTGCCGATGATAATGCCGCGGTGTACCGCTTTACTGTCTTTATAAGAGATACAGCGTACCGCCGTATGCGGCAGGCCAATCACGCCAAAGCATACCAGCACCCAGAATGAGGTCATAAACGTGGGTGACAAAATGTCATCAGCGCCCTGCGGCGAAACCAGTTTAGGATCGATAGTCTGCAGGGTTACCACCGCATTGCTGAGGCCACCGGCAGCATGAACAACGCCGACCAGCAAAACAATAGTACCAATCAGCATCACCATGCCCTGCATGGTGTCGTTCAACACGCTGGCGCGAAAGCCGCCGAACGCCGTGTATAACGCGATGCTGACGCCAAAAATCAGCAGACCGGTTTCGTAGGGGATACCCGCTGCGGTTTCCAGCAAACGTGCGCCGCCAATAAACTGTACGGTCATTGCCCCGACAAACGCGACCAACAGGCTGAGGCTCGCCAGCCATACCAGCAGGCGGCTCTGGTAGCGTGCAAATAGCATATCGTTGAGGGTAACCGCATTATAACGGCGTGCCAGAATGGCGAATTTCTTACCAAGAATCCCCAATGAGAGCCATACGGCCGGCAACTGGATCATCGCGAGCAGCACCCATCCCAGTCCGTATTTGTAAGCGGCACCAGGACCGCCAATAAACGAGCTGGCGCTAATGTAGGTTGCCGTTAGCGTCATCGCTAACACGACGCCGCCCATGGAGCGGCTGCCGAGGAAATATTCATTCAGGAAGGTACCGGTCGATCTCTTGCGCATGGCATAAACTGAGAGACCGAAGACCACCAGAAGATAGGCGACCAGCGGAAAAATAACTTCAAGCTGCATCGTCATCCTCCAACGGAATGTCGCGATAGATAAACTTCACCATCGCCCAGCACAGCACGATAAAAACCAGCGGCGTTAGCAGGCAGGCCATTTCGAACCAGTGCGGTAAGCCGGTAAAACCCAGCGTTGAATCTGGTAAGTAAGCGGCCACTAACCATGTGACCAGATATAAAAGGGTTAGCCACAGCGCCCAGCGCGCCTCTTTATGGGCCTGAACAAAACGAGCGTCCATTTTTTGTCCCTTGTGGATAAAGAAAGCGGGGATTGTACCTTATGGCACGTGCGGGAGGGGAGAAAAACAAAAGGCCGGAATTTCCGGCCTTTTCGGTTAACGCGCGCTTACTTTTCCTGAAGTCCGAGTTTTTTCTCCAGGTAGTGGATATTGGTTCCACCGTGCTGGAAGTGCTCGTCATTCATGATACGGATCTGCAGGTCAACGTTGGTTTTGATACCGTCGATGATCAGTTCCTGCAATGCGTTTTTCATACGGGCGATAGCGACGTCGCGGTTTTCGCCATAGCAGATCAGCTTACCGATCATTGAGTCATAGTACGGAGGTACGGTGTAGCCTGCGTAAATATGAGACTCCCAACGCACACCAAAGCCACCCGGCGCGTGGAAACGCGTGATTTTACCCGGGCTTGGCAGGAAGGTGTTCGGGTCTTCGGCGTTGATACGGCATTCTACCGCATGGCCTTTAACCACAACTTCGTCCTGCTTGATGGACAGCGGTTGACCCGCTGCGATGCGCAGCTGCTCTTTGATCAGATCAACGCCGGTGATCATTTCGGTTACCGGGTGTTCAACCTGAATACGGGTGTTCATCTCAATGAAGTAGAACTCGCCGTTTTCGAACAGGAACTCGAAAGTACCCGCCCCGCGATAGCCGATATCAACACACGCTTTGGCGCAACGCTCGCCGATGTAGCGACGCAGTTCCGGGGTAATGCCCGGCGCTGGTGCTTCTTCGACAACTTTCTGGTGACGACGCTGCATGGAGCAGTCACGTTCTGCCAGATAAATCGCGTTACCCTGACCGTCAGCCAGCACCTGAATTTCAATGTGGCGTGGGTTTTCCAGGTATTTCTCCATGTAGACCATGTCGTTATTGAAAGCGGCTTTTGCTTCCGCTTTGGTCATGGAGATGGATTGCGCCAGTTCGGCATCGCTGCGCACGACGCGCATACCGCGACCGCCGCCGCCGCCGGAAGCTTTGATGATAACCGGGTAGCCGATGCGTTTAGCATGAGCGCGGTTAGCGTCCATGTCATCGCCCAGCGGGCCGTCGGAGCCTGGGACTGTCGGTACGCCCGCTTTCTTCATCGCGGTGATTGCAGACACTTTGTCGCCCATCAGGCGGATGGTGTCGGCTTTCGGGCCGATGAAGATAAAGCCAGAACGCTCTACCTGCTCAGCAAAGTTGGCGTTCTCAGAGAGGAAGCCATAGCCTGGGTGAATTGCCACCGCGCCGGTGATTTCAGCGGCGCTGATGATAGCCGGGATGTTCAGATAGCTTTTTACGGACGGAGCCGGGCCGATACAGACCGTCTCATCCGCCAGCAATACGTGTTTTAAATCGCGATCCGCACTTGAATGCACAGCGACAGTCTTGATGCCCAGTTCTTTACAGGCACGAAGAATACGCAGGGCAATCTCGCCGCGGTTGGCGATAACAATTTTATCCAACATGTTCGCCTCGTTATTCGATGACGACCAGCGGCTCGTCAAATTCTACCGGTTGACCACTTTCTACCAGGATCGCTTTAACTACGCCGGATTTGTCGGCTTCGATCTGGTTCATCATTTTCATGGCTTCAACGATGCACAGGGTATCGCCCGCATTCACTTTCTGTCCGATTTCGATGAACGCTTTAGCATCCGGGCTCGGGGTGCGGTAGAACGTACCAACCATTGGGGAGCGTACGATGTGACCACTGATTTCCGCTGCTGCCGGAGCTTCCATACTTGGAGAGGCAGTTTGTGCGACAGCGTTAGACAGAGCTGGTTGCTGCATCACTGGTGCAGCATAAGCCTGTTGCATCATCGGAAAACTTGCAGCTGGCGCTGCACGGCTGATGCGTACAGATTCTTCGCCTTCAGAAATTTCCAGTTCGGAGATGCCTGATTCTTCAACCAGCTCGATCAGTTTTTTAATCTTACGAATATCCATGAGTGGGTTCCGTACTCTTTGTTTAGTGAGATTGTGACAGGCGTTTTACCGCCGTCTGTATAGCATTTTTATAACAGTGAGTGACAAGATGCCACGCATCTCAGGCGCTGCACTGGGTGCTGCTGCCATTAAGTGAGATTGCCAGACTTGTTAGTCATTGTGCGGCTATCTTCTGCCATTTTCGGGTAAAAGACAAAATATACCTTCAATATGCGATTGTCACCCTTTCAGCGCCTTAAAAACGCTATCGGGGATAGCAAAGTCGCACATTATAACTATTTCGTAGCAATTGGCAGCTAAATACTGGTCTTATCAGGGAAGATAATCAACCGTTAACATGTAAAGAAAATCGGATCGTCCGTGTTTTGCAACGCACTGCACATATCGTGAAACTACCGCCACCACTGGCGAAACTTCTTGTAACGGCACGCTAACAGCACCGCAGCGAGCGCTGCATAAATAATCGGTTGAGGGGAGATAATTTTTACCGACCACAGATAATGTATGGGTGCCAGGATCGCCACAAGATAGACGAAGTTGTGCAAATACTGCCAGTTTTTACCCAGCTTTCGCTGTGCAGCCTGCGTGGACGTTAAGGTGAGGGCGAATAATATGACCCAACTGACAATGCCCAAGGTTAAATAAGGTCGCGTAATTAATTCCCGCCCTAACAACGCCAGATTATTAATGCCCAGTTCCAGTAACGCGTAGCTGGTTAAATGCAGTGTTGCCCAGGCGAAACACCATAGCCCTAACAGGCGACGTGTGCGTATCAATAATGGCTGTTTAGCGTAGCGCGCGAGTGGAGAGACCAGCAAGGTCGCCAGCAAGAATTTCAGAGCTGTCCTACCGGTAAAGTGCTGGATATCTTTGACCGGATCGGCGCTCAGGCCGCCGTGATTTATCGCCCAAAATAGCCAGATAAACGGCAAAAAACCGGCAAGATGCAGGCAAACTTTCAGCCCGGTAATGTGCTTTGCGGTCAGTCGCACTTAAAAATTCTCCTGCAAATTGAGTCCGCGATACAGTGACGCAACCTCTTCGGCATAGCCGTTAAACATCAGCGTGGGCTGACGCTGTACGTCCAGAATACCGCCAGCGCCAATAAAACGCTCAGTGGCCTGGGACCAGCGGGGATGATCGACATGCGGATTCACGTTGGCATAAAACCCGTATTCATTGGGCGCGGCCAGATTCCAGGTTGTCGGAGGGCGTTCGCGTGTGAGTTTGATACTCACGATCGACTTAATGCCTTTAAATCCATATTTCCACGGCACAATTAAGCGAATGGGCGCGCCATTTTGTGGCGGAAGGGCCTTACCATAAACCCCCACGGTAAGCAGTGTGAGTGGGTGCATCGCTTCATCCAGGCGCAACCCTTCAACATAGGGATACTTCAGCCCGCCGCCAATAAAGCGATCTTTTTGTCCTGGCATTTCCTCCGGAGCGTACAGCGTTTCGAACGCGACATACTTCGCATTGCTGGTGGGTTCCACCTGCGCCAACAGTTTATGTAACGGAAAGCCAATCCACGGCACGACCATTGACCAGGCTTCCACGCAGCGCATGCGGTAAATCCGTTGCTCCAGCGGGAAACGGGTGGTCAAGGTATCGTGATCGAGAGTGAGTGGTTTGGCGACCTCACCACTGATTTTTAATGTCCACGGATCGGTTTTCAGGCTACCTGCGTTGGCTGCCGGATCCGCTTTGTCGAGACCGAATTCATAGAAGTTGTTGTAGCCAGAAACTTTATCCGCTGGGGTTAAAGGAAGCGAATTTTGCCAGGCGGCGGGCTTGCTGAAATCAAGCGGCTTTCCCGCGGGCGCGGGCGGGCGGTCATTACCCTTAAACCAACTCAGAAGGTCAGCCTGCGCAGAGTGGGGTAAAGACAACGCGGCTGCGCTGATCCCTAATGCTTTCAGCACATGGCGACGCTGCATAAAAAAAGCCGACTCGTCAGTGACGTCGGCTTCTGTAAATAGACGTAATTTCTTCATAACAGACTCCCGGCTTACGCGTCATAACTGACAGGGGACGCGTAGTTAATATGGCAGGGAGTTTGTAGATGTGCCGCGAAATTTCGTTAATTAAGTGTAAATTTCTGCGCCAGGGTCTGTTACTTCACCTTCACCAGCGTACGGCCTTGCACCTGGTTATTGATGATGGCATCGGCGAACTTCGGCGCATCCGCCAGCGTAATTTCCGTTGCCGCCTGAGCATAGAAAGATTCCGGCAGATCCTTAACCAGACGCGCCCAGGCTTCTGCACGGCGTGCCGGCGGGGTCATCACCGAGTCCACTCCTTGCAAACGAACGTTACGCAGAATGAATGGCATCACCGTGGTTGGCAGAGCGAAACCGCCCGCCAGGCCACAGGCGGCAACACAGCCGCCGTAGTTCATCTGCGCGAGGACTTTCGCCAGAACTTTGTCGCCAACGGTATCCACCGCGCCAGCCCACAGCTGTTTTTCCAGCGGGCGAGATTCAGCAAATTCATCGCGGCCAAGAATGCGGTTAGCGCCCAGGCTTATCAGGTAGTCGTGGGTGCTTTCACGACCCGAAATCGCCGCAACCTGATAACCCAGCTTATGCAGTAATGCAACGGCTGTGCTGCCCACGCCTCCGCTGGCGCCAGTGACGACAATCTCACCGTCTTGCGGACGAATTCCTGCATCTTCAAGCGCCATGACGCAAAGCATGGCGGTAAAGCCAGCGGTACCGATGACCATGGCTTTACGTCCATCCAGCCCTTTTGGCAGCGCAACCAGCCAGTCGCCTTTCACGCGTGCGCGTTCTGCCAGTCCACCCCAATGATTTTCACCCACGCCCCAACCGGTCAGTAAAACCTCCTGACCCGCATGAAAACGGGGATCTTCGCTTGCACGCACGGTACCAGCGAAATCGATACCAGGAATCATCGGAAAATTACGAATGATTTTTCCCTTGCCGGTGATAGCCAGGGCGTCTTTATAGTTCAGGCTTGACCAGTGGACATCCACCGTTACATCGCCTTCCGGTAGCTGATTTTCGTCGAGGGGTTGAACGGATGCGAGGGTTTTTCCGTCCTGCTGTTCTAAGATCAAAGCCTGCATAACCTGTCCTCAATTCGTATAGTGGATTGGAAAATTAATAATGAAGACTATACTCGCTAATCAAAACATGATGCCGATTCTGCGCAATAAATTGCCAGATATACCTGATTTGGTAGTATGCCCTCACAGTTTGTATAAATTGGCGGATTTTGCGGTCAGTTTTGCATTTTAGAGTCGATTTATCACTTTCAGGCCTGTTTCATAACTGTCGGAGTTAACACAAGGATGCGATTAACGACGAAATTTTCAGCTTTTGTCACGCTGCTTACTGGGTTAACGATCTTCGTGACTCTGATCGGCTGTTCGCTGAGTTTCTACAACGCTATTCAATATAAGTTCACCACGCGCGTTCATGCGGTCGCGACGGCGATTGATACGCATCTGGTCTCCAGAGATGTCGTTGCGTTAACCCCGCAAATCGATGAATTGATGGTTTCTGTTGATATCGTGCGCATCGAACTGTTGCAGGGCGGAAATGTGGTGTATGACCACTCACGCACCAGCAGCTACCGACCGGCAGGGACAAACAATCTCTACCGCGAGATTACCGTACCGTTGGTCAAGCATCCGGGTATGTCATTGCGTCTGGTTTATCAGGATCCGATGGGTAACTATTTCCATTCGCTGATGACCACCGCGCCGCTCACGATAGCCATTGCTTTCATTATTCTGATGCTCTTTTTGTCTGTGCGCTGGCTTCAGCGTCAGCTTTCAGGTCAAGAACTGCTGGAGATTCGTTCCACGCGTATTCTGAACGGCGAACGTGGACCGAACGTGCGGGGAACGGTCTATGAATGGCCTGCGCGTACCAGTAGCGCACTCGATATGCTGCTGACTGAAATTCAAAATGCCCGCGAGCAACGCAGCCGCCTGGATACGCTGATTCGTTCCTATGTCGCGCAGGATACAAAAACCGGGCTAAGCAACCGCTTGTTCTTTGATAACCAACTGGCCACGCTGCTGGAAGATCAGGAAAAAGTAGGCTCGCATGGCGTCGTGATGATGGTGCGCCTGCCGGACTTTACGCTGCTGCGCGATAGCTGGGGAATCACTCTCGCGGAAGAACAAATCTCGACGCTGATCAATTTGTTGTCGACTTTTATGACGCGCTATCCGGGCGCGTTGCTGGCGCGCTACCACCGTAGCGATTTTGCTATCCTACTGCCGCACCGTACGCTGAAAGAGGCGGAAAGCATCGCCGGGCAATTATTAAAAGCGGTAGATGCGCTTCCAGCTAATAAAATGATCGATCGTGCCGATATGGTTCATATCGGTATTTGCGTTTGCCGCAGCGGACAGTCGACGGAACAAGTAATGGATCACGCCGAAGCGGCTACGCGGAATTCGGTATTGCAGGGCGGAAACAGCTGGTCGGTCTATGATGACTCGCTGCCGGAAAAAGGTCGGGGCAATGTACGCTGGCGAACGCTGATCGAACAGATGCTCAGCCGGGGCGGGCCAAGAATTTATCAAAAGCCTGCGGTAACGCGCGAAGGCCGGGTGCACCATCGGGAGTTGATGTGCCGTATTTTTGATGGCAACGAAGAGGTCATTTCGGCGGAATATATGCCGATGGTCCTGCAATTTGGTCTGGCAGAAGAATATGACCGTTTGCAGATAAGCCGTCTGATCCTGCTTTTGGGCTACTGGCCGCAGGAAAATCTGGCGATGCAGACAACGGTTGAATCGCTTATTCGTCCACGTTTTCAGCGCTGGCTGCGTGATACGCTGATGCAGTGCGAAAAATCATTACGCAAACGCATAATTATTGAACTTGCTGAGGCAGATGTCTGTCAACATATCAGCCGGTTACAGCCTGTCATCAGATTGATGAATGCGCTGGGCGTGCGTATTGCCGTTACGCAGGCGGGGTTAACGCTGGTGAGCACCAGTTGGATCAAAGAGCTTAACGTTGAGTTATTGAAGCTTCATCCAAGTCTGGTGAGGAACATTGATAAGCGAACGGAAAATCAGCTTCTGGTTCAAAGCCTGGTGGAGGCCTGTTCGGAAACACCCACGCAGGTTTACGCCACGGGCGTACGTTCGCGTAGTGAGTGGCATACGCTGACAGAACGCGGAGTTGCGGGTGGGCAAGGAGATTTTTTTGCCGCATCACAACCACTTGACACTAACGTGAAAAAATATTCGCAAAGATACTCGGTTTAACCTGCCGTTTAATTTGTTTTCACGTAGAATAACGCGCGCTGTGCCTTCTGGGGGTGTGCTTGCCTGCTCGCCAGGTTGTAACAGCAAACATGCAGGTGAATGACCTTTGACAGGTTGCAAACAAAAGCGAGGAGTGCTGCTGATTTATTCAGCCCTGATGGACTCAGGCCGGTTTTGTAACAAAGGAAACGAACTGCACTAATTTTCACCGTAGCAGATGATTTTTGCGCCTTGTCGCTGCTGCGTGTGGTTGGTAAAGTAAGCGGATTTTGTTTTCCGCCCCAGCTTTCAGGATTATCCCTTAGTATGTTGAAAAAATTTCGTGGCATGTTTTCCAATGACCTGTCCATTGACCTGGGTACCGCGAATACCCTTATTTATGTAAAAGGACAAGGCATCGTATTGAATGAGCCTTCTGTTGTGGCCATTCGTCAGGATCGTGCCGGTTCGCCGAAAAGCGTGGCTGCAGTAGGTCATGATGCGAAGCAGATGCTGGGTCGTACGCCGGGCAATATCGCTGCAATTCGCCCAATGAAAGACGGCGTTATTGCTGACTTCTTCGTGACTGAAAAAATGCTCCAGCACTTTATTAAGCAAGTGCACAGCAATAGCTTCATGCGCCCAAGCCCGCGCGTACTGGTGTGTGTACCGGTTGGAGCAACTCAGGTTGAACGCCGTGCGATCCGTGAATCCGCTCAGGGCGCAGGTGCTCGTGAAGTCTTCCTGATCGAAGAGCCGATGGCGGCCGCGATCGGTGCGGGTCTGCCAGTTTCTGAAGCAACCGGTTCAATGGTTGTGGATATCGGTGGTGGTACCACTGAAGTTGCCGTTATCTCCCTGAACGGCGTGGTTTACTCCTCTTCTGTCCGTATTGGCGGCGACCGCTTCGATGAAGCCATCATTAATTATGTTCGTCGTAACTACGGTTCACTGATCGGTGAAGCGACCGCAGAACGTATTAAACACGAGATCGGTTCCGCTTATCCGGGTGACGAAGTGCGCGAAATCGAAGTTCGCGGTCGTAACCTGGCTGAAGGCGTTCCGCGTGGCTTTACCCTGAACTCTAACGAGATTCTGGAAGCTCTGCAGGAACCACTGACCGGTATCGTAAGCGCAGTAATGGTTGCACTGGAACAGTGCCCGCCGGAACTGGCGTCTGACATCTCCGAACGCGGTATGGTGCTGACCGGTGGCGGTGCGCTGCTGCGTAACCTTGACCGTCTGTTAATGGAAGAAACCGGTATTCCAGTTGTTGTTGCTGAAGATCCGCTGACCTGCGTGGCGCGCGGCGGCGGCAAGGCGCTGGAAATGATCGACATGCACGGCGGCGACCTGTTCAGCGAAGAGTAATCGGATGCAGGTTGGGTAGCCCCCGCGGGTTGCCCTTCCGCTCTGATACGAGAATACGCATAGACTATGAAGCCAATTTTTAGCCGTGGCCCGTCGCTACAGATTCGCCTTATTCTGGCGGTGCTGGTGGCGCTCGGCGTTATTATTGCCGACAGCCGCCTGGGTACGTTTAGTCAAATCCGAACGTACATGGATACCGCCGTCAGTCCTTTCTACTTTATCTCAAATGGTCCTCGTGAATTACTCGACGGCGTGTCGCAAACGCTGGCTTCGCGTGACCAACTCGAACTTGAAAACCGGGCGTTGCGTCAGGAACTGCTGCTGAAAAACAGCGAACTGCTGATGCTGGGGCAATACAAACAGGAGAACGCGCGTTTGCGTGAGCTGCTGGGATCGCCATTGCGTCAGGACGAACAAAAGATGGTGACGCAGGTCATCTCAACGGTTAATGACCCTTACAGCGATCAGGTCGTGATCGACAAAGGGAGCGTTAACGGCGTCTACGAAGGCCAGCCGGTTATTAGCGACAAAGGCGTAGTAGGTCAGGTCGTGGCGGTGGCTAAATTGACCAGCCGCGTGCTGCTGATTTGCGATGCGACGCATGCGCTGCCCATTCAGGTACTGCGTAATGATATCCGCGTGATCGCTGCGGGTAACGGCTGCACCGACGATCTTCAGCTCGAACACCTGCCAGCTAACACCGACATTCGCGTTGGCGATGTGCTGGTCACCTCGGGTCTGGGTGGACGTTTCCCTGAAGGTTATCCGGTTGCTGTTGTTTCTTCCGTTAAGTTGGACACTCAGCGCGCTTATACCGTGATTCAGGCTCGCCCGACCGCGGGTCTGCAGCGTCTGCGCTATCTGCTGCTGTTGTGGGGTGCCGATCGTAATGGCGCAAACCCGATGACGCCGGAAGAAGTACACCGCGTTGCGAATGAACGTCTGATGCAAATGATGCCGCAAGTTCTGCCTGCACCAGATACCATGGGACCGCCTGCGCCAATGCCAGCACCTGCAACAGGCGTGGCTCCAGCGCCCGCAGATACCACGCCGCCACAACCTGCTCCGCGTAAGCCGGGAGGACAGTAAGTGGCAAGCTATCGTAGCCAGGGACGTTGGGTGATTTGGCTCTCGTTCCTTATTGCACTGTTGCTGCAAGTCATGCCCTGGCCGGATGACATTCTGGTTTTCCGGCCAAACTGGGTGCTGCTCATCTTGTTGTATTGGATCCTGGCACTGCCGCATCGCGTAAATGTGGGCACGGGATTTGTGGTGGGTGCCATACTGGATCTCATCAGCGGCTCCACGCTTGGCGTGCGCGCATTGTCGATGAGTATCATTGCTTATCTGGTCGCGTTGAAATTCCAGCTATTCCGAAACCTCGCGCTCTGGCAACAGGCGCTGGTGGTCATGTTGTTATCACTGGTCGTGGATATTATTGTTTTCTGGGCCGAGTTTTTAGTGATCAACGTCTCTTTCAGACCTGAAGTGTTCTGGAGTAGTGTAGTGAATGGTGTGCTTTGGCCATGGCTATTCTTACTGATGCGTAAAGTCCGTCAGCAGTTTGCGGTGCAATAAGGTTGATATGAATACTCTGTATCTTGCTTCAGGTTCTCCACGTCGTCAGGAGTTGCTCGCTCAGCTTGGTGTTACGTTTGAACGACTGGTCCCTGGGATTGAAGAACAGCGGCACCCGCAGGAAAGCGCGCAGCAGTACGTTTCCCGTCTGGCGCGCGAAAAAGCGCAGGCTGGCGTAGCGCTGGCCCAGCGCGATTTGCCGGTATTGGGTGCGGATACCATCGTTATCCTTAATGGCGAAGTGTTGGAAAAACCGCACGACGCCGACCATGCCGCAGTAATGCTGCGCAAACTGTCGGGCAAAACGCATCAAGTTATGACGGCCGTGGCACTGGCCGATCGCCAGCACAGTCTGGACTGCCTGGTAGTGACGGAAGTGACATTCAGAGCACTAACCGATGAGGACATCGCGGGCTATGTTGCCAGCGGTGAACCAATGGATAAAGCAGGTGCATACGGTATTCAAGGGTTGGGTGGCTGTTTTGTCAGGAAGATAAATGGCAGCTATCACGCCGTAGTCGGCTTACCGCTGGTAGAAACGTATGAGTTGCTGACCAATTTTAACGCACTGCGTGAGAAAAGGGATAAACATGACGGCTGAATTGTTGGTAAACGTAACGCCATCGGAAACTCGGGTGGCTTACATCGATGGTGGTATTCTGCAGGAAATTCATATTGAACGTGAGGCGCGACGCGGAATCGTAGGCAATATCTACAAAGGTCGTGTAAGTCGTGTACTTCCGGGTATGCAGGCGGCTTTTGTAGATATTGGACTGGATAAAGCCGCATTTCTTCACGCTTCTGACATCATGCCGCACACCGAATGCGTGGCGGGTGAAGAACAAAAACAGTTCACCGTACGCGACATTTCTGAACTGGTGCGCCAGGGTCAGGATCTGATGGTGCAGGTGGTAAAAGATCCGTTGGGAACTAAAGGCGCACGCCTGACGACGGACATCACGCTACCTTCCCGTTATCTCGTCTTTATGCCGGGTGCTTCGCACGTTGGCGTATCCCAACGTATCGAAAGCGAAACCGAACGCGAACGCCTGAAAAAAGTGGTGGCGGATTACTGCGATGAGCAGGGCGGCTTCATCATTCGTACGGCGGCGGAAGGCGTATGCGAAGAGGATCTGGCCTCGGATGCTGCCTACCTGAAGCGCGTCTGGACGAAAGTCATGGAGCGTAAAAAGCGCCCGCAAACGCGCTACCAGATGTACGGTGAGTTGGCACTGGCACAGCGCGTGTTGCGTGACTTTGCCGATGCGCAGCTTGACCGCATCCGCGTCGACTCCCGTCTGACCTATGAGGCGTTACTGGAATTTACGGCGGAATATATCCCCGAGATGACCAGCAAGCTGGAACATTACAGCGGGCGACAGCCTATTTTTGATCTCTTTGACGTTGAGAATGAAATCCAGCGCGCGCTGGAACGCAAAGTTGAGCTGAAGTCCGGCGGTTATCTGATCATCGATCAAACCGAAGCGATGACCACCGTCGATATCAATACCGGCGCGTTTGTTGGGCATCGTAATCTCGACGACACTATCTTTAATACTAATATTGAAGCAACGCAGGCCATTGCTCGTCAGCTGCGTCTGCGTAACCTCGGCGGTATTATCATTATCGATTTTATCGACATGAATAATGAAGATCACCGTCGTCGGGTGCTGCACTCCCTGGAGCAGGCTCTGAGCAAGGATCGCGTAAAAACCAGCATTAACGGTTTTTCACAGCTGGGCCTGGTGGAGATGACGCGTAAACGCACACGTGAAAGCGTGGAACATGTACTGTGCAACGAGTGTCCGACCTGCCATGGGCGTGGTACGGTGAAAACGGTGGAAACCGTATGCTATGAAATCATGCGCGAAATCGTGCGCGTACACCATGCATATGACTCCGATCGTTTCCTGGTTTATGCCTCTCCGGCAGTGGCTGAAACCCTGAAAGGTGAAGAGTCACATGCGCTGGCGGAAGTTGAGATCTTTGTCGGCAAACAGGTCAAAGTACAAATCGAACCGCTGTATAACCAGGAGCAGTTCGACGTCGTCATGATGTAAATCGTGTAGTGGCACCCGCGCATGTAAGCCGGATAAGGCGCAAGCGCCGTTATCCGGCAATATTCACTCAAGGGGTGTGAGTCATATTTTTTGGTAGACAAGGAGAGGCGCGTGAGGCGATTGCCGGGGATTTTACTGCTCACTGGAGCCGCATTCGTTGTCATCGCAGCGCTGCTGGTCAGTGGACTGCGCCTTGCGTTACCTCATCTTGATAGCTGGCGTCCGGCCATTCTTGGCAAGATTGAATCCGCCACAGGTCTGCCTGTTTCCGCCAGCCAGCTTTCTGCCAGCTGGCAAAATTTCGGTCCTACGCTTGAAGCGCGCAATATCCATGCGCAGCTGAAAGATGGGGGAGAATTTTCGGTAAAACGCGTCACGCTGGCGCTGGATGTCTGGCAAAGTTTGCTGCACATGCGCTGGCAATTTCGCGATCTCACCTTCTGGCAACTGCAGTTGCGCACCAATACTCCTATCCAGCGCAGCGAAGGCGGAGATGGGATTGAAACCGGCCATCTCAGCGATCTCTTCCTGCGTCAGTTTGATCATTTCGATCTACGCGACAGCCATATCAGCTTTATAACCCTCTCAGGTCAACGTGCTGAACTGGCGATCCCCCAGCTTACCTGGTTGAATGGTAAAAATCGGCATCGCGCCGAGGGTCAGGTCAGCCTCTCCAGCCTGACCGGACAGCACGGCATTATGCAGGTGCGTATGGATCTGCGTGATGACGAAGGGCTGTTGAATAACGGTCGGGTCTGGCTGCAGGCAGACGACATCGACGTCAAACCATGGCTGGGCAAATGGATGCAGGATAATGTCGCGCTACAAACCGCGCGTTTTAGCCTGGAAGCATGGATGACGATCAGCAAAGGCGTCGTTTCTGGTGGTGATGTCTGGCTGAAAAAAGGCGGGGCAAGTTGGCTGGGTGAAAATCGTACGCATACGCTTTCCGTCGATAATCTGACGGCGCACATCAGCCGTGAAGAGCCGGGCTGGCAATTCTCTATTCCCGATACGCGTATCACCATGGATGATAAGCCCTGGCCGAGCGGGGCATTAACGCTGGCCTGGATCCCTGAGCAGGAAGTCGGTGGTGAGAATAACAAACGCAGTGATGAGCTACGCATTCGTGCCAGCAATCTGGATCTGGCCGGGTTAGAAGGGCTGCGTCCGATGGCATCCAGGCTATCGCCTGCGCTGGGGGATATCTGGCGAGCTACGCAGCCGAGCGGCAAAATAGATGTGCTTGCGCTGGATATCCCGTTACAGGCGACAGAAAAAACCCGCTTCCAGTCCTCGTGGACCGATCTGGCCTGGAAACAGTGGAAGCTGCTGCCGGGGGCAGAACATTTCTCCGGTACGCTTGCGGGAAGCGTTGAAAATGGGGCGCTTACCGCCTCCATGAAACAAGCAAAAATGCCGTATGAAACCGTCTTCCGAGCGCCGTTGGAAATAGAGAACGGCGTGGCGACGCTAAGCTGGCTGAAGAATGATAAAGGCTTCCAGTTAGACGGGCGCAACATTGATGTTAAAGCGAAAGCGGTACATGCGCGCGGTGGTTTTCGCTATCTGCAACCGGCTGATGATGAGCCATGGTTGGGCATTCTGGCCGGTATCAGCACCGACGATGGCTCCCAGGCCTGGCGCTATTTCCCGGAAAACCTGATGGGTAAGGATCTGGTTGACTACCTCAGCGGCGCTATTCAGGGCGGCGAAGCGGATAACGCCACGCTGGTGTATGGCGGTAACCCGAATCTGTTCCCGTATCTGCACAATGAAGGGCAGTTTCAGGTCCTGGTGCCGCTACGCAATGCGAAATTTGCTTTCCAGCCCGACTGGCCTGCGCTAACCGATCTTAATATCGAACTAAACTTCATTAACGATGGCCTGTGGATGAAGACGGATAGCGTCAATCTAGGCGGCGTGAAGGCCAGTAACCTGACGGCTAATATTCCCGACTATGCAAAAGAAAAGCTGCTGATTGATGCCGATATCAACGGGCCAGGCAAGGCGGTTGGACCTTATTTTGATGAGACTCCGTTGAAGGATTCTCTCGGCGCCACGCTGGAACAGTTGCAAATTGACGGTGATGTGAATGCTCGCTTACATCTTGATATTCCGCTAGACGGCTCGCTGGTTACCGCCAAAGGCGACGTCAACCTGCGTAATAACAGCTTGTTTATTAAACCACTCGACAGCACGCTGAAGAATTTGAATGGTAAATTCAGCTTTATCAACGGCGATCTGAAGAGCGAGCCGATGACGGCGAACTGGTTTAATCAGCCGCTGAACGTCGACTTCTCCACCACCGAAGGGGCGAAAGCCTATCAGGTAGCCGTGAACTTGCAAGGCGACTGGCAGCCAACCCGCATGGGGATTTTACCGGCGCAGGTCAACGATGCCTTAAGCGGTAGCATGGCGTGGAATGGCAAGGTGGGTATCGATCTTCCGTATCATGCCGGGCCGACCTACGACATTGAGCTAAAGGGTGACCTGAAGAATGTAAGTAGTCACTTACCTGCTCCGCTGAATAAAGCGCCCGGTGAAGCGTTGCCGGTGAATGTTAAGGCCAACGGTAATCTGCGCAGCTTTGAACTGACCGGCAATGCTGGCAGTAAGAACCACTTTAACAGCCGCTGGTTGCTGAATCAGAAACTGACGCTTGACCGCGCTATCTGGACGTCGGAAAGCCGTACTGTGCCCGCGTTACCCGATCAGCAAGGCATTGAGCTTAATCTTCCCCCTATGGATGGCGCGCAATGGCTGGCGTTGTTCCAAAAAGGCGCAGCGGATAACGTTGGCACTAATGCCAACTTCCCACAACGCATCACCGTGCGTACGCCATCATTATCCCTGGGCGGTCAGCAGTGGAATAATTTGAGTATTGTGTCTGAGCCTGCGAGCAATGGCTCCATCGTGCAGGCGCAGGGTCGTGAAATTAATGCCACGCTGGCGATGCGCAATAATGCGCCATGGCTGGCCAATATTAAGTATCTTTATTACAACCCCAGCGCGGCGAAAGCGTCACCGGGCAACACATCAGCCTCGCCGTTTTCCGCCGTGGACAACTTCAGCTTCCGCGGCTGGCCTGACCTTCAGTTACGCTGTGCCGAGTGCTGGATGTGGGGACAGAAATATGGGCGCATTGATGCCGATGTAGCAATTAAAGGCGACACGCTAACGTTGAGCAACGGTCTGTTGGATACGGGCTTTGCCAGACTGACCACCGATGGCGTGTGGGTGAATGCGCCGGGCAAAGAGCGAACGTCACTGAAGGGTAAACTGAGCGGTAATAAAATTGACTCTGCGGCCAGTTTCTTTGGCGTATCGACCCCGATTCGTAATTCTTCGTTCAACGTGGAGTATGACCTGCACTGGCGTAACCCGCCGTGGGATCCGGACGAAGCATCGCTGAATGGGATTTTGCGTACCCGGTTGGGCAAAGGTGAGCTTACCGAACTCAGTACCGGGCATGCGGGGCAACTGTTGCGACTGCTGAGCTTTGATGCGTTGCTACGTAAACTACGTTTTGATTTTAGCGATACCTTCAGTGAAGGTTTCTATTTCGACTCGATTCGCAGCACGGCGTGGATTAAAGATGGTGTGATGCATACCGACGACACGCTGGTGGATGGTCTGGAGGCAGACATTGCGATGAAAGGCTCAGTGAACCTGGTCCGTCGGGAGCTGGATATGGAAGCCATTGTCGCGCCTGAAATTTCTGCCACCGTAGGGGTTGCCGCTGCGTTTGCTGTCAACCCGATTGTCGGCGCGGCGGTATTTGCTGCCAGTAAGGTTCTGGGGCCATTATGGAGCAAAGTTTCGATTCTGCGCTATCGCATCACCGGTCCGGTCGATAAACCGCAGATTAACGAAGTTCTGCGTCAGCCGCGCAAAGAAAGCCAGCAATGATTTGACGGGGGCAAGTAATTGCCCCAATCTCAGTACATAGTATTGCCGGATGGAGCAGCGCTTATCCGGCCTACAGTAGCCTAACAACGTAGGCCGGATAAGGCGTTTTTGCCGCCATCCGGCAGAATTAAATGAGTAACCAAAACGATGAGTCTGAACCTGGTAAGTGAACAATTGCTAGCGGCGAATGGCCTGAAACATCAGGATCTGTTTGCCATTCTGGGCCAACTGGCCGAACGCCGTCTTGACTACGGCGATCTCTATTTTCAGTCGAGCTATCACGAATCCTGGGTTTTAGAAGACCGCATCATTAAAGACGGCTCTTACAATATCGATCAGGGTGTTGGCGTGCGCGCCATCAGCGGCGAAAAAACAGGGTTTGCCTATGCAGACCAGATCAGCCTGCTGGCGCTGGAGCAAAGTGCTCATGCTGCCCGTACTATCGTGCGTGACAGCGGTGACGGCAAAGTAAAAACGCTGGGAGCGGTTGAGCATCAGGCGCTTTACACTTCGGTTGATCCGTTACAGAGCATGAGCCGCGAAGAGAAACTGGATATTCTGCGTCGCGTTGATAGCGTGGCCCGTGCCGCCGACAAACGCGTCCAGGAAGTAACCGCCAGCCTGACCGGTGTTTATGAACTGATCCTGGTAGCAGCGACCGACGGTACGTTGGCCGCTGACGTTCGCCCGCTGGTACGCCTGTCCGTAAGCGTCCAGGTCGAAGAGGACGGTAAGCGCGAGCGCGGTGCCAGCGGTGGTGGCGGTCGTTTTGGCTATGACTATTTCCTTGGCGACCTTGATGGTGAAGTCCGTGCTGACGCGTGGGCGAAAGAAGCCGTACGCATGGCGTTAGTTAATTTGTCCGCGGTAGCAGCGCCTGCTGGTACGCTGCCGGTAGTACTCGGCGCTGGCTGGCCTGGCGTTCTGCTGCATGAAGCGGTCGGTCATGGTCTGGAAGGTGACTTTAACCGCCGTGGTACCTCGGTATTCAGCGGTCACATGGGTGAGCTGGTGGCGTCGGAACTGTGTACCGTTGTGGATGATGGCACAATGGCGGACCGTCGTGGCTCTGTGGCTATTGATGATGAAGGCACACCGGGTCAGTACAACGTGCTGATCGAAAACGGTATTCTGAAAGGCTACATGCAGGACAAACTGAACGCGCGCCTGATGGGCGTCGCGCCAACGGGTAACGGTCGCCGTGAATCTTACGCGCACCTGCCGATGCCACGCATGACCAACACCTACATGCTGCCGGGGAAATCCACGCCGCAGGAAATCATCGAATCCGTTGAATACGGCATTTATGCGCCTAACTTCGGCGGCGGCCAGGTGGATATCACCTCCGGGAAATTCGTGTTCTCGACGTCTGAAGCGTATCTGATTGAAAACGGTAAAGTAACCAAACCGGTGAAAGGCGCGACGCTGATTGGGTCTGGTATCGAAGCGATGCAGCAGATTTCAATGGTAGGTAACGACCTGAAGCTGGATAACGGGGTTGGTGTGTGCGGTAAAGAAGGGCAGAGCCTGCCGGTGGGCGTGGGCCAGCCGACGCTGAAGGTGGATAACCTGACGGTGGGTGGTACTGCATAACATCATGATGTATGCCCGATAAGCACCAGCGCTATCGGGCATCTTTCCGGACGCGGCGTCAACGCCTTATCCGGCCAATACTCTTTTTATTTCTCTTTTCCCCGGCCGTACATCCCCTGAAAAAGCTGCGCTACATCGACAAAATACTCCGTCAGATAGTTAATCACCACCTGGACCTTGAGCGGCAGTTTGTCTTTTTCGGTATACAGCGCATAGACCGGACGCGGATCCGACTGGTAGCGGGGGAGCAGGATCTCCACTTCGCCACGATTGATCTCATTGATCACCCACATTAGCGGCACATAGGCAATGCCTGCACCCGCAGCCAGCCAGCGCACCAATGTCATCGGATCGTTAGTCACAAAACGACCCTCTGGGATCAGGCGGGTGGAAATTCCTTCCGGAGCGATAAGCTCGAATTCATTATCCGGGCGCACGCTGTATTCCAGCCACGAGTGGTTGCTGAGATCGGCGGGTTTCTCCGGGGCACCAAACTGTGCGAGATAGCTTTTAGCCGCGCAGACTACCATCGGCATGGCACCCAGGCGACGCGAGAACAGACTGGAGTCCTGCAACGCACCGACGCGTATGACCACGTCCAGACCATCGGCGATTAAATCCGGGGCCGGGATGCCTGTTACCAGATTTACCGTCAGACCGGGGTATTCCTTCAGCATTGTCGCGGTCAATCCGGCGAGGACATTTTGTGCCATGGTTGAAGAACAACCAATGCGCAGTGTGCCGATGGGCGTGTTGTTAAAGGCATAAAGCTGCTCGTGAACATCCTGCGCTTCGTGCAGCATTCTCCGGCAGCCCTGGTAGTAAATTTTACCGGCTTCGGTCAGCCCAATGCTGCGTGTACTGCGGTTTAGCAGCTTAACCTGTAGCTCATCTTCCAGTTTGGAGACCGTCTGGCTTATCGATGAAACGCTCATTTGTAGCTGTCTTGCGGCGGCGGTGAAGGAGCCCAGTTCGACGACTTTGGCGAACACCGACATACGTTTTAATCGTTCCATTGTTCACTCTGGCTTAAAAGTGATTTAGATCACATAATATAGATAACAGCATAACAGTTACGTTAATATATTATTATTCAAATAACAGCTATGTCGCTCTCGCCTGGCTCATCCTTGCCCTTCTCTGCGGTGACATACGCTAGAAAATCTATCACCTGCACTCTCTTAAGTTACCAAGGTCAACATGAGTCTGTTTCCCGTTATCGTGGTGTTTGGTTTGTCCTTCCCACCGATTTTTTTCGAATTACTTTTGTCACTGGCGATTTTCTGGCTGGTGCGCCGGATGCTGGTTCCAACCGGCATCTATGATTTTGTCTGGCATCCGGCTCTGTTTAACACCGCGCTGTATTGCTGCCTGTTCTATTTAATAACGCGCCTGTTCGTTTGAGGTTGAAGTGAAAACACTAACAAAAAAACTCTCCCGTACGGCCACGACTCTCGTACTGGTCATTCTGGCCTTCATCGCTATTTTTCGCGCATGGGTGTATTACACCGAGTCGCCATGGACACGTGATGCGCGTTTCAGCGCAGATGTCGTCGCTATTGCGCCGGATGTTGCGGGTCTTATTTCCAACGTTAACGTCCATGATAACCAACTGGTGAAAAAGGATCAGATTCTGTTCACCATCGATCAGCCACGCTATAAGAAAGCCCTTGAGCAGGCCGAAGCTGATGTTTCTTATTATCAGGTTCTGGCCCAGGAAAAACGCCAGGAGGCTGGCCGTCGTAACCGCCTGGGCGTGCAGGCCATGTCTCGTGAAGAGATTGACCAGTCAAACAACGTCCTGCAAACCGTATTACACCAGCTTGCGAAAGCACAAGCGACCCGCGACCTGGCAAAATTAGATCTGGAACGTACCGTCATTCGCGCACCAGCAGACGGTTGGGTCACTAACCTGAACGTTTATAGCGGCGAATTTATTACGCGTGGTTCCACAGCGGTGGCACTGGTCAAACAGCATTCTTTCTATGTGCTGGCTTATATGGAAGAAACCAAACTAGAAGGCGTTCGCCCTGGTTATCGCGCTGAGATCACCCCGTTGGGCAGTAATAATGTCTTAAAAGGCACCGTTGATAGCGTGGCGGCGGGGGTAACAAATGCCAGCAGTACGCAGGATGCAAAAGGTATGGCGACCATTGATTCAAATCTGGAATGGGTGCGCCTGGCGCAGCGTGTACCGGTACGAATCCGCCTTGATGAGCAGCAGGGAACTCTGTGGCCTGCCGGGACAACGGCTACCGTTGTCATTACCGGTAAGCAGGACCGTGATGCAAGCCAGGAGTCCTTCTTCCGTAAAATGGCGCACCGCCTGCGCGAGTTTGGTTAATCGCGATGGGTATTTTCTCCATTGCCAATCAGCATATCCGCTTTGCGGTAAAACTGGCGTGCGCGATTGTACTGGCGCTGTTCGTTGGTTTTCACTTCCAACTTGAGACTCCGCGTTGGGCGGTGCTGACTGCAGCCATTGTGGCGGCAGGCCCGGCCTTTGCTGCCGGTGGGGAACCCTATTCAGGGGCTATTCGCTATCGCGGCATGCTGCGTATTGTCGGGACATTTATCGGTTGTATTGCCGGACTGATCATTATCATCAGTATGATCCGCGCTCCGTTATTGATGATCCTGGTGTGCTGTATCTGGGCCGGATTTTGTACCTGGATCTCGTCACTGGTGAAGATCGAAAACTCCTATGCCTGGGGGCTTTCGGGCTATACGGCGCTGATCATCGTCATTACCATTCAGGCCGAACCGCTGCTGACGCCGCAATTTGCGCTCGAACGTTGCAGTGAAATTGTGATGGGGATTGTCTGTGCCATTGTGGCCGATCTACTTTTCTCTCCCCGTTCGATAAAACAAGAGATTGATGTTGAGCTGGACAGCCTGCTGGTGGCGCAATATCAACTGATGCAGTTGTGCATTAAGCACGGCGACAGCGAGGTTGTGGATAAAGCCTGGGGCGATTTAGTCCGTCGTACGGCAGCGCTGGAAGGTATGCGCAGTAACCTGAATATGGAGTCTTCACGCTGGGGGCGTGCTAACCGCAGGCTTAAAGCATTGAACACGCTGTCGCTCACGCTCATCACGCAGTCCTGTGAAACCTATCTTATTCAGAACACCCGACCGGAACTGATTACTGATACTTTCCGCGAGTTGTTCGATACGTCGGTTGAAACGGCGCAGGATGTCCACAAACAGCTGAAGCGGATGCGTCGGGTGATTGCCTGGACCGGCGAGCGCGAAACGCCGGTCACCATATACAGCTGGGCAGGTGCGGCGACGCGCTACCTGCTGCTCAAACGTGGTGTGGTGAGTAATACCAAGATTAGCGCTACGGAAGAAGAGATCCTGCAAGGTGAGCCGGTGGTGAAAGTGGAGTCTGCCGAGCGTCATCATGCGATGGTTAACTTCTGGCGTACCACGCTTTCTTGTGTGCTGGGGACCTTATTCTGGCTATGGACCGGATGGACCTCCGGCAGCGGTGCAATGGTGATGATTGCGGTCGTCACCTCGCTGGCAATGCGTTTGCCAAATCCTCGCATGGTGGCGATAGACTTTATCTATGGGACGTTGGCAGCGTTACCGCTCGGAGCGCTCTATTTCCTGGTGATTATCCCTAATACGCAACAAAGTATGCTGTTACTGTGCCTGAGCCTGGCGGTGCTGGGATTCTTTCTGGGGATTGAGGTACAGAAACGACGGCTGGGATCGATGGGGGCGCTGGCCAGCACCATTAATATCATTGTGCTGGATAACCCGATGACCTTCCACTTTAGTCAGTTCCTTGACAGTGCGCTGGGGCAGATTGTTGGCTGCGTGTTGGCGTTTATCGTCATTCTGCTGGTGCGTGATAACTCTCGCGACCGAACGGGTCGTGTATTGCTCAACCAGTTCGTGTCGGCGGCGGTTTCAGCAATGACCACCAATGTAGTCCGTCGTAAAGAAAATCATCTTCCGGCACTTTATCAGCAGCTGTTTTTGCTGATGAACAAGTTTCCCGGCGATCTGGCGAAGTTTCGCCTGGCGCTGACGATGATCATCGCGCACCAGCGCCTGCGTGATGCACCGGTACCGGTAAACGAGGATCTATCCGCATTCCATCGTCAGCTTCGGCGTACTGCCGATCACGTAATTTCAGCAGGAAATGACGACAAGCGCCGACGCTACTTTAGCCAGTTACTGGAGGAGCTCGAGGTCTACCAGGAGAAATTAATTATCTGGCAAGCACCGCCGCAGGTGACCGAGCCGGTAAAACGACTCAGTGGGATGCTGCACAAATACCAGCATGCGCTGGTCAGTAATTAAGAGTTGTAAACCGACGCTAAAAGCGTCGGTTTTTTTATGGCTATACTTACCTGAAAATGCGAGAGACCCCTGGATATTGGCGGTCTGTAGAGTAGCTGGCGTCGGGATGGTGGCTATAGATGAACATCTATACATTTGATTTTGACGAGATAGAAGATCAGGGCGATTTCTACCGCGAGTTCACGCGCACATTCGGTCTGGCCCGGGAAAAGGTGGTTGATTTGGATTCTCTGTGGGAGGTGGTGATCGGGGAGGTCTTGCCGCTGCCGCTGGAGATTGAATTTGTCCATTTACCGGACAAGCTGCGCAGGCGATACGGCGCGTTGATTTTACTGTTCGATGAAGCGGAAGAAGAGCTGGAAGGGCAGTTGCGTTTTAACGTTCGTCACTCAATGTAAGACATAAAAAAGCCCCCGGCAGGCGGGGGCAAGTCGTCGGACTTAGACGACGAGGGTTTATTTGTAGAGTTCTGCAGTAGCGTGCCAGTGAGCACCTTCACGGAGTTCGGTGACGCGATAGCTGCTGGCGCCTGCTTTTTCAGCTTTAGCGGCGATGGCCTGACGCATGTCCATTGGTGAACTACCGATCTGAGAGACGGAGACGCTACCGATGGATTGCAGATTCTGTGCTTCTTGTGAGTTCACCTGAGTAACCGCGGCGCTTGCACCGAAGGAGAGAACAGAAAGAAGGCTTAAGGTTGCAATAGTAGTTTTGATTTTCATGATATTTACCTCGTCGAATTCTTTTATTGGGGTCTGTGTTTCGTGACCCTCATCACAAAATCAAGTATACACTAATCACCCGATAAATTAATACCACGCTAATTGTTTCATTGGGTTTTGAGTGTTAAGAAAATGATTTTTTATAACTCAATGGAATTAAAAAGAGCATTTTAAACAGCTTATACAAAATAAATTTAATTAAATCATGTAGATACTTGATTTTGCAAAATGTGCGTTTTTAAGGCTGCACATTCACCATGTGAATGTATTTTGATGGTTAAACGCACCATTTGTTAAATCAATAGCAGTGGAAAAGAGAAGGAGGGGGATGAAAAGAGAGTGTTTTCCCCCGCCGCGAGGCGACGGGGAGGTGGTATTACAGTTCTTGTTCGAACAGTTCCAGAATGGCTTCGTACAGATCTTTTACCGTAAAACCCTTAGCTGGGGTGGTGAAGATGGTATCGTCACCGGCAATCGTACCCAGGATACCTTCCGCTTTCCCCAATGAGTCCAGCAGACGTGCAATCAACTGAGCAGCGCCAGGGCTGGTATGAATAACCACGACCGCATCGTTATAGTCGATATCCAGCACCAGATTTTTCAGCGGACTGGAGGTCGTGGGTACGCCCAGTTCCGCCGGAAGGCAGTACACCATTTCCATTTTCGCATTGCGGGTACGCACGGCGCCAAATTTGGTCAGCATGCGTGAAACCTTGGACTGATTGATATTATCAAAGCCCTGATCCTGCAACGCGAGGACGATTTCGCCTTGAGAGCTGAACTTTTCTTCTTTAAGTAGCGCTTTAAACGCCTTTACTAATTCTTCTTGTTTTGCCGAGCTTCGCATAAGTCACCCGTAATATGGCGGTAGAAACAACATTATTGTGCATACAGATGAATTTTTATGCAAACAGTCTGCCTTGTTCAAGGCTGAAATAATGTTATGAAAGAGCGGAATTTTATCAAATTTCGTTATCAAGAAACATGCCTGTGTCACGGCTCGCAAATAAGGTTAAAAGTAAATTAAATGTTATCAAATTGATGTTGTTTTGAGAGGCGGGTAGGGTATATTGTCAGCACCTGTTGGAAAGTTGCTCTACTGTGTGGGTGGTTTTGAATTACGTAACTTAGGTTTTATTTTACGTAAGTTAAATGCATAAAAGCCAAATTTGCGTGACTACGCATTCTTGACGCGTGGTTGTTGTATTCATTGGATTTGTGAATTAAGGTCGCCGCCGCGGAGCAATAGACATTTTGCTTATCAATATAATAAGGAGTTTAGGATGAAAGTTGCAGTCCTCGGCGCTGCTGGTGGTATCGGTCAGGCGCTAGCATTACTGTTAAAAACCCAACTGCCTTCAGGTTCAGAACTCTCCCTGTACGACATCGCTCCAGTAACACCTGGTGTGGCCGTTGATTTGAGCCATATCCCTACTGCTGTGAAAATCAAAGGCTTCAGCGGCGAAGATGCTACCCCTGCACTGGAAGGTGCTGATGTGGTACTGATCTCTGCGGGCGTCGCACGTAAACCGGGTATGGATCGTTCCGACCTGTTCAACGTCAACGCCGGTATCGTGAAGAACCTGGTGCAGCAAGTTGCTAAAACCTGCCCGAAAGCGTGTATCGGTATCATCACCAACCCGGTGAATACTACCGTTGCTATCGCTGCAGAAGTGCTGAAAAAAGCAGGCGTATACGATAAGAACAAACTGTTTGGCGTGACCACGCTGGACATCATCCGCTCCAACACCTTTGTTGCGGAACTGAAAGGCAAACAACCAGGCGACGTTGAAGTTCCGGTTATTGGCGGCCATTCTGGCGTGACCATCCTGCCACTGCTGTCACAAATTCCTGGCGTAAGCTTCACCGAACAAGAAGCAGCTGACCTGACTAAACGTATCCAGAATGCGGGTACTGAAGTTGTGGAAGCCAAAGCCGGTGGCGGTTCTGCAACCCTGTCTATGGGTCAGGCTGCTGCACGTTTCGGCCTGTCCCTGGTTCGCGCATTGAGCGGCGAAAAAGGTGTGGTTGAATGTGCTTACGTTGAAGGCGACGGTCAGTATGCTCGTTTCTTCTCTCAGCCGCTGCTGCTGGGTAAAAACGGCGTAGAAGAGCGTCAGTCTATCGGCAAGCTGAGCGCGTTTGAACAAAGCTCGCTGGAAGGCATGCTGGATACGCTGAAAAAAGATATCACACTGGGCGAAGAGTTCGTTAAGTAACGCGAGAGAGGCCTGCGTGTATTTGTAGGCCTGATAAGCGTAGCGCCATCAGGCATTACGTACTAACTCTCTACGATACCGCCTAATAAAAACCGGAGCCAACATGCTCCGGTTTTTTTATGGTCAGTAGGCCGCCAGACGTGACGTTAATTGGTGGCTGGGTATTCCTGGATCGTTACCTGCAGCGTCAACTGTTTGTCATCACGCATCACGACAACGGAGATAACTGAACCTGGTCGAATCTCTGCCACCTGGTCCATCGTTTCCAGCGCAGACACCGCCGGTTTGTTATTGACCGAGATAATCAGATCGTTAACCTGAATGCCCGCCTGCGCTGCCGGACCATCCGGGGAAACTTCGTTAACCACAATCCCCTGAATTTGATCCATCCCGCCGCCCTGAGCGTGCAGTGGTGCAATTTCGCGACCGCTGATACCGATGTAGCCACGAATCACGCGCCCGTCACGAATCAGCTTATCCATGATTTTGGTCGCCAACTGAAACGGAATGGCAAAGCCGATCCCTTCCGGGGTTTCGCCATCGTTGCTCTTATCAAATGACAGCGTGTTAATCCCCATCAATTCACCCAGTGAGTTGACCAGCGCACCGCCGGAGTTTCCGTGGTTGATGGAAGCATCTGTTTGCAGGAAGTTTTGCCGTCCTGTCGGGTTCAGGCCAATTCGACCGGTGGCGCTGATGATCCCCTGAGTGATGGTTTGCCCAAGGTTGTACGGGTTACCGATGGCGAGTACCACGTCACCAATGTGCGGCACGCGTTTGTTATTAATTGGGATTGTTGGCAGCCCGCCAGTGGCGTTGATTTTCAGCACCGCAAGGTCGGTTAACGTATCAGACCCTACAAGCAGCGCTTCAAATACGCGGCCGTCCTGCAATGCGACGATGATTTGGTCGGCATCGTTAATGACGTGCTTATTGGTAATGATATAGCCGCGCTGATCCATGATAACGCCTGAGCCGAGCGTGCGGATCTCAAGCTGGTTGTGCGCGGTACTGTTCATACTGCGGTTATAAACGTTCACGACGGCAGGCGCTGCGCGGCGAACCGCCGGGTTATAGCTGGCAGGCGTTTCATCTGCACTGTCGAACTGCGGTGCGGTAAGCGTATTAATTTTTCGCAGAGAGGGCATCGCGGCCAGCAGGATGGCGCCGACGATTAAACCAATCGCGACCGAACGTAAAAGCTTCACAAACATGATGGCGGCGTCATTAATAAAGGGAACGGCAGCAGCATATCACGAGTTTACCGGACATCACACGAGGGGCTGATGTCCGGTTGCATGCGTTAACGCAGGAGCAGGTAAATACTCTCGTTACCGCGCACCACCTGCAGAGCAATGATCGACGGTTTCGCTTCCAGCACTTTTCGCATTTCGGCGATTGAGTTTACGCGATCGCGGTTAACGCCAATGATAACGTCATCTTTATGCAGACCGGCCTGTGCTGCAGGGCTGCTTTTTTCTACGTTATCAATTCTGATGCCTTTGGTGCCGTCTTTTAACTGACCATCGCTGAGCGTGGCCCCTTGCAACGCAGGCGCAATCATCTCTGCGCTGGCGGACGATGATGTGCTGGTATCGAGGGTGACTTCAACCTCCAGCGGTTTACCGTTACGCAGCAGGCCCAGTTTGACCTTGGTCCCAGGTTCAGTTGTCGCAATGCGTGAACGCAGTTCGGCGAAGCTGTTGAGCGGTTTACCGTTGAGGCTGGTAATGACGTCACCAGATTTCACTCCCGCTTTTGCGGAGCCGGAGTTAGGCAGAACCTCACTGACAAACGCGCCACGCTGTACGTCCAGTTTGAACGCTTTGGCGATATCCGAGGTCATTTCGGTGCCTTTGATACCCAACAGACCGCGTTTGATTTCACCAAACTGCATCAGCTGCTGTGCCAGCGTGCGCGCCATGTTGCTCGGGATTGCAAAACCAATCCCGATGCTGCCGCCGCCGGGGGCCAGAATCGCGGTGTTAATACCGATCAGCTCACCGTTCAGGTTGAGCAATGCGCCGCCGGAGTTACCGCGGTTGATAGAGGCGTCAGTCTGAATAAAGTTTTCCAGACCTTCCAGGTTCAACCCACTGCGACCCAAGGCAGATACAATGCCGGAGGTGGCTGTTTGACCCAAACCGAACGGGTTACCCACAGCCACCGCGAAATCACCCACGCGGAGTTTGTCGGAGTCGGCAATGGCAATTTGCGTCAGGTTGCTGGGGTGCTGAATTTGTAGCAGTGCGATATCGCTCTGATCGTCGCTGCCGATAAGCTTAGCGTCGAACTCACGGCCATCATTAAGCTGAACGCTGATTTTTTGCGCCTGATTAATAACGTGGTTATTGGTCAGAACGTAGCCTTTGGCTGCGTCAATGATGACCCCTGAGCCCAGTCCTTCAAAGGGTTGTGACGGTTGATCGGGAAGTTCGTCACCAAAAAACTTTTTGAACTCTTCCGGGACTTTCTGCCCCTGAGTGGCTGTACCTTCAACCCTTACGCTCACCACGGCAGGTAACACTTTCTCCAGCATCGGAGCGAGGCTGGGAAGCGCAGCCTGACCGGGAACCTGGCCGGGGATAGACGCTGCGGCCGGGAATGGCGCCGAGAGAGTTAACCCGACACTTAACGCTAATGCACTCAACAGCTGGGTTTGTTTTTTCATGGATCCTGCTCTCGTACCTTGAGTAAACGGAAGATGATTCAAAACAGGTTGATGTTATTGAATTTTCGGTTAGGTCACAATGCGGCTAACGACTAAATAATAGCTGGGACAGGAAGAGAAGCGGAGGGCGCAATTGCTGCGCCCAATAAATTTCTTAACGATGTGCGGTTAGTCGCGCTTTGCGCCGCTACGCAGCAGGCCGGATGCCCCTTCAGAATAGTCACGTGGCATCTGAACCGGCGCCTGATCGTTGCCTGCTTCAGACTCTGCCAGACGGTTACGGAACGGGTTGTTTTCCGGCGACATACCCGGCAGCAGGTTGCTGGAGCTTTTCGCCATGTGCTGGTAAATCTGACGATAATCGTCCGCCATGTTATCCAGCAATTCAGCGCTGCGGGCAAAGTGGCTCACCAGCTCTTCGCGGTACTCTTCCAGCTCAGCTTTATTTTTTTCCAGTTCGTACTGCAATGCCTGCTGTTGGCGTAATTTACGATTACCAAAACGCATGGCTACAGCACCAATAATGATACCGACGACTAACCCAATTAGCGCATATTCCCAGGTCATGAACATCTCCCGTTGTCTTGTGTTTCCGTAGGGTGTTGGCTTTAGGCTCCATGCCTGCGCCTGATTATGCCACTATAACCGCTAATCCCGTAGAAGTGGAATCCCGTGTTTATATCACGTAATGTAGAACGGCCTTTTTTTCGTCAACCGTGAGCGACGGCACATCTATTCTCAAGGAATAACAATAACATCATGCAAAGCTTTTCCCCTACATCGCGTTACCAGCAAGCCCTCAACGACGGCAGTCATCAACCCGACAACGTACAACTCGAAGCCGTGAATCGACTGGAAACCATTTTCCAGGCGCTTACAACGCCAGCACGTCCTGCGCCGCAGGAGAGTGGACTGATGGCGCGTTTTGGTAAGTTGCTGGGCAAGCGTGAGTCACCGATCAACGCGCCGGTGCGTGGTTTATATATGTGGGGCGGAGTTGGGCGCGGAAAAACCTGGCTGATGGATCTGTTCTACCATAGCCTGCCGGGCGAACGTAAACAGCGTTTGCACTTTCACCGTTTTATGCTGCGCGTGCATGAAGAGCTTACTGCCTTACAGGGGCAGAGCGATCCGCTGGAAATCATCGCCGACCGCTTTAAGGCCGAAACGGACGTGCTGTGCTTCGACGAATTTTTTGTTTCTGATATCACCGACGCCATGCTGCTCGGCGGCCTGATGAAAGCGCTGTTTGCCCGCGGTATTACGCTGGTGGCGACCTCCAATATTCCGCCAGATGAGCTATATCGTAACGGTTTGCAACGCACGCGTTTTCTTCCTGCCATTGATGCGATCAAACAGCATTGCGACATCATGAATGTCGATGCCGGCGTCGATTATCGTCTGCGCACCTTAACGCAGGCGCATTTGTGGTTGTCGCCATTGAATGAGGAAACCCGCCAGCAGATGGATAAGCTTTGGCTGGCATTAGCGGGAACCAAAGTTGAACATGCGCCAACGCTGGAGATCAATCATCGTCCGATGCAGACGCTGGCCGTCGAAAACCAAACGCTGGCGGTGTCGTTTACCACGCTCTGCGTCGATGCCCGGAGTCAGCATGACTACATTGCGCTGTCGCGTCTGTTTCACACGGTGCTGTTGTCTGATGTGCCGGTCATGACCCCGCTGATGGAGAGTGAAGCGCGACGCTTTATCGCATTGGTGGATGAGTTCTACGAACGCCACGTCAAGCTGGTGGTCAGTGCGGCATCACCCCTCTATGAAATTTATCAGGGTGAGCGTCTGAAGTTTGAATTTCAGCGTTGTTTGTCGCGTTTGCAGGAGATGCAAAGCGAAGAGTATCTGAAGCGGGAACATTTAGCCGGTTAAACCTGCCGCAAATCACATAAAGGGGTCGATCTTTGACCCTGACTTCTCTATAATCTTGCGACCCCACGTTACGAGAGAGTTTTTTTCCCAAAACTTTCTATGCGCCGGCATAGGCTATTCGAAGGGGTAGGTTTGCTGGACAATGTCGTGTGAACCTCAACTGACAAAACGTTTGGGTGTTCACCAACGTGTAACTTATTTATTTGGGTAAGCTTTTAATGAAAACTTTTACAGCTAAACCAGAAACCGTAAAACGCGACTGGTATGTTGTTGACGCGACCGGTAAAACTCTGGGCCGTCTGGCTTCCGAACTGGCTCTGCGCCTGCGCGGTAAGCACAAAGCGGAATACACTCCGCACGTAGATACCGGTGATTACATCATCGTTCTGAACGCTGACAAAGTTGCTGTAACCGGCAACAAGCGTACTGACAAAGTGTACTATCACCACACCGGCCACATCGGTGGTATCAAACAAGCGACCTTTGAAGAGATGATTGCTCGCCGTCCTGAGCGTGTGCTTGAAATCGCGGTTAAAGGCATGCTGCCAAAAGGCCCGCTGGGTCGTGCTATGTTCCGTAAACTGAAAGTTTACGCTGGCAACGAGCACAACCACGCGGCACAGCAACCGCAAGTTCTTGACATCTAATCGGGATTATAGGCAATGGCTGAAAATCAATACTACGGCACTGGTCGCCGCAAAAGTTCCGCAGCTCGCGTTTTCATCAAACCGGGCAGTGGTAAAATCGTAATCAACCAACGTTCTCTGGAACAGTACTTCGGTCGTGAAACTGCCCGCATGGTAGTTCGTCAGCCGCTGGAACTGGTCGACATGGTTGAGAAACTGGATCTGTACATCACTGTTAAAGGTGGTGGTATCTCTGGTCAGGCTGGTGCGATCCGTCACGGTATCACCCGCGCTCTGATGGAGTACGACGAATCCCTGCGTGGCGAACTGCGTAAAGCTGGCTTCGTTACCCGTGATGCTCGTCAGGTTGAACGTAAGAAAGTCGGTCTGCGTAAAGCACGTCGTCGTCCTCAGTTCTCCAAACGTTAATTGTACTCTGCTTCGGCAGACGACAATTTGCGAAAAAACCCGCTTCGGCGGGTTTTTTTATCGTTATTTCTCGCCTCAGAACCACGGTAATCCGCTGATTGCCACCTCTTTTTCCCCATTTCAAGAATCGACTCACCACAAAGGTCACAAAATCTGGTAAACTATCATCCAATTTTCTGCCCAAATGTCCGGTATCGTTCATTTTTTGTTTGCATTTTGAGCAGTAATGACTTTCCCGAGTTTGGGTGACATCACTTCTGGCTGGCCACTGAGTGGCTGGTAGCAGTAAAAATTCTGAATATACCTGGAGGTTTTCATGGCTGTCGCTGCCAACAAACGTTCGGTAATGACGCTGTTTTCTGGTCCTACTGACATCTATAGCCATCAGGTCCGCATTGTGCTGGCTGAGAAAGGTGTTAGTTTCGAGATTGAGCATGTGGAGAAGGACAATCCACCTCAGGATCTGATCGACCTCAACCCGAATCAGAGCGTACCGACACTGGTGGATCGTGAGCTGACCCTGTGGGAATCTCGCATCATTATGGAATACCTGGATGAGCGCTTCCCGCATCCGCCGCTGATGCCGGTTTACCCGGTTGCGCGTGGTGAAAGCCGCCTGTACATGCAGCGTATTGAAAAAGACTGGTACACGCTGATGAACGTCATCGTGAACGGTTCTGCATCTGAAGCCGAAGTCGCGCGTAAGCGTCTGCGCGAAGAACTGCTGGCAATCGCGCCAGTATTTGGCCAGAAACCTTACTTCCTGAGCGATGAGTTCAGCCTGGTAGACTGCTATCTGGCGCCGCTGCTGTGGCGTTTACCGCAGCTGGGTATTGAATTCAACGGTGCAGGTTCGAAAGAACTGAAAGGGTATATGACTCGCGTCTTCGAACGAGACTCTTTCCTGGCTTCTCTGACTGAGCCTGAACGTGAAATGCGTCTGGGCCGGGGTTAACCTGTATGGATTTGCCACAGCTAACACCACGCCGTCCGTATCTGCTGCGCGCGTTCTATGAGTGGTTGCTGGACAACCAGCTCACGCCGCATCTGGTGGTGGATGTGACGCTCCAGGACGTGCAGGTTCCAATGGAATATGCGCGTGACGGGCAAATTGTTCTGAATATTGCACCGCGTGCGGTGGGCAACCTGGAACTGGCTAACGATGAAGTGCGCTTTAACGCGCGTTTCGGTGGCGTGCCGCGTCAGGTGTCTGTGCCGTTGGCTGCCGTTCTGGCAATTTATGCACGTGAAAATGGCGCCGGTACGATGTTTGAACCGGAAGCCGCCTACGACGAAGATGTTGCCAGCTTAAATGATGACGACAACGACACGTCTGGTTTTGAGAGTGAAACGGTCATGTCGGTCATTGATGGCGATAAACCTGATAATGGCGACGACAACGATCCGGATGATACTCCGCCACCGCCTCGCGGTGGGCGTCCAGCGCTGCGCGTAGTGAAATAAGTAGTGAAATAAAAAACAGGCCCTTTGGGGCCTGTTCTGTTTTCTGGCTTTGGTATCAATAAAACAGCGCGATGGTGGCTACCATATTCACCACAAATCCTACTGCCATCGGGATTGCTGTACGTTTTACCACTTCAAAGGGCGATACGCCGGCAATACCCGATGTCACGACAATTACAGCGGTTATGGGTGACACCGCGCGGGCAAGCGTAGTGGCAAAATGCATCGGCATAATCATTACTACCGCAGGAATATGCAGCCCGGCGGCAATATCCGGAATGAGGCTGGCAAAAGACATAAACGGCGCGTTGCCTGACCCCATGACGATTGCGCAGGCGGCGATGACCACCGCCATGATGATCATCACGCCGATACCGCCAAGACCGGAATGCTCTGCGCCTTTTATTACGGCATCGACAGTCCCGATAGTCGTCAACCCTTTCGCAAAGATTTCACCCGCGACCACCAGGGTGACAACGTTGGCAAACTGCGTCCCCATGCCGTCAAAAAAAGCCTGCACATCATCCATCGTTTCGCGCAGATTATGTTTATGCAGGAATTCAACAAACATAGTCAGCGTCATGCTCATTAACATCACCACCACCAGATTCAACTCTGCTTTCATTAGCCCCATTTGTGCAAGGGCAAGCGAGCCCAGCATCAGGATCAGCGGCATCACCGGCAAAATGGCGTAATAGAGCGGGGGTTCGTTTTCCAGCGCCTTTTGTTCCGCAAATCCGTTACTTTCCGGTGCGGCTTTTTTATCAAATTGACGCTGAACGAAAAAATGCGCAATGGCGACGGCGACAATGACACACGACGCGACGGGCAACTGGTATTGAAAGAAATAGGTGGCGATTTTCATGCCCGCGACCTGCGCGGCAAAAATAGAGTTGGTTTCCAGAATGCCCCATTCAATCGACATCGAAGTGGCAATGACCGCAACAGCGGATAAACGGCTCACGCCAAGGCTAACCAGCGTTGGGAACAGCGTCACCATCAGCAACATACCTAACCCGGATGCGCTGGTAATGAACTGCGCCATGATCTGACCAATCACATAGGTGGCGGCAAGCACTACATAGGGGGAGCGGATTAGCTTGAGCGGGCGGCTTAACAGGCTAACCATCGCTCTGCTGGCCCCCATTCTGTCCATATAACGGGCATAACCGCCCACCGCCATGATTGATAACCCCAGTCCGGCCGCGCGGTTGGAGAGCATACGCAAAATTTCATTGTAAATATCGACCAGTAGATAGCCACTGCTTTTGTCGTTAGCGACCAACGCGCCGTAGCCCAGCCAGACGCCGCAGATCATCAGGAAGATCCCGGCGGCGGCCAGCACGACCTGCGGTTTGTAGTTTTTGAGGATCAGGTAACCCATCGTAAATAAAACGATGACAGAGATAATGATGCCGAACATTGTTTCACTCCATGCCAGAGAAGAAGATAAATCCGGTAATAACGCTGTTGTCAAAACGGATGTTATATTTTTCTGGGCATTTTTTATGGAGTGAATATCTTATTTTTAATTCGATGGTGTAATTATTTATCGTTATAAAATAGACGGTTATGATAAATTATCACGTTCATATTCATAATTTTCATGAAGGTATTTAACTCCATTCAATTAAAATGAGGCAGAAGATACTCGCTTAAAATAATATTGCTGTTACGTATATTATCAATAGGCCAGCCGGATCAGATCGTCCATCATTTCACCCTGCTTTCGATCCTGTGTTAGGATAAACCCGCTGTTGTTTGTCACCACGACTTAGCTGAATGGACCCTATGAACGCATTTGATTCGCAAGCTGAAGACTCTCCATCCACCATTGGCCGTAGCTTACGCAATCGCCCGTTGGCGCGTAAAAAACTGTCTGAAATGGTTGAAGAAGAACTGGAGCAGATGATTCGTCGTCGGGAATTTGGCGAGGGCGAACAGTTGCCGTCTGAGCGGGAGCTGATGGCCTTCTTTAACGTGGGCCGTCCTTCTGTACGAGAAGCGCTGGCCGCGTTAAAACGCAAAGGTCTGGTACAAATCAACAACGGCGAGCGCGCCCGCGTTTCGCGTCCTTCAGCTGATACCATCATTAGCGAGCTGTCAGGTATGGCGAAAGATTTCCTCGCACATCCCGGCGGCATTGCCCACTTCGAGCAGTTGCGACTGTTCTTTGAATCCAGCCTGGTACGATACGCCGCCGAACATGCGACAGATGAGCAAATCGACAGACTGGCTAAAGCACTGGAGATCAACAGCCAGTCGCTCGATGACAATACGTTGTTCATCCGCTCGGACGTTGATTTTCACCGTGTACTGGCTGAGATCCCGGGCAATCCTATCTTTATGGCTATCCATGTTGCGCTGTTAGATTGGCTGATTGCCGCCCGTCCGACCGTCGCCGATCAAGAGTTGTATGAGCACAACAACGTGAGTTATCAGCAGCATATCGCGATTGTAGAAGCTATTCGCCAGCGCGATCCTGAAGAAGCTGACCGCGCACTGCAAGAACATCTCAATAGCGTTTCCGCGACCTGGCACGCCTTCAGCAAAAGTAAAAAATCGCGTAAGTGATCGCGATCCTGACGATCGTTTAGTGAAGTAGATCGCACTATAAGCGTTCTCTATTGTATTGCTGCTTATTTGATCTGGTATAACAGGTATAAAGGTATGCAGTCAGATAACACTAATCATCATCAGAGGTCGTTATGGCAAGAGATTTAAAAGGCGTAATGCCAGCGTTGTTAACCCCATTCGATAACCAACAGCGACTGGACATCGAGAGTTTGCGCCGCCTGGTGCGTTTCAACATTGGTCAGGGTGTAGACGGGCTCTATGTCGGTGGCTCAACGGGTGAGGCCTTTGTCCAAAACCGCGTTGAAAGAGAGCAGGTACTGGAAATTGTTGCCGAAGAGGCAAAGGGCAAGGTGACGCTGATCGCCCACGTTGGCACGGTGAGCACCGAAGAGAGCCAACAGCTGGCGAGCGCCGCGCATCGCTACGGCTTTGATGCGGTTTCGGCCGTCACACCGTTTTACTATCCGTTTAGCTTTGAAGAGCACTGCGATCACTACCGCGCAATTATTGATTCTGCTGATGGTTTACCGATGGTGGTCTATAACATTCCGGCGCTGAGCGGCGTAAAACTGACGCTGGATCAGATCAACACGCTGGTGACGCTGCCAGGCGTTGGCGCACTGAAGCAAACTTCGGGCGATCTCTATCAGATGGAACAGATCCGCCGCGCTCATCCCGATCTGGTGCTTTATAACGGCTATGACGAAATCTTCGCTTCTGGGCTGCTCGCGGGCGCAGATGGCGGTATCGGTAGCACTTACAACATCATGGGATGGCGCTATCAGGGAATTGTGAAAGCGCTCAAAGAAGGTGACATCCGGACGGCGCAAAAGCTGCAAACCGAGTGCAATAAGGTTATCGATCTGCTTATTAAGGTTGGCGTGTTCCGCGGTCTGAAAACAGTACTGCACTATATGGATGTGGTTTCTGTTCCACTGTGCCGTAAACCCTTTGCTCCGGTAGATGAACGCTTTCTGCCGGAACTGAAAGCGCTGGCAAACCAACTGCTGGCGGAAAAGGCGTAATCACGGGTCGCCGGGGGCGCTTCGCTTGCCCGGCCTGGATTTTTCGACCGTAGGCCGGGTAAGGCAAAGCCACCACCCGGCACAACAACAAAATCATCGGGAGAGTAAAATGAGTACTTCTACCCAGAGCATCCCGTGGTATCGCCATCTCAATCGGGCACAATGGCGGGCATTTTCCGCCGCCTGGCTGGGATATTTGCTTGATGGTTTCGATTTTGTGTTAATCGCCCTGGTGCTGACAGAAGTGCAGGGCGAATTCGGATTGACGACGGTGCAGGCCGCCAGCCTGATCTCGGCCGCCTTTATCTCCCGTTGGTTTGGCGGGTTAATGCTGGGGGCAATGGGCGACCGCTACGGACGCCGCCTGGCAATGGTCACCAGCATCATTCTGTTCTCGGTGGGAACGCTGGCCTGCGGTTTCGCGCCGGGCTACACCACCATGTTTATCGCCCGCCTGGTTATCGGTATGGGAATGGCGGGTGAGTACGGCTCCAGTGCAACCTATGTTATTGAAAGTTGGCCTAAACACCTGCGAAACAAAGCCAGTGGTTTCCTGATTTCAGGCTTTTCCGTTGGTGCCGTGATCGCCGCCCAGGTCTACAGCCTGGTGGTTCCGGTCTGGGGGTGGCGTGCGCTGTTCTTCATCGGCATCCTGCCAATTATCTTCGCCCTCTGGCTGCGTAAAAATATTCCGGAAGCGGAAGACTGGAAAGAGAAACACGAAGGCAAAGCGCCAGTGCGCACGATGGTGGACATTCTCTACCGGGGCGAGCATCGGGTAATTAATATTCTGATGACGCTCGCTGCTGCCACCGCGCTGTGGTTCTGCTTTGCGGGCGACCTGCAAAATGCGGCTATTGTGGCGGTCCTGGGGCTGATATGCGCGTTTATCTTCATTAGCTTTATGGTGCAAAGCAGCGGGAAACGCTGGCCGACGGGCGTCATGCTGATGGTGGTTGTGCTGTTTGCCTTCCTGTACTCGTGGCCGATTCAGGCGCTGTTGCCAACCTATCTGAAAACCGAACTGCTGTACGATCCTTCCACGGTGGCCAGGGTGCTCTTCTTTAGCGGCTTTGGTGCGGCGGTCGGTTGTTGCGTCGGCGGTTTTCTTGGCGACTGGCTGGGCACGCGTAAAGCCTATGTCTGCAGTCTGCTGGCCTCGCAGTTGCTGATTATACCGGTATTTGCGATAGGCGGTTCAAACGTCTGGGTACTGGGTTTACTGCTGTTTTTCCAGCAAATGCTCGGCCAGGGGATCTCCGGGATCTTACCAAAACTGATTGGCGGCTATTTCGATACCGATCAGCGTGCGGCGGGACTGGGCTTCACCTATAACGTGGGCGCACTGGGCGGGGCGCTGGCACCGATCATCGGTGCGCTGATTGCCCAACGTCTGGATCTGGGTACCGCGCTGGGATCCCTCTCTTTCGGTCTGACATTTGTAGTGATCCTGCTGATTGGTCTTGATATGCCGTCCCGTGTACAGCGCTGGCTGCGTCCTGAAGCGTTGCGTACGCATGATGCCATTGATGGTCGACCGTTTAGCGGTGCCGTGCCGTTCGGTGGTGACAAAAGCACTATGGTGAAATCCAAAAGTTAATCCAATTGCCCGGTGCTGAACCGGGCAATAGCAGTAAGGGAAGAAATATGTCGTTCTTAGAGCTACAGAGCGCCACCGCGATGCATGAGGCGGCGTCATGACCACACTGGCGATTGATATTGGCGGCACCAAATTGGCTGCCGCGCTGATAGACAACAATCTGCAAGTCCGCGAGCGGCGTGAACTGCCGACGCCTGTCAGTAAAACGCCGCAAGCGCTGCGCGCCGCGTTACAAACACTGGTTGCCCCGCTACAGGGGCGTGCTAATCGGGTGGCGATCGCCTCGACGGGGATTATCCGTGAGGGGGCTTTACTGGCGCTGAATCCGCATAACCTCGGCGGATTGATGCATTTTCCGCTGACACAAACGCTGGAACAAATCACCGGCCTGCCGACGCTGGCCGTCAATGACGCACAGGCAGCGGCGTGGGCTGAGTACCATGCGCTTGGTGGTGAGTACCGCGATCTGGTGTTTATTACCGTCTCCACAGGCGTTGGCGGGGGAGTCGTCAGCGGTGGGAAACTGCTGACTGGAGTCGGCGGTCTGGCTGGGCATCTGGGACATACGCTGGCCGATCCCCATGGACCCATGTGCGGCTGCGGGCGTGTGGGCTGCGTTGAGGCGATCGCATCCGGTCGTGGAATAGCGGCGGCTGCCGAAGGCGCGCTAGCCGGATGCGACGCCAAAACTATTTTTAGCTGTGCCGGGCAGGGGGATGAGCAGGCAAGCCGGTTGATCCATCGCTCGGCGCGTACTTTGGCAAGGCTTGTTGCCGATGTGAAGGCCACGACCGATTGCCAGATTGTGGTGATTGGCGGCAGCGTTGGGCTGGCTGAAGGGTATCTGGCGCTGGTGGAACATTATCTGGCACAAGAGCCTTGGGCCTATCACGTGGAATTGCTGGCGGCGCATTACCGTCATGACGCTGGATTACTGGGGGCCGCGCTGTTGGCCCAGGGAGAATGATGATGATATCAGATGCGTTGAATTCACTGCCTTCTGCCGGATTACATCCGGTCTTGCAGCAGGCGTTAACGCTTGCCATTGCGGCGAATCCGCAGGAGAAGACGCCTGGGCGCTACACGTTGCAGGGCGAGAATATTTTTATGAATGTCATGCAATTTACAACGCAGAGCCCAGAGCATAAGAAAGCGGAGCTGCATCAGCAGTACATTGATATTCAGATGCTGTTGTCCGGCGAAGAACGGATTCTGTTCGGGATGACCGATTCTGCTCGTCACTGTGAAGAGATGCACATCGAGGATGATTATCAGCTGTGCAGCCAGATTGCCGATGAACAGGCTATGGTACTGAAGCCGGGAAAATTTGTGATTTTTATGCCGGGCGAGCCGCATAAACCGGGTTGTGTGGTGCAGACCCCGATGGACATCAAAAAGGTGGTGATCAAAGTCCGCGCCAACTTATTACAAGCTTGAGAATGAGAGACTGTGTCGGATGGCAAAGCTTACGCCATCCGACATGGAATGTAACGTCCTAGCGCTTAAACGTCACCGTTTCTGGCTGCGTCAGATGCAGTGTGGTTTGGCTTGGGACCGTCTCGGCAATGACTCGACCATGACGAATGGAATAACGGGCAGGCGTCTGGCGACGAACCGCGTCAAACCCATTTTCTGCAGGCAAAATCACCAGATTCGCAGAATTCCCCACGTTCAGACCATAGTCCTGCAGATGCAGGGTTTTCGCGCTGTGGGTGGTGACCAGGTTCAACCCATCGTTAATTTGTCCGTATCCCATCAGCTGGCACACGTGTAATCCCATATGCAGCACCTGCAGCATATTCGCAGTGCCCAGCGGGTACCACGGATCGAAGACGTCATCATGACCGAAGCAGACGTTGATCTCCGCTTCCAGCATCTCTTTGACGCGCGTAACACCACGACGCTTAGGATAAGTGTCAAAGCGCCCTTGCAGGTGAATATTCACCAGTGGATTTGCGACAAAGTTAATGCCGGACATTTTCAACAGGCGGAAAAGACGGGAAGCATACGCGCCGTTGTAGGAATGCATCGCCGTGGTATGGCTGGCGGTCACGCGCTCGCCCATATTGTAGCGATGCGCCAGCGCCGCAACGGTTTCAACAAAGCGGGATTGCTCATCATCGATTTCGTCACAGTGCACGTCGATAAGTTTGTCGTATTTTTGCGCCAGAGCGAAAATCTTATGCAGCGACTCTACGCCATATTCACGCGTGAATTCAAAGTGCGGGATCGCGCCAATGACGTCGGCGCCCAGACGCACGGCTTCCTCCAGGAGCGCTTCACCGTTGGGATAAGAAAGAATGCCTTCTTGCGGGAACGCGACAATCTGTAGCTCTACCCACGGAGCGACTTCTTGCTTCACCTCCAGCATGGCTTTTAGCGCCGTCAACGTAGGGTCGGAAACGTCAACGTGAGTACGGACATACTGGATGCCGTTGGCCATCTGCCACTTCAGGGTCTGCATGGCGCGCGCTTTGACGTCTTCGTGAGTGAGCATTGCCTTACGTTCAGCCCAGCGTTCAATCCCCTCAAACAGCGTACCAGACTGATTCCAGCTCGGCTCGCCCGCGGTTTGCGTAGTGTCCAGATGGATATGTGGCTCAACGAACGGTGGGATAGCCAGACCACCTTCAGCATCAAGCACTTCACCCTGTGGTAACGTCGCTGCGTCTTGAGGCTCAATACGGCTAAAGCGCCCGTTTTCAATCGTGATTTGCCATAACCCTTCACGTCCCTGTAAACGCGCCTGATGAATGGTGATGTTATTATTCTGCATGGCTGACCTCCGGGGATTTAGCAAGGCTGCGATTGAAAAGTGGATTCAGCAGGATATAGCTGAATACGCCGCCAAGTACGGCATTGACGGGCACGATGCCGGGAATATAGTGACCTGCGGCAATGCCCAGTGCAACGGACAGGATCGCTATCCAGTTTACGGAAATAAATTGCGCTTTGCTGAAGTCGGCATAGCGGCGATGGTTCAGCAGATAGTCGGCGATGATCACCCCGCCAATCGGGGGAATCGCTGCCGACAGAAATGTCAGCCAGCCGACAAAGTTATTGTAAAGCCACAGTGCGCACAGTGTGCCAATAATACCGTTAGCCACTGACAGCGTACGGCTGGAAAGGCCGGTAATATTGGCAAATCCCAGGCCCGATGCGTACAGCGCATTATCGTTGGTGGTCCAGATATTCAGGCCGAGAACGATGATCGCGGGCAGCAGCAGTCCCTGGGCAATCATCACGTCAGAGATATCCGCCTGTCCAACCGCAGCCGCGCCCGCAGCGCCGAAGATGAACATAAGCGAATTGCCAAGGAAAAACGCCACCATGGCGATCAGCACCGCGCCTTTGGCGTTGCGGCCAAAACGGACGAAGTCAGCGGTTAACGTCCCTGCGCTGACAAACGAGCCGACTACCAGCGCCAGTGCGGTGGAGAAATCCAGCGGCGTTTGCGGCACTATCGCTTTTAAATGCTCCAAACCGCCGACATCGCTCACTGCCAGCCAGACGGAGTAGCTGCCAAGTACGACGATGGCAGGCACGGCGATGATAGATAAAACGGTCAGCGCTGAGATGCCAAAAAAGATGGTCAGGGTCATCAACAGACCGGAAACCGCAATCAGGATATTGACGTCAATTCCCGTCGCTTTGCCAACCGGGATAGCAAACATGGCCACACCAACGCCAAACCAGCCTACCTGTGTGCCGCCTAACAGCAGAGAGGGAAGCCATGAACCTTTCACACCAAATGAGTAACGCGCCAGAAGGTGGGTTGAGAGCCCTGTTTTTGCGCCGATAAAACCGAGAAATGCAGTGTAAATACCGAGGAGAAGATTACCGAAGAGAACTGCCAGGAAGAAATCATTATAAGAAAGACCGGTACCGAGTGTGCCACCGGTCCACATACTGGCGGAAAAGAATGTGAGTCCCAACATGACAAATGTTAGTGGAACTACGCCTTTTCGCGCCGCCAGAGGGACGGGGCCCTGGCTATAATTGTTGTCTTGCGACACAACGCCTCCATGAATTTTGCCCAAAAAATCCGCCGCATAATATACAGTTCTCAACGTAAAGCAAACGTTTTCGTCTGGTTTTTACATGGTTATTATTCATGATGTTGATCTGTTTGGGGTGTTAAGGTTATTTGCCCTGTTTACTAAACGTGTTGTCAGACTGGCTTAATCGGCAGGTTTGGCGGTATTGCGGCAGGAATTTGGCATCTCACCCACCAGGGCAGATGAGATGCCTTAAGAGGCTGTATTACACTTCCAGGTAGTTCAGGATACCGTCTGCCGCTTTACGACCTTCGGCAATCGCGGTGACTACCAGATCCGAACCGCGCACGATGTCGCCACCGGCGAAGATTTTCGGGTTGCTGGTCTGGAAGGCGTTGTCGCTGCGCTCTGGAGCAATAATGCGGCCCTGAGAATCCAGTTCGACGCTGTGTTTTGCCAGCCACTCCATACTGTGCGGACGGAAGCCAAATGCCAGTACCACCGCATCTGCCGGAACAACGTGTTCGGAACCGGCGACGATCTCCGCACGGCGACGGCCCTTCGCATCCGGTTCACCCATTTCGGTACGCGCCATTTTCACACCGCATACCTTACCGTTGGCGTTCACTTCCACGCCTAAAGGCTGGACGTTGAACTGGAATTCGACGCCTTCTTCACGCGCATTTTTCACTTCGCGTTTGGAACCCGGCATGTTCTCTTCGTCACGACGATAAGCGCAGATGACATGTGCTGCGTTCTGGCGAACCGAGGTCCGCACGCAGTCCATCGCGGTATCGCCACCGCCGAGAACGACGACGCGTTTGCCTTCCATGCTGATGTACGGCTCGTCGCTGCTTTCGCCAAAGCCCATCAACTGTTTGGTATTGGCGATCAGGAACGGCAGGGCATCAAACACACCGGAAGCGTCTTCGTTTTCCAGCCCACCGCGCATCGACTGATAGGTACCTACGCCAAGGAACACGGCGTCATAATCTTTCAGCAGATCGTCAAGCTGTACATCGCGGCCCACTTCCACGTTCAATTTGAACTCAATGCCCATATCGGTGAAGATTTCACGACGGCGGGTCATCACCTCTTTTTCCAGTTTGAAGGCTGGAATACCGAAGGTCAGCAGACCGCCGATTTCCGGGTGGCGGTCAAATACCACCGCCTTCACGCCGTTGCGGGTCAGCACATCAGCACAGGCCAGGCCTGCCGGACCGGCACCGATGATCGCCACGCGCTTGTCGGTTTGACGCACGCCGGTCATATCCGGGCGCCAGCCCATTTCGAATGCTTTATCGTTGATATAGCGCTCGATGTTACCGATAGTCACCGCGCCGAACTCATCGTTCAGCGTACAGGATCCTTCACACAGACGATCCTGCGGGCACACGCGGCCACAGACTTCCGGCAGAGTGTTGGTCTGGTGCGACAGTTCTGCTGCTTCAAAAATACGCCCCTCGTTCGCCAGTTTCAGCCAGTTCGGGATGTAGTTATGCACCGGACACTTCCACTCGCAGTACGGGTTACCGCAGGACAGGCAGCGGTCTGCCTGTGCTTTGGCCTGGCCTTCGGAAAACGGCTCGTAGATCTCGATAAACTCGATCTTACGGATCTTCAGCGGCTTCTTAGGCGGATCAACGCGCTGCAGGTCGATAAATTGGTATACGTTCTGACTCATTGCTGCTACCCCTTACTGCGCCTGCACACGCAGCTCTGCTGCGCTACGACTACGGTGACCCAACAGTGCTTTCACATCACTGGATTTTGGTTTTACCAGCGCGAATTTCGCCGAGAATGCTGGCCAGTTAGCCAGGATCTCTTCGCCGTGTGAAGAGCCGGTATGCTGTACGTGCTCGGTAATCAAACCGCGCAGGTGTTCCTCGTGGATAGCCAGCGAGTCCACGTTCAGCACTTCTACCAGTTCCGGGTTCACGCGTTTGCGGAACTCACCGTCTTCGTCGAGCACGTAGGCGAATCCACCCGTCATACCCGCTCCGAAGTTGACGCCCGTTTTTCCGAGAATACAGACGATGCCGCCGGTCATATATTCGCAGCCGTTGTCGCCAATACCTTCAACCACGGTGATTGCGCCGGAGTTACGTACTGCAAAGCGCTCACCCGCACGACCCGCGGCAAACAGGCGGCCACCGGTGGCGCCATACAGACAGGTGTTACCAATGATGCTCGCCTCATGGCTACGGAAAGCAGAGCCAACCGGAGGACGCACTGCCAGCAGACCGCCCGCCATACCTTTACCGACATAGTCGTTGGCATCACCGGTCAGATACAACTCCACGCCGCCCGCGTTCCACACGCCGAAGCTCTGGCCTGCGGTACCGCTGAAGTGCGCTTTGATTGGGTCAGACGCCAGCCCCTGATCGCCATGCGTTTGCGCGATATAGCCCGACAGCGACGCGCCAACAGAACGGTCGGTGTTGCGGATATCGAACCAGAAGGTTTTGCTCTGGCGCTCGTCGACAAACGGTTTCGCTTGCTGTAACAACTGAGCGTTCAGCACGCCGTTATCAAACGGCGGGTTGTTCTCGGTGCAATGCAGCGCTTTACCCGGATGCGGTTCTGCGGTTTCCAGCAGACGAGACAGTTCCAGTTTCTGTTGCTTGGCGGTAAACCCTTCCAGCTCTTTGAGCAGGTCGGTACGACCAATCAGATCCACCAGACGCTTCACACCCAGTTGCGCCATCAGCTCACGGACTTCGCGGGCGATAAATTCAAAGTAGTTAGTCACTTTGAACGGCAGGCCGTGATAGTGGTTCTTACGCAGTTTGTCATCCTGAGTCGCCACGCCGGTTGCGCAGTTGTTCAGGTGGCAAATACGCAGGTATTTACAGCCCAGCGCCACCATTGGACCGGTACCGAAGCCGAAGCTTTCCGCACCCAGAATCGCCGCTTTAATGATATCGACACCGGTTTTCAGACCGCCATCAACCTGCAGACGAATCTTGTGACGCAGACCGTTAGCGACCAGCGCCTGCTGGGTTTCCACCAGACCAAGTTCCCACGGGCAGCCCGCATATTTCACCGAGGAGAGCGGGCTTGCGCCGGTACCGCCATCGTAGCCAGCAATGGTGATCAGATCCGCATAGGCTTTCGCCACGCCTGTGGCGATGGTGCCAACGCCTGGTTCGGAAACCAGCTTCACGGAGATCATCGCTTTCGGGTTGACCTGTTTGAGGTCGAAAATCAGCTGCGCTAAGTCTTCGATAGAGTAAATATCGTGGTGCGGCGGCGGGGAGATCAGCGTCACGCCCGGCACCGAATAGCGCAGTTTGGCGATGTACGGGGTGACTTTATCACCCGGTAACTGACCGCCTTCGCCAGGTTTCGCGCCCTGAGCGACTTTAATCTGGATGACATCGGCGTTGACCAGATACGCCGGGGTTACGCCAAAGCGACCGGAAGCAACCTGCTTAATGCGCGACACTTTATTGGTGCCATAGCGCGCCGGGTCTTCACCGCCTTCACCGGAGTTCGAGTTGCCGCCGATGCTGTTCATGGCTTCGGCCAGCGCTTCGTGTGCTTCGGGGCTTAATGCGCCGATGGACATAGCTGCGGTATCAAAGCGTTTAAACAGTTCGGTCGCGGGTTCTACTTCGCTAATGCTTACGGCTTCATCGCCAGGCGTAATCGCCAGCAGATCGCGCAGCGTGGCCGCCGGACGCTCATTGACCAGCTTGGCATATTCCTGATAGTCGCTGTACTCGCCGCTTTGTACCGCCTGTTGCAGCGTGCGCACCACGTCCGGGTTGTAGGCATGGTATTCGCCGCCGTGGACGTATTTGAGCAAACCGCCCTGGCTGATAGGTTTACGTGCCAGCCATGCATGTTTGGAGAGGTTCAGCAGATCCTGCTGGAAGTCGCTAAACCCTGCGCCGCTGATGCGGCTGACCACGCCCTGGAAGCACAGCGCCACGACATCATCGTGCAGACCAACCGCTTCAAACAGCTTCGAGCAGCGGTAAGAGGCGATGGTCGAAATGCCCATTTTGGACATGATTTTGTACAGACCTTTGTTGATGCCGTTACGGTAGTTCAGCATCACGGTCCGGTAATCTTTGGCAATCGCCTGAGTGTCGATCAGCCGTCCCAGCGTTTCATACGCGAGATACGGGTAAATGGCCGTCGCGCCAAAGCCGAGCAGGACAGCAAAATGGTGCGGGTCGCGGGCGCTGGCGGTTTCAACGATGATGTTGGCGTCGCAACGCAGACTTTGTTCTACCAGACGCGTTTGCACTGCGCCCACGGCCATCGGTGCCGGAACCGGCAGGCGGTTTTTCGCGATGTTACGGTCAGAGAGCACCAGCAGCACCGTACCGTTACGCACCATCTGTTCCGCCTTATCGCACAATGCTTTGACGGTCTCTTCGAGCGTGGTTTCGGTCACGTCGAAGGTGATATCCAGGCGGTCGGCGCGGTAATGCTCCTCTTTCATGGTGGTGAGCTGGGTAAAATCGGAGTACAGCAGGATCGGCGATTTAAAGCTCAGGCGGTGTGCCTGACCTTCGGCTTCGCAGAAGACGTTCATCTCACGACCGATGCTGGTGGCCAGCGACATAACGTGCGCTTCACGCAGCGGGTCGATCGGCGGGTTAGTCACCTGCGCGAACTGCTGGCGGAAGTAGTCATAAATGATGCGTGGCTGGCTTGAGAGCACCGCAAACGGGGTATCATCACCCATTGAGCCGACCGCTTCCTGACCGTTTTCACCGAGCACGCGGATCACGGAATCCAGCTCTTCGGCGCTGTAGTTAAACTGTTTCTGATAGCTGGCGAGCGTGTCATCGTCCAGTTCGCGGCTGCCGACCTGATCGTCTGCGAGGTCTTCGAACGGCACCAGACGGCGGACGTTCTTCTCCATCCACTCTTTGTACGGATGGCGGCTTTTCAGATCGTCATCGGTTTCGACGGAGTGCAGAATGCGCCCGCTGCGGGTATCGATAACCATCAGCTCGCCAGGGCCGACGCGACCTTTCTCGACGACTTCATCCGGCTGATAATCCCAGATCCCAACTTCAGAAGCGCAGGTAATCAGCTTGTCTTTGGTGATGACGTAGCGCGCCGGACGCAGGCCGTTACGGTCAAGGTTACAGGCGGCAAAGCGGCCGTCGGACATAACAATGCCCGCTGGGCCATCCCACGGCTCCATGTGCATGGAGTTAAAGTCAAAGAACGCGCGCAGCTCCGGGTCCATATCCGGGTTGTTCTGCCAGGCCGGCGGCACCAGTAAACGCATGGCGCGGATAATGTCCATCCCGCCAGCCAGCAGCAGTTCCAGCATGTTATCCATTGAGCTGGAGTCGGAGCCGGTTTCGTTAACGAACGGTGCGGCGTCGTGCAGGTCAGGGATCAGCGGTGTCTGGAATTTATAGGTACGTGCGCGTGCCCACTGGCGGTTGCCGGTGATGGTGTTGATTTCACCGTTATGCGCCAGGTAGCGGAACGGTTGCGCCAGCGGCCAGCGCGGTACGGTATTGGTGGAGAAGCGCTGGTGGAACAGGCAGATGGCCGATTCCAGACGCAGGTCCGCCAGGTCCAGGTAAAAGCGCGGCAGATCCGCCGGCATACACAGACCTTTATAGATATTGACCAGGTTCGACAAGCTACACACGTAGAAGTCTTTATCGTCCTGGAGGCGTTTTTCGATGCGACGGCGCGCGATGAACAGGCGGCGCTCCATATCACGCGGACGCCAGCCCGCAGGGGCGTTGACAAAAATTTGCTCGATACGAGGCAGGGAGGAGAGGGCGATTTCACCGAGAACACCTTCGTTGGTCGGCACGTCGCGCCAGCCGACAATCGACAGGGTCTCCTGCTGTAATTCTTCTTCGACAATGCGACGAGAAGCCGCAGCCAGTTCAGCGTCTTTATTTAAAAAGATCATGCCGACGGCATAGTTTTTAGCTAAACGCCAGCCGCGCTCTTGCGCCACGATGCGGAAAAAGCGGTCAGGTTTTTGTAACAGCAAACCGCAACCATCGCCGGTTTTACCATCGGCTAGAATTGCGCCACGGTGCTGCATGCGGGCCAGTGCGTGTATGGCGGTACGCACTACCTTGTGGCTAGGTTCGCCTTCTATGTGGGCGATCAGGCCGAAACCACAGTTATCCCTCTCAAGGGATTTATCGTACAACATATCAGTGAACCTCCCCAGGCTCTGCGGGATTCCCATCTGGACCGTTGCGCACGGGCACACCAAGAGCATGGCGACGGGGTTTGCGTGTCATACGCTTACCTCGCATTCGCCCTCTTTATCCTTTTCGCATAGGTCAAACAAGTTTGAGGACTTGCTTCAGAGGGAATCTCAATTACTGCATAAATATGATGAGCAGGCTGCTCATCCAGAAAGCTTCCAGCGGATTTCCACGTTATCGGGAATCCACACACAGGTCAAATGGCAATCTTATTTATGCAAAAATGTGCTATAGGGCGATTAACTTTATGAATATGTTGAAATTTAAGGCTTTTTTACATTGATTTAACGCAAGGAGAATGGGGAGCGAAGTGTGATCTGTCTCACTGTCAGAAAGGCTGTATATCCCCCGTCCTCCCTTTGTTTATCGCTATGATTGGCATTTTATGCTGGTTTTTGGAGTTTTGGCGTCTTAAAGATACTGTTTTTATGCTGAGAGTATAAGAAGATAAAAAAAACAGTCGGATATAAGGAAAAGTAATTTCATTTTGAATGAATGAAATTTCGATTATTTTGATTTGTTATGCAATGAATAAAGGCACGCCAGGGCGATTGATCCAGGTCATCGCCGACTGGGGCAAAAAATGGCAGGCTTTGGCCTCTTTTCAAGGCGCGGTCTACCAGATTATGCAGTTACAGAAATTAGTCAATATGTTTGGTGGGGATCTTTCTCGCCGTTATGGGCAAAAGGTTCATAAACTCACGCTTCACGGCGGCTTTAGCTGTCCAAATCGTGATGGCACCATCGGACGTGGTGGATGTACTTTCTGCAATGTCGCCTCGTTTGCCGATGAAGCACAGCAGCACCATTCTATTGCCGAGCAGCTTGAGCATCAGGCGCATCTGGTCAATCGCGCGAAACGCTATCTGGCCTATTTCCAGGCCTATACCAGCACCTTTGCTGAAGTGCAGGTGCTGCGTTCGATGTATCAGCAGGCGGTCAGCCAGGCCAGTATCGTCGGGTTATGCGTTGGGACGCGCCCCGACTGCGTGCCGGATGCGGTACTCGATCTGCTTTGCGAGTATAAAGACCTCGGCTATGAGGTATGGCTGGAACTCGGTTTGCAAACCGCGCATGACAAAACCCTGCATCGTATTAACCGCGGCCATGATTTTGCCTGCTACCAACGCACTACGCGACTGGCACGCGAGCGTGGGCTGAAAGTGTGCTCGCACCTGATTGTCGGTCTGCCGGGAGAAGGGCAGGCAGAATGCCTGCAAACCGTGGAACGTGTAGTGGAGACGGGTGTTGACGGTATTAAGCTGCACCCGCTGCATATTGTGAAAGGCAGTACGATGGCGAAAGCCTGGGAAGCCGGGCGGCTGAACGGAATTGAACTGGACGACTATACGGTTACCGCCGGGGAGATGATCCGTCATACGCCGCCAGAGGTGATTTATCATCGAATTTCCGCCAGCGCGCGTCGCCCAACGCTGTTGGCACCGCTATGGTGTGAAAACCGCTGGACCGGCATGGTCGAACTGGATAAGTACCTTAACAAGTACGGTGTGCAAGGCTCGGCGCTCGGTACGCCATGGGTGCTGCCTGAGAACTAACTCTCCGTAGTCATGTAGGCCTGATAAGCAACGCGCCATCAGGCGGCCCGGCGCACATTGCCTGATGGCGCGTTGCTTATCAGGCCTACGATGGCCTCTCCGCGGTCATTTCACCGATAACCTCCGCATTTCTTGCACAATCTTCAACGTCACGCTGAGAATTGAGTATTATTGTGCCAAGTTGTCGTGAAGGAACCCTCTATGAAGCAAATCCGTATGCTGGCGCAATATTACGTCGACCTGATGATGAAGTTAGGTCTGGTGCGCTTTTCGCTGCTGTTGGCGCTGGCTCTGGTCGTGTTGGCAATTGTGGTGCAGATGGCTGTCACCATGGTGCTGCATGGCCAGGTAGAAAGCATTGATGTCATCCGTTCTATCTTTTTTGGTCTGTTAATTACCCCCTGGGCCGTCTATTTCTTGTCTGTGGTGGTGGAGCAACTTGAGGAGTCCCGGCAACGCCTGTCACGACTGGTACAAAAGCTGGAAGAGATGCGCGAGCGCGATCTGAAGCTCAATGTGCAGTTGAAGGATAATATTGCCCAGCTCAATCAGGAAATTGTTGAGCGTGAAAAAGCCGAAGCAGAGCGCCAGGAAACATTCGAGCAACTGAAGGTTGAAATCAAAGAGCGCGAAGAGGCGCAGATCCAGCTTGAGCAACAGTCTTCCTTTTTACGCTCTTTCCTTGATGCCTCGCCGGATCTGGTTTTTTATCGCAATGAAGATAAAGAGTTTTCCGGCTGTAACCGTGCTATGGAGCTGCTGACTGGCAAAAGCGAAAAGCAGCTGGTGAACTTAAAACCGGCTGACGTTTACTCTCCTGAAGCGGCTGAAAAGGTGATTGAGACCGACGAGAAGGTGTTCCGCCATAATGTTTCGCTCACCTACGAACAGTGGCTGGACTACCCGGACGGGCGCAAAGCCTGCTTTGAAATTCGCAAAGTGCCTTACTATGACCGCGTAGGTAAGCGACATGGTCTGATGGGCTTTGGGCGCGATATTACCGAGCGTAAGCGTTATCAGGATGCGCTTGAGCGCGCCAGCCGCGATAAGACCACCTTTATTTCTACCATCAGCCACGAGTTGCGCACCCCGCTTAACGGCATTGTCGGCTTAAGCCGGATCCTGCTGGATACGGATCTGACTGCGGAGCAGGAAAAATACCTTAAAACAATCCACGTCTCTGCTGTGACGCTGGGGAATATTTTCAACGATATTATCGATATGGATAAGATGGAGCGACGTAAAGTCCAGCTCGATAACCAGCCGATCGATTTCACCAGTTTTATGGCGGATCTGGAAAACCTCTCTGGCCTACAGGCGCAGCAAAAGGGGCTGCGTTTTGTGCTTGAGCCGACGTTACCGCTGCCGCATAAGGTCATTACCGACGGAACGCGTCTGCGTCAGATCCTGTGGAATCTGATCAGCAACGCCGTGAAGTTTACCCAGCAGGGGCAGGTGACCGTGCGGGCGCGCTATGACCAGGGGAATATGCTGCATTTCGAAGTTGAAGATTCTGGCATCGGCATTCCGCAGGATGAGCAGGATAAAATCTTCGCTATGTATTATCAGGTGAAGGACAGTAACGGCGGTAAACCGGCAACGGGGACAGGGATTGGTTTGGCCGTGTCGAAGCGTCTGGCGAAAAACATGGGCGGTGACATTACGGTTTCCAGCCAGGCAGGAAAAGGGTCCATCTTTACGCTAACCGTGCATGCCCCTGCGGTAGCGGAAGAGATTGAAGATGCTTTTGAAGACGATGAAATGCCGCTGCCAGCCCTGAATGTGCTGCTGGTAGAAGACATTGAGCTGAACGTTATTGTTGCGCGCTCCGTGCTGGAAAAATTAGGCAACAGCGTGGATGTCGCGATGACCGGGAAAGCCGCGCTGGAAATGTTTACGCCGGGTGAATATGACCTGGTGCTGCTGGATATTCAGCTACCGGATATGACCGGTCTGGATATCTCGCGGGAGCTCACGCAAAAATATGCCCGTGAAGATCTGCCACCGCTGGTTGCACTCACCGCCAACGTACTGAAAGATAAAAAAGAGTATCTGGACGCAGGCATGGACGACGTGCTGAGTAAGCCGCTGTCGGTTCCGGCGCTAACCGCCATGATCAAAAAATACTGGGATACCCGAAACGAAGAGGAGAGCACTGTGACATCTGAAGAAAGCAGTAAATCGCAAGCGCTGTTAGATATTCCTATGTTGGAACAATACCTCGAGCTGGTGGGACCGAAGTTAATTACCGACGGGCTGGCGGTGTTTGAGAAGATGATGCCGGGATATTTGAGCGTGCTGGAGTCCAACCTGACGGCACGGGATAAAAAAGGTGTTGTTGAGGAAGGCCATAAAATTAAAGGCGCAGCAGGTTCAGTGGGGCTGCGTCACCTGCAACAGCTAGGTCAGCAAATCCAGTCGCCGGATCTTCCTGCCTGGGAAGATAACGTTGCTGAATGGATTGAAGAGATGAAGCAGGAGTGGCAGCACGACGTGGCAGTATTAAAAGCCTGGGTGGCGAGTGTGGAAAAAAAATGACCCCGGCTTGACCGGGGTGCGCGAATACTGCGCCAACACCAGGGAAATCGTGGCTGCGCCGTAAATTATTATCATTGTTTACAAGGGCGCAGCCCTAATTTTCAGGCTGCACGCAGTTAAGATAGCAAATCTTAAATAATTTGTTACATGAATCAGTTAAATGTGTGAAGCGTAGCATTTAAATCATAATAACTAATATGTTTCAGCCAGCTTAGAAAAGGAGTATCGCGATGAAAAAAGTGGGTGTAGTGCTCAGCGGATGCGGCGTGTATGACGGTGCAGAGATCCATGAAACTGTTCTCACGCTTCTGGCCATTACCCGCAACGGCGCTCAGGCTGTCTGTTTCGCACCAGATAAACAACAAGCGGATGTGATTAATCATCTGACCGGCGAGTCGATGCTGGAAACTCGCAATGTGCTGATTGAAGCCGCGCGTATCACACGTGGCGATATTCGCCCACTTGCGCAGGCAGTCTCATCGGAACTGGATGCGTTGATCGTGCCGGGTGGGTTTGGTGCGGCCAAAAATCTGAGCAATTTTGCCAGTCAGGGCAGCGAATGCCGGGTTGACAGCGATTTAGCCGCGCTGGCGGTGGCCATGCATCAGGCGGGTAAGCCGTTGGGGTTTATGTGCATTGCGCCTGCCATGTTACCTAAAATTTTTGACTTCCCGCTGCGTCTGACCATCGGCACTGATATCGACACGGCAGAGGTGCTGGAAGAGATGGGCGCTGAGCATGTGCCTTGTCCGGTTGATGACATTGTCGTCGATGAAGACAACAAAATCGTCACCACGCCTGCCTATATGCTGGCGCAGGACATCGCTCAGGCTGCGAGTGGCATCGATAAACTGGTATCGCGTGTGCTGGTGCTGACTGAATGAGAAAAGGAGTAACCGCCTTTCTGCGACGTATTTTTCTGCGGGTGGTGGTTGTCCTCGCCGTATTCTGGGGCGGGGGCATCGCACTTTTCAGCGTGATGCCTGTGCCTTTCTCGGCGGTAATGGTCGAGCGACAGCTGGGCGCATGGCTGTCCGGTGATTTCGGCTATGTGGCGCACTCGGACTGGGTGAGTATGGATGAGATCTCACCGTGGATGGGACTGGCGGTGATTGCTGCAGAGGACCAGAAGTTTCCAGACCACTGGGGGTTTGACGTCACCGCCATAGAGAAAGCGCTGGCGCACAATGAACGCAATGAAAACCGCATTCGCGGGGCGTCGACGTTATCGCAACAGACGGCGAAAAACCTCTTTTTGTGGGATGGACGTAGCTGGGTGCGTAAAGGTCTCGAAGCCGGGCTAACGCTGGGCATGGAAACCGTCTGGAGTAAGAAACGTATTCTGACCGTCTATTTGAATATCGCCGAGTTTGGCGATGGGATATTTGGCGTGGAGGCGGCGGCGCAACGGTATTTTCATAAACCGGCCAGTCGGTTGAGCCTGTCTGAAGCGGCCTTGCTGGCGGCAGTATTGCCCAATCCTTTGCGTTTTAAGGCGAATGCGCCTTCTGGTTATGTGCGTAACCGCCAGGCCTGGATTATGCGCCAAATGCGCCAGTTAGGTGGTGAGTCGTTTATGCGGGAAAATAAGCTGTATTAGCGTAGTTATTGCCGGATGCGGCGTAAACGCCTTATCCGGCCTACTGGCTACGTTCTGTGTACTCGATTAATCTTCATCAAACCCTGAATTAAACAGGGCAATCACTGCGGCCAGGGCTTCTACTTCCTGTGGTCCCGTGGCTTCGACTTCTATCTGACGCCCTTTGGCTGAATCCAGCATCAGCAGAGCGATAACGCTGTTGGCCTCGGCTTCCGTTCCTTCATCATTGCGCAGCAAAACTTCTGCTTCGAAACCCTGCATCAATTCAAACAGTTTCATCGCTGGGCGGGCATGCATGCCCAGCTTATTGGTGATTTCAACGGTTTGCTTCACGGTCATGATTTACGTTTTTCCAGCGTACGATGGCGTGACTGCACGTTTTTACCGCGTGAGCGGAAGTAGTCTGCCAGCTGCTCTGCAATATACACCGAACGGTGTTTCCCGCCGGTACAGCCGATGGCTACGGTAAGGTAGCTACGGTTGTTGGTCTCCAGCATGGGTAACCATAGCTCAAGATAGCTGCGAGTCTGGTAGATAAAATTGTGTACTTCTGTGTGCCTGTCGAGGAATGCGGCGACGGGGCGGTCAAGACCGGTCATTGGGCGCAGCTTCGGATCCCAGTGTGGGTTAGGCAGAAAGCGCACGTCAAAGACGTAATCCGCATCAATCGGGATACCGTGTTTGAAACCAAAGGATTCGAATACCATCGTCAATTCACGTTCACGTTTACCCAGCAGTCGGGTACGTAACATTTCCGCCAGTTCGTGTACGGACATTTCGGAGGTATCAACGATCAGGTCAGCGCGAGAGCGCAGTGGCTCCAGCAAATCGCTTTCCTTATCGATAGCGCTTTCCAGAGACAAGTTCTTGCTGGAGAGCGGGTGTAAACGGCGCGTGTCGCTGTAGCGACGAATCAGCGTGTTACGGTCTGCATCAAGGAACAGCAGCTGTGGTGAGAAACCCTCGGGCAGATTATTCATTGCCTGCTCAAAAATTTCCGGGGACTCAGGCATGTTGCGCACATCAATGCTGACGGCCGCAGAAATCTGGCGATCGGCCAGTGTACGAGCCAGATCGGGCAACAGCACTACGGGAAGGTTATCCACGCAGTAAAAACCCATATCTTCCAGCGCACGCAGGGCGACAGATTTACCTGACCCTGAACGGCCGCTGACGATCATCAGTACCATGTACTGTTTCTCCTCACAACGACAAAAAAGGATGCCATTGGGTTGTTATGCTTCATCCTGTCCACCTTCGGTGTCCGTGATGATTTGATACAACTCCTGGTCACTCTGCGCGGCGCGCAGGCGACGACAGATGGTTTTATCTGCCAGACGTTTTGCGACCAGTGACAACGTATGCAAATGCGTCTTGGTTTGGTCTGCCGGGACCAGCAGAGCGAAAAGCAGATCGACAGGTTGATTATCAATGGCGTCGAAGGCGATGGGTGTTTCGAGTTGAACAAACACACCAACCGCGCGCATCGTGTCTTCTTCCAGCTTTCCGTGCGGGATAGCAATACCATTACCGATGCCGGTACTGCCCATTTTTTCACGCGTCAGAATGGCTTCAAATACCACCTGAGCAGGCAAGCTAAGCTGTTTTGCCGCAAGTTCGCTGATGATTTCCAGTGCGCGTTTCTTGCTTTGGCAGTGAACGCCTGCGCGTGTACATTCCTGGTTAAGAACAGTGCTCAGTTGTAGAGTCGTATCGTTATTTGTCATAATTTCACCTAAGCGCTAACTGTACAAATGGCCCGTTGTGCTACACAACAGGCCGTCCTGCACCCGCTAACTGCCCGGACAAGTTAGTGCTGTTTCAGTTTATCTTTATGTTTTGTTAACTGCCGAGCCAGTTTATCAATTAAACCGTCAATGGCGGCGTACATATCCTGACCTTCCGCGCTGGCATGAATTTCGCCACCGTTCACATGCAGTGTTGCATCCGAGATATGTGTAACCTTCTCCACTTTCAACACAATATAGACCTGATTAATCCGGTCGAAATATTGTTCGAGCTTGGCAAATTTTGTATTCACAAAATCGCGCAGGGCTTCGGTGATTTCGACGTTGTTTCCAGTGATGTTGAGCTGCATAGTGTCTTCCTTATCGGTTGGGTCACACCAGCTGTTTGCGCTGGTTAGACGGCGGAATGGATAAAGACTCTCGGTACTTCGCAACGGTGCGGCGTGCCACCATGATACCCTGTTCTGACAGCATAGAGGTTAACTTGCTGTCACTCAGCGGTTTCGCGGGGTTTTCCGCAGCAATTAATTTCTTCACCAGCGCACGGATAGCTGTGGATGAGGCTTCACCTCCGCCTTCAGTGTTAACGTGACTGGAAAAGAAATACTTCAATTCAAAAATGCCGCGCGGACTGTGCAGATACTTTTGCGTGGTCACACGGGAAATGGTCGATTCGTGCATCTCGACGGCCTGGGCTATATCCGCCAGCACCATCGGTTTCATAAACTCTTCGCCTTGCTCAAAGAAAGCTTGCTGCTGCTCAACGATGCAGCGGCTGACGCGCAGCAACGTATCATTGCGGCTTTCCAGGCTTTTAATCAGCCACTTCGCATCTTGCAGATTGCTACGAATAAACTGGCTGTCGGCATCGTTGCGCGCGCTATTGCACATGGCGGCGTAGTGCTGGTTAATCTGTAAGCGCGGAATGCTGTCGCCGTTGAGTTCGACCACCCAACGATCGTTATGCTTACGCACCAGCACATCCGGAATGACGTACTCCGGCTCGCCGGTCTGGATCGATTGCCCAGGTCTTGGATCCAGCGACTGAATAAGATTGACGGCTTCTTTCAGCACGTCTTCTTTCAGCCGGGTCACGCGCATCAGGGTGCGGAAGTCATGGTTGGCTAACAGATCGAGGTGATCGCTGATGATCAGGCGCGCTTCTTCCAGCCACGGCGTGGCTTTATCAAACTGCGAAAGTTGGATCAGTAAGCAGTCGCGGAGATCTTTGGCGGCCACGCCAACGGGATCAAAGCGCTGAACGCGTTTAAGCACAGCTTCGATTTCGTCCATACCGACGTCGTCATCGCCCATGCTTTCGAGAATATCGTCCAGGGTCACGGTGAGATAACCGGTTTCGTCTACCGCATCTACAATGGATGTCGCAATGGCGCGATCGGTATCCGAGAACGGGGTCAGTTCCACTTGCCACATCAGGTAATCCTGTAGTGATTGCGTGGTCTCACCCTGATACACAGGCAGCTCGTCGTCGATGTAATCTCCGCTGGTGCCCGAAGGCGTCCCGGCGGTGTAAATTTCATCCCAACTGGCGTCAAGCGGCAACTCCTCAGGCATCTCTTTTTGTTCGAGTGCATCTGCGGTGTCGAGGGTTTCGCTGTCCTGTTTTTCCTGGGTATCAATTTCGTCGTGAAGATCGGTTTGCTCGAGCAGTGGGTTACTTTCCAGCGCTTGCTGAAGTTCTTGCTGAAGTTCCAGCGTGGACAGCTGCAACAGACGGATAGCCTGTTGTAGCTGAGGCGTCATCGCCAGTTGTTGGCTAAGCCTGAGTTGCAAACCTTGCTTCATGTTCAGAGTTGTTTTCTCCTGCAGTGACGTGAAGTCTTCTACCCTATCAGAGTCTGAAGTCTTCCCCAAGGTATACGCGCTTAACGTGCTCATCCTGCAGTATTTCTGTTGGCGTGCCGTGCGCGATCAGGTGCCCCTGACTTACGATATAGGCGCGCTCACACACTGCCAGCGTTTCGCGGACGTTATGGTCGGTAATCAGCACGCCAAGGCCGCTGTCGCGCAGGTGTTCGATGATCCGTTTAATATCAATAACAGAAATCGGGTCAACACCGGCAAACGGTTCATCCAGCAGGATAAATTTCGGATTAGCGGCCAGTGCGCGAGCGATCTCCACGCGGCGTCGTTCACCACCGGAGAGCGACTGACCTAAGCTGTCGCGCAGGTGCTCGATGTGGAATTCTTCCATCAGTTCGTTGGCGCGATCTTCCCGCTGCTCGCTGGTCAGATCGTCACGAATTTGCAGTACCGCCATCAGGTTATCAAACACGCTCAGGCGACGGAAAATCGACGCTTCCTGCGGTAAGTAGCCGATGCCGCGACGCGCGCGCGCATGCAGAGGCAGCAGACTGATGTCTTCGTCATCAATGATAATGTTGCCCGCATCGCGCGGGACAATGCCGACTACCATGTAAAAGGTTGTTGTCTTGCCTGCACCGTTAGGACCGAGCAGACCGACAATCTCCCCGGAGTTGACGGTCAGACTGACATCTTCAACCACACGACGGCCTTTATAGGCTTTTGCAAGGTTCTTTGCAGTTAATGTTGCCATAACGAATCAGTTACCTTTTTTCTCTGCCGGAGCCTTGTTTTTGTCCTGCAACTGCGACGGAACCAGAACGGTGGTGACGCGTTTGCCTTTATCGCTGAAGGCCTGCATTTTCTGCTCTTTTACCAGATAAGTGATCTTATCGCCCGTGATGTTGCTATCGAGTTGTTCCAGATATGCCTTGCCGGTGAGAACGACAAAGTCTTTCGCCAGTTCATAGTGCATGTGTGAGGCGCGGCCTTTCACCGGCTTACCGTTGTCCTGCATCTGGTAAAAGGTGGCGGGATCACCGTAACCATCAATCACTTCTTTACCGTCTTCACCGCCAGGGCGGGTCACGACGACTTTATCGGCGTTAATTTTGATGGTGCCCTGAGTCACAATCACGTTACCAGTAAACGTCACCACGTTGCCCTGCATATCCAGGGACTGCTGGTCCGACTCAATGTGAATCGGCTGCTCGGTATCGCCGGTGACGGCCAATGCCGGGATGCTGGCGGCCAGAAGTGAGCTGGCAAGTACAAGATTAAGGCTGAGTTTGTTTGTTTTGGATTTCATATGAGGTTCTAACCTTTTCAATCAGCTCGGCGTTCTTGCTGCGTAAGTTGCCGCGCATCTTCAGTCCGCTGGAGTTAAATGTTGTGCCATACAACGTCACCAGATCATCGGAAGTGACGTCTTGTGTCACCAGGTTAATCTGCGCGTTATCGGTCGTAATTCTGCGTAGTTGAGAGTCAGGCACCAGGGCGTTAACCTCAACATGGCCGTACAGATACAGCATCCGATCGTTGGTCAATTTGGCTTTGTCGGCCTTGATCGTCCAGGTCGGTACTTTATCCTTATCAAACGTGGTTAATACCGGTTGAGTAAACCACGAAACCGCTTGTTCCGAATAATATTCAACGTGTTGTGCGATCAAGTGATAGCTCAGCGCGCCTTCCGGACTATACACGACGGTATCAGTATGTTCGCTCTTATAGGTTGGCTCGTTGTTATTGACGACGACCTGAGTGGTGTCATCTTTGTCTGCCAGATTAATACCAATCATCACAAGGACAGCCAGCGACAGTAGAATGATAACCCAACGTCTGGTTTTGCTCATATCGATTGCCCTTTGGCCTCGTCCAGTTTGCCCTGCGCCAGGAGTAATAAATCGCAGACTTCACGCACAGCGCCACGTCCCCCATCAATGTGGGTGACATAATCAGCTCGCGGGATCAGCAAAGGGTGGGCATCTGCCACCGCGACGCTTAATCCCACTTTAGCCATCACCGGCCAGTCGATCAGGTCATCGCCAACGTAGGCGACATTCTCCGGCGCGATCGCCAGTTTGCTAAGGAGATCGCCAAAGGCAACCAGTTTGTCTGACTGCCCCTGATACAGGTGGGTGATCCCCAAAGTGGCACAGCGATCTTCTACAAGTTTAGCCTTTCGTCCGGTAATAATGGCAACCTCAATACCGGAAGTGAGCGCACAGCGAATTCCGTAACCATCACGGACGTTAAAAGCCTTCAGCTCTTCACCGTTGTTGCCCATATAAATCAGACCATCAGACAGTACGCCATCCACATCCAGGATCAGCAAACGGATGTTTTCTGCCCGGGTGATAACGTCTGCGCTGACGGGTCCATAACAGGTCGCAAGCGACGCACCTGCTTTACTCATTTTCGTTATCCTTGAGTTTCTTACACTACACCTGCACGCAGCAGATCATGCATATGTAACACACCGAGTAATTGGTCGCCATCAGCAACCATTACCGAGGTGATATGGCGGGACTGCATTAAGTTCAGGGCATCGACGGCAAGAATACCCGGACGCACGCGAATGCCTCCAGGGGTCATCACATCGGCAATGCCTAACTGGCGTACATCAACGCCCATATCGAAGACACGACGTAAATCGCCATCGGTGAAAATACCGTCAATCTTCATGGCATCATCGCAAATGACGGTCATGCCGAGATTTTTACGCGTGATCTCAATTAAGGCATCACGCAGGCTGGCGTTTTTGGTCACATGCGGGATCTCGTCGCCCGTATGCATAATATCGTTAACGCGCAGTAAAAGCTTACGGCCCAGTGCGCCACCGGGATGAGACAACGCAAAATCTTCCGCGGTAAAGCCGCGCGCTTTTAATAATGCCACCGCTAGGGCATCGCCCATCACCAGTGTTGCTGTCGTACTGCTGGTCGGTGCCAGACCTAACGGACAAGCTTCCTTGGGCACTTTAACACACAGATGCACATCTGCCGCACGCGCCATACTGCTTTCAGGACGACCGGTCATGCAGATAAGCGGTACATGAAGACGTTTTAATACCGGGATCAGCGCCGCTATCTCATTGGATTCACCGGAGTTAGAGATGGCGATGACCACATCCTGCGGCGAGACCATACCCAGATCGCCATGTGCGGCTTCGCCTGGGTGTACAAAAAATGAGGGGGTGCCGGTGCTGGCAAATGTGGCTGCCATTTTCCGCCCGATATGGCCGGATTTCCCCATTCCCATCACCACCACTTTGCCCGGGCAGCTGAATATTTTCTCGCATGCGAGGGTAAAATTTTGGTTGATGTACTGATCAAGCTCCGCCAGGCCTTCACGTTCAATTGCCAGGACTTCCTTGCCTGCTTGCTGAAAGTCAAAACCCGGTTGCAACTCTAAGTGCGACATAATGCGTTTCCAGTTATCCAACGAGAAGTGGCGATAACCAATACAGCATCGCCAGCCATATGATAAAACCGCCGGTCAGCAGCGCACCTGCGCCGCGACCAATCTGGCGAGGACGTCGCCAGCAGAGTAGTGCAAAAATCACGCTCACCAGCAGCATAACGCTATAGTCACGGGTGAAGGCCATCGGATTGACTTCACCCGGCGTAATCAGCGCCGGTAGCCCGAGGACGATAACGATATTAAAAATGTTTGCGCCGATAATGTTACCGACGGCAATATCGTTTTCACCTTTACGCAGACCCGCAATCGCTGTTGCCAGCTCCGGCAGGCTGGTACCAATGGCGACCACTGTCAGCCCGATAGTAAGTTCGCTCATGGCGAAATAGTTCGCCAGTACGGTCGCGTTGTCCACCACCATACGTGTTGCCATTGGCATGATAATCAGCGCAATGCCCAACCACAAAAATGCGACTGGCAATCCGCCTTCGCGCGGCAGCTCAGCTATCTGCTCACGTGTCAGGCTGTCATTGCCTTGTCGCTCGGCCAGACGGGCGATTTTAACAATGAATAGCAGCCATAGCACGGCCAGAAGCAGAAGAAAGAAACCGTCGCTGCGGCTTAACTGCCCGTCATACAGGACGGATGCAGCTAAAATACTTACCAGCAACATTAGCGGTAATTCACGACGCAGAACATCAGAATGCACGGTAAAAGGATGAATCAGCGCCGACAGGCCTAAAATAAGCAGAATGTTGGTGATGTTAGAACCTATGGCGGTCCCGACAGCCAGATCGAGTTGCCCATTCATCGATGCGGCAATGGAGACAATTATCTCGGGTAACGACGTACCCATGCTGACCACGGTCATTCCAATGATAATGGGAGGAATACCGAAATTTCGACATAAAATGGATGCGGCAAATACCAGACGGTCGGCACCGTAGACCACCAGAAGTAAACCAATTATTAACAGCGCCGTCGCTAAAAGCATCTAAAGTCCTTTCTTCAGGTATACTCGCCGGTCCACTTGAAGGATCTTCTGGAAGCCGTAACGAAGTCTTAATTTTGACTTTATGCGGCTAAAAAGTAAAACAAATGCCAGCTTTCGCTAACCAGGACAGGCAATAATCTGTAAATATGTTGAGTTCATGGCTGAATTGAGCGCCAAACTCTTCGATCAACGAGGCAATAGTAAAGGATGAATCAATGGGGCAGTCTGTGGCGAATCTAGTCGATATGCGCGATGTCAGCTTTTCCCGGGGTGACCGCTGCATCTTTGATAATATTTCCCTGACGGTACCGCGCGGTAAGGTGACGGCGATCATGGGGCCATCAGGCATCGGCAAAACGACGCTGTTGCGTCTGATTGGCGGACAGATCCCCCCGGATAAGGGCGAGATCCTGTTTGACGGTGAGAACGTCCCGGCCATGTCCCGTTCGCGTTTATTTACCGTGAGAAAGCGCATGAGTATGCTGTTTCAGTCTGGTGCGCTATTTACCGACATGAATGTGTTTGACAACGTCGCGTACCCTCTGCGCGAGCATACGACGTTGCCAGCGCCGTTGCTGAAGAGCACGGTGATGATGAAGCTCGAGGCCGTCGGCCTGCGGGGTGCGGCCAAATTAATGCCTTCTGAATTATCCGGTGGGATGGCGCGTCGCGCCGCGTTAGCACGTGCTATCGCGCTGGAGCCAGACCTCATCATGTTTGATGAGCCGTTCGTCGGCCAGGATCCCATCACCATGGGCGTTCTGGTGAAGCTGATTTCAGAACTGAACAGCGCGCTGGGCGTCACCTGTGTGGTGGTATCCCATGATGTGCCTGAGGTACTGAGTATTGCGGATTACGCCTATATAATGGCGGACAAAAAAATAGTGGCCTACGGTAGTGCTCAGGCACTACAAGAAAATGCCGATCCGCGCGTACGCCAGTTCCTGGACGGCATTGCCGATGGACCGGTTCCGTTCCGTTACCCGGCGGGCGACTACCACATCGATTTACTCAAAACAGGGAGTTAAGCCACCCATGTTGTTAAATGCGCTGGCATCACTCGGACATCGGGGAATAAAAACCCTCAGGACGTTCGGGCGAGCCGGATTAATGTTGTTCAATGCGGTTGTCGGCAAGCCGGAGTTTCGCAAACATGCGCCGCTGCTGATACGCCAGCTCTATAATGTCGGTGTCTTATCGATGCTGATCATTATTGTTTCTGGCGTGTTCATCGGTATGGTGCTGGGGTTGCAGGGATACCTGGTGCTGACCACCTACAGCGCGGAAACCAGCCTCGGTATGCTGGTGGCACTGTCATTGTTACGTGAGTTGGGACCGGTTGTTGCGGCGCTGCTGTTTGCCGGGCGGGCCGGGTCGGCCTTAACCGCAGAAATTGGCCTGATGCGGGCGACCGAACAGCTTTCCAGTCTGGAGATGATGGCCGTCGATCCACTGCGCCGGGTGATTTCCCCACGTTTTTGGGCTGGCGTCATTTCATTGCCGCTGCTGACGATTATTTTTGTCGCAGTGGGTATCTGGGGTGGTTCACTGGTTGGCGTAAGCTGGAAGGGTATTGATGCAGGCTTCTTCTGGTCGGCTATGCAAAATGCCGTCGACTGGCGTCTGGACCTGGTTAACTGTCTGATTAAGAGCGTGGTGTTCGCCATTACGGTCACCTGGATTGCATTGTTCAATGGTTATGATGCGATCCCGACCTCTGCCGGGATTAGCCGGGCAACGACACGCACCGTTGTGCACGCCTCTCTTGCCGTTCTGGGGCTGGATTTTGTGCTGACCGCACTGATGTTTGGGAATTGAGTTCATGCAAACGAAAAAGAATGAAATTTGGGTCGGGTTATTCCTGCTGGTTGCGCTGCTGGCAGCGCTGTTTGTTTGCCTGAAGGCGGCGAACGTTACCTCAATGCGTACTGAGCCGACTTACACGATTTATGCGACCTTTGATAATATTGGCGGCCTGAGAGAGCGTTCTCCGGTGCGGATTGGCGGAGTGGTAGTTGGACGCGTATCGGACATCTCGTTAGATCCGAAAACGTACCTGCCGCGCGTGACGCTGGAAATCGAATCGCGTTTTAACCATATTCCTGACACCAGTTCTCTGAGCATCCGTACTTCCGGTCTGCTGGGCGAACAGTATCTGGCATTGAATGTGGGTTTTGAAGATCCTGAGCTGGGAACGTCTATCCTCAAAGATGGCGGTACGATTCAGGACACGAAATCCGCGATGGTGCTGGAAGATATGATTGGTCAGTTCCTTTACAACAGCAACAGTAAAGGTGATGACAATAAGAATTCTGGCGATGCGCCAGCCGCAACTGACGGCAATAATGAAGCCACTACGCCTGCGGGCGCAACGAAATAATCTCAGGAGAATCGACGTATGTTTAAACGATTGATGATGGTGGCTATGCTGGTGATTGCCCCGCTTAGCGCAGCAACTGCAGCCGACCAAACGAACCCGTACAAACAGATGAATGAGGCGGCGCAGAAGACATTTGACCGTCTGAAGAATGAACAACCTAAAATCCGCGCAAACCCGGATTACCTGCGTCAGGTTGTCGATCAGGAACTATTGCCATACGTGCAGGTTAAATATGCGGGTGCGCTGGTACTGGGTCGCTACTACAAAGATGCGACCCCTGCTCAGCGTGAAGCCTATTTTGCCGCATTCCGTGAATATCTGAAGCAGGCCTACGGCCAGGCTCTGGCGATGTACCATGGCCAGACTTATGAAATTGCACCAGAGCAACCGCTGGGTGATGCGACCATCGTGCCTATCCGCGTAACCATCATCGATCCAAACGGTCGCCCTCCGGTACGTTTGGATTTCCAGTGGCGTAAAAACTCCCAGACCGGTAACTGGCAGGCTTATGACATGATTGCTGAAGGCGTAAGTATGATCACCACCAAACAAAATGAGTGGAGCGACCTGCTGCGTACCAAAGGTATTGATGGCCTGACGGCGCAGCTGAAATCTATTGCTCAGCAGAAAATCACTCTGGAAGAGAAAAAATAATGACGCAGTCACTCACCTGGACGCGTGAAGGCGACAAGCTGGTGCTGGTGGGGGAGCTGGATCAGGACGTGTTAAACCCATTATGGGATGCGCGAATTGAGGCGATGAAAGGGGTATCCTGCATCGACCTGAACCAGGTATCCCGGGTAGATACCGGCGGTCTGGCGTTACTGTTGCATCTGATTAATCAGGGCAAGCAGCAGGGAAACAGCGTTTCGCTCACTGGTGTTAACGATAAAGTGTACACGCTGGCGCAGCTTTACAATCTGCCTGACGACGTCCTTCCGCGTTAATTTTTCCAGGCCGGATAAGGTCTTGTGCCGCTATCCGGCAAAACCCCTGAGGGGGATCTGCCACTAAAGCCTTGTCTGATTTATCAGCGAGGCTTTTTGCTTATTTATGACAGCGCCACTTTGCTCTAAGATGTTGGGCTGTTTTCACTATCTGACGAATGAAGAGCCCATGGAAAATAATGAAATTCAGAGCGTGCTGATGAATGCACTCTCCCTCCAGGAAGTCCACGTTTCTGGCGACGGCAGTCACTTTCAGGTTATTGCCGTGGGTGAGATGTTTGAAGGCATGAGCCGGGTCAAGAAGCAGCAATCGGTCTATGGCCCGTTGATGGAGTACATTGCGGACAACCGCATTCATGCCGTGTCGATTAAGGCGTTTACCCCAGCGGAATGGGCGCGCGATCGCAAACTTAACGGTTTTTGAGCTACGGGTGATGTGCCGGTAGCGAAGATAAATTCTTAACAGAGAACAGAATAATGGATAAATTTCGTGTTCAGGGGCCAACTAAGCTCCAGGGCGAAGTCACAATTTCAGGCGCTAAAAACGCCGCACTGCCGATCCTGTTTGCGGCGCTGCTGGCTGAAGAACCTGTAGAGATCCAAAACGTCCCGAAACTGAAGGACGTTGACACATCAATGAAGCTGCTGAGCCAGCTGGGTGCGAAAGTTGAGCGTAATGGTTCTGTGCACATCGATGCGCGTGATGTGAACGTCTTCTGTGCGCCGTACGATCTGGTGAAAACCATGCGTGCATCCATTTGGGCGCTCGGGCCGCTGGTTGCCCGCTTTGGTCAGGGCCAGGTTTCACTGCCGGGCGGCTGCACCATCGGCGCACGTCCGGTTGACCTGCACATTACCGGCCTGGAGCAGTTAGGCGCGACTATTAAGCTGGAAGAAGGCTATGTGAAGGCGTCCGTTGAGGGCCGTCTGAAAGGCGCGCATATCGTCATGGACAAAGTGAGCGTCGGCGCGACGGTCACCATCATGTGCGCAGCAACGCTTGCCGAAGGCACTACCATCATCGAAAACGCCGCGCGCGAGCCGGAGATCGTGGATACCGCGAACTTCCTGATTGCGCTGGGCGCGAAGATCACGGGTCAGGGCACCGATCGTATTACCATCGAAGGTGTTGAGCGTCTTGGCGGTGGTGTTTATCGCGTTCTGCCAGATCGTATCGAAACCGGTACCTTCCTGGTGGCGGCGGCAATTTCTCGCGGCAAAATTATCTGCCGTAATGCACAGCCGGACACGCTGGATGCCGTACTGGCGAAGCTGCGTGATGCGGGTGCGGATATTGAAGTGGGTGATGATTGGATCAGCCTTGATATGCACGGTAAACGTCCGAAAGCCGTCAATGTGCGTACTGCACCGCATCCGGCGTTCCCTACCGACATGCAGGCCCAGTTCACGTTGCTGAACCTGGTAGCTGAAGGGACCGGCTTCATCACGGAAACCGTGTTTGAGAACCGCTTTATGCACGTGCCTGAGCTGAGCCGTATGGGTGCTCACGCAGAAATCGAAAGCAATACCGTGATTTGCCACGGCGTGGAAACGCTCTCTGGCGCACAGGTTATGGCGACCGATCTGCGCGCATCTGCAAGCCTGGTGCTGGCAGGGTGTATTGCTGAAGGTACGACGGTAGTCGACCGTATTTATCACATCGATCGCGGCTATGAGCGCATCGAAGATAAACTGCGTGCGCTGGGCGCAAACATTGAGCGCGTGAAAGGCGAGTAATCGTCAACGTCTCTTGTAACCCCCAGTTCAGTTGGCCGGGGGTTACAGCTCAATGTTCATTCCGGATTCTTTTTCTCTCTGCGACTCCTCATCATCCGCGTTCTGTCGATGAACTCATGCGTTTTGGCATCGTGATAGCGTGACGGCCAAATCACCCAGGGGTCAGTTCCCAGTGCCCGGGCGATAATCAACTCACCTTTTGGCCATGGTCTCGTTAACGCATTGGCCAGCGTTGATGAACTCAATCCATTTTTACGTGATTCAGCGGCCATTGAGGTCCCTTTCTTGCGCAGTCCGGCGATGATGTCGGCCGGATGCCAGTCAATCAGCTTGCTTTCCATCAATTCATCTCTCCTTTGGTTAACGGCTTACGGTTTCACGATCGGTTGTGCCGACACTATAACGCCCGAAGAACGAATGTTCTAAAATGTTCATGTAAAGTGTGCGTATATTCAGAATATGCCAAGGTTCTTCGTGATTATCTGGAAGGGGGAAATGATTACTGGAACTTATAAGAAAATCCCGTGCAGGGCACGGGATGAGGGAGGATGCTGTAGGGAATTAACGGTCGCGCTGTACGGCAATATGTGCCAGACCAATCAGCGCTTCTCTCCACGGTGTATCAGGCAGCACCTGCAGCGCAGCGATGGCTTTATCAGCCTCTTCTTCTGCCCGCTGACGGGTCCATTCCAGAGAACCACAGGCGTTCATCGCTTCCAGAACCGGTTCCAGAAGGTGACGACCATTACCTTGCTCAATGGCCTGGCGGATCATTAGCGCTTGTTCTGGGGTGCCGTGGCGCATGGCATGCAGCAGTGGCAGCGTTGGTTTACCCTCGTTGAGGTCATCACCGACGTTTTTACCCAGCTGCTCGCCATCTGCGCTGTAATCCAGCAAATCGTCAATTAACTGGAAAGCGGTACCGAGATAACGGCCATAATCCTGCAACCCTTTTTCTTGTTCTTCGCTACAGCCAGCCAGAATACCTGAACATTGGGCTGCCGCTTCAAACAAACGCGCGGTCTTACTGTAGATGACGCGCATATAGTTTTCTTCGGTGATGTCCGGGTCGTTGACGTTCATCAACTGCAAGACTTCGCCTTCGGCAATGACGTTGACTGCTTTCGACATGACTTCCAGCACTTTCAACGAGCCAAGGCTGGTCATCATCTGAAATGCACGGGTATAGATAAAATCGCCAACCAGCACGCTGGCCGCATTACCAAACGCCGCATTTGCTGTGGCTTTCCCACGGCGCATGTCTGACTCATCCACAACATCGTCGTGCAGTAGGGTCGCTGTGTGGATAAACTCGATGAGGGCCGCAATCGTAACGTGCGCATTTTCCTGGTAGCCAACGGCCCGCGCGGCGAGGACGGCGATCATTGGGCGAATGCGTTTTCCGCCGCCGCTAACGATGTAGTACCCCAGTTGATTGATCAACTGAACGTCGGAATTGAGCTGTTCAAGGATTGTCGCATTGACCCCCGCCATATCTTGCGCGGTTAACTCATTGATTTTTTCTAAATTCATCGCAAAAGCCGGGCTTCTCGCCCCGATTACCTTACTGTGTGGGAAGGTAACGTCGGGTTTAGGGTTATAAATATATGCTGATTGTACTGAAAAAACGCCGTAGATAAACGTTACCGTACGTGTTGTGTTTTTTTTCTTCATGTATTGACGGTAGCACTTGTCAAAGGCTCGCGTTTTGCGTAATATTCGCGCCCTATTGTGAATATTTATAGCGCACTCTGAATCATCAAAAAGGTGTGCGCGGAAGCGGAGTTTTTTATGTACGCGGTTTTCCAAAGTGGTGGTAAACAACACCGAGTAAGCGAAGGTCAGACCGTTCGCCTGGAAAAGCTGGACATCGCAACTGGCGAATCTGTTGAATTCGCAGAAGTTCTGATGATCGCAAACGGTGAAGAAGTCAAAATCGGCGTTCCTTTCGTTGATGGCGGCGTTATCAAAGCTGAAGTCGTTGCTCACGGTCGTGGCGAGAAAGTTAAAATTGTTAAGTTTCGTCGTCGTAAACACTACCGTAAGCAGCAGGGCCATCGTCAGTGGTTCACTGATGTGAAAATCACTGGCATCAGCGCTTAAGTTAAGGGGAGCAGATTAAATGGCACATAAAAAGGCTGGCGGCTCGACTCGTAACGGTCGCGATTCAGAAGCTAAACGTCTGGGCGTAAAACGCTTCGGCGGTGAAACAGTTCTGGCTGGTAGCATCATCGTTCGTCAACGTGGTACTAAATTCCACGCTGGCTCCAACGTTGGTTGCGGCAAAGACCACACTCTGTTTGCTAAAGCAGACGGTAAAGTGAAATTTGAAGTGAAAGGCCCGAAAAACCGTAAATTCATCAGCATCGTTGCTGAATAAGTTTTTCGCGTCCCGGTAACGGATAAAAGCCCCGCAACACGTTGCGGGGCTTTTTACATTCGACGGCCGGTAAATACGCTCGTCGCGCCGTGACAACCCGGAAACGAGCCCTTGCAGGGAATACGGCATGAAGCAGCAGGCAGGCATTGGTATTCTGTTAGCACTCACAACGGCAGTATGTTGGGGCGCTTTGCCAATAGCAATGAAGCAAGTGCTGGAGGTGATGGAGCCTCCTACCGTGGTGTTCTACCGTTTTTTAATGGCAAGCGTTGGCCTTGGCGCTATTCTTGCGGTTAAAAAAAAGCTCCCTCCGTTGCGTATTTTTCGCAAAGCGCGTTGGCTGGTGTTGCTGGCTATTGCAACCGGTGGGTTGTTCGGTAACTTCATTCTGTTTAGTTCATCCTTGCAGTATTTGAGCCCAACGGCTTCGCAGGTTATCGGTCAGCTGTCACCGGTTGGTATGATGATCGCCAGCGTCTTTATCCTGAAAGAAAAGATGCGCGGCACGCAGGTGATTGGCGCCATTATGCTTCTGAGCGGCCTGGTCCTGTTTTTTAATACCAGTCTGATCGAAATTTTTACCCGACTCACCGATTACACATGGGGCGTTATCTTTGGTGTCGGTGCGGCGATGGTCTGGGTGAGTTATGGGGTCGCGCAAAAGGTGTTATTGCGCCGCCTGGCATCACCGCAGATCCTGTTTTTACTGTACACTTTATGTACGATTGCGTTGTTGCCGCTGGCTAAACCCGGTGTCATCACGCAGCTCAGCGACTGGCAGCTGGCATGCCTGGTATTCTGCGGCCTGAATACGCTGGTAGGATATGGCGCTCTCGCGGAAGCGATGGCGCGTTGGCAGGCGGCGCAGGTGAGCGCTCTTATCACGCTCACACCGCTGTTTACGTTGTTATTTTCAGATTTATTATCACTGGCCTGGCCCGATTTCTTCGCCAGACCGATGCTAAACCTATTAGGTTATCTCGGTGCGTTTATCGTGGTTGCGGGCGCGATGTATTCCGCCATTGGTCATCGAATTTGGGGCGGTTTACGTAAGCATGAAACGGTGGTTTCGCAACCCCGCTCAGGCGAATGATTTACGGAGAGTAAAATGAAGTTTGTTGATGAAGCATCGATTCTGGTCGTTGCAGGTGATGGCGGTAATGGTTGCGTCAGCTTCCGCCGCGAAAAGTACATCCCAAAAGGCGGTCCGGACGGTGGTGATGGTGGTGACGGTGGTGACGTTTGGCTGGAAGCCGACGAAAACCTGAACACGCTGATCGATTACCGTTTTGAAAAATCATTCCGTGCGGAACGTGGTCAGAATGGCGCGAGCCGTGATTGCACCGGTAAGCGTGGCAAAGACGTTACCATTAAAGTACCTGTTGGTACGCGTGTTATCGATCAGGGCACGGGCGAAACCATGGGCGACATGACCAAACATGGTCAGCGTCTGATGGTCGCTAAAGGTGGCTGGCACGGTCTGGGCAACACCCGTTTCAAATCCTCGGTTAACCGTACTCCGCGTCAGAAAACAATGGGTACGCCGGGTGATAAGCGCGATCTGATGCTGGAGCTGATGCTGCTGGCGGACGTGGGTATGCTGGGCATGCCAAACGCTGGGAAATCGACCTTTATCCGTGCGGTGTCCGCGGCGAAGCCGAAAGTCGCTGATTATCCGTTTACCACCCTGGTGCCGAGCCTGGGCGTGGTGCGTATGGACAACGAAAAGAGCTTCGTGGTTGCCGACATTCCGGGACTGATTGAAGGCGCGGCTGAAGGCGCAGGCCTGGGCATCCGCTTCCTGAAACACCTGGAACGTTGCCGTGTACTGCTTCACCTCATCGATATCGATCCGATTGATGGCTCTGATCCAGTTGAAAACGCCCGTATCATTATTGGCGAACTGGAAAAATACAGTCAGGATTTGGCATCTAAACCGCGCTGGTTAGTGTTCAACAAAATTGATTTGATGGACAAGGCTGAAGCGGAAGAGAAAGCGAAAGCGATCGCCGAAGCGTTGGGTTGGGAAGGTAAATATTACCTGATCTCTGCCGCCAGCCAGCTGGGCGTGAAAGATCTCTGCTGGGATGTGATGACCTTTATCATCGAGAACCCGATTGTTCAGGCTGAAGAAGCGAAACAGCCAGAGAAAGTTGAGTTCATGTGGGATGATTATCACCGCCAGCAGCTCGCTGAAGTCGAAGACGAAGCGGAAGATGACTGGGATGACGATTGGGACGAAGACGACGAAGAAGGCGTTGAGTTCATCTACAAGCGTTAATCTCGTCGCCGGATGGCGCTAGCGCTTATCCGGCCTACGGACGGCATCATATCGTAGGCCGGATAAGACGCGTTAGCGTCGACATCCGGCAATAATGCACTCAGTTGTTCTGATAAATATCCTTGTACAACCGGCTCTCGAAGCGCACCAACGGAATACGGCGATTACGCTGGTCAGCTGGCTCTACCGCATAACCAGATAAATACTGCACGAATGCCATGCGTTGGCCGCTTGCCGTGGTGATGAAACCTGCGAGGTTATAAACCCCCTGCAGCGAGCCTGTCTTCGCCGATACTTTGCCATCCACACCAGCCTGATGCAGACCCGCACGGTATTGCAGAGAGCCGTCGTGGCCCGCCAGTGGCAGCATAGTGATAAAGTTCAGCTCGTTATCGTGTTGAGCGATATATTGCAGCACCTGCATCATGGTCGCTGGGGCAATCAGGTTATGGCGGGAGAGGCCAGAACCGTCGGCAATAATAGTGTTGCCGATATCGACGCCTGCCTGCTGACGCAAAATCTGGCGCACGGCGTCAGAACCCGCCCGCCAGGTGCCCGGCACGTTAAATCGGGCATGACCAATCATACGGAAAACGGTATCGGCAATCATGTTGTCCGATTTTTTCAGCATAATCTTAAGCAGGTCATGTAGCGGCGCAGACTGTTTACTGGCGACCACCGTTCCTGGTTCGTTGACCAACGTCTGGCGCAGCAGTGTACCGCTGTAGGTGATACCTGCTTGTTTTAGCTCATCTTTGATAATTGCCCCGGCATAGCTGGCACCGTCCTGAATGGCGAACGCCAGCGGCAGCGGATCGGCACGTTGTGGCAGGCATCCGGTCAGCGTATAGCGGTTGAGATCGCCGGGAACTACATCCAGTTCACAATATTGCGCTTCCGCAGAACCTCGGGCGAGAGTACGCACCTGACTGAACATGGTGACCGGGTAATAAGATGCCACGCGAATAAAGGCGAGATCGTTGGGTTTTTGCGCGCTGTAGAGTGAAACCGAGAAACAGTTTCTATCGACAATAGCCGCTGCGGGCGGTGCGCTAAAACACTGCGTCATGTCGTTCCAGGGCCAACCGGGCGCTTTATCATGACTGGCAAAAATAGAGGTGTCGATCAGGACATTCCCGGCAATTTGCGTCACACCTGATTTTTTCAGGGTTGCCACCATATTGCGAATATCCTGGCGTTTTAGCGTCGGATCGGCACCAAATCGTGCCACTAAGTCACCCTTCAATACGCCGCCTTCCACGCTGCCTTTGGTCTCAAGCGTGGTGGTAAAACGAAAGTCAGGCCCGAGCTGAATCAATGCCGCCAGCGCGGTGATTACTTTCTGGGTACTGGCGGGCAGCGCCATCTGCTGGCTATGAAAATCAATAGCGGGTGCAGGTGCGCCAACCTTCTGTACCATAAGGGCGAGGTTGGCCCCGGCAGGGAGCTGATTGATATACTCGTCGACGTTCGCAGCCTGAACGCTGAACGCTATACTGGCAGTCAATCCGATGGTAAATCTGGAAAATCGCATAATCTCGCGCTAACAACCTGGAAACAGGCCGTCATACTACGGCGCAACGCCCCAAAAAGTAAACGATGACCCATAAGGAACTCCAGGGTAAAATGATCATCAAATAGAGAATTGTAGCTGACCTGGGACCTTGAGCCCCGGGTCGGTATTTTTTTGCTTCTGACTCTGGCATGACACACGCCAGGGTGGGCTTAGCAGCCGGGGTGAGAGCAACTACCCCCTACAGGAATGTTCAAGAGGTATAACAAATGCAAGCTATCCCGATGACCTTACGTGGTGCTGAAAAACTGCGCGAAGAGCTGGATTTTCTGAAATCTGTGCGCCGTCCTGAAATTATTGCCGCTATCGCTGAAGCGCGTGAGCACGGTGACCTGAAAGAGAACGCGGAGTATCACGCGGCGCGCGAACAGCAGGGTTTCTGCGAAGGACGCATTAAAGATATCGAAGCTAAACTGTCCAACGCGCAGGTAATCGACGTTACTAAAATGCCGAACAATGGCCGCGTTGTTTTCGGTGCGACGGTTACCGTTCTGAATCTCGATAACGATGAAGAGCAGACCTGGCGTATTGTCGGCGATGATGAAGCCGATTTTAAACAGAACCTGATTTCAGTGAACTCGCCTATCGCTCGTGGCCTGATCGGTAAAGAGCAGGATGACGTCGTAGTTATCAAAACGCCGGGCGGCGAAGTGGAATATGAAGTGACGAAGGTAGAATACCTGTAATTCGCATCTTGGTTAAGATGTTGATACATTGTAAAGAAAGGAAAAAGGCCGCATAGCGGCCTTTTATCAACGAAGAGAGCGTGGCATTTTGCTCTCCTGCTAGCGGAAAACCCCGCGTTTTACACAAACTTCGTGTGCAACTTTGGGATATTCTTAGCGTGGCAGCGAGATTTTACGTTCTTTAGTCGGGCGATACAGTACCAGCGTTTTGCCGATGACCTGTACATTGCAGGCGCCGGTTTCGCGTACGATAGCTTCCACGATCAAGGTTTTAGTATCGCGATCTTCCGAGGCGATTTTCACCTTGATAAGTTCATGGTGCTCTAACGCTTGTTCAATCTCGGCCAGTACCCCTTCGGTCAAACCATTATTGCCAAGCATAACTACAGGCTTGAGCGGATGTGCCAGACCTTTCAGGTGCTGTTTTTGTTTAGTACTCAGATTCATCGTATATTTTTGCTTACGTTGGGATTGAAAACGGGTCATTCTACCGCCATCTCCCATATATCACCAAATAGCTGTGTAGAAATTTACACCATTGGTTACGATGAACTGCCCTTTGGGAATGTGAAATGACAGGTAAAAAGCGTTCTGCCAGCTCGAGTCGCTGGCTTCAGGAACACTTTAGCGATAAATATGTTCAACAGGCGCAGAAAAAGGGGTTACGTTCCCGTGCCTGGTTTAAACTTGATGAAATACAGCAAAGTGACAAAATTTTTAAACCAGGGATGACGATAGTTGATCTCGGTGCTGCACCCGGTGGCTGGTCGCAATATGCAGTTACGCAGATCGGTAACACCGGCCGCATTATCGCTTGCGATCTTTTACCTATGGATCCAATCGTTGGTGTGGACTTCCTTCAGGGCGACTTTCGTGATGAATTAGTCCTGAAAGCGTTACTTGAACGCGTAGGTGACAGTAAAGTACAAGTTGTCATGTCTGATATGGCGCCAAATATGTGTGGAACACCGGCGGTGGATATTCCCCGGGCCATGTATCTGGTAGAGCTGGCGCTTGGAATGGCTCGTGATGTATTAGCGCCAGGTGGTAGTTTTGTAGTGAAGGTGTTCCAGGGCGAAGGCTTCGATGAGTATCTAAGAGATATTCGCTCCCTGTTTACGAAGGTCAAAGTTCGTAAGCCGGACTCTTCTCGCGCCCGTTCGCGTGAAGTGTATATTGTAGCGACCGGGCGTAAACCATAACCGGCAGATTTCAAACGAAAGTTTGAAAGAAACTGGATATAGAGTATCCTGACGCTGTTTTTAACACAGTTGTAATATGAGGTTAATCCCTTGAGTGACATGGCGAAAAACCTAATTCTCTGGCTGGTCATTGCCGTTGTGCTGATGTCAGTATTCCAGAGCTTTGGGCCCAGCGAGTCTAATGGCCGTAAGGTTGATTACTCTACCTTCCTGCAAGAGGTCAATCAGGACCAGGTTCGTGAAGCGAAGATCAACGGACGTGAGATTAACGTTACCAAGAAAGATAGTAACCGTTACACGACCTACATCCCGGTTAACGATCCGAAGCTGCTTGATAACCTGCTGACCAAAAACGTCAAGGTTGTTGGCGAACCACCTGAAGAGCCGAGCCTGCTGGCTTCTATCTTCATTTCCTGGTTCCCAATGCTGCTGCTGATTGGTGTCTGGATCTTCTTCATGCGTCAGATGCAGGGCGGTGGTGGCAAAGGTGCCATGTCGTTCGGCAAGAGCAAAGCGCGCATGCTGACGGAAGATCAGATCAAAACGACTTTTGCTGACGTTGCGGGTTGTGACGAAGCAAAAGAAGAAGTCGCTGAGCTGGTTGAGTATCTGCGCGAACCGAGCCGTTTCCAGAAGCTGGGCGGTAAAATCCCGAAAGGCGTCCTGATGGTTGGTCCTCCGGGTACGGGTAAAACCCTGCTGGCGAAAGCTATCGCAGGTGAAGCGAAGGTTCCATTCTTCACAATTTCCGGTTCTGATTTCGTGGAAATGTTCGTGGGTGTCGGTGCATCTCGTGTGCGTGACATGTTCGAACAAGCCAAGAAAGCGGCACCGTGCATCATCTTCATCGATGAAATCGACGCCGTAGGTCGCCAGCGTGGCGCAGGTCTGGGCGGTGGTCACGATGAACGTGAACAGACGCTGAACCAGATGCTGGTTGAGATGGACGGCTTCGAAGGTAATGAAGGTATTATCGTTATCGCAGCAACTAACCGTCCGGATGTGCTTGACCCTGCGCTGCTGCGTCCAGGCCGTTTCGACCGTCAGGTTGTGGTTGGTCTGCCAGACGTTCGCGGTCGTGAACAGATCCTGAAAGTGCATATGCGTCGCGTACCGCTGTCTCCGGATATCGATGCGGCAATCATTGCACGTGGCACGCCTGGCTTCTCCGGTGCGGACCTCGCGAACCTGGTGAACGAAGCGGCGCTGTTTGCTGCTCGTGGCAACAAGCGCGTAGTGTCGATGGTTGAGTTCGAAAAAGCGAAAGACAAAATCATGATGGGTGCGGAACGTCGCTCCATGGTGATGACGGAAGCGCAGAAAGAATCTACCGCGTATCACGAAGCTGGCCACGCGATTATCGGTCGCCTGGTACCGGAACACGATCCGGTGCACAAAGTAACGATTATCCCGCGCGGTCGTGCGCTGGGTGTGACCTTCTTCCTGCCTGAAGGCGACGCAATCAGCGCCAGCCGTCAGAAACTGGAAAGTCAGATCTCCACACTGTACGGTGGCCGTCTGGCGGAAGAGATCATCTACGGTGCTGAACATGTTTCTACCGGTGCGTCGAACGACATTAAAGTCGCGACTAACCTGGCGCGTAACATGGTTACTCAGTGGGGCTTCTCCGATAAACTCGGTCCGTTGCTGTACGCTGAAGAAGAAGGCGAAGTGTTCCTGGGACGTTCTGTGGCGAAAGCGAAACACATGTCCGATGAAACCGCTCGCATTATCGATCAGGAAGTTAAGCTGCTGATTGAGCGTAACTATGACCGTGCACGTCGTTTGCTGAACGAAAACATGGACATTCTGCACTCAATGAAAGATGCGCTCATGAAATATGAGACCATCGATGCGCCGCAGATTGACGATCTAATGGCTCGCCGCGACGTACGTCCGCCAGCGGGTTGGGAAGAACCGGGTTCTTCTAACAACAACTCTGGTAGCACCGGTAAGCCGAGTGCACCGCGTCCGGTTGATGAACCGCGTGCGCCGGACTCTGGCACTATGTCAGAGCAACTGGGCGACAAATAAGTTATCGTTGATGATGACCGTGTTTTAATTGAAAACCCTGGGGCTTGCTCCGGGGTTTTTCTTATCTGCATATTCAAGATTTTACCAGGGATAAAACTATGAAACTCTTTGCTCAGGGTTCTTCACTGGATCTCAGCCATCCGCACGTCATGGGGATTTTGAACGTCACGCCAGACTCATTTTCCGATGGTGGAGCGCACAACTCTCTGGTTGAGGCGGTAAAACACGCAAACCTGATGATTAACGCCGGGGCGACTATCATTGATGTGGGCGGTGAGTCCACTCGTCCGGGCGCGGCTGATGTGAGTGTGGAAGAAGAGTTGCAGCGAGTGATCCCAGTGGTCGAGGCGATTGCTCAGCGTTTTGAAGTGTGGATTTCGGTCGATACCTCAAAACCCGAAGTGATTCGCGAATGCGCCAGAGTTGGCGCGCATATCATCAATGATATTCGCTCACTCTCGGAGCCTGGAGCGCTGGAAGCCGCAGCGGAGACCGGATTACCGGTTTGCCTGATGCATATGCAGGGGCAGCCGAAAACCATGCAGGAAGCGCCAAAGTATGAGGATGTTTTTGCTGAGGTAAACCATTACTTTGTTGAGCAAATAGCACGTTGCGAGCGGGCTGGAATCACAAAAGATAAATTGTTGCTCGACCCCGGATTCGGATTCGGTAAAAATCTCACTCACAACTACACATTACTGGCACGTTTGTCTGAGTTTCATCATTTTAATCTGCCATTGCTGGTTGGGATGTCACGAAAATCAATGGTTGGCCAGTTACTGAATGTGGGGCCATCTGAACGCCTGAGCGGTAGCCTTGCGTGCGCGGTGATTGCCGCAATGCAGGGGGCGCAGATCGTTCGTGTCCATGACGTCAAAGAAACCGTAGAAGCGATGCGTGTGGTGGAAGCCACATTGTCTGCAAAGGAAAAAAAACGCTATGAGTAATCGTAAATATTTTGGCACTGATGGGATCCGCGGTCGCGTAGGCGATGCCCCAATTACTCCTGACTTTGTGCTCAAGCTGGGCTGGGCTGCAGGGAAAGTGCTTGCTCGTCATGGTTCACGTAAAATTATTATCGGTAAAGATACGCGTATTTCCGGCTATATGCTGGAGTCTGCGCTGGAAGCGGGCCTGGCTGCCGCCGGACTCTCAGCCTCATTCACAGGGCCAATGCCAACACCCGCCGTTGCATATCTGACGCGCGCCTTCCGTGCTGAGGCCGGGATTGTTATCTCCGCTTCGCACAACCCGTACTATGACAACGGGATTAAATTCTTCTCTACCGACGGGACTAAACTGCCGGATGCAGTGGAAGAAGCCATTGAAGCCGAGATGGAAAAAGCGATCACCTGCGTGGATTCCGCTGAACTGGGTAAAGCCACGCGTATCGTTGATGCTGCCGGTCGCTATATCGAGTTTTGCAAAGGCACCTTCCCGAACGAACTGAGTCTGAATGAGCTTAAAATTGTGGTGGATTGCGCTAACGGTGCGACGTACCACATTGCGCCAAATGTACTGCGTGAACTGGGTGCAAACGTGATTGCCATTGGCTGTGAGCCAAACGGTGTGAATATCAATGAAGAAGTCGGCGCCACCGACGTCCGTGCTCTGCAGGCGCGCGTGATTGCGGAAAAAGCCGATCTGGGTATTGCGCTGGATGGCGATGGCGACCGTGTCATTATGGTTGACCACGAAGGTAATAAGGTCGATGGCGATCAGATCATGTACATCATCGCCCGTGAAGCCCTGCGTCAGGGTCAGCTGCGCGGTGGCGCGGTAGGTACGCTGATGAGCAACATGGGCCTCGAGCTGGCGCTGAAACAGTTGGGTATTCCGTTTGCCCGTGCAAAAGTTGGCGACCGCTATGTGCTGGAAAAAATGCAGGAAAAAGGCTGGCGTATCGGTGCCGAAAACTCAGGTCATGTGATCCTGCTGGACAAAACCACCACTGGTGACGGTATCGTGGCGGGTCTGCAGGTGCTGGCGGCGATGGTACGCAACCATATGAGCCTGCACGACCTGTGCAGCGGCATGAAAATGTTCCCACAGCTGCTGGTTAACGTACGATACACAGCAGGTAGCGGCGATCCACTGGAACATGAAAACGTGAAAGCGGTGATGGCGGAAGTGGAAGCGGCGCTGGGTAACCGTGGACGCGTACTGCTGCGTAAGTCTGGTACCGAACCGTTAATTCGTGTGATGGTTGAAGGTGAAGACGAAGCGCAGGTGACTGAATTCGCCCACCGTATTGCCGATGCTGTGAAAGCGGCGTAATTCCGAAGAAAGTGAAAGCCGGAGTCTGAGACTCCGGCTTTTTTTACTGTACGGCAAGCTGCCGTTTACGTCGGCGCTGCCAGAAGTAACCACCGACCATCAGTAGCACAAGGACTGCCAGCCACGGCAGAACCGCCAGCAGATGCCCAGACCGGGCAAAGGTTAACGTAATCATCAGTAGCCAACCGCCCAGCATCGGAATCGCGGTACGCTTAACAATATCCACAGGCGAGACACCTGCAATCCCTGCGATAGCAATGATTACGCCGGCGATGGGCGATAGCGTACGACCAATACCCGCCGAGATCTGGATAGGCAACATCATGACAGCGATATCGCTACCGATATGACGGCTGATGTCCGGCACCATGGGTGCGAAGGAGAAAAATGCCGCATTCCCGGAGCCCATCAGCGCTGAAATTGCGAAGGTGATCAGGGTCATCAGCAGGATAATAGAGGCGGCGCTGAGGCCAAATTCACCGGAAAGTGACAACAGTGCGTCAACGGCACCAATGGCTTTCAGTCCGGCGGAAAAAACTTCACCGGCGATAATCAGCGTCACGACGGTGGCAAAAACGCTGCCCATGCTGTCGAAAACCTTTTGTACGCCAGCCATCACCTCGCGCGCCTTGCGATGACGGCAGTACTCACAAACCAGCGTAATAGCGAGGCTTATCAGTACGGCGGTATCCAGCGTAATTTTGAGCGAGCTGAACACTAAATCGCTGCACACCAGCATCAACACCAGCGGCAGCATGGGTAAAAACAGCCAGCCGATCGGGGCGTCGGCTTCTTCGGTCGACGTTAATGTCTGCATTTGCTGAGCTGCATTGTCGCCACTTTCCCGATGGTCGAAAAAGCGTTGCACAACAATATGCAGCAGCGCGATGAAAAGGATAACGGGGACAACGATCGGCAACTGATCCTGCACGAAATAGTTCACGACCTCGATACCTGCGGTTTTGGCGGCGAGAACTGAGTTGCCGGAACCGGGACCAAACTCAACCGCACAGGTACTGGCGATAACGGCGGCAACGGCGGCGCGACTGCAGCCCAGTCGGGTCAGCAGTGGGTAAAGCGTCGCCATTAGCAACAGGCCCAGTCCGGTAGCGCTGCTGATAAACAGCGACAGGAATTGACCCAGCAGCAGCGCCAGTCCCAACAGCAGATAAGGCGAGTTCAGACGCTGCAACGGACGAGAAGTCACCCGAACCAGCACCTGGCTTGCGCCAATGGCCGACATATAGGTAGCGAAGCCACCAATCAACATAATTTGCAGCCCGAGGCCGCCGAGACGCACGCTCAGGGTATCGCGAATAAACTCAAAGGCGTCAAAGGGGCCAAATCCGGTGCTCTTTTTCACCAGGCCACTGAGTGGGGTCATTCCGCTAAAATGCGCGATAAGCAACAGCACAATCCCGGTCAATAACAGTACCGACTGGGGGTGATATTTTTTGAGGATCAGACGTCCGGCAAAAATGATGGCGATTAGCGCCAGTAGCAATGACATTCTTGCCCCCTTACTCGAAGTTGCCGGTAACCAGGCACTCGCCATCCCGCAGCAACGGTTTACCCGCGGCAAACAGATGGGCCAGCGAGAGGTCATCATTGAGTACACAGATATCAGCACGTTCTCCGGCGCAGAGCACGCCCCCGGAAATACCCAGCGAGCGCGCAACGTTTGCCGTCAGCATCGCGATGGCCTGTGACACCGGAATCCCGACATCAATCAGGCGAGGAAGCAGGTTAAGATTGCCTGCGACCGGTGCCGCGCTTAAACCTTCAACGATACCCTGAGCGTTAAAGCGCGGAACGCTGCCATTGCCGTCAGAACTGATCGTGATGCGATCCGCCGGAACCTGCGCTTCCAGGGCGTGGAGGATCGCCTGTTCCTGAGGTGTAAAGCGGCTGCCGCCAGACGTAACGTCGATATGGCCGCCGCGATGGGCGAAAGCAATCGCCTGTTCGAACAAGGGTTCAGTTCTCGCAACATGCGTCGGTGAAATATGGTGAATCGGAATACCCGCATCACACAGCTCAATAAGTTGCGACATCCCTTCCGGCAGATTCCCCAGGTGCACATGCAGCAAGCCCTTTTTCCCAGCCAGCAGGGAAGCGACGCGAATATCGCTCACTATCCTCAGCAACTCCTGGAAAGAGGGGTAAGAACCGCGGTGATCGGCGAGGGCGATTTTTACACCAAGAATTGCCGGAATGAAGGCCATATCATCGCGGATGGATCGCGTAATAGTTGGGCTGGGAACGGCGTAGGCTCCCGTGTGCATAAACGCGCGTAATCCCTCAAGGTTGAGAGACTGCATTTTAGCGTAGAGATCTTTGGGTGAACGAGAAATGGCATCGGTGCCTAACACACCAACCACCGTGGTAATACCTGCCTGAATCAGATCGCGCAGCTTGACGGCTGGCGTCCGACTGGCAAACCCGGCTTCCCCGCCGCCACCGGTAAGATGGACATGCTGATCGATGATACCAGGGATAACCCATTTACCCCGACAATCGATGACCTCTTTGACGCCATCAAAGAGCGAAATATCTTTTTCTACCGCCACAATTCGGTCGGCATGAATGAGCAGGGAGCAGAGGCCTAAATCCTCAGGAGAAAAAACACGGGCATTGGTCAATAAAGTAAACATAGCGGTCCTGTCAAACGTCGAGGGTGAGAGTCGGCAGGTGAAACGAAATATTGTTGTTATGATGCCCACCATAAAGCCATTACTATAACTATGACTATTACCGATTTGTTATTGGAGGATGCGGTTATGGCATGGCGGAGAGCACAACGTGGATTGTAAGTGGCTGGAAGATTTTCTGGCCTTGAGCCAGCATGGAAACTACTCTCAGGCCGCGGCGCAGCGGCATATTACTCAACCTGCGTTGAGTCGGCGTATAAAGGCGCTGGAAGAGGTGCTGGGCGTACCTTTGTTTGACCGGACAACGACCCCTGTCACGCTGACGCGCTATGGTGAACGCTTTGAACCTTATGCCCGGCACGTTCTCAGCACGTTAACAGAGGCACGCCATGAGCTGTCGGCGATGACGCCAGCAACGGATAACACGCTGGTGATGGTCAGCCTGCATACGCTGTCGGTGAATATCCTGCCGGATATGATCAACTACCTGCGACAGAGTGAGCCGCAGTTAAACTTTACGGTCAACGCCAGTATCCAGGGGATAGACAACCACTTCAATGCCCTGATGAACCGGCAAATTGATTTACTGGTGACCTACGATTTACCGTCTGCCCAGCCGGGGCTGGAGATCGCCGGAGGGTTAAAACGTTCACTATGGCGGTATGAGCGATTTATACCGGTTATTTCAGCCCAGTTGGCTGATGCGCTTAATGATCCGCATGCTCCGATTCCGTGGCTATGCTACAGCGACTACACCTTTGTCAGACGTATTATTGAGTCGGCAGAACAACGCGTCCGCCCACGGCTAAAAAAAGTATTTGAGAGTGGTTTAAGCGAAACGATACGAGAAATGGTACTGCGCCATATGGGAATGGCCTGGTTACCTGAATCGATGGTGGCGGAAGAGTTGGTGAATCAGCAAATTATTCACTGCTGGCCAGAAAATACAGACCTGATTTGTGAAATCCCCGTTGTGGTATGGGCTAACCTTGACGATCAACGCGCAGTCATGCAGAGATGCTGGGAGAAATTGCTGCGTTTTTGATTGATATGGCGATTTTTTCCGCAGTTGATACAATGCTAACAAATTGCCCTTGCGAAGGTTATTCGCTTTGGTTAGTATTCACACCCGCTTCAGTGGGAAACAGTAAATATTCCCGCTTTAATGGTCGAAGCATTGTACGCGGCAACTCCGCAAGGAACAGGTTGATTATGCACGAAGCTCTTTTAGTAGTTTTCCTTATTGTGGCAATTGGCCTGGTAGGCTTGATCATGCTGCAGCAAGGCAAAGGCGCTGATATGGGAGCCTCTTTTGGCGCAGGCGCTTCTGGTACTCTGTTTGGTTCAAGTGGTTCTGGTAACTTCATGACCCGTATGACAGCTGTATTGGGAACCTTGTTCTTCATTATCAGTCTGGTGCTGGGTAACATGAACAGCAATAAGACCAATAAAGGAAGTGAGTGGGAAAATCTGAGCGCACCGGCGAAAACCGAGCAAACTCAGCCAGCTGCTCCGGCTCAGCCGACCAGCGATATCCCACGCTAAGTATTCTGTACCGAGGTGGTGGAATTGGTAGACACGCTACCTTGAGGTGGTAGTGCCCTAACGGGCTTGTGGGTTCGAGTCCCATCCTCGGTACCAAATTCCAAAAAAAAAGACGCTGCAAAGCGTCTTTTTTTTCGTCTGTTATTTATGGCTATCCTGTAGGTCGGATAAGGCGTTAACGCCGCCATTCGACATTATTACAACGCCTGATGGCGCTACGCTTATCAGGCCTACAGACATCCTATATTCCGCGCATAAAAAAGGCCGCTTTCGCGGCCTTAAGATAGTGAATCTTTACTTCGCCTTATTTTCCAGATTCTCAACCTGCGGCAGGCCGGTTGCGGAAGAGGCTGTCAGCAGGCCAGACTGCGCATAGCCGAACAGCTTCTCGCGGGTATCGGTGATATCCAGATTACGCATGGTCAACTGACCGATACGATCGTCAGGTGAGAATACTGACTCGCCTTTCTCCATGGTCAGACGCTCAGCCTTATAAGTCAGGTTGTCGGACACGGTATTGAGGATCGAGTAGTCGTTGCCGCGGCGCAGTTCCAGCGTGACTTCGCCGGTAATCTGGCTGGCGACCCAACGCTGCAGACCGTCACGCAGCATCAGCGCCTGAGAGTCGAACCAGCGGCCCTGATACAGCAGACGACCCAGCTGGCGACCGTGCGCGTGATACTGCTCGATGGTATCCTCGTTGTGAATACCGGTCAGCAGACGCTCGTAGGCGATATGCAGCAATGCCATCCCCGGGGCTTCGTAGATGCCACGGCTCTTCGCTTCAATGATACGGTTTTCAATCTGATCGCTCATACCCAGACCGTGACGGCCGCCGATACGGTTGGCTTCCAGCATCATCTCAACGTCGTCGCTGAAGGTTTTACCGTTCAGAGCAACCGGATGACCCTGTTCAAAACGCACGGTCACTTCTTCTGCCGGGATCTTCACGCTCTCATCCCAGAACTTCACGCCCATAATCGGGTTAACGATTTTGACGCTGGAGTTCAGGAATTCCAGATCTTTTGCTTCGTGAGTCGCGCCGAGCATATTGGAGTCTGTTGAGTACGCTTTCTCAACGGACATCTTGTAGTCGAAACCACAGGCAATCATAAATTCGGACATCTCATGGCGACCGCCGAGTTCATCGATAAAATCGGTATCCAGCCATGGTTTGTAAATCTGCAGTTCGGCGTTGGTCAGCAGACCGTAACGATAGAAACGTTCAATATCGTTACCTTTATAGGTGCTACCGTCACCCCAGATATTTACGCCATCTTCTTTCATGGCGGCAACCAGCATGGTGCCGGTCACGGCACGGCCCAGCGGGGTGGTATTGAAATAGGTCAGTCCGCCGGTGGTGTTGTGGAATGCACCGCACTGAATGGCAGCGATCCCTTCGGCAACCAGCTGCTTACGGCAATCTACCAGGCGAGCATTCTCAGCACCATATTCCATTGCACGGCGAGGAATGGCGTCATAGTCATCCTCATCCGGCTGGCCCAAATTCGCAGTATATGCATATGGGACAGCCCCTTTTTGTCGCATCCACAGCAGTGCTGCGCTGGTGTCCAGGCCGCCGGAAAAAGCGATACCAATACGTTGACCTACCGGGAGATGCTTGAGAATCGTCGTCATAAAATAAAACCCTGCTTGATAGACTGGTGAAGAGGTCGGCTTATTATACTAATTGCATTTTTATGCAAAATAAATGAGTTTTCATTTAATCATCTTTTCTGGATGACAGGAAGAGTTTAGTGATAATTTCGTTAAATAACGGCGTGGGCGGCATATTTATCTTGCTGGGCTAGCGCTGGGCAGCATTCATTGATTTGCATAGTCGTAACAAGGTTGACATAACGCATAGTGAATCAATATACTGTGCGCAGATTTTACGTCCCGTCTCGGTACCAAATCCCAGCAGTATTTGCATTTTTTACCCAAAACGAGTAAAATTTGCCACGTTTCAGGCGCGGGGTGGAGCAGCCTGGTAGCTCGTCGGGCTCATAACCCGAAGGTCGTCGGTTCAAATCCGGCCCCCGCAACCACTTTCCCTTAGAGTTCTTTTTCAAATATACTGTGAAGACTTAGGCCTTCGTAGCTGGATTTGAAAAAAATTCTTTCGGAAGGTTCTCCGAACCGCAGGTGCGGTTATAGGGTTCAGTTATCTAAAGCCCCGATTTATCGGGGTTTTTTGTTATCTGACTACAGAATAACTGGGCTTTAGGCCCTTTTTTTATGTCTTGGGGGTGGGCTTGTCCACATTAGAGCAAAAATTAACAGAGATGATTACAGCGCCAGTTGAAGCCCTGGGCTACGAACTGGTCGGCATCGAATTTATTCGTGGTCGCACATCCACACTGCGCATCTATATTGATAGTGAAGATGGCATCAATGTTGATGATTGTGCTGATGTGAGCCATCAGGTAAGCGCCGTGATGGATGTCGAAGACCCAATCACCGTTGCCTATAACCTGGAAGTCTCCTCTCCGGGTCTCGACCGTCCTCTGTTCACAGCTGAACACTACGTGCGTTTCCTGGGTGAAGAAGTCACGCTGGTTCTTCGTATGGCGGTACAAAACCGTCGTAAATGGCAGGGCGTTATCAAAGCGGTGGACGGTGAGATGATCACGGTCACAGTCGAAGGCAAAGATGAAGTGTTCGCGCTGAGTAATATCCAGAAGGCGAACCTGGTTCCCCACTTTTAACAGTCTGGATTGAGGTGAAAAGCCCGCGATGAACAAAGAAATTTTGGCTGTTGTTGAAGCCGTATCCAACGAAAAAGCGCTGCCACGCGAGAAAATTTTTGAAGCGCTGGAAAGTGCGCTGGCTACAGCAACAAAGAAAAAATATGAGCAAGAGATCGACGTTCGCGTAGAAATCGATCGTAAAAGCGGTGATTTCGATACCTTCCGTCGTTGGGTAATCGTAGAAGAAGTTACTCAGCCGACCAAAGAAATTACGCTGGAAGCGGCACGCTTCGAAGACGAAAGTCTGAACGTGGGCGAATATGTTGAAGATCAGATTGAATCTGTCACCTTTGACCGTATCACTACCCAGACCGCGAAGCAGGTTATCGTACAGAAAGTACGTGAAGCTGAACGCGCAATGGTTGTTGATCAGTTCCGCGAACATGAAGGCGAAATCGTCACCGGTGTGGTGAAGAAAGTAAACCGCGACAACATTTCACTGGATCTGGGCAGCAATGCTGAAGCTGTGATCCTGCGTGAAGACATGCTGCCGCGTGAAAACTTCCGTCCTGGTGACCGTATTCGTGGTGTTCTGTACTCAGTTCGCCCGGAAGCGCGCGGTGCACAGCTGTTCGTAACCCGTTCCAAGCCGGAAATGCTGATTGAGCTGTTCCGCATTGAAGTGCCGGAAATCGGCGAAGAAGTTATCGAAATTAAAGCGGCTGCTCGCGATCCGGGATCGCGTGCGAAAATCGCCGTTAAGACCAACGACAAGCGTATTGATCCGGTCGGCGCCTGTGTTGGTATGCGCGGTGCGCGCGTTCAGGCGGTTTCTACCGAACTGGGCGGCGAGCGTATCGATATCGTCCTGTGGGATGATAACCCGGCGCAGTTCGTGATTAACGCAATGGCGCCAGCAGACGTCGCTTCTATCGTGGTGGATGAAGACAAACACACCATGGATATCGCGGTTGAAGCCGGTAACCTGGCTCAGGCGATTGGACGTAATGGTCAGAACGTCCGCCTGGCTTCACAACTGAGCGGTTGGGAACTCAACGTGATGACCGTTGATGACCTGCAAGCGAAGCATCAGGCTGAAGCACATGCAGCCATCGATACCTTCACCAAATATCTCGATATCGATGAAGATTTCGCGACTGTTCTGGTGGAAGAAGGTTTTGCGACGCTGGAAGAACTGGCCTACGTGCCAATGAAAGAACTGCTGGAAATTGACGGCCTGGATGAACAGACCGTTGAAGCGCTGCGCGAGCGTGCTAAAAACGCACTGACCACTCTGGCACTGGCCCAGGAAGAAAGCCTCGGTGATAACAAACCGGCTGACGATCTGCTGAATCTGGAAGGATTGGATCGTGAGATGGCCTTCAAACTGGCGGCCCGTGGTGTTTGTACGCTGGAAGATCTCGCTGAACAGGGCATTGATGATCTGGCTGATATCGAAGGGTTGACCGACGAAAAAGCCGGTGAGCTGATTATGGCTGCCCGTAATATTTGCTGGTTCGGCGACGAAGCGTAATAAACTGTAGCAGGAAGGAACAGTATGACAGATGTAACCGTAAAAACGCTGGCTGCAGAGATACAGACTTCCGTAGATCGCCTGGTACAGCAATTTGCTGATGCCGGTATCCCGAAGTCTGCTGACGACTCTGTGTCCGCACAAGAGAAACAAACCTTACTGGCGCATTTGAACCGTGAAAACGGCTCAGCGCCGGATAAGTTGACATTGCAGCGTAAAACGCGCAGTACTCTCAATATTCCAGGTACCGGTGGAAAAAGCAAATCGGTACAAATCGAAGTCCGCAAGACACGCACCTTTGTGAAACGCGATCCGCAAGAGGCTGAACGCCTTGCCGCGGAAGAGCAGGCGCAGCGTGAAGCGGAAGAGCAAGCCCGTCGTGAGGCAGAAGAAGCTGCCAAACGCGAGGCGCAACAAAAAGCCGAACGTGAGGCCGCAGAACAAGCTAAGCGTGAAGCCGCTGATAAAGCGAAACGTGAAGCTGCGGAAAAAGACAAAGTGAGCAATCAACAGACCGACGATATGACTAAAACCGCCCAGGCCGAAAAAGCCCGCCGTGAAAATGAAGCCGCAGAACTGAAGCGTAAAGCGGAAGAAGAAGCACGTCGCAAGCTTGAAGAAGAAGCGCGCCGCGTAGCGGAAGAAGCTCGCCGTATGGCGGAAGAAAACGAGAAAAATGGTGTGAATAACGCTGAACCTGTCGAAGACACCAGTGATTATCACGTCACCACCTCTCAGCATGCTCGCCAGGCTGAAGACGAGAACGATCGTGAAGTTGAAGGCGGTCGTGGTCGTACTCGCAGCACTAAAGCCGCGCGTCCGGCGAAGAAAGGCAATAAACACGCTGAATCTAAAGCTGACCGTGAAGAAGCACGTGCAGCGGTTCGCGGTGGTAAAGGCGGCAAGCAGCGTAAAGGTTCCGCTCTGCAGCAGGGCTTCCAGAAGCCAGCTCAGGCCGTTAACCGTGACGTTGTGATCGGCGAAACCATCACCGTTGGCGATCTGGCGAACAAGATGGCGGTCAAAGGTTCTCAGGTCATCAAAGCGATGATGAAACTGGGCGCAATGGCGACCATCAACCAGGTCATCGACCAGGAAACCGCACAGCTGGTTGCCGAAGAGATGGGCCACAAAGTTATCCTGCGTCGTGAAAACGAGCTGGAAGAAGCAGTAATGAGCGACCGTGACACCGGCGCTGCGGCTGAACCGCGTGCACCGGTAGTGACCATCATGGGTCACGTTGACCACGGTAAAACGTCTCTGCTGGACTACATTCGTTCAACGAAAGTGGCCTCTGGCGAAGCGGGCGGCATTACTCAGCACATCGGTGCGTACCACGTTGAAACTGACAACGGTATGATCACCTTCCTGGACACCCCGGGTCACGCCGCGTTTACCTCCATGCGTGCTCGTGGTGCTCAGGCAACGGATATCGTTGTTCTGGTTGTTGCAGCAGACGACGGCGTGATGCCGCAGACTATCGAAGCTATCCAGCACGCGAAAGCGGCAGGTGTGCCGGTAGTTGTTGCAGTCAACAAAATCGATAAACCGGAAGCGGATCCAGATCGCGTTAAAAACGAACTGTCCCAGTACGGAATCATGCCGGAAGAGTGGGGCGGCGAGAGCCAGTTCGTTCACGTTTCTGCGAAAGCGGGTACCGGTATCGACGAACTGCTGGATGCTATCCTGCTGCAGGCCGAAGTACTGGAACTGAAAGCTATCCGTAAAGGTATGGCGAGCGGTGCGGTTATCGAATCCTTCCTGGATAAAGGTCGTGGCCCGGTCGCTACCGTCCTGGTTCGCGAAGGTACCCTGAACAAGGGCGATATCGTTCTGTGTGGCTTCGAATATGGCCGCGTTCGTGCGATGCGTAACGAACTGGGTCAGGAAGTACTGGAAGCAGGTCCGTCCATTCCAGTGGAAATCCTCGGTCTGTCCGGTGTTCCGGCTGCCGGTGATGAAGTGACCGTCGTTCGTGACGAGAAGAAAGCGCGTGAAGTTGCACTGTACCGTCAGGGCAAATTCCGTGAAGTTAAACTGGCTCGTCAGCAGAAATCTAAACTTGAGAACATGTTCGCCAACATGACCGAAGGCGAAGTTCACGAAGTGAACATCGTGCTGAAGGCTGACGTACAGGGTTCTGTAGAAGCGATTTCCGACTCTTTACTGAAACTGTCTACCGACGAAGTAAAAGTGAAGATCATCGGTTCTGGCGTAGGTGGTATCACCGAAACCGACGCGACCCTGGCTGCGGCATCCAACGCGATTCTGGTTGGCTTCAACGTACGTGCTGATGCCTCTGCACGTAAAGTTATCGAATCAGAAAGCTTGGATCTGCGTTACTACTCCGTCATCTATCATCTGATCGACGAAGTGAAAGCAGCGATGAGCGGCATGCTGTCTCCGGAACTGAAACAGCAGATCATTGGTCTGGCTGAAGTTCGTGATGTGTTCAAATCACCGAAATTCGGCGCTATCGCAGGCTGTATGGTTACCGAAGGCACGATTAAACGTCACAACCCAATCCGCGTACTGCGCGACAACGTGGTTATCTATGAAGGCGAGCTGGAATCCCTGCGCCGCTTCAAAGATGACGTTAACGAAGTCCGTAACGGTATGGAATGTGGTATCGGCGTTAAGAACTACAACGACGTTCGCGTTGGCGATATGATCGAAGTGTTCGAGATCATCGAGATCAAACGTACAATTGCTTAAGGTTGTTCGGGTGTAGGCCGGATAAGGCGTTTACGCCGACATCCGGCAATGTAATGCCTGATGGCGCTACGCTTATCAGGCCTACAGCCTAATCACCGAATTATTTTCAAAAGGGGCTGAATGCCCCTTTTTTGTCTGGAGAATTTATTATGGCGAAAGAATTTGGTCGCCCGCAGCGTGTCGCGCAGGAGATGCAGAAAGAAATCGCACTCATCCTGCAACGCGAAATCAAAGACCCGCGTGTTGGTATGATGACCACCGTATCGGGTGTTGAGATGTCCCGTGATCTGGCATATGCCAAAGTATTCGTGACTTTCCTCAACGATCAGGACGAAGCTGCCGTGAAAAACGGCATTAAGGCACTGCAGGAAGCCTCTGGTTTTATCCGCTCTCTGCTGGGTAAAGCAATGCGTCTGCGTATCGTGCCTGAGCTGACCTTCTTCTACGACAACTCGTTGGTTGAAGGGATGCGCATGTCCAACCTGGTGACCAGCGTGGTGAAACATGACGATGAGCGTCGTGTGAACCCAGCGGACGACAGCAAGGAGGACTGATGAGTCGTCCTCGTCGTCGTGGTCGCGATATTCATGGTGTCCTGCTGCTGGATAAGCCGCAGGGCATGTCCAGCAATGACGTGCTGCAAAAAGTAAAGCGCATCTACAATGCCAACCGCGCGGGACATACCGGCGCGTTGGATCCGCTGGCGACAGGCATGCTGCCTATCTGCCTTGGTGAAGCGACAAAGTTTTCACAGTATTTGCTGGATTCTGACAAACGCTATCGCGTGGTTGCCCGTCTGGGCCAGCGTACTGACACTTCCGATGCCGATGGGCAGATCGTGCAGGAGCGTCCGGTAACCTTCACCGCAGAACAACTGGCGAGCGCGCTGGAGACTTTCCGCGGCGATATCGAGCAGATTCCGTCGATGTATTCGGCGCTGAAGTATCAGGGTAAGAAGCTGTACGAATATGCGCGTCAGGGCATTGAAGTGCCGCGTGAAGCGCGCCCGATTACCGTCTATGAGCTGCTGTTTATCCGTCACGAGGGTAACGAACTGGAGCTGGAAGTTCACTGCTCCAAAGGCACCTATATTCGTACCATCGTTGACGATCTCGGTGAGAAGCTGGGCTGCGGCGCGCACGTCACGTATCTGCGTCGTTTGACGGTCAGCAAGTATCCGGTGGATCGTATGGTCACGCTGGAACACCTGCGTGAGCTGGTCGAACAGGCAGAACAGCAGAACATTCCGGCGGCTCAGTTGCTTGATCCTTTGTTGATGCCAATGGACAGTCCGGCATCGGACTATCCTGTTGTTAATTTGCCTTTAACATCCTCGGTTTACTTTAAAAATGGTAACCCGGTACGGACATCAGGCGCGCCGCTGGAAGGGCTGGTACGCGTGACGGAAGGCGATGACGGCAAGTTTATTGGCATGGGGGAGATGGACGATGAAGGTCGTGTCGCCCCTCGCCGCCTGGTGGTTGAGTATCCTGCATAGCGCTCTCTGTCTTGCGATAAAAGGGCGCTGCGAGTAGAATACTGCCGCTTAACGTCGCGTAAATTGTTTAACAATCTGCGTGGCGTATACACAAAATCATTCGAGCTGCATCAAGGCGGCAAGTCTGAGGATCCTCAGGAGCTTACTTAGGTAAGTGACTGAGGTGAGCGGACGCAGCCAACGCAGAGTCAGTTTGAAGGATAAAGTGTATACACTGGGATAGCTGAATTAGAGATCGGCATCCTTTCATTCTTATCACTTTGGAGTTTTAAAATGTCTCTAAGTACTGAAGCTACCGCTAAAATCGTTTCTGAGTTTGGTCGTGATGCAAACGACACCGGTTCTACCGATGTTCAGGTTGCTCTGTTGACTGCACAGATTAACCACCTGCAGGGCCACTTTGCGGAGCACAAAAAAGATCACCACAGCCGTCGTGGTCTGCTGCGCATGGTTTCTCAGCGTCGTAAACTGCTCGACTACCTGAAACGTAAAGATGTTGCACGTTACACCGCGCTGATCGAGCGTCTGGGCCTGCGTCGCTAATTCTTTCGAGTTTCAGAAAGAGGGGGCCTTCATGGCCCCTTTTTTCCAGCAGATGGCAGCAATTCGCTGGAAACTAATGTATTGTTGCTATGAATGATCTTCCGTTGCAGAGGTTCGCGCGGCTAATGAGAGGCTTTACTCATGCTTATGGGTTAGGGTTGTCATTAGTCGCGAGGATGCGCAGAAGATCGGGTATTAACGATGGCGCAAAAATGTGCCGTCAAAAAATAGAGAAAGGATATTATTTTGCTTAATCCGATCGTTCGTAAATTCCAGTACGGTCAGCATACCGTTACGCTGGAAACCGGCATGATGGCGCGTCAGGCGACCGCCGCTGTTATGGTTAGCATGGATGACACCGCGGTATTCGTTACCGTTGTTGGCCAGAAAAAAGCGAAACCAGGCCAGGACTTTTTCCCGCTGACCGTTAACTATCAGGAGCGTACTTACGCTGCTGGCCGTATCCCGGGTAGCTTCTTCCGTCGTGAAGGCCGTCCGAGCGAAGGCGAAACCCTGATCGCGCGTCTGATTGACCGCCCGGTTCGCCCGCTGTTCCCGGAAGGCTTCGTTAACGAAGTTCAGGTTATCGCGACCGTTGTTTCCGTTAACCCGCAGGTTAACCCGGACATCGTGGCAATGATCGGTGCATCTGCTGCGCTGACTCTGTCTGGTATTCCATTCAACGGCCCGATCGGTGCTGCACGTGTTGGTTACATCAATGACCAGTACGTTCTGAACCCGACTCAGGACGAACTGAAAGAAAGCAAGCTGGACCTGGTTGTTGCCGGTACTGAAGCAGCCGTACTGATGGTTGAATCCGAAGCTGAACTGCTGAGCGAAGATCAGATGCTGGGCGCTGTTGTGTTCGGTCACGAACAGCAGCAGGTTGTGATTCAGGCGATCAACGAGCTGGCGAAAGAAGCTGGCAAACCGCGTTGGGACTGGCAGCCAGAAGCCGTCAACGAAGCGCTGAACGCACGCGTTGCCGCACTGGCAGAAGCTCGCTTGAGCGATGCTTACCGTATCACTGACAAACAAGAGCGTTATGCTCAGGTTGACGTGATCAAGTCTGAAACCATCGCGACTCTGGTGGCTGAAGACGAAACCCTGGACGCTAACGAACTGGGTGAAATCCTGCACGCTATCGAGAAAAACGTTGTTCGTAGCCGCGTACTGGCAGGCGAGCCGCGCATCGATGGCCGTGAAAAAGACATGATCCGTGGCCTGGACGTGCGTACTGGCGTTCTGCCGCGTACCCACGGTTCCGCACTGTTCACCCGTGGCGAAACTCAGGCGCTGGTTACTGCGACCCTGGGCACCACTCGTGATGCGCAGAACCTCGACGAACTGATGGGCGAGCGTACTGACAACTTCCTGTTCCACTACAACTTCCCTCCGTACTGCGTAGGTGAAACCGGTATGGTCGGTTCTCCGAAGCGTCGTGAGATTGGTCACGGCCGTCTGGCGAAACGTGGCGTACTGGCAGTAATGCCGGAACTGGATAAATTCCCGTACACCGTACGTGTGGTTTCTGAAATCACCGAATCTAACGGTTCTTCTTCCATGGCTTCCGTATGTGGTGCTTCCCTGGCGCTGATGGACGCAGGCGTGCCGATCAAAGCAGCCGTTGCGGGTATCGCGATGGGTCTGGTGAAAGAAGGTGACAACTTTGTTGTTCTGTCTGACATCCTGGGCGACGAAGACCACCTGGGCGATATGGACTTCAAAGTGGCGGGTTCCCGCGACGGTATCTCTGCACTGCAGATGGATATCAAAATTGAAGGTATCACCAAAGAAATCATGCAGGTTGCTCTGAACCAGGCTAAAGGTGCGCGTCTGCACATCCTGGGTGTGATGGAACAAGCGATCAACGCTCCGCGTGGCGATATTTCTCAGTTCGCTCCGCGTATCCACACTATCAAGATCAGCCCGGACAAGATCAAAGACGTTATCGGTAAAGGCGGTTCTGTTATCCGTGCTCTGACCGAAGAAACCGGCACCACCATTGAAATCGAAGATGATGGTACCGTGAAGATTGCTGCGACCGACGGTGAGAAAGCGAAATATGCTATCCGTCGTATCGAAGAGATCACCGCAGAGATCGAAGTAGGCCGTATCTACAATGGTAAAGTGACCCGTATCGTTGACTTTGGCGCATTCGTTGCCATTGGTGGCGGTAAAGAAGGTCTGGTACACATCTCTCAGATCGCTGATAAGCGTGTTGAGAAAGTGACCGACTACCTGCAGATGGGCCAGGAAGTACCGGTCAAAGTTCTGGAAGTTGATCGCCAGGGCCGTGTACGTCTGAGCATTAAAGAAGCAACTGAGCAGTCTCAGCCTGCAGGCGAACCGGAAGCTCCGGCAAGCCAGGGCGAGTAAGGTTGCCATTGCCCTCCGTGAAAGCGGAGGGCCTTTAACCCGGCAGGATGCCTTGTTAGCAACCGGGGAACCTGGACGTTCATTCAATCGTTGTCTTCGGGAGTGGGAAATGAAGCCTTTTTTGCGCTGGTGTTTCGTTGCGACAGCACTCACGCTGGCTGGATGCAGTAATTCCGCCTGGCGAAAGAGTGAAGTCCTCGCAGTACCATTGCAACCGACTTTGCAGCAGGAAGTGATTCTGGCACGTATGGAACAAATTCTTGCCAGTCGGGCTTTAACCGATGACGAACGCGCACAGCTTTTATATGAGCGCGGAGTGTTGTATGATAGTCTCGGTCTGAGGGCACTGGCGCGAAATGATTTTTCACAAGCGCTGGCAATCCGACCAGATATGCCTGAAGTATTCAATTACTTAGGTATATATTTAACGCAGGCAGGCAATTTTGATGCTGCCTATGAAGCGTTTGATTCTGTACTTGAGCTTGATCCAACTTACAACTACGCGCACTTAAATCGCGGTATCGCATTGTATTACGGCGGTCGCGACAAGTTAGCGCAAGATGATCTGCTAGCGTTTTATCAAGACGATCCCAATGATCCTTTCCGTAGTCTGTGGCTTTATCTTGCCGAGCAGAAGCTCGATGAGAAGCAGGCTAAAGAAGCGTTGAAGCAACGCTTTGAGAAATCGGATAAAGAGCAATGGGGATGGAACATTGTCGAGTTCTACCTGGGCAACATTAGCGAAGCAACGCTGATGGAACGCCTGAAGGCGGACGCAACGGATAACACCTCGCTCGCTGAGCATCTCAGTGAAACCAACTTCTATTTAGGTAAGTACTACCTAAGTCTGGGGGATTTGGACAACGCTACGGCATTGTTCAAACTGGCGGTGGCTAACAACGTTCATAACTTTGTTGAGCACCGATACGCATTGTTGGAATTATCGCTCCTGGGCCAGGACCAAGATGACCTGGCAGAATCGGACCAGCAATAGCTGACGTACACATCAGCCCGTAATCTTTTTTGATTGCCATCACCTTCACGGGTGAGGGCGTTGTTGTTCGTTAATACACCTACTTTGAGCCGGTTCACACTTTTCAATGAAAATTGCAGATCAATTTCATGATGAGTTATGTAGACTGGCCGCCATTAATTTTGAGGCACACGTACTACATGGCTGAATTCGAAACCACTTTTGCAGATCTGGGCCTGAAGGCTCCTATCCTTGAAGCCCTTAACGATCTGGGTTACGAAAAACCATCTCCAATCCAGGCAGAGTGCATTCCGCATCTGCTGGGCGGCCGCGATGTTCTGGGTATGGCCCAGACAGGTAGCGGCAAAACTGCAGCGTTCTCTTTACCGCTGCTCAACAATCTTGATCCTGAGCTGAAGGCACCTCAGATTCTGGTGCTGGCACCGACCCGCGAACTGGCGGTTCAGGTAGCAGAAGCCATGACGGATTTCTCTAAACACATGCGCGGCGTGAACGTGGTTGCCCTGTACGGCGGCCAGCGTTATGACGTGCAATTACGTGCCCTGCGTCAGGGGCCACAGATCGTCGTCGGTACGCCGGGTCGTCTGCTGGATCACCTGAAGCGCGGTACTCTGGACCTCTCCAAACTGAGCGGTCTGGTACTGGACGAAGCTGACGAAATGCTGCGTATGGGCTTCATCGAAGACGTTGAAACCATCATGGCGCAGATCCCGGAAGGTCATCAGACCGCTCTGTTCTCTGCAACCATGCCGGAAGCGATTCGTCGTATTACCCGCCGCTTTATGAAAGAGCCGCAGGAAGTACGTATTCAGTCCAGCGTTACTACCCGTCCTGACATCAGCCAGAGCTACTGGACGGTGTGGGGCATGCGTAAAAATGAAGCGCTGGTGCGTTTCCTGGAAGCAGAAGACTTTGATGCGGCGATTATTTTCGTACGTACCAAAAATGCGACCCTGGAAGTAGCAGAAGCGCTGGAGCGTAGCGGTTATAGCAGCGCTGCACTGAACGGCGACATGAACCAGTCCCTGCGTGAGCAGACTCTGGAGCGTCTGAAAGATGGCCGTCTGGATATTCTGATTGCAACCGACGTTGCGGCCCGTGGTCTGGACGTTGAGCGTATCAGCCTGGTTGTCAACTACGACATCCCGATGGATTCCGAGTCTTACGTTCACCGTATCGGCCGTACCGGTCGTGCGGGTCGTGCGGGTCGTGCGCTGCTGTTCGTTGAGAACCGCGAGCGTCGTCTGCTGCGTAACATCGAACGCACCATGAAGCTGACTATTCCGGAAGTAGAACTGCCGAACGCAGATCTGCTGGGCAAACGCCGTCTGGAAAAATTCGCTGCTAAAGTACAGCAGCAGCTGGAAAGCAGCGATCTGGATCAGTACCGTGCTCTGCTGGCGAAAATGCAGCCGGAAGAAGAGCTGGATATCGAAACGCTGGCAGCTGCACTGCTGAAAATGGCTCAGGGCGAACGTCCTCTGATCCTGCCGCCAGATGCGCCGATGCGTCCGAAACGCGAATTCCGCGATCGTGATGACCGTGGTCCGCGTGACCGCAACGATCGTGGCCCTCGTGACCGTAATGACCGTGGTGGTGAAGACCGTCCGCGTCGTGAACGTCGTGATGTTGGTGACATGCAGCTGTACCGCATTGAAGTGGGCCGTGATGACGGTGTTGAAGTTCGTCATATCGTTGGTGCGATTGCTAACGAAGGTGATATCAGCAGCCGTTACATCGGTAACATCAAGCTGTTTGCTTCCCACTCCACCATCGAACTGCCGAAAGGTATGCCGGGCGACGTGCTGCAGCACTTTACCCGTACTCGCATCCTGAACAAGCCGATGAACATGCAGCTGGTTGGCGATGCAGTTCCGCACACCGGTGGTGAGCGTCGTGGCGGTGGTCGTTTCAGCGGTGAGCGTCGTGAAGGCGGTCGCGGTGAAGGTCGTAACTTTAGCGGCGAACGTCGTGAAGGCGGTCGTGGCGATGGCCGTCGTTTCAGCGGCGAACGTCGTGAAGGCAACCGTGGTCCGCGTCGTGACGATTCTTCTGCTCCGCGTCGTGATGACTCTGCTGGTCGTCGTCGTTTCGGCGGTGATGCATAAGTCTTTTAGCTTTATAGCTGTAAAGTAAAATATACGGCCCCGATCTCAACAATCGGGGCTTTTTTTATTTCAATTGTACTCGTGTACTGGTACAGTGCAGCACATTGAGATGTAGTCACAATATAAATGACTGGAGAGATGGCTAAATGGCAACACTAACCACCACCCAAACGTCACCTTCGCTGCTCGGCGGCGTGGTGATCATCGGCGGCACCATTATTGGCGCGGGGATGTTTTCCCTGCCAGTGGTCATGTCCGGGGCGTGGTTCTTCTGGTCAATGGCAGCGCTGATCTTCACCTGGTTCTGCATGCTGCACTCCGGGCTGATGATCCTTGAAGCTAACCTCAATTACCGCATTGGCTCCAGTTTCGACACCATCACGAAAGATCTGCTGGGCAAAGGCTGGAACGTGGTGAACGGCATCTCGATTGCTTTCGTTCTCTATATTCTGACCTACGCGTATATCTCGGCGAGCGGGTCGATCCTGCATCACACCTTCTCCGAGATGTCGTTGAACGTTCCGGCGCGTGCGGCAGGTCTTGGCTTTGCGTTACTGGTGGCGTTTGTGGTGTGGTTAAGTACCAAAGCGGTGAGCCGCATGACGGCAATTGTGCTGGGCGCGAAGGTGATTACCTTTTTCCTGACCTTCGGCAGCTTATTGGGACACGTTCAGCCCACAACGTTGTTTAACGTGGCGGAAAGCAATGCTTCGTATACGCCGTACCTGCTGATGACGCTGCCGTTCTGTTTGGCCTCATTCGGCTATCACGGCAATGTCCCGAGCCTGATGAAGTACTACGGCAAAGATCCGAAGACCATCGTTAAGTGTCTGGTGTACGGCACGCTGCTGGCGCTGGTGCTGTATTCCGTATGGTTGCTGGGGACGATGGGCAATATCCCGCGTCCGGAGTTTATCGGTATTGCGCAGCAAGGCGGTAACATTGATGTGCTGGTACAGGCGTTGAGCGGTGTACTAAACAGCCGCAGTCTGGATCTGCTGCTGGTGGTGTTCTCCAACTTTGCGGTGGCGAGTTCATTCCTCGGCGTTACGCTCGGTCTGTTTGACTATCTGGCGGATCTGTTTGGCTTTGATGACTCGGCAATGGGACGTTTCAAAACGGCATTGCTGACATTTGTCCCGCCAATTATCGGTGGCTTGCTATGGCCGAACGGTTTCCTGTACGCCATTGGCTATGCAGGACTCGCGGCAACCATCTGGGCCGCCATTGTTCCGGCGCTGCTGGCACGTAAATCCCGCGAGCGTTTCGGTAGCCCGAAATTCCGTGTCTGGGGCGGCAAGCCGATGATTGCGCTGATCCTGGTATTCGGTATCGGCAACGCGGTTATCCATATTCTGTCGAGCGTGAATCTGTTGCCTGTATACCAGTAGAACAATTGCCCGGTGGCGCTACGCTTACCGGGCCCACAGAGATTGAGTAGGCCGGATAAGGCGCAGCCGCCATCCGGCACAAATAGTACTACCCCAATAATTCCTGCTTCACATCCATCGCCAAATCAAACGAATGTAGGCGTGCCTGATGATCAAAAATCTGACCGTTAACCATAATCTCATCAGCCTGGGTTTCACGCAGAATGGCGTCGAGACCATGCCGCACTTTTGCCTTATCACCGACCAGCGACATGCTCAGCGCCTGTTGTACGCCGTACTGCTCAGAAGCGGACCACAGCTGCTGCATATTCTCTACCGGCGGCGGTAGCTGGCCGGTTTCGCCACGACGCAGCTTCACAAATGCCTGCTGCATGGAGGTGAAAAGATACTCGGCGTCGCGATTGCTGTCGGCGGCAATAATGTTGATGCACACCATCGCATACGGTTTTGCCAGCCGCGCCGAGGGTTTGAACTGGGTACGATACAAATGCAGCGCCTGATGCAGCATATCCGGGGCAAAGTGCGAGGCGAAGGCAAACGGCAGACCAAGCTGGGCCGCCAGTTGTGCGCTGTACAGGCTGGAGCCTAATAACCAGACCGGGATCTGCTCGCCGTAGCCGGGAACCGGGCGTACATGGGGATTAGGATCGCGGGCGTCGAACCAGTCCACCAGTTCAGCGACGTCGCGTGGGAAGTTATCGATATCACCGCTCATATGGCGGCGCAGTGCGCGCATGGTTGGTTGATCGCTGCCCGGTGCGCGACCAAGCCCGAGATCGATTCGTCCCGGATATAGCGTGTTCAGGGTACCGAACTGCTCGGCGATCACCAGCGGCGAATGGTTAGGCAACATCACGCCGCCAGACCCGAGATGCAGCGTGGTGGTATTGGCAGCCAGATAACCAATCAGCACTGAGGTTGCTGCGCTGGCGATGCCGGTCATGTTGTGATGTTCCGCCAGCCAGTAGCGGTGGTAGCCGCGTTTTTCGGCCAGTTGAGCGAGATCAAGCGAGTGTGTGAAGGCCTCTTTTGCCGAGGATCCTTCAGGGATCGGCGCCAGATCCAGCACCGAGAACGGAATAGTTTTGTCAGTCATAACGGCTCACTTTGTTACCGGTTAATCTTTTAATACTGCATTAAAGATTAGCGAATGTTGTTAACAAAGTGAGCTTTATACGGCGGGCACCGAATATAACATGCCCGATGGCGCTGCGCTTATCGGGCCTACGGGATCGCTATTTGTAGGCCCGATAAGGCATTTATGCCGCATCCGGCTAGGCCTGCAGCTCCAGTCCAGCCAGTCGCTTCCAGTAGCCGTTACAGTCACTGTGGGCGGCAAGCGGTAATGGAGCACTGCCATTTTCATTGGCGCGGAAGGCGTCGAGCATGGCGAATGTTTCAGTGCCTGAAGGGGACAGACGCACAATATCAACCAGCCCCTGCATCGATGTCAGTTCGTTGCCGAGGTTGTAAACATAGCCGCTCATGGTCTGGATCCCGTTGAGGACAAAGACCTGCTGATTCTCCTGCGACAGCACATCGCGCCCGTTCGGATATTTGATGCAGCAGGTTTCACACTCGTCTTTTGGACGGTCTTCAGAGCGCGCGGTAAAGCAGCGGGCAGAGTACGCCAGCGGCAGATGCCCGTAGCTCAGCACCTCAACTTCAAACTGATTGCGAATACCCAGCTCATCACACTGGTTGAGCAGGTTTGCCAGCCAGTCGCGGGAAAGCTCTACCGGCATACACCAGCGCACCATGCCATGTTTGAGCAGAATACGCAGGGTAACCGCGTTGTAGCAGTTGAGCGCATGCCCGGCGACAAACGGCAGCTTACGCTCGGCGCACATGTTTACTACGCCGAGATCGCTGGCTTCCAGCAGGAAGTCACCGTTTTCGACATAGCGCTTCAGCTCTCCCAGTTCAGAAGAGGCCTGTACCAGCGCCAGTGTTGACAGCACAACCTGTTTACCGCTGCCGGCGAGCGATTTCGCCATATCGAGCCAGTCGCCCACTTTGGTGGCGCGGCGTTTACTGCATACCGCTTCGCCAAGATAGATAACGTCGGCCTGGCTTACGGCAGCCTGCTGATAAAAATCTTCCAGCGTTTCTTTCGGCCAGTACCACAGCACCGGCCCTAAGGAATATTTCATTGCTTCTCTCACTGCCATTTACGGTGATACGCGCCAAGCGTGGTCTGTGTGCCTTCGGACATAGAACCGAGCGTTTCCATCCACGCGGCCTGCGGGACGTAGTTTTGCGGGTCGGCCATACAGCGGTCGATCGCCTGACGCCACACTTTCGCCACCTGGCTGACATAGGCCGGACTACGCTGACGACCTTCGATTTTCACCGAGGCAATATTGGCTGCCAGCAGTTCCGGCAGCAGCTCCAGCGTGTTCAGGCTGGTGGGTTCTTCCAGCGCATGATAACGCTCGCCGTCAACCAGATAGCGGCCTTTGCATAGCGTCGGATAACCGGCGTTTTCCCCGTCCTGATAGCGGTCGATCAGCACTTCATTAAGACGGGATTCCAGCCCCTGTTGGGTCTGTTGCCAGCGGACAAAACGGGCAGGTGAGCAGGCACCAACCGTGTTAGGAGACTCACCCGTCAGATAGGACGAAAGATAGCAACGGCCTTCCGCCATAATGCACAGGCTACCGAAGGCGAACACTTCCAGGGGAACAGGTGTGACGCGAGCAAGCTGCTTCACCTGATGAATAGACAGCACGCGCGGCAGCACCACGCGGGCGACGTCAAAGTTGCGATGATAGAAATTAATTGCCTCTTCATTGGTTGCAGATGCCTGAACAGAGACATGGCGCTCAATATGCGGGTAGCGCTCTGCGGCATACTCAAGCATGGCGAGGTCGGCAAGGATCAGCGCGTCTGCACCCAGTTGCGCTGCCATATCAACGGCACGTTGCCAGCGCGCGTAACCATCCGGGTGCGCAAAGGTGTTAATCGCAATGTGCAGCTTACGGCGGTGCTGATGGACAAAACTCACCGCTTCCTGCAATTTTTTCTCGGTAAAATTAAGGCCGGCGAAATGACGGGCGTTGGTATCATCTTTCAGCCCGATGTAGACAGCATCAGCGCCGTTCTCAATGGCCGCCTTAAGCGCCGGTAGGTTTCCGGCAGGGCAGAGCAGCTCCATAATTTATCCTGAACGTTGCGCCGTGATGGGCGCAGAAATGTTAACGAATGGGGATTTTAGTTAACCTTGCTGAGACAATTTTTGATTTGAGGCAGTTAAAGTCGTATTGGTGACACCAATAAAGAGGTAACAATTTCGCATCGAATTGTTGATTTATGCCGCTATGTCGTTTATTTGATATGGCAAAATAGCAGGACTATTGAAACAGGGAGTAAAGCTCGTGTTGGATAAACTGCGTTCACGCTTAGTACAATTTGGTCCTTCTCTGATGAGTGTACCAGTTAAACTGACGCCCTTTGCGCTGAAGCGCCAGGTTCTGGAGCAGGTCCTGAGCTGGCAGTTTAGTCAGGCGCTGGCCGATGGGGAGCTGGAGTTTCTCGAAGGTCGCTGGCTGAGCATTCATGTGCGTGACATTGACCTCAAATGGTATACCTCTGTTGAGAACGATAAACTTATCGTCAGCCAGAATGCAGATGCGGATGTGAGTTTTAGCGCCGATGCCAGCGATCTGCTGATGATCGTGGCCCGCAAGCAGGATCCGGATACGCTTTTCTTCCAGCGTCGTCTGGTGATTGAAGGTGATACAGAATTAGGGCTATACGTAAAAAATCTGATGGATGCCATCGAACTGGAGCAGATGCCTAAAGCGTTGCGCGTCATGCTGATGCAGTTGGCGGATTTTGTTGAGGCGGGGATGAAAACGTCGCCAGAAACCAAACAGACCTCGGTAGGTGAGCCATGCTGATTCGAGTTGAAATTCCCATTGATGCCCCTGGTATTGATGCGCTGCTGCGCCGTTCATTTGAGAGCGATGCGGAAGCGAAATTAGTGCACGACCTGCGTGAAGATGGTTTCTTAACGCTGGGTCTGGTTGCTACCGATGACGAAGGTCAGGTAGTGGGTTACGTCGCGTTCAGCCCAGTCGATGTTCAGGGTGAAGATCTGCAATGGGTCGGCATGGCGCCGCTCGCGGTGGATGAAAACTACCGGGGGCAGGGCCTGGCGCGTCAGCTGGTCTATGAAGGACTCGATTCACTGAACGAGTTTGGCTACGCAGCGGTGGTTACGCTGGGGGATCCGGCCCTGTACAGCCGCTTTGGCTTTGAGCTGGCGGCCCATCATGACCTGCGTTGCCGCTGGCCGGGCACCGAAAGCGCGTTCCAGGTTCATCGCCTGGCGGACGATGCGCTGGATGGCGTGACGGGACTTGTGGAATACCACGACCACTTCAATCGCTTTTAAGCTTCCGGGGTTTGCAGGCTGCTTAGTAGCGCCTCAAACCCTTCGCCTTCGACAAGGCGCTCTTTCTGCCGCTTGGTGAGCTGTTTAACGCGATACTCTATGCGCAGGGCCAGCGAACGGTCGCCGACCTGCGCCGCAAATGCCAACGTGAGTTCCCCCTTTCCGCGTAGCGCCTTCGCGCCTTTCCCACTTTGATGCTGCTTATAGCGGCGCTGCACATCGGTGGTTATTCCGGTGTATAAGGCGTTGTCTGCGGTACGGATCAGGTACAGATACCAGGGTGTCATTGTTACCATCGACGTGATAATTTTCAGGCCTACAGTATAAAAGAGAACAGAAATGGAAACACTGACTGCGGTGTCTCGCTGGCTGGCAAAACAGCACGTCGTGACCTGGTGCGTACACCATGAAGGTGAATTGTGGTGCGCCAATGCGTTTTACCTGTTTGATGCGCAGAAGATGGTGTTCTATGTGCTGACCGAAGAGAAAACGCGGCATGCGCAGATGTCCGGACCACGCGCACCGATTGCCGGTACAGTAAACGGTCAGCCTAAAACCGTCGCTCTGATTCGTGGCGTACAGTTTAAAGGGGAAATCCGGCGTCTTGAAGGGCAGGAGAGCGAAGCTGCGCGTAAAGCCTACAACCGCCGTTTCCCCGTCGCCAGAATGCTGCCAGCGCCCGTATGGGAGATTCGACTGGATGAAGTCAAATTTACGGACAACACGCTGGGCTTTGGTAAAAAGATGCATTGGTTACGTGATCTATAGTTAGAACAGTGATTGAAGACCTGGGGAAGATAAGCGATGAGTCAGGTGTTAATAACGGGAGCCACGGGGCTGGTGGGCGGACATTTGCTGCGTATGCTGCTCAATGAACCCCGGGTCAATGCCATCACGGCACCAACGCGTCGACCGCTGGCAGATACGGTTGGTATCTATAACCCCCATGATCCGCAGCTAACCGATGCTCTGGCACAGGTCACCGATCCGGTCGATATTGTCTTTTGTTGTTTGGGGACTACCCGGCGTGAAGCGGGCAGCAAAGAGGCGTTTATCCATGCTGACTACACGCTGGTGGTAGATACGGCCCTGACGGGACGTAGGTTAGGCGCCCAGCATATGCTGGTAGTGAGTTCAATGGGGGCCAATGCGAATTCACCGTTTTTTTATAATCGGGTGAAAGGTGAAATGGAGCAGGCGCTGATCGCGCAGAATTGGCCACGGCTGACGATTGTCCGGCCTTCAATGCTACTGGGTGATAGGGACAAACAGCGGACGAATGAGATGTTTTTAGCGCCGTTGTTCAGGCTGCTGCCGGGTAACTGGAAGTCGATTGAAGCGCGCGATGTTGCTCGGGCAATGCTGGCAGAAGCGTTGGCACCTGGGCATGAAGGGGTTTCGATCCTGACCTCTTCCGAGCTACGCGAAAGGGCTAAATAAAAAAATGCCGAATGGCGCTGACGCTTATCCGGCCTACAAACGATTACGTTCTGTAGGCCGGATAAGATGCCATCTACAGGCGTGTTACTTAATAAACGTAAAGGCTGTCGTGACGCGTTTCACGCCGCTTACCCGGCTGGCGATATCCGCCGCCGCCTTCGCTTCACGCTCGGTCACCAGACCTAACAGGAACACTTCTCCGTTCTCAGTCGTTACTTTCACGTTAGAGGATTTCACCTGATCGCTGGTCAGTAACTGGGAACGTACTTTGGTGGTTATCCAGGTATCGTTGGACGCATCGCCCAGACCGATTGGCTGGCCCTGACGGATCTCATTAAAGACCTCAGTCGTACCTTCTACGCCCATCGCAATCTGTTTTGCACGTGCAGACAGTTCGCTATTCGGCGACTGGCCGACCAGCAGCACTTTACCCTGATATGCGCTCACGTTGATTCGCGCTTCTTTCTTGATCTGGGCATCTTTCGACAACGCCGTATTGACGCGTAATTCCAGGGTACTGTCATCAACCTGGGTGCCGACACTACGCGGATCCGTCGCGGCTTTAGTCCCGACGGCTGCAGTTCCGACAACGGCGGCAGCTACACAGCCTTGCAGCAGCAGTGCAGCGATAATCACAGCAAGCGGCGAAAATGCCTTCATGTGTACTCCTTAATCATCCTGGTGAGGAAAAAGCGTGTTATCGATGAGATCGCAAAGGCAGTTAACCGTCAGCATGTGCATTTCCTGAACGCGGGCGCTGTGGTGTGAGGGAATACGGATTTCAACATCCTGTGGCCCCAGTAATCCGGCCAGTTCCCCTCCGTCATACCCGGTCAGCGCGACGATTGTCATGTCGCGTGTCACGGCGGCTTCAACGGCTTTTACGATATCGCGGCTATTACCACGCGTAGAGATTGCCAGCAGAACATCACCTGCATGTCCCAGCGCACGGACTTGTTTTGCATAAACTTCGTCGTGGAGGCGATCGTTGGCAATCGCAGTTAAGACCACATTATCAGTATTTAGTGCAATCGCAGGTAAACTTGGGCGTTCTGTTTCAAAACGATTGATCATGCTGGCAGCAAAATGCTGTGCGTTGGCAGCGGACGTCCCATTACCACAACAGAGAATTTTGTTGCCATTGAGCAGGGACTGAACCAGCGTCATGGCGGCACGGGAGATTGCATCCGGAAGTGCTTCAGCCGCAGCTATCTGAGTTTGAATGCTTTCTGTAAAGCAGACTTTAATTCTATCTAACACGCTAATCCTTAAGAACCAGGCTCTGAATCTTCAACTATGAGCGGTCGTTGAACGCGTCCTTAAACCACTCAACATCATTTCCGGTGAAGGCTAACACATCGAACCGGCAATCCACAGTATCAAAACTCCCATTGTGGCGCGCAAGCCACAAGCGGGCGGTCTGTAATAATTTGTGTTGTTTGCTCCGGGTCACACTCGCCGCCGCATCGCCGAACTGTGCTGAGCGTCGGTAGCGAACCTCAACAAATACGGTGGTGTTGCCTTCACGCATTATCAGGTCGATTTCGCCGCCACGTTCACGCACGTTGGCGGCGATAAAATGCAGTCCCTTGCTCAGCAGCCAGTCACGCGCGGTGGATTCCCACGCGTCACCGGTCTGTTTACTCGTTAACTGGAGGGGACGACTTGTCCTTGCTGGTATTTGAGCCATGATAACTTCCTGTTAATCACACAATCCTGCGTTGCGGTTAAGGCCCCGGTATTACCGTTAATTTCGAAACCCTGCACCTGACGCATTTGCGAGAAGTGGTTGGCAAGCGACCAGGCATCGACACCCATGGCATACATACGCGCCAGCGAGTAGTCGTTACGAACCGCGCCAAGCGCCTGCTGCATAAGAGGCGCATTAGCGCCTGCCAGCATCGGAATTTCGCTGTACTGCAAGCCTTCCATCTCCAGACGGAAATCCGGGCCGGCAGTGCCCTGCGCACTACGAGAGCTGGCGTACAGCGTTGCTCCGCTCTGGCTGCCGTTGCGCATGGCGATCATCGGCTTAATAAATGCAATTTCTTCCGGCGTCGCCAGAATATACACGGCATCAACACGACCGCTGCCGCCGGTGATTTGCGCATCGGTAGGTGCTGCCGGGATGGTCAGACCACCAATCGTCACGCCGGGTTGGGCTGGCACAGAGGAGGCCACCGGGCTGCCTGTCAGGGAAATCCCCGAGCCGCCGTTGACGCCCATTTTAAGTTCAGCGGTGGAGCCGAACTTCTGCTGCAATACCACGCCGCCACCCAGTTTTTGCCATTCCTGTGCAAAGGCGTTGGCAACGCGATCGCCTAATGAACTCCGTGGAATCAACAACAGCGGCGTCTGTTTTCCCTGATCGCGGATGTGGCGTGCGGCGTCGCGCGCTTCATCTTCTGGCGACAGGGCGAAGTAGCAGACGTTCGGCAGATTTTTCACCGACTCCGGCTGGTTAAGCGCCAGGACGTTCAATGGCGTGTTGCTTTTCATCAGCTCTTCAACATTGTTCTTCAACAGTGGGCCAACCACGATGCTGGCGCCATCCTGCTGAACCTGAGTCAGGATCTGGTTCAGCGGCTGTGATGAAGTGTCGTAGATTTTTAGCTCAGCGGATGGATTCGCCGGTGCGCTGGCGGTTGTTGGCTGAGCGGGTGCTGCGGGCTGCACAGCAGGGGTTTCTGGCTGAGCCGGCGTCTCGTTGGTCAGATCGCTTACTGACGCCTGAGACGGGCTGGCAACGCCGTCAGTCGTTTGCGGCTGTTCTGTGGTGGTCGCGGCAGCTGGAACTGCGGCAGGTGCGACAGCAACAGGGGCTGCGACAGGTTGAGTGCCCATGTTTTTCGCAGCTTCAAAGCCTTGCTGAATAGTACGGCCAAATACAGCGGCCTGACCGTTCAGTGGTAACAGCAGAGCGATTTTGCTGGTGGAGGCAGGCTTAAAGCTCTGCACGTTAACCAACTGTGTTGGTAACAGTTTTGCTCCTGGGTTTTGCGGATAACGTTTCTGCCAGTCCGCAATACCAGCTTTCATCATGTCCGGATCGTTACGGTTATCGAACCAGACGCGCTGGAGATCCAGCCAGCCTTGCAGCACGTTTTCATCAGCATTGATGACCAGCGCTTGCTCCTGGGTCATGGACGACAGCGCCTGCCAGGTGGCGTCCATATTTTTCTGCTTAGCATTCGCGGCCAGCAGCGGTTCCTGCGCGATCAGGGCGCGCAGCAGCGTCAGAGACGGGCGACCCTGGTTGACGTCGATTTGCGCCTGCCAGTAGCGTGCCTGTTGGTTTTGATCGAAATCGGCGGGAGTTAACTTATCCAGCAGGGCCTGTGCGCCAGCGACATCTTTCTGCGCGAGCTTAATCTCGACGGCCAGCAGTGACTGCTCACGCTGCTGGGTATCGCTTAGCTTCTGCGGTAGCTGGTTAAACAGTTCGATAGCCTGCTGGCTCTTGCCTTCTTTCAGCAGTGCACGAATGGCGAGTAATTGCCAGTTGGTCTTGCTATCATCAGAGCTTTGCTGCATTTGTTGCAGATAAAAGCCGGAATCAGCCTGCGCAGTGCCCTGCATATGGGCTGCACTCTGGTCTGGCGCCTGGGTGCCACAGCCTGCGAAAATCAGTGCTGCCAGAATGACTGGTAGCGCGCGTGCGGCTTTCAAACGAGAAAATGTTGAGGGTACCATACTGTATCCAGTGATATTTTTTTACTCAATGCTCAATATTAAATCGGCAATACGGACGACACAATGAAACAACACGAATCGGCGGATAATTCTCAAGGCCAACTCTTTATTGTACCTACTCCTATAGGAAATTTGGCTGATATTACCCAACGAGCGCTCGAAGTTTTACAAGCCGTTGATTTGATTGCCGCTGAAGACACTCGTCATACAGGATTATTGTTACAACACTTCGCGATTAACGCGCGTCTGTTCGCGCTACATGACCACAACGAGCAGCAAAAGGCTGAAACGCTGGTCGCGAAGCTCAAAGAAGGACAAAACATTGCGCTGGTTTCCGATGCCGGAACGCCGCTGATTAACGATCCTGGCTACCATCTGGTGCGTACCTGTCGTGAAGCGGGGATCCGCGTTGTTCCCCTGCCAGGTCCTTGTGCGGCGATTGCTGCCCTGAGCGCTGCAGGTCTGCCTTCAGACCGTTTTTGCTATGAAGGATTTCTGCCTGCGAAATCGAAAGGGCGTCGTGATGCGATGAAAGCCATTGAAGCAGAACCGCGTACGCTTATTTTTTATGAATCTACCCACCGCTTGCTGGATAGCCTGGAAGACATGGTTGCCGTGTGGGGCGAATCCCGCTACGTGGTGCTGGCGCGCGAGCTGACCAAAACCTGGGAAACTATTCACGGTGCACCGGTTGGTGAACTGCTGGCGTGGGTCAAGGAAGATGAAAACCGTCGCAAAGGCGAAATGGTGCTGATTGTTGAAGGGCATAAAGCGCAGGAAGACGATCTTCCTGCCGATGCGCTGCGTACATTGGCCTTATTGCAGGCAGAACTGCCGCTGAAAAAGGCCGCCGCGCTGGCTGCTGAAATCCATGGCGTGAAAAAGAATGCGTTGTATAAGCACGCACTGGAACAGCAGGGAGAGTAACAGTGAGCACCTACCAACCACCTTTCGTGGTCACCCCATTGATCCTCAACCAGGTTATTGAAATTGGTGAGTTGATGGGGCATTGGGCTGCGATGGCTGGTAGGGCATCTCCTCTTTTGCGCAAAGAGAATCGTATTCGCACGATTCAGGCCTCTTTAGCGATTGAGCATAATTCGTTGACGACGGAACAAGTCACCGCGCTGATGGAGGGCAAACGTATTCTGGCGCCTGCTAAAGACATACAGGAAGTTAGAAATGCGATTCAGGCCTATGAAAAAATGTCGGAATGGAAAAGTGGAAAATTATCCGACCTTTTACAGGCACATCGGGTTCTTATGCTTGGTCTGGTCGATAATCCAGGCCAGTTACGTACCGGAAATGTTGGTGTTTACAGGGATAAACAGCTTATTCACATGGCTCCACCAGCCTCACAAATTTTACGTTTGATGAATGATTTACTGGGCTGGTTGAAAACGACAGAGCTCCACCCACTGATTGCTGGTGCCGTTTTCCATTATGAGTTTGAATTTATTCATCCTTTTGCCGATGGTAATGGGCGGATGGGACGGCTGTGGCAGACATTAATCCTTCGTGAGTGGCGATCGGAATTGGCGTGGTTACCCGTAGAGACACTAATCCACTACCAACAGGACCGCTATTATCAGGTGTTAGGGCTTTGCGATCGGCAAAGTAGCTGCACGCCATTCATAGAATTTATCCTGGAAAACATTATCTCTGCTTTGCAGGAGGGATTGGGAAAACCATCAGCCCTGTCGGAAGAAATGTCGGAAGAAATGTCGGAAGAAATGTCGGCTGATTTACTGGATATAGAAAAACGCATTCTACAAATATTGTCGAATCAGCCGAGCAGATCCGCCAAAAGCATCGCTAATGAGTGTGAAATCTCAGCCCGGACCGTAGAACGCTATCTGAAAGCGTTGCAGCTAAAAGGTAAACTGCAACGCGTTGGCGCGACAAAAGGGGGGATGTGGCGGGTAATTTAAACGACCAGCAGTTCAACGCCTGTTTTGGCCAGCGCTGATTTATCCTGTTTGCTGATACTGTCGTCGGTTATTACGCAGTTAATCTTTTCCATTGGCAGCACCTGATTAAAACCACGTCGATTAAATTTTGTCGCGTCCAGTACGGCAATGACCTTATGTGCCGCCGCTGCCATCACGCTACTAATCGAATAACCTTCGTTGAAGGTCGTAATACCGTTAGTAGCATCAATCCCGTCAGCGCCTACGAACATCAGGTCAGCGCTTATTCCTTGTAGGGAGCGTTCAGCGATAGTGCCATGCATTGAATGCGTTTTGTGGCGCACAGTGCCGCCGCAGACGACCAGCGTAATATCTTTGTTTTCCGATAACGTGAACGCGGCAGGCAGGCTATTGGTAATAACGGTGATATTACTTTTTCGGTTTAGCGCTTCAGCAATCAATAAGGTGGTGCTTCCGCTATCCAGAATTACGGTCATTCCTTCCTCAACCATTGCCGTTGCGGCCTGGGCAATCCGTTTTTTGGGATCGCTGGCAAGCTGATACCGATCTTCTAATAACACTTCCTGATTGTCACCTTCAGCCAGATGGCTTCCTGGTTTTGCCGCACCGCCGTGAAAACGGGTGACCAGACCCTTCTCTTCTAATAACCGTAGGTCGGCGCGAATGGTTACTTCAGAAATACCAAAGGTATTCGAAAGGTCCATTACCAGTACGCTGCCTTGCGTGTTAATCAGGTCGACAATTTTATTCCTTCTCTCAAATGAGTTCATATTGATTTGCCTGATAATTTAATTATCACTAGTTTAATCGAAGGATTGCGAAAGGTGAACGCTAAATTTCGAAAGTAAATGTGAGCCAGCGCAGGTTGCTGGCTCATGGGTTCAGGATAGTTTGAGTAGAATTTTTCCTTGCATCGGCGCGCCGTGGAGTGACTTGACGGCGCTGGCAAAGCTTTCGGCATTGCCAGTGTGAGCAATTAATGGCTCAAGCTGTAAGCGTTTTTCCGTCAATAAACGGGCAGCGGTTTCCCACTCTTCTCCAGGCCATGGGCTGGAATAGTTCATCCAACTGCCAAGAATGGTTAATTCTTTACGTAATATTTGCCCAAAGACACCTGAAGCAAGCGTCAGATCGTGATGTAACGTGCCGACTAACGCTAGTTGAGCACGAGGGCCTGCAATCTCAATCGACAGCGTCACAGTTTGCGGGGTTCCCGCTGTTTCCAGCACGAGTTGGTCAAACTGAATATTTTCCAGGCCTGCGTGGATCTCAGCCGCACTCATCTCCCGACTATTAAACACATGGGTTGCCCCCAGTTCTTTTGCTAATGCCAGCTTTTGCGGATTGATATCAATTGCCGTGATACTTTTGGCACCGAGTTCACGGGCACATTGCATTGCCAGCAAACCGATAGTACCAGCACCAACGATAATCACATTTTTGCCTTCGCATCCCTGAGCCAGATGAAAAGCATGCAGACCGACGGTAATCGGTTCAATGAATGCGCCATCATCAATCGGCATATCTGAAGGCAGGCGGAACAGGTTGGCGCGTTTTACAACCACATATTCTGCGTTCCCACCTTCGCTTCGTGAACCGACAAACTGATAATGTTTACATAACGAGAAGTATCCCCGCTCGCACTGAGGGCAATGAAAGCAGGGAAGCAGCGGTACGCAGGCCACGGCATCACCGGGTTGTAAGTCGGTTACGCTTGCGCCGTAGGACTCAACATAACCACTGAACTCATGCCCGAGCGTGATTGGATAATAGTGCGCACCATGATTGAAGATACGGGGAATGTCTGAGCCGCAAAGCCCTGAACTGACCACTTTGACCAATACATCTTCATCAGTTTGCAGTTGTGGTATGGGACGTTCTTCAACGCGTACGTCGCCCTCAGCGTGAATAACCACTGATTTCATAAGTGTCTCCAGAAATGTGAAGGGGAGCAAATGCTCCCCAGAAATTAAGATGCGGTCTGGCTTTCCGTTATGGCTGCCGCTTTTTCAGCCGCCACGAAATTACGTGCCCGACGCCAGGTCAGCAGTACACCCAACAGGTAAATAGCAGCGATAATGATGAAGCCCACCACGTTCTGCCAGGTGAAGAGCTGGATTAGCAGCCAGGTGATTGGGGAGCCGCCCTGATCCATTGAGGCCACCATGCCACCGGCTTTCAATGCGCCTGCATTAGCGGCAAGCTGGGTATGTAAACCAATAGTTTGTGTGGCTATCCACAGGGTGATACCCATAATGATGACGCCAGAGATCAGCGTGCGGAACAGGTTTCCCTGATGAACGGCTACCGCCATGGCGACAAAGAAACCAATGGTCGCGAGATCGCCGAATGGCAGAACCTGGTTTCCGGGTACCAGAACAGCAATCAGAATGGTCAGCGGGATAAAGATTAGACTGGCGGAAACCACCGACGTATGGCCGAGCAGTAGTGCAGGATCCAGACCGATTAAGAACTCCTGTCCGCCAAATTTTGCCTGCAGGCGTTTACGGGCATGTTTAGCAATAGGAGTCAGGCCATCCATAATCGGTTTAATGACACGCGGCATGAGCAACATAACGGCAGCCGTTTTCACCGCCAGCTGCAGCACAGCTTTAACGTCATATCCAGCCAGCATGCCGATAACTAATCCCATCACAAAACCGACGGTTACAGGTTCGCCGAAGGGGCCGAAGCGTTTTTGGACATCATCCGCGCTGAAATGAATGCGGTTCAGTCCGGGGATTTTTTCAATGATCGTATCAACCAGGACTGCTATCGGGCCCAGGTATGCCGAGGAACCGTGTGGAATGGCAATGCCTTCCAGGCCAAAAAAGTCGCGCGTGTCTTTGGCAAACCAGTCACCCAGTTTATAGACGAATGCGGCATGAACAACCACGCCGAGAATGCCCAGCCAGTATGAGCCGGTCGCCAGATGCAACATGGCACCGGTAAACGTCATATGCCAGATATTCCAGATGTCGACGTTCACCACACGGGTCATGCGGGTAACCAGCATCAGGATATTCACCCCAATGGCGACTGGAATCGCAATTAACGCAATTTGCGAAGCCCAGGTCATTGGTGATGAGCCAGGCCAACCGACATCGATGACATGCAGGTTGATTTGAAATTGTTCTGCCATTGCTTTTGCGGCAGGGCCAATAGAGTCCAGCATCAGGCCGATCACCAGACCGATACCGACGAAGCCAATCCCGATATGCAAACCTGATTTAAAACAATCCCCGAGCTTCATTCCCAGCAATTTTGAGAAGATGATGATCACTAGCGGCAGCATAACCGTTGGACCTAAGTCGAGGATATAACGCATTATTTCGCTAAACATGGCGTTACCCCACGAGGATAGTCAGTATTTTTTGCTGTAATGCTTCGATACCCACACCTGAAACAAAAGGCATGCCGTGGACCACTGGGATATCGCCAAACGTACGGTCAACGCGGGCGGTGGTACAGATAAGATCCGCTCCATCCATATAGGTTTCGATTTCCGTTACCCGACATTGAACCAGGTCGAGTTGGATATTGTTGGCTTCACAGAGTTCTTTAATTTCTTCTGCCGCCATTGTTGAAGTTGCTACAGCACCGCCACAGGCCACAATTACTTTACGTTTCATAGGGTACTCCTTTTATTATCAGTTTTATCAAGCCTGTGCGCAGGGCTCAGACTCAAGGATTTTTTCCCGAAAGAGCATGGCCAGTTCTGCATCAGGCGCATTCAGCAATGCTTCAATGGTGTTCGGGTTTTGTAGCTCACTAAACAGACGACGCAGGAGCTTCAGCTGCGCAGTCGGGTTCTCAACGATTAAGGCGATAATTAAAGAAACGGCTATCTCTTCGTCATCATCTGCTTGTTGAAAGTTGACCGGTGTATCCGGGCGAATCAGATAGATAGCAGGGGATATCGCATGCACAGCTTCACAATGTGGAATCGCAACGGCATGACGTTCCAGCGCTATTCCGGTTGGAAAAGTTGCTTCACGCTCAATCAGGGCCTGCGGATAGCTTTCATACACGACCCCTTTGGCCAGCATCTCCTCCCCAATATGTGTCAGCGCATGCTGACACGAGCTAAAGTTAATTCCTGTTCGAACAAAAAGTTGGCTCATATATTCTCCAGATTTCAGGCAATTACTGGTGCGCAACCAAAGCGATAGGCGCGCAGAACGTCCTGGATTTTGTCGATAATCAGATTATGTGGTGTGGCGGTTAACGTCCCTTCAGTCAGGCGTTCAAATTGCACGGGCATAAACTGGCTAATGAGTCCCAGTGGTAAAGCGATGTCATTAAGGTTGGTGATTAATTTCTCTACACTTTGACGAATGCGGGGATGCGGCCAGTAGTAACGAATACGGTCGGAGAGGCTGAAGTGAATATCGACCATCGCCTGGCTCCAGGTTGGGCGATAATATTTTTTCCAGTAGTCCGGTTCATTCAACATTACTTCGTCAATTACTTCCAGAACCCGGCTCCGTTGTTCTGGGGAGATCAGTTCATTTTCCATTTGCGCAAGGGCAAAAATAGCTTCGCGCAGGGCAAAGGTGAGTGCCGGACCCACTTTCAATATTGCATAGTGATCGCGTACCAGAGCACGGTATGCCTGGCGGGTTTGATAATCGGTAGAATGCGCTTCGTAGACCATTGGGGTCTCTTTTATCCAGGCGGATAGCGCTTCTGCAGCTTGTGGTTGGTAGTGGATGATTTGGGTGTGATCGAACTCGACGCCGGGTTGAACCACAATGGCGATTACACGAGTTAACGCCTCTTCAAGCCCTAATGCGCGGAAGGCAACCTGATGGGTTTCCAGTGTCCGGGCGGCATCTTCTTCGCGTGTGACATGAACGCTGCCAATGGTGCTGGCTTCTCCGCCTGGTACGGGAACTTCTGTTCCAATAACGTAAGTCAGATGGTGTTTCTGTTCTTCGGTTGCCGTTGTTTCTGCGGCCTGGCAAAGCACGGCTGCGCGCTGGGCAACAACCATTGGATCTAAAGGCGTTGGGTCGTCAGCGCAGGACATCGAAGCATCAAGATGGATTTTGCTGAACCCTGCGGCAACGTAAGCTTTGATTAAGGCTACGGATTTTTCCATCGCTTCTGCCGCAGGTTCGTTTTGCCAGCAGTTAGGGCCGAGATGATCGCCACCCAGAATCAGCCTTTCGCGAGGAAAACCAACCGCTTGTGCGATGCTATAGACAAAGTCACGGAAATCAGCGGGTTTCATCCCGGTATAACCACCAAACTGATTAACCTGATTAGAGGTCGCTTCGATTAGAACTTTCGTGTTCGTGTTGAGATCAAAACGTAATGCAGATTCAATAACCAGCGGATGGGCTGAACAAACAGAACAAATACCTAAATGCTCACCTGCTTTATGACGAGAGATTATTTCTTTCACTTCTATCTCCGATATCTTTTGTTTATCTTCATAATATTTTTGGATTGAAGGCAAAGGGTAAAAGCATCTTTCGTGATCCAGCTTTAAAAACAGACCTTTGTCAGAACCCGTGCAATTCGAATTAATTAATCAATCAATTACAACTTTCCTTCGCAGCCGCAGTCGGCAATCACCTTACGTACTACCTCTTTCATGGCCGCTTTTGCTGGCATCATGTAATGCCGTGGGTCGTTCGCATCGGTATGTGCGCTCAGGTAGGTTTTGAGTGCGCCAGCAAAGGCGATTTTAAGTTCGGTAGCGACGTTAACTTTGCAGACCCCTAAGGAGATTGCGCGCTTAATATCATGTGTAGGCAGGCCAGATGCGCCATGTAAAACCAGTGGGATATCAACGTGCTGACGAATCTCGGCTAGTCGCTCGAAATCCAGTTTAGGTTCAGCGTTATACAGACCATGAGCTGTGCCAATCGCGACAGCCAGTGAGTCGATACCCGTTTTTTCCACGAACTCCCGAGCCTGTTCTGGGTGGGTATACAGCGCATCCTTTCCGTCTACGATCAGGTCATCTTCCTGTCCGCCTAACCGTCCCAGCTCAGCTTCAACGCTAACGTCATAGCGGTGGCAGTAATTAGTTACGTGTTTAACTAAGGCAATGTTGTCGGCAAATGGCAGATGAGAACCATCAATCATGACAGAGCGAATACCTGTAGCGACTTTCGCTTCAATATCGGTGGTGCTTTCATGGTGATCGAGATGGATGGCGAGAGGATGGTTCCAGCTTCTTGTCAGTTCACTGGCGATTGCAACGATGTTACCGACCCCTGCATAACTAAAAGTGCCTGGCGTGCCGGCGACGATCAACGGAGAACGTAGTTCGGCTGCTGTTTCCACAACAACCTGTAAGGTCTCCAGATTGTGGATGTTAAATGCTGGTACGGCATAGCCTTCTTGCTGCGCCTTCTTCAGCATCATTTTGCTTGAGATGATAAACATACTTCCTCCGAAGTCTTTCGATTTCTTTCTTCGAAATAAAGTATAGGGTTTCGTAACGTTTTTTTGTGATTTTGATCTGATAAATGAAAGTTTCGAAAGAAAGAGGAGGTTTGCGAAAGGTTGTGGCGAAAAAAAAGCATGCCTGAAGGCATGCTCATTAAGAAAATACGGTAGATAATCAGGTCACTGGCGCCGGGTTAAACACAGCCAGCTGGTTATGCAGTCCCCACTGGTCCGAGAAGGTTTTCTTACGCCCGCTGGCGACGTCGAGAATAAATTCGAACAGTTTCAGACCCACATCTTCAATGGTTTCTTCTCCGGTGGCGATGGTGCCCGCGTTAATGTCCATCAGGTCAAACCAACGGTTGGCCAGCTCGGTGCGTGTCGCCATTTTAATCACCGGCACAGCCATCAGGCCATATGGCGTACCGCGACCGGTAGTGAACACCTGCACGGTGATCCCGGAAGCGACCTGTTGTGTACCGCAAACAAAATCACTGGCGGGGGTTGCAGCGTAAATCAGGCCACGTTTGGTTGGACGCTGACCCGGCGACAATACTTCGACAATCGCGCTCTTGCCAGACTTGGCAATTGAACCCAGCGCCTTTTCCACCACGTTTGCCAGGCCGCCTTTCTTGTTGCCCGGAGAAGGGTTAGCGCTGCGATCCGTTTTGCCCATATCAAGGTAGTTATCGTACCAGGCCATCTCTTCGAGCAGGCGTTTACCTACTTCTTCGTTAATCGCACGTGGGGTCAGAAGGTGGATGGCATCGCGCACTTCGGTTACTTCAGAGAACATTACGGTCGCGCCGCAGCGTACTAACAGGTCGGAGGCATAACCCACCGCCGGGTTGGCCGTCACGCCGGAGAACGCATCGCTACCGCCGCACTGCATACCGACCACCAGTTCTGAAGCCGGACAGGTTTCACGTTGGCGCTGATTGAGCTTTGCCAGATGACGTTCGGCCACCTGCAGAATATCGGTGACCATCGATTGAAAGCCGACGTGCTTTTCATCCTGCAGGCTGACGATACTGGCGCTGTCGACCGGAATACTTTTCACGTCGTGCGTGCCTTCCAGCAGCCGCTCTGGCTGCAGTTTTTCGCAACCGAGGCCGATGACCATCACTTCACCGCCAAAATTTGGGTTAAGCGCAATATTGTGAATGGTGCGAATCGGCACGATGGCGGCTGGAGCATTGATCGCCACGCCGCAGCCGTACAGATGATTGAGCCCCACCACACCGTCGACGTTCGGGTATTTAGGCAGCAGATCGCGCTCAATGATTTTCACCATATAATCCACCACGCCCGCTACGCAGTGCACGCTGGTGGAGATACCGAGTAGATTTTTGGTACCAACGCTACCGTCAGCATTGCGGTAACCTTCAAAGGTATAACCCTCAAGAGGCGGCAGCGGCTCTGGCACTTTAGTTGCCAGCGGCAGCGTCTCCAGCGGCGGGGCTTTGGGCAGCTCAACCATTGATTCATCAATCCAGCTGCCGCGTGGGATATCGCGAACGGCATAGCCTATCACTTCGCCATAACGCACGATTTCGCCATGAACAGGAATATCCAATAGCGCCACTTTATGACCCTGGGGAATATGTTCAATGAGTTCCAGTCCGTCCGGAAAACGCGTTCCGGCTTTCAGACCATTGTCATTGACAATTATCGCCACATTATCTGTTTCGTGAACTTTAATATAAAACGCCGTTGGCGATTCTTGTCTGATTTCGATGTCGGCCATTGTCCAGTATTCTCCAACAAGGTGGTGATAATAGTGTGGATATTTATATTTTGAATCTAATTGTAAGTAATAAAGATTCGGTATCGTGAAATAAGAATGTCAGGAGTTTAACGTGAAGAATGTGACGATGATCACTTAAACTCAGTAAGGCCGCGTCACCAGTGGTAGCAATACGTAAATGTGTGCATTAGCGCCCATGCTTGTGTGCATATGCCCAAAACATTAATTTAATAACGTGTATTTAATGAGCACTTGCACAATGATTAACGTTGTGCTGATGATTATACTAAATCACGGTTTCATAACGTCTGATAAATTATTATCTATTTTTATTATCGGTAATTTATCACGAGAAACACCCACAAAATAATAATAAAAACCTTTTATGTGCCCGAGGTAAATAGAATGATATTGGATACAGTTGTCGAGAAAAAGAAAGGTACGCACACCCGTTATTTAATATTGCTGATAATATTTATTGTTACAGCCGTTAACTATGCGGACCGTGCGACGCTGTCTATTGCCGGAACTGAAGTGGCGAAAGAGTTACATCTCAGCGCCATCTCAATGGGTTACATTTTCTCAGCCTTCGGCTGGGCTTACCTGTTGATGCAAATCCCCGGCGGCTGGCTGCTGGATAAATTCGGCTCGAAGAAAGTCTACACCTACAGTTTGTTCTTCTGGTCACTGTTTACCTTCCTGCAGGGCTTTGTGGACATGTTCCCGCTGGCCTGGGCGGGTATTTCAATGTTCATCATGCGCTTTATGCTGGGCTTCTCGGAAGCGCCATCCTTCCCGGCTAATGCCCGTATCGTGGCGGCCTGGTTCCCAACGAAAGAGCGCGGCACGGCATCTGCGATTTTTAACTCCGCACAGTATTTCTCCCTGGCGCTGTTTTCCCCGCTGCTCGGCTGGCTGACCTTCGCCTGGGGCTGGGAGCACGTTTTTACCGTGATGGGCGTGATTGGTTTTGTGCTTACCGGACTGTGGGTAAAGTTTATTCATAACCCAACCGATCACCCGCGCATGTCGCAAGAAGAGTTGAAGTTTATCTCTGAAAACGGCGCGGTCGTGGATATGGACCATAAAAAACCGGGCGATGTGAAGTCAGGTGGTCCTAAACTGCATTATATCAAGCAGTTGCTCACGAACCGTATGATGCTTGGTGTGTTCTTTGGCCAGTATTTTATCAACACAATTACCTGGTTTTTTCTCACCTGGTTCCCGATTTACCTGGTTCAGGAAAAAGGTATGTCGATTCTGAAAGTGGGCCTGGTGGCTTCGATTCCGGCACTGTGCGGGTTTTTCGGTGGCGTGCTCGGCGGCGTGTTCTCTGATTATCTGATTAAACGTGGTTTCAGCATTACCCTGGCGCGTAAGCTGCCGATAGTGCTCGGCATGTTGCTCGCATCGACCATTATTCTGTGTAACTACACCGATAATACCGCTCTTGTGGTGGCGCTGATGGCGCTGGCGTTCTTCGGTAAAGGTTTCGGCGCACTGGGTTGGCCGGTGATTTCCGATACCGCGCCGAAAGAGATTGTCGGTCTGTGCGGTGGGGTATTTAACGTATTTGGCAACGTGGCTTCCATCGTCACCCCGCTGGTGATTGGGTATCTGGTGAGCGAGCTGCACTCATTTAATGCTGCGCTGATGTTTGTAGGGTGCTCGGCGCTGATGGCAATGGTTTGCTACCTGTTTATTGTCGGTGACATTAAACGTATGGAATTGCAGAAATAAACAAAGGTATAGGCGATGAATAACACGATTTTCCCGAATAAGTTTAAAGCGGCCCTCGCGGCGCAACAAATTCAGATTGGCTGCTGGTCTGCATTGGCCAGCCCAATCAGTACCGAAGTTTTAGGCCTGGCAGGTTTTGACTGGCTGGTACTGGATGGCGAACATGCGCCGAATGATATCTCGACGTTTATTCCGCAATTGATGGCGCTGAAAGGCAGCGACAGCGCGGCGGTAGTGCGTGTACCAACCAACGAGCCGGTAATTATCAAGCGTCTGCTGGATATCGGGTTTTACAACTTCCTGATCCCGTTCGTTGAGACGGAAGAAGAAGCGGTTAACGCTGTGGCGTCGACCCGCTATCCGCCGGAAGGTATTCGCGGCGTGTCCGTATCCCATCGCGCCAATATGTTTGGCACCGTACCGGACTACTTTGCGCAGTCGAATAAGAACATCACCATCATCGTGCAGATCGAAAGTCAGCAGGGCGTTGATAACGTTGACGCAATCGCGGCGACAGAAGGCGTTGACGGTGTCTTCGTCGGACCAAGCGATCTGGCTGCGGCGCTAGGTCACCTCGGCAATGCGTCACATCCTGATGTGCAGAAAGCTATCCAGCACATTTTTGCCCGCGCGAAAGCACACGGCAAACCAAGCGGCATTCTGGCCCCGGTAGAGGCGGATGCGCGTCGTTATCTGGAGTGGGGCGCGACGTTTGTTGCTGTTGGCAGCGACCTTGGCGTGTTCCGTTCAGCCACGCAGAAACTGGCTGATTCTTTTAAGAAATAACCACCATCGACAGTAGAGAGAGATAAAGACATGACAATGAAAGTTGGTTTTATTGGCCTCGGTATTATGGGTAAACCAATGAGTAAAAACCTCCTCAAGGCAGGTTACTCGCTGGTGGTTGCTGACCGTAACCCGGAATCCATTGCGGAAGTAATTGCCGCAGGTGCTGAAACTGCCGCCACGGCGAAAGATATCGCTGAGCAGTGTGATGTGATTATCACCATGCTGCCGAACTCTCCGCATGTTAAGGAAGTGGCACTGGGTGAAGGCGGCATTATTGAAGGGGCGAAACCGGGCACAGTGCTTATCGACATGAGCTCCATCGCGCCGTTAGCCAGCCGTGAAATTAGCGATGCGCTGAAAGCGAAAGGCGTGGATATGCTGGATGCGCCGGTCAGCGGCGGCGAGCCAAAAGCGATTGACGGCACGTTGTCGGTGATGGTCGGCGGCGATAAAGCGATTTTCGACAAGTACTACGATCTGCTGAAAGCGATGGCAGGCTCCGTGGTACATACCGGTGAAATTGGCGCGGGTAACGTCACCAAGCTGGCGAATCAGGTGATTGTGGCGCTGAACATTGCCGCGATGTCTGAAGCGCTAACGCTAGCGACCAAAGCGGGTGTGAATCCGGATCTGGTGTATCAGGCGATCCGTGGCGGGCTGGCAGGCAGCACCGTGCTGGATGCGAAAGCGCCGATGGTGATGGATCGCAACTTTAAACCAGGTTTCCGTATTGACCTGCATATCAAAGACCTGGCGAACGCGCTGGATACCTCTCATGGCGTTGGCGCTCAGTTGCCGCTGACTGCAGCAGTCATGGAGATGATGCAGGCGCTACGCGCAGATGGATTGGGTACTGCCGATCACAGTGCGCTCGCATGCTACTACGAAAAACTGGCGAAAGTGGAAGTCACTCGCTAACAAGAAGGGCGCGGATGTGCGCCCTGTATTTCTTGCCTTGCGCGGCACAGTCAGGCTACATAACTATGAAAATCGTAATTGCCCCAGACTCTTATAAAGAAAGCCTTTCTGCCACCGAGGTAGCTCAGGCAATAGAAAAAGGATTTCGGGAAATTTTCCCCGATGCGCAATATGTTTCTGTTCCGGTTGCCGATGGCGGCGAAGGAACGGTTGAAGCCATGATTGCCGCGACGCAAGGGAGTGAACATTCAGCGCAAGTAACGGGGCCGCTGGGCGAAAAAGTGAATGCCTGCTGGGGCATGTCTGGAGATGGTAAAACTGCGTTTATCGAAATGGCGGCAGCCAGCGGTCTGGCGTTGGTGCCTCCTGAAAAGCGCAACCCTTTAGTCACTACGTCACGCGGTACCGGAGAGCTGATTTTGCAGGCGCTGGATAGCGGTGCGCAGAGCATCATTATTGGCATCGGCGGCAGTGCCACCAACGACGGTGGCGCGGGTATGGTGCAGGCGCTGGGGGCAAAACTTTGCGACGCCAACGGGACAGAAATTGGCTATGGTGGTGGAAGCCTGATGAGTCTGAACTCCATCGATATCTCGGGTCTGGATCCGCGCTTAAAAACCTGTTCCATTCGCGTGGCCTGTGATGTGACTAATCCACTCATCGGCGATTCTGGCGCTTCGCGCATTTTTGGCCCGCAGAAAGGGGCGACGGAAGAACGCATTCTCGAACTGGACCGTAATCTGTCTCATTATGCCGACATTATTAAAAAGTCTCTGCGGGTTGATGTGAAAGATGTGCCAGGCTCCGGTGCGGCAGGTGGAATGGGCGCGGCATTAATGGCTTTTTTAGGCGCCGAGCTGCGCAGCGGTATCGAGATTGTGACCCAGGCGCTCAATCTGGAAGAGCATATTCACGACTGTACGCTGGTGGTGACCGGCGAAGGGCGGATCGACAGCCAGAGCATTCACGGCAAAGTGCCGGTAGGCGTGGCGAATGTCGCGAAGAAGTACCACAAGCCGGTTATTGGTATTGGCGGCAGCCTGACGCGCGATGTGGAGGTCGTGCATCAATATGGTATCGATGCGGTATTTAGCGTATTGACCAGCATCAGCACGCTGGAAGAGGCCTTCCGTGGGGCATTTGATAATATTTATCGCGCCTCAAGAAACATCGCTGCCACGTTAGCGATAGGAATGCGCAGTGCGGGGTGACATTGCCCCGCAAACCCTCTATACTGCGCGCCGAAGCTGACCAGACAGTCGCCGCTTCGTCGTCGTCCTCTTCGGGGGAGACGGGCGGAGGGGAGGAAAGTCCGGGCTCCATAGGGCAGGGTGCCAGGTAACGCCTGGGGGGGAAACCCACGACCAGTGCAACAGAGAGCAAACCGCCGATGGCCCACGCAAGTGGGATCAGGTAAGGGTGAAAGGGTGCGGTAAGAGCGCACCGCGCGGCTGGTAACAGTCCGTGGCACGGTAAACTCCACCCGGAGCAAGGCCAAATAGGGGTTCACAAGGTACGGCCCGTACTGAACCCGGGTAGGCTGCTTGAGCCAGTGAGCGATTGCTGGCCTAGATGAATGACTGTCCACGACAGAACCCGGCTTATCGGTCAGCTTCACTCTTTATAAAACCCCGCTTCGGCGGGGTTTTTGCTTTCTGGGTAAGCCAGATGAATGACTGTCCACGACGCTATGCTCAAAAGAACGCGGCTTATCGGTCAGCTTCACACTTTATAAAGCCTCGCTTCAGCGGGGTTTTTGCTTTCAGGGCGGTTGCCATGCCTGATGGCGCTGCGCTTATCAGGCCTACTGGGGGAGAGACTGGTTTTGTAGGCCGGATAAGGTGTTTACACCGCCATCCGGCAGAGGTTTTACAGCGAGCATTGAGATTGGTTTTCGAGGATGCAGGCGCTTATTTCCTTCTTATCTAATTTTTATATCCCTATTATTTATGCACCGAATTTCTTTTATCTGAGGGGAATGTGTCGGTGGATATTTCTAATTTTGTGACGACCAACACAAAACGCTGTGCGATACGTTTTTCTCGAGAATAATCGAACGCAATCGATCGCCATCACAAAATTACTTGCTAATAAATCGCACAAAATCAGTGTTAATATAATGTTGCATATGATAATTGTTTGTATTTTTTAGATTGAATTTTAATGAATGCAATGTTTCTTTACAAACAAATGTGGCGAAAAAATGTGATGCATAACGTTATTTAATCGCCATAATCATTAAAATATAATTAAATTTGATAAGTTGTTTATTAAATTTAAGCACCATCTTGCCTGATAATTGTTCTGTAATTGATTGAAATATAGCCTTTCATGGTTTTAAAAAATAGTGGAAAAAATGGGGGTGTTATAGCCATAAAAAATCGTTATCCCCCCATCTTTTTTTGACTAAAGTCAGGATAAAGTGAGATCGATAATTCATATCTATATGATTATTAAGTAATTTAAATTTTAACGATAGTCTTACAAAATGTAAGTCAAGGGGATTTGTGAGGGGTAGCACATATCCTTGTTCGCTTAATTTGGTACACTTCCTGCCGTCAACAAAGTAATTAACGCAGGTCGATATGAATACTATTACACTCCCTAAAACACAGCACTTAGTGGTCTTTCAGGAAGTCATTAGAAGCGGTTCTATCGGCTCAGCTGCAAAAGAATTAGGTTTAACTCAACCCGCTGTCAGTAAAATCATCAATGATGTAGAGGCTTATTTCGGTATTGAGTTAGTTGTACGTAAAAATACTGGTGTGACATTGACTCAGGCAGGTCAGGTAATGCTCTCATGGTCTGAATCTATTACCCGTGAAATGAAAAACATGGTTGATGAGATGAACAGCATGACGAGCAACGCGGTCGTTGATGTGTCGTTTGGCTTTCCTTCACTGATCGCCTTCACCATCATGTCCGGCATGATTAAAAAATTCAAAGAAGTGTTCCCGAAGGCGCAGGTTTCTATGTATGAAGCTCAGCTCTCCTCCTTCTTACCGGCAATCCGTGACGGACGTCTGGATTTCGCCATCGGTACGCTGAGTGATGAGATGAAACTGCACGATCTGCATGTTGAACCGCTCTTTGAGTCAGACTTTATCCTGGTTGCCAGCAAGTCCCGAACATGCACCGGCATCACCTCGCTGAGCGCGTTGAAAAACGAACAGTGGGTGTTGCCACAAACGAATATGGGGTACTACAGCGAACTTCTTACCACGTTACAGAATAATGGCATCAGCAGTGAAAACATCGTTAAAACAGACTCTGTCGTTACGATTTATAATCTTGTTCTCAATGCTGATTTCTTAACAGTAATTCCCTGCGATATGACCACACCGTTTGGCTCAAACCAGTTTATTACTATCCCGGTAGAAGAAACCTTACCCGTCGCGCGCTATGCCGCCGTGTGGTCGAAAAATTATCGAATTAAAAAAGCAGCATCTATTTTGGTGGAATTAGCCAAAGAATATTCATCATATAATTGTCGGAGACGAAGGCAATTAATTGAAATTGATTAAAGATTGAATTTGTTTTAACACGAAATAAACGCCATTTGTCTATATCTGACAATGGTCACGGCTATCTATTTACTTTAATACCCATGTAAGAGGTTCTAATGCACATTACATACGATCTCCCAGTTGCAATTGAAGATATCCTCGAAGCGAAAAAAAGACTTGCGGGGAAAATTTATAAAACGGGAATGCCTCGCTCTAACTATTTTAGTGAACGTTGCAAAGGGGAAATTTTCCTCAAGTTTGAAAACATGCAGCGTACCGGTTCATTTAAAATCCGTGGTGCTTTTAACAAGCTCAGTTCATTAACCGAAGCTGAAAGATGTAAGGGCGTGGTGGCTTGCTCTGCAGGTAACCATGCGCAAGGTGTTTCTCTCTCCTGCGCTATGCTCGGAATCGACGGCAAAGTGGTGATGCCGAAAGGCGCACCGAAGTCTAAAGTAGCGGCAACCTGCGATTATTCCGCAGAAGTTGTGCTGCACGGCGACAACTTCAACGACACCATCGCTAAGGTTAGCGAGATTGTGGAAACTGAAGGCCGTATCTTTATTCCACCCTATGATGACCCGAAAGTTATTGCTGGTCAGGGCACTATTGGTCTGGAAATTCTGGAAGACTTGTACGATGTCGATAACGTGATTGTGCCAATTGGCGGTGGTGGACTGATTGCTGGTATTGCGGTGGCAATTAAATCTATTAACCCGACCATTAAAATTATTGGCGTACAGTCTGAAAACGTTCACGGCATGGCGGCTTCTTTCCACGCTGGAGAAATAACCACGCACCGAACGACCGGCACCCTGGCGGATGGTTGTGACGTTTCCCGCCCGGGTACTTTAACGTATGAAATTGTTCGTGAGTTGGTGGATGACATTGTCCTGGTCAGCGAAGATGAAATTCGCAACAGCATGGTGGCATTAATTCAGCGAAATAAAGTTGTGACTGAAGGTGCCGGCGCGCTGGCATGCGCAGCATTATTAAGCGGGAAATTAGATAGCTATATCCAGAACAGAAAAACAGTCAGCATTATTTCTGGCGGTAATATCGACCTTTCTCGTGTATCTCAAATTACTGGTTTAGTTGACGCTTAATATACTTCGTTGAGGATAGGATATGAGTACTACTGATAGCATTGTATCCAGCCAGACAAAACAGTCGTCCTGGCGCAAATCGGACACCACCTGGACACTGGGTTTATTTGGTACAGCCATCGGCGCTGGGGTGCTGTTCTTCCCTATCCGCGCAGGTTTTGGCGGACTGATCCCCATTCTGATCATGCTGGTGTTAGCATACCCCATCGCTTTCTATTGCCACCGTGCGCTGGCACGCCTGTGTCTTTCCGGTTCTAACCCTTCCGGTAACATCACAGAAACGGTTGAAGAGCACTTTGGTAAAACGGGCGGCGTGGTTATCACGTTCCTCTACTTCTTTGCGATTTGTCCGCTGCTGTGGATTTATGGCGTCACCATTACCAACACCTTTATGACCTTCTGGGAAAACCAGCTGCAGATGCCAGCGTTAAACCGTGGCTTCGTGGCGCTGTTCCTGCTGCTGTTGATGGCATTCGTCATCTGGTTTGGTAAAGATCTGATGGTTAAAGTGATGAGCTACCTGGTATGGCCGTTCATTGCCAGCCTGGTGCTTATTTCTCTGTCACTGATTCCTTACTGGAACTCTGCGGTTATCGATCAGGTTGATATCAGCAATATCGCCCTGACTGGCCATGACGGCATCCTGGTTACTGTATGGCTGGGTATTTCCATCATGGTGTTCTCTTTCAACTTCTCGCCAATCGTTTCTTCCTTCGTCGTCTCTAAACGTGAAGAGTATGAGAAAGATTACGGTCGTGAATTTACCGAGCAGAAGTGTTCCAAAATCATCTCCCGCGCCAGTATGCTGATGGTTGCGGTGGTAATGTTCTTCGCCTTTAGCTGCCTGTTCACGCTGTCTCCGGCAAACATGGCGGATGCGAAAGCGCAAAACATTCCTGTGCTGTCTTACCTGGCGAACCACTTCGCTTCACTGTCCGGTACGAAGTCCACCTTCGCAACTGTTCTGGAGTACGGTGCTTCAATCATCGCCCTGGTTGCTATCTTCAAATCTTTCTTCGGCCACTATCTGGGGACGCTGGAAGGTCTGAACGGTCTGGTGCTGAAGTTTGGTTACAAAGGCGATAAAACGAAAGTTTCTGCCGGCAAACTTAATACCATCAGCATGATCTTCATCATGGGCTCCACCTGGGTTGTGGCTTACGCCAACCCGAACATCCTGGACCTGATTGAAGCAATGGGCGCGCCGATTATTGCCTCTCTGCTCTGCCTGCTGCCGATGTATGCCATCCGTAAAGCGCCATCACTGGCGAAATACCGTGGCCGTCTGGATAACGTGTTTGTTACCGTGATTGGTCTGCTGACCATCCTGAACATCGTCTACAAACTGTTTTAATCCTTAAGCTCAGGATGAGCGGAGTAGTGAAATGAATGAGTTTCCGGTAGTACTGGTTATTAACTGTGGTTCGTCTTCCATTAAATTCTCAGTGCTGGATGCAGCAAACTGTGAAGTTTTAATGGCGGGGATCGCAGACGGTATTAACTCTGAAAATGCGTTCATAGCAATTAATGGAGGAGAGCCAGCTAAGCTGGCTCACCACAGCTACGAAGACGCATTAAAAGCAATTGCCGTTGAACTAGAGAAACGTAATTTAATGGACAGCGTGGCCTTAATTGGCCACCGCATTGCCCACGGCGGAAATATCTTTACTGAATCAGCAATTATTACTGACGAAGTTATCGATAATATTCGTCGGGTATCGCCGCTAGCTCCGTTACATAATTATGCGAACCTGAGTGGGATCGAATCTGCTCAGCACCTTTTCCCAGGCGTGCAGCAGGTCGCGGTATTTGATACCAGCTTCCACCAGACGATGGCCCCAGAAGCCTATCTGTACGGTTTACCGTGGAAATATTTTGAGGAGTTGGGCGTTCGCCGTTATGGCTTCCACGGCACGTCGCACCGCTATGTTTCTCAACGGGCGCATGAGCTTCTCGAGTTGCAACATGATGACTCCGGTCTGGTTGTGGCGCACCTGGGCAACGGCGCGTCAATCTGTGCGGTACGTAATGGACAGAGCGTTGATACCTCAATGGGCATGACGCCGCTGGAAGGGCTGATGATGGGCACACGCAGTGGCGACGTCGATTTCGGCGCCATGGCGTGGATTGCCAGCGAAACCAACCAGACGCTGAGCGACCTTGAGCGCGTAGTGAATAAAGAGTCCGGTTTACTGGGTATTTCCGGTTTGTCCTCTGACTTACGTACGTTAGAAAAAGCCTGGCACGAAGGACATGAGCGTGCGCAGCTGGCGATTAAAACGTTTGTGCATCGTATTGCACGCCATATCGCCGGACATGCCGCATCGCTGCATCGTCTTGATGGGATTATTTTCACCGGCGGAATTGGTGAGAACTCGGTATTAATTCGTCGTCTGGTTATTGAACATCTCGCCGTTTTAGGGGTGAATATCGACAGCGAAATGAATAGCCTGCCAAATTCCCATGGCGAAAGAATTATCTCTAATAAAGATGCTCGTGTTATTTGTGCGGTTATTCCCACAAATGAAGAGAAAATGATTGCGCGTGATGCCATTGCCTTAGGCAAAATTAATACGCCAGTAGAATTTGCATAATTAAATTTCAGCAGAGAGATTATTTTTCATGAAGGTAAATATCGATACCAGCGATATGCTGTATGCCGAAGCCTGGAATGGCTTTAAAGGTACGGACTGGAAAGAAGAAATTAATGTCCGTGATTTTATTCAGCACAACTATACGCCTTATGAAGGGGATGAATCTTTCCTCGCCGAAGCAACGCCTGCGACCACTGCATTGTGGGAAAAAGTCATGGCGGGCATCCGTATTGAAAACTCGACGCACGCGCCGGTTGATTTCGATACCAATATTGCGACCACGATAACCGCGCATGATGCGGGTTATATTGAACAAGAACTGGAAAAAATCGTCGGTCTGCAAACGGATAAGCCGCTCAAGCGTGCTCTGCATCCGTTTGGCGGCATCAATATGATCAAAAGCTCTTTTGATGCTTATGGTCGTGAGATGGATGCTGATTTTGAATACCAGTTTACTGAACTGCGTAAAACCCATAACCAGGGCGTATTCGACGCCTACTCTCCGGATATGCTGCGCTGCCGTAAATCCGGCGTGCTGACCGGTCTGCCGGATGGTTACGGTCGTGGTCGTATCATCGGTGATTACCGCCGCGTCGCGCTGTACGGTATCCGCTATCTGGTGCGTGAGCGTGAACTGCAGTTTGCCGATCTCCAGTCGAACCTGGAGTGGGGCCAGAATCTTGAAGCCACGATTCGTCTGCGCGAAGAGCTGTCTGAACACCGTCGCGCCCTGCTGCAAATGCAGGAAATGGCGGCGAAATACGGCTGCGATATTTCCCGTCCGGCGCGTAATGCGCAGGAAGCGGTGCAGTGGGTGTACTTTGCTTACCTGGCTGCGGTGAAATCTCAGAACGGTGGCGCTATGTCGCTGGGCCGTACCGCATCGTTCCTCGATATCTATATTGAGCGCGATTTCAAAGCGGGCGTGTTAAATGAGCAGCAGGCGCAGGAACTGATCGACCACTTCATTATGAAGATCCGTATGGTGCGCTTCCTGCGTACGCCGGAATTCGACACCCTGTTCTCAGGCGACCCAATCTGGGCGACCGAAGTTATCGGCGGTATGGGACTGGATGGCCGCACGCTGGTGACGAAAAACTCGTTCCGCTACCTGCATACGCTACACACCATGGGCCCGGCACCTGAGCCGAACCTGACGGTGCTGTGGTCTGAGCAGCTACCGATAGCCTTCAAAAAGTACGCCGCCCAGGTGTCTATCATCACTTCGTCTTTGCAGTATGAAAACGACGATTTGATGCGTGCCGACTTTGACAGCGATGACTATGCCATTGCCTGCTGTGTCAGCCCGATGGTTATCGGCAAGCAAATGCAGTTCTTCGGGGCGCGTGCCAACCTCGCCAAAACGTTGCTGTATGCAATCAACGGCGGCGTGGATGAGAAGCTGAAAATCCAGGTCGGGCCGAAAACGGCACCGCTGATGGATGACGTGTTGGACTACGACACGGTGATGGAGAGCCTGGACCACTTTATGGACTGGCTGGCCGTGCAGTACATCAGCGCGTTGAACATCATCCACTACATGCACGACAAGTACAGCTATGAAGCTTCGCTGATGGCGCTGCACGATCGTGATGTCTATCGCACGATGGCCTGTGGTATGGCGGGTCTGTCCGTGGCGGCGGATTCTCTGTCGGCTATCAAATACGCTCGCGTGAAACCGATTCGTGATGAAAATGGTCTGGCAGTTGATTTCGAAATCGAAGGCGACTATCCGCAATACGGTAACAACGATGAGCGCGTAGACAGCATTGCCTGCGACCTGGTCGAACGCTTTATGAAGAAAATTAAGGTGTTGCCAACCTACCGTAACGCGGTGCCGACGCAGTCCATTCTGACCATTACCTCCAACGTGGTGTATGGACAGAAAACCGGTAACACGCCGGACGGACGTCGCGCAGGTACGCCGTTTGCGCCAGGGGCGAACCCGATGCACGGCCGCGATCGTAAAGGTGCGGTGGCGTCGTTAACCTCGGTTGCCAAACTGCCGTTCACCTATGCCAAAGACGGTATCTCGTACACCTTCTCCATTGTGCCGGCAGCGCTGGGCAAAGAGGATGGAGTGCGTAAAACCAACCTGGTCGGTCTGCTGGACGGTTACTTCCACCATGAAGCACATGTGGAAGGTGGTCAGCATCTAAACGTTAACGTTATGAACCGTGAAATGTTGATGGATGCCATTGAGCACCCGGAAAACTATCCGAACCTGACGATCCGCGTGTCTGGTTATGCGGTGCGCTTCAACGCGCTGACCCGCGAACAGCAGCAGGATGTTATTTCACGTACTTTCACCCAGGCGCTCTGACGCCGGAGGGACTATGAGAAAAGTAATTGCAACCGAATGTGCGCCAGGGGCGATTGGGCCTTACGTACAGGGTGTGGATCTGGGCAGCATGGTGTTGACGTCAGGTCAAATCCCGGTGTGTCCACAGACCGGTGAAGTGGCTGAAAACGTGGCCGATCAGGCGCGTCAAAGCCTGGAAAACGTGAAAGCGATCGTCGAGTCCGCAGGTTTGAAAGTGAGCGATATCGTGAAGACGACCGTTTTCGTTTCTGACCTGAACGACTTCGCCACCATTAATCAGGTGTACCAGCAGTTCTTTGATGAGCATAAGGCAATCTACCCCACGCGCAGTTGCGTGCAGGTCGCCCGCTTACCAAAGGATGTGAAACTGGAGATTGAAGCCATCGCCGTACGTGGCGACACGCTGTAATCCCTTGCGGGGCGATCTCAGGATCGCCCCGATCCTTAATGAGTGTGAAACCTGGTCTTCACTGAACGGCAATCCGAGGGTGTGGATATGATTAGCGCATTCGATATTTTTAAGATTGGCATTGGACCTTCCAGCTCCCATACCGTGGGGCCAATGAACGCAGGTAAAAGCTTTATCGATCTGTTGGTCAGCAGCGGGGAACTCCCCAAGGCTACGCATATTGTGGTCGATCTTTATGGATCACTTTCCCTGACTGGAAAAGGTCATGCGACAGATGTCGCCATCATGATGGGGCTGGCCGGTAACAGTCCGCAAAACGTTAATATAGATTCTATCGCTGGTTTTACTCAGGAAGTGGCCCGTACCGGACGTTTACCGGTTGCAGAGGGCACGCATATTGTCGATTTCTCCCCAGACAAAAATATCCTCTTTCACGCCGAAACGCTGCCGCGCCATGAAAATGGCATGCGTATCACCGCATGGAACGGCACCGAGACGCTATTAAGCAAAACCTATTACTCCGTCGGCGGTGGTTTTATCGTTGAAGAGGAGCAATTTGGTCAGGCGCATGATGTTGAAGCACACGTGCCCTACAATTTTCATTCCGCCAGCGAACTGCTGAAACTGTGTGAGCGCAACGGGCTGTCTGTTTCCGGCCTGATGATGCAGAACGAGCTGGCGATGCGCAGTAAAGAAGAAATCGATGCTGGTTTTGCCGCCATCTGGGATGTCATGCACGCCGGGATTGAGCGCGGCATGAACACCGAAGGCGTCCTGCCGGGTCCATTGAACGTCCCGCGCCGCGCCGTGGCATTACGTCGGTTACTGGTTTCCAGCGATAATCTGTCCAGCGACCCGATGAACGTTATCGACTGGATCAACATGTTCGCGCTGGCCGTGAGCGAAGAAAACGCCGCCGGGTGCCGGGTTGTTACGGCACCGACCAACGGCGCATGTGGAATTATCCCTGCCGTATTGGCCTATTACGACAAGTTCCGCCGTCCGGTGAATGCAAACTCCATTGCCCGCTACTTGCTGGCCGCGGGGGCGATAGGGGCGCTGTATAAGATGAACGCCTCTATTTCTGGTGCCGAAGTCGGCTGTCAGGGTGAAATTGGCGTAGCCTGTTCAATGGCGGCAGCCGGGCTGACCGAGTTGCTCGGCGGTAGTCCGTCGCAGGTTTGTATTGCGGCGGAAATTGCCATGGAGCATAACCTGGGGCTGACCTGCGATCCGGTTGCTGGACAGGTGCAAATACCGTGTATTGAACGTAATGCGATCAACGCGGTAAAAGCCGTCAACGCCGCACGTATGGCGCTACGTCGCACATCTGAGCCACGCGTTTCGCTCGATAAAGTGATCGAGACCATGTATGAAACGGGCAAAGATATGAACGACAAATACCGTGAAACCTCACGCGGTGGTCTGGCGATTAAAGTGGTCTGTACCTGAGATGAAAGGGTGCGTTTGTAGGCCGGATAAGGCGTAAGCACCGCCGCCTCCCTTGCATCCCAGGCTCCCGGCGGGAAAATCGTCGCTGCGCGAGCTATTCGTCTTATTCCGTCTGCCTGTCGGGTCGGGGGCGAGCCTGCATCCATGCAGGCCGTCCCCTCTGCCCGCATCCCTGCGGGCAGTCCCGGTCAGCCGTCAACGCCTCATCGATTTTCAGCCGGACCGGGGTCATCGCTTCAACCCTCTGACTTCCAGTTAAATCTGTTTTGCTGTTTTAACAAAAAACGCAGAAGGTGAGGTGTTAACTGATCAGCATTAGCACTTTGGCGCAGATTTTTTGTTGTGATCTGCTTCAAAAATAGAATTTAAATCCTATATATGCATATAAAAGAGAAAATATTTCTTAACTTTTAGAAATTACAGGGGTTTGTTTGTGAAGTTTTTCTCTGATCCTGCGCGTATGATTTCTTCATTACTCCAATAGCTCACCTGCACCTAAGTACTGCGTATCGCATTGATGCAGTACGAAAAAAATATAAAAACCTCTACCTACACATTGAGCGGGAAATTATGGAAACGGCAACGAATAGTAGCGTAATACTCGACGCATCTGCTCCGGCACGTCGGGCGGGAATGACCGAAAGCGAATGGCGTGAAGCCATTAAGTTCGACAGCACGGACACCGGCTGGGTCATTATGAGTATCGGTATGGCAATTGGCGCGGGGATTGTTTTTCTTCCTGTCCAGGTAGGATTGATGGGGCTGTGGGTGTTCTTGCTCTCCTCTATCATCGGCTACCCAGCCATGTACCTGTTCCAGCGCCTGTTTATCAACACGCTGGCTGAGTCCCCAGAGTGTAAAGACTACCCGAGCGTGATCAGCGGCTATCTGGGTAAGAACTGGGGCATCCTGTTAGGTGCGTTGTATTTTGTGATGCTGGTTATCTGGATGTTCGTTTATTCCACCGCCATCACCAATGACAGCGCCTCCTATCTGCACACGTTTGGTGTGACGGAAGGTTTACTGTCCGACAGCCCGTTCTATGGCCTGGTACTGATTTGCATCCTGGTGGCTATCTCGTCACGCGGGGAACAAATGCTGTTTAAAATCTCCACCGGCATGGTAATGACCAAGCTGCTGGTTGTGGCAGCGCTTGGCGTGTCGATGGTAGGGATGTGGCATCTGCATAACGCAGGTTCACTGCCGCCGATGGCGCTGCTGATCAAAAATGCGATCATCACTCTGCCGTTTACGCTGACCTCGATTCTGTTTATTCAGACCTTAAGCCCGATGGTTATCTCATACCGTTCACGCAACAAATCCATCGAAGTGGCGCGCCATAAAGCCCTGCGTGCCATGAACATCGCGTTCGGTATTCTGTTTGTTACCGTCTTTTTCTACGCTGTTTCCTTCACGTTGGCGATGGGCCACGACGAAGCGGTTAAAGCTTATGAGCAGAACATTTCCGCTCTGGCTATTGCCGCGCAATTTATCAATGGTGCGGGTGCTGGCTGGGTGAAAATCGTCAGCGTTATTCTGAACATTTTCGCCGTTATGACCGCTTTCTTCGGTGTCTACTTAGGTTTCCGTGAAGCGACTCAAGGGATCGTGATGAACATTCTGCGCCGCTATATGCCGGCTGAGAAAATCAACGAAACCTTTGTTCAGCGCGGCATTATGATTTTTGCCATCCTGCTGGCCTGGAGCGCAATTGTGCTCAACGCGCCGGTGCTGAGCTTCACCTCTATTTGTAGCCCTATCTTCGGCATGGTGGGTTGTCTGATCCCGGCCTGGCTGGTCTACAAAGTTCCTGCACTGCACAAATACAAAGGCGCTTCCCTGTATCTGATTATTTTCACGGGCCTGCTGTTGTGCGTTTCTCCGTTCCTGGCATTTTCCTGAGATATTTGAGCAAAGGTTGTTGTTATGTTTGAGACTACATTGAATCCATTATGGGATAGTTTTATCCGCGCGGTGCAGGAAGAAGTTAAGCCTGCGTTGGGCTGTACAGAACCTATCTCTCTGGCTCTGGCGGCGGCGGTTGCATCCTCTGAGCTGGACGGCGCGGTTGAACGCATTGACGCGTGGGTCTCACCGAACCTGATGAAAAACGGCATGGGTGTTACCGTGCCGGGTACCGGAATGGTCGGGTTACCTGTCGCGGCGGCGCTGGGTGCGCTGGGGGGAAATGCCCGTGCCGGTTTAGAGGTACTGAAAGATGCGTCGCCACAAGCGATCGCCGATGCGAAAGCGATGCTGAGCGCTGGCAAGGTTGCGGTGATGCTGCAGGAGCCTTGCGAGGACATCCTCTTTTCCCGCGCGAAGGTTTACAGCGCTGAAGGATGGGCGTGCGTGACGATTGTGGGCGGTCATACCAACATTGTGCACATCGAGACCAATAAGGGCGTAGTGTTCACCACAGAACAGAATGCTCAGGAAGAGGAACAGGAGTCGCCGCTGGCGGTACTGTCTCACACCTCGCTGGAAGAGATTCTGGCGTTCGTGAATGCGGTACCGTTTGAGTCGATCCGCTTTATCCTCGATGCGGCAAAACTGAACGGTGCGCTGTCTCAGGAAGGGCTGCGCGGTAACTGGGGCTTGCACATCGGAACCACGCTTGAGAAGCAGTGTGCGCGTGGGCTGCTGGCGAACGATCTCTCCACCTCTATTCTGATCCGCACCAGTGCGGCGTCGGATGCGCGAATGGGCGGGGCGACGCTGCCGGCCATGAGCAACTCAGGCTCTGGTAATCAGGGCATTACCGCGACTGTTCCGGTGATGGTGGTGGCCGAGCACTTTGGCGCGGATGAGGAGAAACTGGCACGTGCGCTAATGTTGTCTCATCTGAGTGCTATCTACATCCATCATCAGCTTCCGCGTTTGTCTGCACTGTGTGCGGCAACTACGGCGGCGATGGGGGCAGCAGCGGGGATGGCATGGATCGTAGATGGTCGCTACAACACCATCGCGATGGCGATCAGCAGCATGATTGGCGACGTGAGCGGAATGATTTGCGATGGCGCTTCAAACAGCTGCGCTATGAAAGTCTCAACCAGTGCTTCCGCGGCGTGGAAAGCGGTACTGATGGCGCTGGATGATACTGCTGTAACCGGCAACGAAGGGATTGTGGCGCATAACGTGGAACAATCTATCGCTAACCTGTGTGCGCTGGCGTGTCGTTCAATGCAGGAAACCGACAAGCAGATTATTGAGATCATGGCCAGTAAGGCACATTAATCTATAGGCCGGGTAAGGTGTTGACGCCACCCGGCATAAGTCTAAGCCGCCTGTTCAGGCGGCTTCTTCGTCTTCCAGCCGTAGTTCGGCATCGGCCACAATCGCTTCCAGCTCTGTCAGCATTTCTTCATAGCCGAAGGTAACTGTTTCCTGTTTTTTCGGCTCAACCTGAGGCTGGCGTTTTTTTGATGATTTCTTGCTCAATAGTCGTACTCCATTGTTTTCCCTGACTATACGGGCAAATCTATCAGCAAAGCGCGCAGCGGGGTATCGGCGACTAACGTTATGTTAGTTTCGTCACGAATAAATGCCCCATCGCCACAGGTGAGCGCTTCTTTTTCGGCGCCAGACGTCACCGCATGGAATCTGCCGTGAATCGACTGTAAATAAGCACGTGGCCCATGTAACTGAAAACTCAACGATTCACCTTGCTGCAGCTCAACGTGGTGTACCCATACCTGTTGGCGCAGATGCAGGCTGCCTTGTTCACCGTCCGGCGAGGCCAGCAGCTGATGCTTACCGGTTCCCAGCGTGGCTTTCTGTACACAGGCGTTTTCACGCTGTGGGCAGGCGTCCAGCCAGAGCTGCATCCGGGTTAACGGTTTGTCTTTGCTGATATTGTGTTCGCTATAGCTAATCCCGGGCTGTGTCGCGAGCAGTAAAACTTCACCTGCTTTGGCCTTGATATGGTTGCCTTCGCTGTCTCGGTACTCCGCTTCCCCTTCGAGGATCAGATTGACGATATCCACCTTCGGATAGGTCCGTGGCTGGAAAGAGGCCCCCGGTGCCAGAACTTCCTGGTTCAGAACACGCAGCGAGGCATAACCCAGCAGTTTAGGATCAAAATAGTGTCCAAAGGAGAAGGTATAACGGGCCTGCAGCCAGCCGTAGTCTGCTTGCCCGCATTGTTTGGCTGTACGGGTAGTAATCATAGTTCTTGACCTCTCTTTACTTCCTTTTATGTTAAATGGCTAGACGCTGCATTGTTAGCCAGATATTCTGCCCGGTATGTTCAAATTTCCTGAATGAGAACGAGATGGCCAAAGAAAGGGCTTTAACGCTTGAAGCGTTACGCGTCATGGACGCAATAGACAGACGCGGTAGTTTTGCTGCTGCGGCAGACGAACTGGGACGCGTTCCTTCCGCACTTAGCTATACCATGCAGAAGCTGGAGGAAGAGCTGGACGTGGTGCTGTTTGACCGCTCAGGCCACCGCACAAAATTCACTAACGTTGGGCGTATGTTGCTGGAGCGCGGGCGCGTACTGCTGGAAGCTGCGGATAAACTGACTACCGATGCCGAAGCATTGGCTCGCGGTTGGGAAACGCATCTGACTATCGTTACCGAAGCGCTGGTGCCGACGGCGGCGTTTTTCCCGCTGATCGACAGGCTTGCCGGGAAGGCCAATACCCAGCTTTCCGTTATTACCGAAGTTCTGGCCGGGGCGTGGGAGCGTCTTGAGCAGGGGCGGGCGGATATCGTGATTGCGCCGGATATGCATTTTCGCTCATCCTCAGAAATCAACTCGCGCAAGCTGTACTCGCTGATGAACGTCTATGTAGCGGCCCCGGATCATCCCATCCATCAGGAGCCGGAACCGTTATCGGAAGTCACCCGCGTTAAATACCGTGGGATCGCGGTGGCGGATACCGCCCGTGAACGTCCGGTGCTGACGGTTCAACTGCTGGATAAGCAGCCGCGTCTGACGGTGAGTACGATAGAAGATAAACGTCAGGCGCTGTTGGCAGGACTTGGCGTGGCGACGATGCCGTACCCACTGGTGGAAGAGGATATTGCGGCTGGTCGGCTGCGGGTCGTTAGTCCGGAATCGACAAGCGAGATAGATATTATTATGGCCTGGCGTCGTGACAGCATGGGCGAGGCGAAATCCTGGTGTCTGCGGGAAATCCCCAAGCTGTTTGCGGGTAAATAGCCTGACTGTTACGCCGGATGCGGTGCGAAGCACCTTATCCGGCCTGGAAGACGGAGTATGTTGTAGGCCTGATAAGCGCAGCGCCATCAGGCATCTACATATGCTACGTCAGGATAACTGTTTGGGATCGGGCCCGAAGCGGTTACTCCCCTGAGTCCCGTTTTGACAGTTGAAAATGATGATCACCAGCCAGCCTACGATCGGGATCAGCAGCACCAGTAGCCACCAGGCTGAACGATCGGTGTCATGTAAACGCCGGAACTGTACCGCCCACCACGGAATAAAGACCAGAACCCCGTAAATCGTCGTTAATATGCCTTCTCCACCGGCGCGCTCCCAGCCAAACATTCTGTCCAGAATACCCAGCACGAATGTGAAGATGATGTTGACCAGCACAAACATCCAGTATTCTTTACGACGCGCGCGGCCACCAAAACCAAAGTAATTCTTTAATACGTTTAAATACCAATCCATTTTTGCCTCGTTCTGCATTCAATTACTTGTTTTTAAAGTAATCAAATTAAGAATAGCCGTGAATGAAATGATGGTAAATATTTGCAGTGTTAATTATTTGGTCCTCTGATGGGTAATACTTATCAGTGAACGCCTCAGTTTCAGAAAGTATCAACCTGTGTTGGCGGGAGTAATGAATATGCGCTCTCAGAGAAAGGGTTCCGTTCACCTTATGTTCATCGCTTCTCTTAAGCATTGGTTCATGTGAACGTGTAAAGGGCGTTCTCCGCCACGCCCTTTACAATCCCGGCTCCCGGCGGGAAAATTGCCACTTCGTGGTTCCCTCCGCTTTTTCCTTCAGGCTTTCGGGCCGGGCGCGATGTAACGTCCCTGTAAAGCGCGCCCTGAACCCGCATCCCTGCGGGTTCTCCCGGCCTTACGGAAACACGTCGGCAATTTTCAGCCGGACCAGCCACGCCTGACCACCGGTATTTTTATTTGAATATGTCTGAACAGCATAAGAGATTTAACTGAAAGTCAGAGAGTTGAAGCGATGACCCATGTCCGGCTGAAAATCGATGAGTCGTTGACGGCTGACCGGGTCTGCCCGCAGGGATGCGGGCAGAGGGGACGGCCTGCAAGGATGCAGGCTCGGCCCCGACCCGACAGGCAGACGGCATAAGACGAATGAATCGCGTAGCGACGATTTTCCCGCCGGGAGCCTGGGTTGCAAGGGAGGCGGCGGTGAGCCTCCCTTGCACGTTCACGGGTAACGGCGTTTCAGAGAAATGACACAGCTGAGGTGAACGGAACCCTGAGCAAAAATCACATGTTCGCCATACATGCTTAACTAATCGGCCTAACCCCAAAGTGGACCCGTGTAAATCATGCGAAACGCTCGTCACGCCCATGAGGTTCGTTGAGGTCCTGCCACGGCCCAACAGAAATAATGCCGGTCGGGTTAATGGTTTTGTGGCTACGGAAGTAGTGATTGCGGATATGATCGAAATTGACGGTTTCCGCAATACCCGGCATCTGGTAGATATCACGCAGGAAACCGTACAGGTTCAGATAGTCGCTAATCCGGTGTTTGTCGCACTTGAAGTGGGTGACATACACGGGATCAAAGCGTACCAGCGTGGTCCACAGGCGAATGTCGGCCTCGGTTAACTGGTCGCCGGTCAGGTAGCGATGTTGCCCAAGGATCTGCTCCAGCCGTGCCAGAGATTGAAAGACGTTATCCACGGCGTCGTCGTAGGCTTCCTGACTGGTGGCAAATCCGGCTTTATACACACCGTTATTAACGTTGTCATAAATCCAGCCGTTCAGCTCGTCGATTTTGCTTTGCAGGGCAGGGGGATAGTAATCTCCGGCTTTCGCGCCCAGCGCATCAAACGCGGTGTTAAACATGCGGATGATTTCTGAAGATTCGTTGCTGACAATGGTGTGGTTCTTTTTATCCCACAGCACCGGAACGGTGACCCGACCGCTGTAGTGCGGATCGGCGTGTAAATAGAGCTGATAAAGAAATTCGTGTTGATACAGGGTATCGCCGGTTGCCGCCGGGAAGTTATCGTCAAAGGTCCAGCCGTTTTCCAGCATCAGCGGATGCACAACAGAAACGGAAATAAACGGTTCCAGCCCTTTGAGTTTGCGCAAAATCAGCGTGCGATGCGCCCACGGACAGGCCAGAGAAACGTACAGATGATAGCGGTCTTTTTCGGCAGCAAAGCCACCTTCACCGGTAGGGCCAGGCGCGCCATCCGCGGTGAGCCAGTTACGGAAAGCCGATGCAGAACGTTGAAATTTTCCACCGGTTGATTTGGTGTCGTACCAGGTGTCATGCCAGACGCCGTCAATCAGTTGTCCCATGATTTTCGCCTCCTCAGATAGCAAAAGCGAGGAGATATCTCCTCGCTTTTTGATGTGTTCAGTATAGTTTGCTTACCACTTTTTATTCAGCACGCGGTCAATACTAAATGCGCCTGGACCGGTGATAGCCAGCAGCAGGAAACCGCCTGCGATGGTCAGGTTTTTCATGAACATCAGAGAGTTCACACCTTCCGCAAAGTTGCTGTGGAAGAGGAACGCCGTCAGCAATGTGAAGCCTGCGGTGAACAGTGCGGTTGTACGGGTCAGGAAACCGAACAGAATTGCCAGACCGCCGCCAAATTCAAGCAGAATCACCAGCGGCAGCATAAATCCTGGGACGCCCATGGCTTCCATGTACTGTTGGGTACCCGCATATCCGGTGATTTTTCCCCAACCTGCGGTAATAAACAGGATTGGCATCAGAATGCGCGCTACCAGTACACCAACATCTTCTAATTTCTTCATCATACTCTCCAGGAAACCACTCAGGCGGCTTATTGTGTTTTTTTGTGCATTGACGCTGCAGAGCGCGTCGTTGCTGTCGATGGAGAGAATCATAAACGTGCTTAATGAGAATTGTTAGCAAGGAAAACTGTCAGTATTTTTCAAAAATTTTGAGGTTGGGGGTAAGGAAAGGATTAGCCGCGCAGTTGCTGCTGTCTGATGGTCGATTTCACCAGACGCCAGATACTCCAGACGCTAAAGCCGCGCTTAGCCCAGCGTACCAGCAGATTCGGGTTGCGGATGGTGCGAACCGCCATAATACTGCTCCCGACCAACACCCAGCCACGCAGGTTCAGTAGCGTCTTCCAGCCACGATCGTAGACCTCGGTGGCTTCCAGCCAGTCGCGGCGAGTCGCAGACAGATCCAGCCGTTGCTGCTGGATCTGTCCAAGCAGTTGCGCCTTACGCTTTTGACGTTCGACTTTGCTGCTCATTATGCATCATCCTCCAGGGCTTGCCTGTCATTAGCGAGTTCCTGGCGTGTATGGCGTAGCAGCGTTGTTTTACGTGCTTTACGCAGCGTCCATATCCCGCCAATCAGCGCTAACAGCAACAGCACAACGGTGGTAGCAATCATGGCGTTCAGGCGGTATTGAGGGTCAATGGCCCAGATGATAAGCACCATCAGGCTCATCAGGCCAAACGCCGCGAACAGCATAGTCAGCCCAAGCATCAGCAGGATCTGGATGAGATTGGCTTTTTCCTCTTCCAGCTCAACGACGGCCAGCCGCAGCCGTGTTTCTACGATCTCAACGAGAATCGTCAGGATCCGCTGTCCAATACCCAGTACGCCTTTGCCTGGACCTTGTGCGTGTTGAGAATCAGCCATTGTTAACGGCGCGACAGCAGTACACCAAGCACCACACCGACTGCAGCGCCAATGCCGACGCCTGTCCATGGGTTTTCGCGCACGTAGTTATCGGCTTTAGCCGCGGCCTCACGGGTCTGTTTGGCGATTACATCGCTGGTTTCACTCAGACGATGGCGGCTCTCGCGCAGCGCATGTTCGGCTTTGCTGCGAATTTTACTCATCTCTTCCTTCGACTTATCGCCAGAGGAGCTAAGTACTTCTTCAAGCGTATCCGCAAGAGATTTCAGCTCAGCGCGCAGGTTTTCCGTAGCATTATCTTTCGACATAGTTTTCTCCAGTTGAGTGGCTAGTTACCGTACTTAGTAATCGCGGGTCTCGAGTTCTTTTAGCTCTTGCTGAGCTTCAGCAAGCTTGTGTTCACGCTTTGCTACCTTATCCGCATCGCCTTTTTGCTTAGCTTCGGCTAAGTCACGTTGACGCTCGGCAATCTCATTTTTCTGCTCGGCGATCTTTTTCTGATGGTTAGCGCGCAGTTTGCTGTCAGTACAGTTTGCTCTGACTTCGCTCAGCGCTTTGTTCAGCCCATTGATACGGCTCTGATTGTTGTGTTTTTCGGCATAGCTAATCTCCCGCTGAATGTCTTGTTCTTTTTCCTGACAGAGGGTGGTGGCGTAGCTGCCGGCACTGAGAGCGAAAAGGCTAATTGCCAAAGCGATGCGGTATTTCATTCTTGAACCTTCCATTGTGATTCGACCTCGTCGTTTAGGGTCGATGCTCCAGAATAATAAAGCGTTGGGTCATAAACCCAGTTTATTAATCATAGGCGCTAAACGGTGAAATCACCAAAGTGAGTGATCTAATTCAGATTCCTGGAAATTAACCAAAACGGTGTGGGGTCTCACGTAAGCGGGATAACCACTGAACCGCCTGATTATTATCATCCTGCTGAGCGATAACGAAACCGTGCGGTAACGTTCGATCCAGTACGACCTTTGCCGCTGCGCTCTGTGCACTGGAATCAAAGGTAATAAGCAGGGCGTCATTTTGCGGAGTGATGCTTTTAAAACGAATGCCGTTGGCATCCAGGTGATGCCAGATAGAGAAGCCATCAGGCATGCTGGCTCCCTGGTTTACGGCGCGAATGGCAAGCGTTGACTCCTGCTGGCGAATGACCGACCAGGTCAGGAGCAACGCGCCGATGAACAACATAAAAGTGGTGGACCAGGCAAGTCGTCGGAGCGTTATGCATGATTTCAGCATAATTTACCCTCGGTTCCCGTATTTCTTTTTCCAAAGAACAACCAGTGAACCTGCCAGACCAAACACCAGTAACACCACAGGAAGCAGCATCAGGCAAGACATCAGTTGATCTTCATATTTGAGAAACACCGGTGTTTTGCCAAGCAGATAGCCCAACGATGTGAGAATAAGGACCCAAAGCAGTCCGCTCATCCAGTTGAAGAACTGAAAGCGCGCATTGTTCAGGCCGGACAATCCTGCGATGGTCGGCAGTAATGTTCTGACAAACGCGATAAAGCGACCGACCAGCAGCGCAGACAAGCCATGCTTATGGAACAGATGATGCGCACGCTGATGGTAATGTGCAGGAAGATGAGATAACCAGTTTTGCACTGTGCGGGTATTGCCCAACCATCGACCTTGTATATAGCTGAGCCAGCAACCGAGGCTGGCTGCGGTGGTGAGTAGTAGCACCGTTTGCGGAAAACCCATTGCGCCTTTGGCAATAAGTACGCCGACCAGTACCAGCAAACTGTCGCCAGGTAAAAAGGCTGCTGGCAGCAGTCCGTTTTCCAGAAACAAAATGGTAAAGAGTACAAAATAGAGCATGCCAATCATGGAAGGATTGGCCAGCGTTTCAAAATCCTGAGCCCATAAAGCATTTAGTAATTGAGTCAGTAGTTCCATTCAATATTCCTGGAGAATCGGTTGTCGTCATGCCGGTTTTCTGGCTTTTGTAACACCACGATTTTATTAATATTTTTTACATGACTTGTGGTCTGTTACAAACTCACGGCCTGAACTATTCCCTGTAAAGTTGTGAAGTTAGCAAGCTCTTAAACACAAAAATTCAAACAGCATCTAATTGTAACAAAGGTCAACGTAGTCCGTTATAGAAATTACGGTTGTTGAACTGTGATTTTGCTTATCGCAATGGAGGGTGGCGAGAGGATTTACACAGGCTGACATTTTATACCTAATGCTTACCAAGTGTCAGAAACAGGCGCGTGGTCGCGCCTGCATTGATAAGATTGTTTATTTTGCGCTGTTAGCCGCTGTATCGAGATGAACGACCGGATTTTCGGTAAATAGATAACGGTCCGCATTGAACTCAAAATCATCGCTGGTTTCGTTAAACAGCATCTGCTTCGTGTTCTCAAGATGCTGCCACATCGCCAGTTTGGCGGCATGAGGATCTTTGCGAATCAGCGCCCGAAGGATCTGGTCATGGTCATCACACCAGTTATCAACCGTGCGCAGGTCGATGTGGTCGTGCAATTTCTTCCAGTAGGGGTTGTGAATACGCTGAGTCCACATTTTTTCAACAATCGCGGCCAGAGCCGAGTTCTGCGTTGCCAGGGCGACCTGCACATGGAACTGGAGATCCCACTCGGAGTCACGAAAGCTTTTTTCGTTACGTGATTTCTCCTGAATCTCCATCAGCTTCATGATGTCCTGTTTGGTCACCTGCGTGGCGGCAAACTCGGCAATGTTACTCTCAATGAGCTGACGCGCCTGGAGCAGTTCGAAAGGACCGTAGCTGGCGAATTCCAGGTTTTCATCTGGCGCGACATAGTGTCTGGGTTGGTTGGAAATGACGTGGATCCCCGATCCTTTGCGTACCTCAACGTAACCCTCTACCTCGAGCATGATAATTGCTTCACGAACCACGGTACGGCTGACATTTTTTTCATCGGCGATAAAGCGCTCGGCAGGGAGTTTGTCACCCACCAGATAGACGCCTTGCTCAATGCGTTCTTTCAGATCAGCTGCAAGTTGTTGGTACAAACGTCGTGGTTCGGTGATTTCCATATGCGCTCCAGGCATGATACGGCAGACTATATTTGTTATACCACTTTTGCGATTACTGCTCCACTCGCGGCGATAAAAAAGCCGCCAGATAACTGGCGGCTTCGCATTATATACCCTTGATGAAAAACAGCGGGTTAATTTTGCGGAGCAGGATCGCCAGTCTGTGATCCCGAGTCGACCTCGCTGGCCGATTTGTTCTGCAATACCGTCCAGATAACGAGTGCGCCGAGCAGGTCGAATACCGCCAGTACGGCGAACAGCGGGCTAAAGCCGATGGTGTCAGCCAGTGCGCCAACAACCAGTGCAAACAGCGTACTTGCAAGCCAGGCGGACATACCGGTCAGGCCGTTTGCCGTTGCCACTTCATTACGACCAAATACGTCAGAAGAAAGCGTAATCAGCGCACCGGACAGCGCCTGGTGAGCAAAGCCGCCGACGCACAGCAGGGCGATAGCAATGTACGGGCTGGTGAACAGACCAATCATCCCTGGGCCAATCATCAGCAATGCACCCATGGTGACGACCATTTTACGTGAAACGATCAGGTTAACGCCGAACCAGCGCTGGAACAGCGGCGGTAAGTAGCCCCCAACGATACAGCCCAGGTCAGCAAACAGCATCGGCATCCAGGCAAACATCGCAATCTCTTTCAGGTTAAAGCCGTAGACTTTAAACATGAACAGCGGGATCCAGGCGTTGAAGGTACCCCAGGCCGGCTCTGCCAGGAAACGCGGCAGCGCGATGCCCCAAAACTGGCGGTTACGCAGGATCTGACCGAGCGACATTTTTTTCGAGGTCGCGTTTTTATGCTGTGATTCCTGACCATTCAGAATGTAATCACGTTCTTCATCAGACAGTTTTTTCTGGTCGCGCGGGTGTTTGTAGAACACAAGCCAGCACATCGCCCAGATGAAGCTCAGCGCACCGGAAATAATGAATGCCATCTGCCAGCTGTGCATGACGATTGCCCAGACGACCAGCGGCGGAGCAATCATCGCACCGATAGAAGAGCCGACGTTAAAGTACCCCACGGCAATTGAACGTTCTTTTGCCGGGAACCACTCAGAACTGGCTTTCAAACCCGCAGGGATCATTGCGGCTTCAGCGGCACCTACCGCGCCACGCGCCAGCGCCAGTCCACCCCAACTGCCAGCCAGTGCGGTCGCGCCACAGAAGACGGCCCACAGAACGGCGAACATCGCGTAACCAACTTTTGTGCCGAGCACATCGAGCACGTAGCCGGCAACGGGTTGCATTACGGTGTAAGCAGCAGAATACGCTGCGATGATATAGGAATACTGTTGAGTGGAGATGTGTAACTCTTCCATCAGAGTTGGCGCAGCTGCCGCCACAGTGTTACGTGTCAGGTAACCCAGCACGGTGCCAAGCGTCACCAGTGCAATCATGTACCAACGTAACCCTTTAATTTTACGCATGTAAAACCTCATCGTTTTGTTATGTCCGCGAACGAGCGGTCATCTTCCAGTTCAGGGCGGAGGATGTTCTTTTACGAGGGGGGACCGAAAAAAAGCCGGTACTCCCCGAACTTTGCCATGTCAATAATTGTGCTAATTCGGTTTCCGTACCGGTCAATCCGATGGTTATACATCGGTAATTTGCATTCCGTCGGCTTATGTATCGCGACGGCCAAAAGATAACTTGTCATACAGCTTTAAAAGGTGAGTGCCATCACAAAAGCGTGAATCTTCGTGTGGTCATTATTTCGATTCAGCAAAGCCAGCGCTGGCGCGGCTTGACGCGTGATTTACCTCTTTGAGAGTAATTTTTTTGTCACCATTTGTTGATCTAACTCACGAAAATATCTTCAGTGTATGGAAATTGGTGTGATAACTTTGTCAACATCAAAACATAAGCAATCTGACGCACTCGTTGAGAGGAAGACGATAATGACCCCGTTTATGACTGAAGATTTCCTGCTGGACACCGAATTTGCCCGCCGTCTGTACCATGATTACGCCAAAGACCAGCCGATCTTCGATTACCACTGCCATTTACCACCGCAACAAATCGCTGAAAACTACCGTTTTAATAACCTGTATGACATCTGGCTGAAGGGTGATCACTACAAATGGCGTGCGATGCGTACCAATGGCGTCGCTGAGCGCTTGTGTACCGGCGATGCGTCCGATCGCGAGAAGTTTGACGCATGGGCCGCCACGGTTCCGCACACTATCGGTAACCCGCTGTACCACTGGACCCACCTCGAATTACGTCGCCCGTTTGGTATTACAGGTAAGCTGCTTTCTCCTGCGACTGCTGATGAAATCTGGAACCAATGCAACGAGCTGCTGGCGCAGGATAAATTCTCCGCACGCGGCATCATGCAGCAGATGAATGTGAAAATGGTCGGCACTACCGATGACCCGATCGACTCTCTGGAGCATCATGCGGCCGTTGCTAAAGACGGAAGCTTTGATGTGAAAGTGCTGCCGAGCTGGCGTCCGGATAAAGCCTTTAACATTGAGCTGGCGACCTTTAATGACTACATGGCGAAGCTCGGTGAAGTGTCTGACACGGATATCCGCCGCTTCAGCGATCTGCAAGCTGCACTGACCAAACGTCTGGATCACTTTGCGGCTCACGGCTGTAAAGTTTCTGACCACGCGCTGGACGTGGTGCTGTTTGCCGAATCTAACGAATCTGAACTGGATAGCATTCTGGCGCGTCGCCTGGCGGGTGAAACCCTGAGTGAGCATGAAATTGCCCAGTTTAAAACCGCCGTGCTGGTGTTCCTTGGTGCGGAATATGCTCGTCGCGAATGGGTACAGCAGTACCACATCGGCGCGCTGCGTAATAACAACCTGCGCCAGTTCAAACTGTTGGGCGCGGATGTTGGCTTCGACTCCATCAATGACCGTCCGATGGCTGAAGAACTGTCCAAACTGCTGAGCAAGCAGAATGAACAGAACCTGCTGCCGAAAACCATTCTCTACTGCCTGAACCCGCGTGATAACGAAGTGCTGGGCACCATGATCGGCAACTTCCAGGGCGAAGGTATGCCGGGCAAGATGCAGTTCGGTTCCGGCTGGTGGTTCAACGATCAGAAAGACGGGATGGAACGTCAGATGACGCAGCTGGCCCAGCTCGGCCTGCTGAGCCGTTTCGTCGGCATGCTGACCGATAGCCGTAGCTTCCTGTCATACACGCGCCATGAATACTTCCGTCGCATTCTGTGCCAGATGATTGGCCGTTGGGTTGCTGCAGGTGAAGCACCGGCAGATATCCAGTTGCTGGGTGAAATGGTCAGAAATATTTGCTTTAACAATGCGCGTGATTACTTCGCCATTGAACTGAACTAAGGCCCGGGTGAAGGTATGCAATACATCAAGATCCATGCGCTGGATAACGTCGCGGTAGCGCTCGCTGATTTGGCTGAAGGAACCGAAGTCACCGTTGATGGGCAGGCGGTAACCCTGCGTCAGGCGGTCTCTCGTGGCCACAAATTCGCTTTACGTGATATTGCGAAAGGCGAAAACGTCATTAAATACGGTTTGCCAATTGGTCATACGCTGGTGGACGTTGCGGCGGGTGAGCATATTCATGCTCACAACACGCGCACTAATCTGAGCGACCTGGACACGTATAGCTACCACCCTGATTTTCAGGCGGAAGTTGCACAACCGGCGGATCGCGATGTGCAGATCTACCGTCGTGCCAACGGCGATGTTGGCGTGCGCAACGAACTGTGGATCCTACCGACGGTTGGCTGTGTTAACGCCATGGCGCGCCAGATGCAGAACCGTTTTCTGAAAGAGACTAACGACGCCGAAGGAATCGACGGCGTGCATCTCTTCAGCCACACCTACGGCTGTTCACAGCTCGGCGACGACCACATTAACACCCGCACCATGCTGCAAAACATGGTGCGTCACCCGAATGCGGGTGCGGTGCTGGTGGTTGGCCTTGGTTGTGAAAACAACCAGGTTGATGCCTTCCGCGAAACCTTAGGCGAGTACGATCCTGAGCGCGTTCACTTCATGGTCTGCCAACATCAGGAAGACGAAGTGGAAGCGGGGATTGAACATCTTCACCAGTTGTACAACGTGATGCGTAACGATAAGCGTGAGCCGGGTAAACTGGGTGAGCTGAAGTTTGGTCTGGAATGCGGCGGCTCTGACGGCCTGTCCGGTATTACCGCCAACCCGATGCTGGGGCGTTTTTCTGACTACGTGATTGCCAACGGCGGCACCACCGTACTGACCGAAGTACCGGAAATGTTCGGCGCCGAGCAACTGCTGATGGACCACTGCCGCGATGAAGAAACGTTCGGCAAGCTGGTCACCATGGTCAATGACTTCAAGCAGTACTTCATTGCTCACGACCAGCCGATCTACGAGAACCCATCGCCGGGCAACAAAGCGGGCGGTATCACCACGCTGGAAGATAAATCTCTCGGCTGCACGCAAAAAGCAGGCTCCAGCCAGGTGGTGGACGTACTGCGCTACGGCGAACGTCTGAAGACGCATGGTCTGAACCTGCTGAGCGCACCGGGTAACGATGCGGTGGCGACCAGTGCCCTGGCGGGCGCGGGCTGTCATATGGTGCTGTTCAGTACCGGTCGCGGTACGCCGTACGGTGGTTTTGTGCCGACGGTGAAAATTGCTACCAACAGCGAGCTGGCGGCGAAGAAAAAGCACTGGATCGACTTTGACGCTGGACAGTTGATCCACGGCAAAGCGATGCCGCAGTTACTGGAAGAATTTGTCGATACCATCGTCGAGTTCGCCAACGGCAAGCAAACCTGCAACGAGCGGAATGATTTTAGAGAGTTAGCGATATTTAAAAGCGGCGTAACGTTGTAGTAAATACCTGATGGTACCTGCATGTAGGTCTGCGCAAACCGTAGGCCTGATAAGCGCAGCGCCATCAGGCACAAACCGTTGCCGGATGGCGGCGAACTCGCCTAATCCGGCCTACGAGATAGAATTGGGGTTGCTTGCATGACCGCGTATTGGCTGGCCCAGGGCGTAGGTGTCATCGCCTTTCTGATCGGTATTACCACCTTTTTCAATCGCGATGAGCGCCGGTTCCGGCTGCAACTCGCCGTCTATAGCGCCACCATTGGCGTGCATTTTTTCCTGATGGGGGCCTGGCCTGCGGGAATGAGCGCAGAACTCAACACCATCCGCACACTTGTCTCAATGCATACCCGCAAACTGTGGGTAATGACCGTTTTTATTGTCCTCACCCTGGTTCTCGGGCTGGCGAAATTACAGCATGCGATGGAGCTGTTGCCGATAATTGGCACGCTGGCCAGCACCTGGGCGCTGTTTCGCTGCAAAGGGTTAACCGTACGCTGCGTCATGTGGTGCGCAACCGCCTGTTGGGTTATCCATAATTTCTGGTTGGGATCGATTGGTGGGACGATGATCGAAGGGAGTTTTCTGGTAATGAACGGTCTGAACATTATTCGTTTCCGGCGAATGCAAAAACGCGGAATTGATCCGTTCAAACTTGAAAAAAGCGTACAAGAAAAGAACCCCTCCGCCCGATGACGGAGGGGCGTAGAGATTATCCGCGCAGGGCGTTATTTGCCAGACGCTCGTCTTCTGCCTGGCAGGCTGCAGCGGTAAACAGGACGTCTGTAGAAGAGTTCAACGCCGTTTCACATGAGTCCTGCAATACGCCGATGATAAAGCCAACGGCAACAACCTGCATGGCGATGTCATTCGGGATACCGAACATGTTGCACGCCAGCGGGATCAGCAGCAGAGAACCGCCCGCCACGCCCGATGCACCACAGGCACACAGCGAAGCCACCACGCTCAGTAACAGCGCCGTCGGTAAATCAACCGGAACACCCAGCGTATTCACCGCCGCCAGCGTCAGTACGGTAATGGTGATCGCCGCGCCAGCCATATTGATGGTGGCGCCCAGCGGAATAGACACCGAATAGGTATCACGATCCAGATTCAGTTTCTCACACAGTGCCATGTTCACCGGAATATTTGCTGCCGAACTGCGGGTAAAGAAGGCATACACGCCGCTTTCACGCAGACAGGCCAGCACCAGAGGGTACGGGTTACGGCGAATTTTCCAGAAGACCAGCAGTGGGTTAACCACAAATGCCACCAGCAGCATACAGCCTACCAGTACGGTCAGCAGTTGGGCGTAGCCCCAAAGCGTGGCGAAACCGGTGGTTGCCAGCGTGGAGGAGACCAGACCAAAGATACCGATTGGCGCGAAACGAATCACCAGCTTCACCATAAAGGTGACGGCGTTGGACATATCATTGACCAGATTTTTGGTCGTTTCATTACCGTGGCGCAGTGCAAAGCCCAGACCAACGGCCCATACCAGAATACCGATATAGTTAGCGTTAAGCAGGGCATCAACTGGGTTAGAAACCATGCTCATCAGCAGGCTGCGCATCACTTCAACAATCCCTGACGGCGGTACGATATCCCCCGCACTGCTGGAAAGATGCAGTGTTGATGGGAAAGCAAAGCTGAAGACAACGGCGGTTAATGCCGCTGAAAATGTTCCGAGCAGGTAGAGGAACAGAATGGGGCGGATATTGGTTTTTTGCCCGTGCTGGTGGTTGGCGATAGAAGCCATCACCAGCATCAGAACCAGAATTGGCGCGACGGCTTTTAATGCGCCGACGAACAGCGTACCCAGCAAACCAACGGCTTCAGCCGCAGGTTTTGACACCAGTGCCAGTAAAATCCCCAGTACCAAACCGATCAAAATTTGTTTAACCAGGCTCCCTTGCGCCAAACGCGAGAGTAGCCCCGATGAACGTTGCGTAGTCATGTAGTGATCCTTTCATTGTGTTGTTGCCTTACCTTTGTGCGTTCTGTTGACGCATCTTTCAGGATCGGGCAAATGTTTGCATGGCTGAGTATAAGGAAAGAACAGGGTTCTGGAAGCGAAATATCCTGGATTCCGCGTTGAGATCATATTTTATAACTTTGACTTAACATTATTTTGACATGATAAACAAAAAGCCCGACGCACGCAGTGTGCTGTCGGGCTTTTCAGCTAGCAGATGAAACTTACTGTATTTGCTGCTTTTTATCGTGCTGGTGGTTGACCCAAGCGTTCACAATCAGCGTCACAAACAGAATGCCAAATACCACGCCTAACGAGATAGCGATCGGGATATGGTAGAAATCGACGATCAGCATCTTAATACCGATAAACACCAAAATGACCGACAAGCCGTACTTCAGCATGGAGAAACGCTCCGCCACGCCCGCCAGCAGGAAGTACATCGCACGCAGACCCAAAATAGCAAACAGGTTTGAGGTCAGCACGATGAACGGGTCTGTGGTCACGGCAAAGATAGCTGGAATACTGTCGACGGCAAAAATCACATCGCTCAGCTCAACCAGAATCAACACCAGCATCAGCGGCGTAACAAACAGCAGGCCGTTTTTACGCACGAAGAATTTTTCATCTTCGATGGTATCGGTCATGCGCAAATGACCGCGCAGCCAGCGTACTAACGGTCTGTCGCCAATACCGGAGGCATCTTCTTTCGCCAGCGCCATCTTCACGCCGGTAAACAACAGAAACGCGCCAAACACGTACAACAGCCACTCAAACTGGGTGATAAGCCAGCTGCCCGCGAAGATCATGATCGTACGCAGCACAATCGCACCCAGCACGCCATACACCAGTACCCGACGCTGCAACGCAGGCGGCACGGAGAAGTAGCTGAAGAGCATCAACCAGACAAAGACGTTATCTACTGCCAGTGATTTTTCGATCAAATAGCCGGTAAGGAACGCCAGCGCCTGTGGGTCGGCAACGGCTCGCCCCTGGGTTTCCGCCAGGTACCACCAGAAGGCAGCGTTAAACAGTAACGACAGCGTTACCCAGACGATTGACCAGGCCGCAGCCTGCTTCATTGACATCGTATGCGCGCCACGACGCCCCTGCAACAGCAGGTCGATGGCCAGCATAATTACCACTACGACAGCGAAGCCACCCCATAACAACGGTGTGCCGACAGTATTCATTGTATTTCCCCATGCATAAAAAAAACGGCCAACGCCGAATGACGTTAGCCGCTGCTTTTTATGCATAGACCTTGCCATTCGGCAAGGTCTCACTTACAACAACAAAGGAATACGGTGGCGTATTCCTTTGTTATCGCCCGGTGACCGGATGTGGTTTTTCACACATCGTAATGACGATCAACCGACAACGAAGTTACTCCCCTTTGCAGGTTACAAAATATTACAGGCCATGCTTTCAGTCAATGGCCTGCAACATTCGTTTTACACACCTTTACGCAGTCAGCGATGTTTCCGCTTCGTCTGCCGGGAAAACCACGCCGGTCTGGCGGCGAATCTCCGTTTGCAGTTTGGCGGTAATACGGCTGACGGCCAGTGCCGGGTGATCCACTTCGCCGGATTCAACCAAATGGGCAAAAGCCTCTGCCTCATACAGCATAGTATTGATGTGCTGAGGCGTCGTCAGATCCTGCGTTTTCCCCCCGCGTGGCACGAAGCACACCTTTTGGCATTCGGAGATATGCTCGATGACCAGCGATCCCGACTCGCCCTGAATTTCACTGGCTAATACCGAGTCGCTTACTTTTGAGTGCTGGAGCGTAACGCTGAAATCACCGTAATTCAGCACTACCACGCCGTGGGCATCCACGCCACTTTCCAGCAGGCTGGCGCTGGCCTGAACGCTCTGCGGTTCGCCCCACAGCGCAACCGCCGAGGCCAGGCAGTAAAAACCGATATCCATAATCGAGCCATTGGAGAACGCCGGATTAAACGTGTTCGGATTTTCACCATCCAGATAGCGCTGGTAACGCGAGGAGTACTGGCAGTAATTGATAAACGCTTTCCTGATTTTTCCTACTCTGGGTAGTGATTGCTGTAACAGCAGGAAATTAGGCAGGTAGGCGGTTTTAAACGCTTCAAACAGCACGACCCGATTCTCACGCGCGCAGGCGATAGCGGCTTCGGCTTGCGCCAGATTGGAGGCCAGCGGCTTTTCGCAAATAACATGCTTTTTGTGCCGCAAAAACAGCTCGGTCTGCGGGAAATGCAAAGAGTTTGGACTGGCTATGTAGACGGCGTCGATCGCCTCGCTTTGCGCCATCGCTTCCAGCGAGGTAAACAGATGTTCGACAGGGTAATCGTTGGCGAAGGTCTGCGCCTGCTCAAGGCTACGAGAATAGACTGCGGTTAACTTATATTTGCCGGTTTCATGGGCGGCATCGACAAACTGGCGGGTGATCCAGTTTGTGCCAATTACTGCGAAACGTATCATAAAGGCCTTCAGGCTGCGAAAAGGGATTCTTTCGTCAATTTAGCATGCCCTGAAGACAAAGCCAGTGCGCGACTACGCAGTTTGCTTTAACGATTGTTGCGTTAACCACAGGCGGGTATCGAACTCCAGTTGATGATACTGAGGCTCCATATGACAGCACAGCTGGTAAAACGCTTTGTCGTGCTCTTTTTCCTTCAGATGCGCCAGTTCATGAACGACGATCATGCGTAAAAAGGGTTCTGGGGCGCTGCGAAACACGGTGGCGACGCGGATCTCCGCTTTGGCTTTGAGCTTACCGCCCTGCACGCGAGAGACGGCGGTATGCAGCCCCAACGCATTCTTCAGAACGTGGATCTTGCTGTCATACATGACTTTATTCAGCGGCGGGGCGTTACGCAGAAACTGATTTTTCAGATCCTGGGTATATTGCCAGAGCGCTTTGTCAGTCGCGAAGTCATGCGTACCCGGATAGCGCTTCTCCAGCACTGCGCCCAGGCGCTGCTCAGCAATCAGCGTTCTCACTTGAGAAAGCAAATGTTCCGGGTAGCCCTGGAGGTAAGTTAGTTGGTTCATTCATGTCCACGCAAATCATAAAAGTGTATACTCACGCACCCTTTTCAGGGATACGCCGAAATTTTACCATTCAGGAGGGCCGATGAGCCACATAGACAACGGTTTCCGTTCGCTGTCACTTAAACGTTTCCCGGAAACGGATGACGTTAACCCGCTGCTGGCGTGGGAAGCTGCAGATGAATATCTGCTGCAACAGCTGGACGATACCGAGATTAGCGGCCCGGTGCTGATCCTGAATGATACCTTCGGCGCGCTGGGCTGTGCGCTGGCGGAACATACGCCGTACAGCATCGGCGATTCCTATCTCAGCGAGCTTGCCACGCGCGAGAACCTGCGTCACAACGATATTGCCGAGTCGAGCGTCAAGTTCCTCGACAGTACCGCTGACTATCCGCAGGCGCCGGGCGTGGTGCTGATTAAGCTGCCAAAAACCATGGCGCTGCTGGAGCAGCAACTGCGTGCGCTGCGCGAAGTGGTAACGCCAGAAACGCGCATCATCGCCGGGGCAAAAGCGCGTGATGTACATACCTCGACGCTGGAACTGTTTGAAAAAGTGCTGGGTCCAACCACCACTACGCTGGCGTGGAAAAAAGCCCGATTGATCAACTGTACGTTCAGCAAACCGGAGCTGGCCGCTGCCTCGCAAACGCTAAGCTGGAAGCTGGAAGGCACCGACTGGACTATCCATAACCACGCCAACGTCTTCTCCCGTACCGGGCTGGATATCGGCGCGCGCTTTTTTATCGAGCATCTGCCGGAAAACCTTGAAGGGGAGATTGTTGATCTCGGTTGCGGCAACGGCGTCATCGGTATGACGCTGCTGGCGAAAAATCCAGAAGCCAGTGTGGTATTTGTTGATGAATCGCCAATGGCGGTGGCTTCAAGCCGCCTGAACGTGGAAAGTAACATGCCTGAAGCGCTGGATCGCTGTGAGTTTATGATTAACAACGCGCTGTCTGGCGTTGAACCGTTCCGCTTTAACGCTGTGCTGTGCAACCCACCGTTCCACCAGAAGCACGCGCTGACGGATAACATTGCCTGGGAAATGTTCCACCACGCCCGTCGCTGCCTGAAAATCAACGGTGAGCTGTATATTGTGGCTAACCGTCACCTCGACTACTTCCACAAGCTGAAGAAGATATTCGGCAACTGCGTGACCATCGCCACCAATAATAAATTCGTGGTGCTGAAAGCGGTCAAAACCGGTCGTCGTCGGTAATAGCGGGTGCCGGATGCGGCTAACGCCTTATCCGGCCTACGAAATACATCCTGTTAAATTTCCAGTGCCAGCCTGGTGCCTTGCGCAATAGCGCGTCGGGCATCCAGTTCCATCGCCACATCGCAGCCGCCGATCAGATGCACCGTTTTACCTGCCGCGTGCAGCGGATCGACCAGCTCACGGCGCGGCTCTTGTCCGGCACAAATCACCACGTTATCCACGTTAAAGATCACCTGTTCACCGTTCAACACAACGTGTAACCCATCATCATCAATCTTCTGATAGCTGACTGACGGGATCATTTTCACGCCGCGTGAGAGCAGGGTGGCGCGATGGATCCAGCCCGTCGTTTTACCTAAACCTTGCCCCGGTTTGCTGGCTTTGCGCTGCAGCATCACTATCTGGCGCGGGCTGCGGGATAAGTGCGGGCCTTCCGGGCGTAAGCCGCCAGGCTGTTGCAGGCTGGTGTCGATCCCCCATTCCACGCAGAACTCCGCAATGTTCTGGCTGGTGGGTTCACCGGGCTGACTCAGATACATTGCGGTATCAAAACCGATCCCGCCGCAGCCCACGATCGCCACGCGTTTACCCACTGGCGTCTTATCGCGCAGAACGTCGAGATAGCTCAGCACTTTAGGATGATCGATCCCCTCGATCGGCGGCATGCGTGGCTCGATCCCACTGGCAAGGATCACTTCGTCGAAGGTGTGCAGATCGTGTGCGCTGACAAAGTGATTCAGCTTCAGCGTCACGCCAGTTACGTCGATCATCCGACGGTAGTAGCGCAGGGTTTCATAGAATTCTTCTTTGCCGGGGATCTGTTTGGCGATATTAAACTGCCCGCCAATCTCGCCATGTGCGTCAAACAGTGTCACGTGATGCCCACGCGCTGCGGCATTAATGGCGAAGGCGAGGCCCGCAGGCCCCGCACCGACAACCGCCAGATTTTTCGGCACAGCTGCCGCAACGATCGGCATTTTGGTTTCATGGCAGGCGCGCGGATTGACCAGGCAAGAGGTGACTTTGCCGACGAAGATCTGATCCAGACAGGCCTGGTTACAGCCGATACAGGTGTTGATCTCATCCGCTCGTCCGGTTTGCGCTTTTGACAGCAGTTCGGCATCGGCGAGGAACGGACGGGCCATCGACACCATATCGGCATCGCCACGGGCCAGAATGTCATCGGCGACCTGGGGATCGTTAATGCGGTTGGTGGTGACCAGTGGGATTGTCACATGCCCTTTCAGCTTACGCGTCACCCAACTAAACGCACCGCGCGGTACCGGGGTAGCGATAGTGGGAATACGTGCCTCATGCCAGCCAATACCGGTGTTAATAATGGTGGCCCCCGCGGCTTCTATAGCCTGCGCCAGCTGAACGGTTTCGTCGAAGGTTCCGCCGTTTTCCACCAGATCGAGCATCGACAGGCGGAAGATAATAATAAAGTCATTCCCGGCACGCTGACGTACCGCTCGCACCACCTCAACGGCAAACCGCATGCGGTTGGCATACTCACCGCCCCATTGGTCATCGCGCTGGTTGGTACGCAGTGTCAGGAATTCGTTGATGAGATACCCTTCCGACCCCATCACTTCCACGCCATCGTAGCCCGCTTCCCGCGCCAGCTGTGCGCAGTGGGCAAAATCTTCAATCAACTGCAGCACTTCATCGTGCGTTAATTCATGTGGCGTAAAGCGGTTAATGGGTGCCTGAATAGCAGAAGGCGCCACCAGATGCGGCTGGTAGCTGTAACGTCCGGTATGCAGGATTTGCAGGGCGATTTTGCCGCCTTCATCATGCACAGCATCGGTAATGACGCGATGGTGAGCAAGCTGGCTGGTGTCGTTCAGCATCGCACCGCCTTCCATCCCCACGCCGGAAAGCGCAGGCGCAATACCTCCGCTCACAATTAACGCTACGCCGTGACGGGCGCGCTCGGCGTAGAACGCGGCCAGCCGTTCTGCACCATCAGGATACTCTTCCAGCCCGGTATGCATTGAACCCATCAGCACGCGGTTTTTAAGCGTGGTGAAGCCTAAATCGAGCGGGGCGAACAGCGACGGATAGCTCATAAAGGTGTCCAGTATGTAAAATTATTGTTATGTGGTCGGATGAGTTAATAATTTAGCCGTCGCCGCGTAAAAGGGAAAAGGGGAATGCCGTGATTGTGATGGGATTCAAAAAAGGAGTGGAGCCAGAGGACGAATATGCCGGATATCGGTGCAAGCACCTAATCCGGCCTGTGAAAATGTGTCTTTGTAGGCCGGATAAGCGAAGCGCCATCCGGCGTTATGTCACAGATTACTGTTTTTTAAGAAAATCGTTATACAGCATATAGAGATGCGCCGCGCTCCAGGAGAAATTCGGTGCGCCCTGCTGTGCGCCGGTCAGCGGGTTATAGTTTTCCTGAATCGGACCGTCAGCGGTGAGGCCTTTGGCGTGGCTGAAGAAGGTATCCGCTAGTTTTAACGCGTCATCGCGATAGCCGTAACGCTCCATCCCTTTTAGCCCGAACCAGAACTGATCCACCCAGACGCGCCCGCGCCAGTAGATATCCGCGCCGAAAGCCGGGTTGGTCAGCGCTGCTGTGCCAAGTGGGACAAAGGTGTTGAACTCTTTGGGGTCGAGCATCACCTTAACCACTGCGTCCGCATGGGGCTGCGTTGCTGCGCCGTTAAACAGCGGCGACCAGCCTTCCGGCCCTTTGCCACGTTCGACGATCGGTTTACCCGCGCAGCCGTTTGCCAGCGGTTGGTCCTCAATACGAACGTCATAAAAGAATTTTGTTGCCGGGTCGAACATGCAGGTGTTGATGTAATCTGCGAGGTTTTGCGCCAGTTGGCGATAGCGCTGCGCCTCTTGGTGTTTGCCGAGCAGGGTCGCCATCTGCGCCAGATAATGGTTGTCGCTGTACATGTAGCTGGCCTGATCGACTGACTCCTGCAACAGCGAGTAACCCAGCAAATTACCGTCTTTACTGCGGTTTTCGGCAAATTTCACCACCCAGTCGCTGCGTTTTCCACCGCCAGCGACGTATTTATCCAGTTGACCTTTATCGATAAAACCGAATACAGCCGCATCGTCACGACCGGACTCCCACGAGGCGGCAACCTGTGCTGGGATCTCCAGGCCGTCATACTGACCCTTATCGATCACGGTGGCGTAGTTGTTAAGCCCGGAGAGCGTTTCTTCCTTGTCGCCTTTTTTCACCGTAAACAACATTTCGCCGCGGTCAGTATTGTGGGCTTTATCGCGGGTAGCGCCGTATTCCGGCACGCCGTTGCCGTTATGATCGCGGTTACGCAGCCACCAGTCGTGATACGCAACCAGCTTTGGATACATCTCTTCGAGCCAGGCCTTGTCTTTGGTGACGTTGTAGACCTCCATCACCGACCAGGCCGCCAGGCTGGGCTTGGTGTTGCGCTCGTTCCAGTTACCGCCGTCGCCGCCGCGTTCCGGGCTGAGATTCCAGGCAATCAGGTCGGGAATGAATCCGGCATCCTGCGGGCGAACCGGATCACCGGGTTTAACCTGCCATGAAAAGACGGCGCGAATATTCTCTTTGGCGATCTCCGGGTTAAAGTGCGCCATAGCGAAGGCCTGCTTCCAGGTGTCCCACGGCCAGGTTTGGTTGCCGGAGAACCAGCGGCCGGTGACCGATGGCGTCACGGTATTGTGTTTTACCGCACCGCCTGGCGAGCGCCAGTTGCCGTTCAGCGTTTCAATAGCTTTTACCGCGACCCGGGTTTGTTCCGTTGTGGCATCCGGGTTGGTTAAGCCTTTTTGCAGATAATCTGCCCAGCGCTTTTGTGATGCAGCAAGATACCAGGCCGGGCGCGCCAGAATATCGCGGATCTGCGGCTGCTCTTTCGCCACATCCTCGGCGGTAAGCAGATGAGACCAGGTGGTGTAAATGGTTGTCGAACCACTGATATGGGCCTTCCCCGTAAAGCGATGACCGTTAACCGTGGTTTTCATAGCGACAGATTTATGCACCTGATACTCCGACTCACCGGAGGTGAGCAGATCCCAGGTTGAGCGCACTTTGCCGAAGGTGACTTTCAGACCGTCGTGCGTGGCGGTGATTTTGCGCTGATAGCCAGGGAATTCGCTATCAATGGTTTTATCCGATAGCGCTTTTCCCTCTTTGGCTTCCAGTTTCTCCAGCAGCTCGCCGTCCCACACCAGATCCAGCGGCGTGTTGCTGGTGATTTTGGTTTCCAGCAGCGAGGTGCGCGGGCTGGCAAAACGCAGCGTCATCTCTATTTGCACATGCTTAGATGACAGCTTTTGCACCAGCGCGCCGGGAATGCTGTAGGCCTCAAGCGCGAAATCGACCTTTTTACCGTGCTGGTACACCGTCAGACGGTCAAAATTATTGGCCATAAAATTGATGTATTCTTCGGTCAGCAACGCCACGCCTGGAAAGCCGCCCATCGTTGCAGGGCCGTCCGGGAGCAAATGACCGTGCCAGGCGCCAAGATCGAAAAATGGATTAAAGCGCTGGTGGTCGTCGTGATCGTAGTCATGCATGTAGCCCGGCGCACCGGTGCGATTAATGATGTTTTTAAAGTCGTGAGCACTGGTGGCATGTGCGGAGAAGTTCATCAGCAGGATACAGGCCAGCGGCGTAAGAATAGGTTTCATGTTCATGGTATTCCGGTCCTTGTTACCAATAGAAATATTGCATCAGGAAGATTTGGTCGCTCGGGTCGCCGGATGCATTCTGCATATAGAACCGACTGTCGAAGGCGGTAGCGAAACGGCCGCCGCCATATTCATACCAGATACCGAACTGCATAAAGGAAGTGGTTTCGTCCTCGGCGCGATCCGGTCGGTGTTTGGCGTAGCTATAAGCAGTGGAGAGGTAAACGCCTTTTAGCGCTTCATACATTGCGCTGACCATATAGCCGGTTTCGGTGCCGGACACATCCAGCCCGTCGGCGCGGCCCGTGTGGTGCCAGGCGCGGGCGGCGAAGTTGGGCGAAAGGATGCCGGTCAGGAACAGCTGTCCGGTACCATCTGTTATCTCCAGGCCGTTCATCCAGGTTACACCTTCAGTCAGGTCGTACTGGATATAGCCGTTCATCATGGCCGGATAGGTATATTTATCGTCGTAGCGATCGTATTTACCAAAGTGCAGCCAGGCTTTGCTCTCGTCGTGGTGTCCGGCGGGCGTTGCTGTCACGCTGTAGCGCAAAGGACCGGTCAGGTTTTGCACCTTAATGGCAGTCATGATGTCACGGGTGTTGGGAATAACGTAGCCCAGGTCTGGAGTGAAATCCCCCCACCATTGCAGGTCATCCAGCGAAGAGTCCTGGCGCAGGCTGAGCATCAGCTCCGTTCCGTCATTGGTACGATAACCGCCGTAAAAGCGGTTGATCCCGCCCTCGAATCCACCCCAGCTATGGTCAGGAACCCAGGCATTGCCCTGATGGTCGGCCTGCACGGTCCAGCCCTCGCCGTAGATCAGACCAAACCAAGAGCCGTGTTTTATCTCCAGGCCACCTTCTATATAGGTACCATCACTGTATTTATGTTTGTCTTGTCCTTCTAAATCCATATATCCCCCCATGCCCAATTCGCCATAAAAGCGAAATGAGGGGGAAGATATTTCTGGCGTTTTCGTGTCGTCGTGTTCTGCAGGGCGAACTTCTTCTGCACCCAGAGAGGAGACGCAGAAAAAGGGCAGGGCAATAATTGCCCTGCAACAATGGCTAATGTTTTTCATGCTTCGATCCTAAGCAAATAAAATATAATTTTTATTGTTATAGCCTTGGCGAATATTGTTTATTGTTATTATGTTTTAGTCATTAATTGATATCTGAAGCAGGGGCTGCCTCAATAGCTTTTTCTTCTTTGGTTAGCCCTTTGATATATTTACTGTATTTCCACCAGGCAAAACCGAGGAAAATAACAATCCCACCGACGTTATAGAAAATAATGGTCATGATATTGCCGCCGGTTGGGAAGGTAGAGGCAATAAATCCGATGGTGAAAAGAACGATCAGCATCGACACCACAACAATGCCGGTTTTTTGCGAACCCATACGGAAGTCGCGCGGTAAGTGGTCCAGTTTTGCACGCAGATTCAGGTAAGCCAGCATAATAAACAGCGGCGGCAGCATCGAGGCGGCGGCGGTCATGTTGATGATAGTGTTCATTAAATCCTGCACGGTATTGGAACCGAGCGTCGGGATAATCATCAGCGGGATAACGATCAGGAACTGGATCCATGCTGCACGGGCCGGGACGCCGTTTTCATTCAGTTCGACGGTTTTTTTACCGAAAATACCCGCCGGAATTTCAGAGAAGAAGATCTTCACCGGCGTTGCGGTCCACATCAGCAGGGAGCCGAACATCGCGGTAAAGGAGACCAGGCCGACAAAGCGGTTCACGACCAACTCCGGCAGGCCGAAATATGCCGCCAGGCCGTGGAATACCTGCACCGATCCACCGGTAAACTTTAGCTCTTTGCTGCTGACGAAGACGTTAATCAGCACCGAGGAGATGGAATAGAGCACGCCGATAAAAATTCCGGCAATGATAATGACCTTCACGAATGATTTGGAGCCGCCCTTGACGTCGTTGACGTAAACCGCCACCGACTCCGCGCCGCCTGCCGCCATAAAAATCCAGGTGGTGATACCGAGGAAGGCCCAGTTAAAATTCGGGATCATTGCGTCTACGGTGATAGGGTCAGCAGGCTGTACGCCACCAACCAGCGCCGTACCTGCCAGTAAAATATAGGACAGCGTCAGCAGCAGCATCAACGTGGAGGTGACCGAGGTAATCGGCCCTAACATTTTTGCACCATTGGTCGAAACCCAGGTGGAGAAGGCAAACAGCACCATACTTAACACGGTGGTTGCGAACGGCGTCAGAATGTATTCGTAGCCTAAAAAAGCATATGAGGCGTAGGCAATAACGCGGGGCAAAAGCGAGGTAAAAAAGAACAGGTTAACGAACCAGTAGGTGTAGGCAGTAATAAATGCCCAACGTCCACCCAGCGAACTTTTTACCCATGCGTAGACACCGGCTTCGGAGTTTTTATTCAGCGAAACAAATTCGGCGATGATTAAGCAAAACGGAATAAAGTAGAAAATCGTCGCGAGGAAAAACATCGGTGCGGATGCCAGACCAAGCTCAATATTATTGTTGATTACGTTATTAAAACTATAAACCGCGGCAAAGGTGAGTGAAAGTAAGCCGAACTTGCCGATGGTATTACGTTTGGTATCAGACATAGCACATCTCCGATTCCTGATTATTATAGGGTACTGGCGGCGCAACGTCGGCGCCGCCTGTGTTTTTATTTATTATGAAAATAACCATCTTCGATGGTGACTTTGAGTACGACTTTTTTCACTGCGTTATTACAAATAAAACGATAGGCTTCATGGTTGTCACAAATAACCATTTGTCCTTCGTGCACTTCGACGGTTTTTCCACAACCTTTCAGATATTCGCGATCGGTTTCATCGCGATAATATTCAACCACCTGGAGATCCTCTTTGGCGGCATACTCTATTTTTTGCTGCCCTTGCAGGTAGTAATGGATCTCAAAATAACGACGATGACCGGTAAACAGCGCATCGGTCGCGGAGTCTGTCTCCACGCGGTAGCTCAGGGAATCACCGATAGAGTGGGCGACGCCTGGCTGAATATTGTCAATATTTTCAATGGCCTCGACGCAGCGTTGCCATTTCCGACCTGAAGCATAGCGTTGCTGGAACTGCTCTAAGTTGTCGATGATCCTCATTTTGTATTCTCGCTGTGCATATTCGTGGAAAAGAACCCGGTGCCAAAGGCGCGGTTGGCGGCGGTTTGAGCGCCAGATTCGCTGCCGGAAACCGGCAACAACGTGAAGCCGTAGCTGAATGACGTAAACCAGACGCGCCAGGAATCGAGCACTTCACTTCCCCACGAGTTGGAACCTAAGCCCAGCAACTGGTGGTCCAGATTCAGGGTGATGTCATCGCTACGCTGTAGCGCGTTGCAGTGTTGTGCGGCAAAGATATTTTCCGGCGTATAGCGCCAGGCGCTCAGGTTGACAGGGCGCTGCGGGACCACCAGCAGGCCGTTGCCGTGGCGGTTGGTTAGCGTTGTCCAACGCACGTCCTGACGATTGCCGTTGTTTTGCGGGAAAGGATAATTTTCGAACATCTCATCCACGCTGCTGCGCCAGATGTCGATGATGTTGGCCTGCTGGCTATCGGCATAGTTTTCACCGGGACCACGTCCGTAATACGCCACCTGGCCCAAATCACCGTTGATGCCCATCGTGAAACCGATGCACGGAATAATGTCCCGGTACTCGCCGTAAGGCTGGCCAGAAAGTTCCACATTCAGCTGACCGTCCGCGGCAATGCGCCAGCGATAGGTGCAGCGCATACCGAAATCGAATACCGGCGGGGCGATAATGGTCTGGCTGGTTATCAGCAGCGCATCATCCGTTTGCTCAAGGGTAAATTCGCGCAGATGCTCCTGCATAATCTGTAAATGATTCGGCTGCCAGAGGCCTTCGAACTCTTGCTTGTGGTTATCAATGGTCGGTTTGAAGAAATTAATCTTCGGCTCGCGGGTAATCAGCTCTTCGCCATTGACGTTCCAGGCGATCGGTTTACCGGTCAGCTTTGAGAAGGTCAGATGGAAGTTATAACCGCGAACGGTGCAGCTCTGGCGGCTGTCTTCCAGCGTCAGAGGGTTGGCGTTTTGCAGGCTAAACGGTACGGCAGCCGCCGTTCTGGCCTTCAGCGGGAACTGATAAGTCGCGATGTGATGCCCGGCTTCGCTGTATGACGTGCGGGAATCTTTCGTCACGGTGACGTTAAGGAACGCTTCGCGCGCATCCAGCTCCGGCAGTGCGCATTGCAGCAGCGCGTCGCTGTTGGGAGGAACGTCGCGCAGTTTTATCTGCTGAACAGAGAGCGTATCTCCTTCGGCGCGAACCTCAATATGCAAGGTGTAGTCGTCAAGCGTGGTGAACCAGAGTTTGTTTTCTACCCGTAGCTCGCCGCGGGTCAGATCCTGTGCGCGCACTTTCACCGGCGCAATTACCTGCTTGTACTCTTTCAGCCCCGGTCCTGGGGTTTGATCGGAATAAATCAGGCCATCAAGGCAGAAGTTGTAGTTGTTCGGATAGTCGCCGTAGTCGCCGCCATATTTGTACCAGACGTTGCCGTCGTCATCTTTAGCCTGAATCCCGTGATCGCACCACTCCCAGACATAGTGCCCCTGAATGCAATCATGCTGATAGAAGACGTTCTGATATTCCGTTAGCCCGCCGGGACCGTTGCCCATGGCGTGAGCATATTCACAGATGATGCGCGGTTTAGGATGCGGATATTCACCAAACTCATTCATCAGCGGCACGCGGGTGTACATGGTGGAGATGATATCCACCACTTCAGCGTCACGATCTTCTTCGTAATGGATCAGACGCGTGTCATCCAGCGCTTTCGCAGCGTGATACATGGCGCGGATGTTACAGCCGTATCCGGATTCGTTACCGAGCGACCAGATGATGATCGAAGGGTGGTTTTTCTGCGCATGGACGTGGCGCACGATGCGCTCAACGTAGACATTTTCCCACAGTGGATCGTCGGTGATCCGACTGATATCGCCGATATTGGCGAAGCCGTGAGATTCAACGTCTGTTTCGGCCATCACGAACAGGCCGTAGATATCGCACAATTCATAGAAGCGCGGATCGTTCGGGTAATGGGCGGTGCGTACGGAGTTAATGTTGTGCTGCTTCATTAACAGCAGATCTTTTTCAACGCGATCCATACCGACCGCGCGGCCCTTAAGATGATCGTTATCGTGGCGGTTAACGCCATGCAGCATCACGTAGCGGTTATTGATGTAAAACAGACCGTCGCGAACTTTAATATCGCGGAATCCAACGCGCTGTGGCACGACCTCAAGGATGTTGCCGCTGGCATCTTTCAGCGTCATCACCAGATGGTAGAGATACGGCGATTCCGCCGACCACTGCTGCGGCGCGCTAACCTTGAAATGAAAAGTGGTCTGCGTTTGTTTATCCACTTTTAGGGCGTTAATCACATCGCTATGCAGCGCCTTCTCACCGTCAAACAAGGTGTATTCGAGCGACGCTATCGCTGGCGTAGAGGCCAGGTTTTCCAGCGCAATGTCGCAGGAGAGGGTGGCGTCGCGATAGTCATCATCGAACTCGGTGCGAACGGTAAAATCCTGAATGTGGGTCGCCTGTTTGCCGACCAGATAGACGTCGCGGAAAATTCCCGCCGACCACCACATATCCTGGTCTTCAACGTAGGTGGAATCAGCCCATTGCATTACGCGAACGCACAGCAGGTTATCACCGGTCTTCACCACCGCGCTGATATCAAATTCGGCCGTCAGGCGACTGCCTTTGCTGAAGCCAACGTACTGACCATTCACGTAAACTTCGAAGTAGGTTTCTACGCCATCAAACTTAATCAGCGTCTGTTTGCCCTGCCAGCCTTCGCTGAGGGTGAAAATACGCTGATAGGCCCCGGTGGGGTTATTGGTCGGAACGTAGGGGACATCAATCGGGAAAGGAAAACCTTCGTCGGTATACTGCAGCTTGCCGTGTCCTTCCATCTGCCACATGCCGGGGACGGTGATGCTGCCCCAGTCACTCATAAACTGCGACGTAAAGGCTTCCGGCACCTGCAGCGGATGCTCAAAGAACTGAAAATTCCACTGACCGCTTAGCAGCTGAAAGAGACTGCTGGTTTCGCGGGCAAACGAGCGAGCCTGCGCAACGGAGTCGTAAGAGAAAAAATATGCGCGTGGCGCCAGTCGATTTTCGTGGGTGAGCTGAATGTTTTCCCAGCGATTCATAAGGCCTCCCGGTGGAGAAAAATCGGAACCATTCATTGTAATGGTGGGTAAGTGTAATTGATGGTGATTTTAGTAAAAGTTTTACTAAAATATAGCGGGTGAGGTGATTTACTTTAACTGGATCACGAAAATAATTCGGACGCGGAAAAGAATGCATGACAATGCGCGCCCGGCATCAGAAGAAACCGGGCGGGTTAACGGGGGATTTCAGCGGGTGGTGCCGCGCAGTTTCAGCTTGCTGGGAACAAAAACCAGCAGGGGGAGCGCACGCCCGTCACGGGCCTTTTCGAACAGCAGGTTGACGCCCTGACTGCCCATCATTTCCGAATGAATGCGAACGGTGGAAAGCGGAGGAAAGGTGAAACGCGCCGTTGGGATATCATTAACGCTAATCAGCGAAATATCCTGCGGAATATTCAGACCACGCTCGTGGATGGCGCGCAGAACGCCAATGGCAATCGAGTCTGAAGCCACAAACAGGGCACTGGGATAGTCGGGTTTCGCCAGCATTTCTTTAGCCAGTTCATAGCCTGATGAACTGGAGAAACCGCCGCGATAGATATCCTGTTCAGAAACGACCTGCTGCAGGCGACCGTATTCGACAAACGCGGCTTCGCGGATATCGGCCTTGCCTGGCTGGTCTTCGCCGCCGATGAAACCAATGCGGGTGACGCCCTGGGCAATGAAGAAGTCGATGCTCTCTTTGCTGATGCGGGCCAGATCGATATCGACGGCGTCATATTCGCTGCCGGATTCATGGAAATCGATAAAGCAGATGTTGTCGGTAAGCGCTGTTGCCGCCTCGCGCAGAGCGGGAGAAGGCTTGCCGACAATAAGAATGCCGGTAATGTGTTTGCTCTCCGGCAGCCCACTGTGCTCATAGCAGTTGGTCAGTTCGATCCCGAGTTTCTCACACTGGGTTTCAATCCCATGGCGGATCGCGAGGTAGTAAGGATCGTTGATTTCCAAATCTTGCTGATAGCTGTAGAGCGCCAGAATATGCTGGGGGCCGAGCGCGCTGGTCTGGTTCTTTCGGGCGCTGCTGGTTTTGTACTCCAGCTTTTCCGCGATCTCCAGAATGCGATGCTTAGTCTCTTCTTTTACATTCAGCGTGGGGTCATCGTTTAAAACCCGGGACACTGTCGCCAGGGACACGCCAGCTTCGATTGCGATGTCTTTAAGTGTTGCCATGTTTGCCTTTTCCCTGAGTTACCTGCGCATTGTAAATGAAGTGCTTATCTATTCATCTGTTTTCAGTAAAAAAAGCATGATTAATTGACATGCTCGGGGTAAAACTGGGCTTTCAGAGTGTGATGAGTACGTCATTTTCCCGCTTTTGAGAACAATGCCCGGAAAATATTTTGCTAGTATTTAGTAAAATTTTACCAAAGGAGAAAATAATGGATACCGTCGCATTTGCTGATTTCGCCCGAATGGAAATACGTGTTGGAAAAATCGCACAGGTAAAGCGCCATGACAATGCCGATAAGCTGTATATCGTACAGGTAGATGTGGGAGAGCGTACGCTGCAAACCGTAACCAGCCTGGTGCCTTACTACAGTGAAGAGGAGTTGATGGGCAAAACGGTGGTGGTGCTGTGTAACCTGCAGAAGGCCAAAATGCGCGGTGAGACATCAGAGTGCATGCTGCTGTGTGCGGAAACCGACGACGGTAGTGAAAGCGTACTGTTGACGCCAGAACGCCTTATGCCTGCTGGTGTGCGGATTGTTTAAGTTAGGTTAATTGCCGGATGGCGGCTACGCCTTATCCGGCCTACAAAAGAGTGTCTTCTATAGGCCGGGTAAGGTTGTTACATTTGCTCCACGCTCACCCGTAATGCTGCCAGGGCTTTGCGCGTCGATCGCAATACCAGATCGCATTGCTCGATCGTTAACGTCAACGGCGGTTCGATGCGGATCGTCTTTGCATTGTTAAGCGTGCCGGCGACCAGCACCCGCTGGCGGAACATCTCACTGGCAAAGTTGTAGCCGATTTCATTATCGACAAACTCAATCGCCATCAGCATGCCCTTACCGCGTACATCATGCACCAGGTCCGGGTATTCCCGCGCAAGCTGGCGGAAACCATCCAGCAACATATCGCCTTTCTGCTCCGCCTGAGCCGGTAAATTTTGCTCCAGCAGGACGTTAATGGTGGCCAGCGCAGCTGCACAAGCGAGCGGGTTGCCGCCAAACGTGGTGGTATGCAGGAAAGGATTGTCGAACAGGACGGAGAACACCTCTTCGGTGGCAATGGTCGCGCCAATTGGCATCACACCGCCGCCCAACGCTTTGGCCAGGCACATAATGTCGGGTTGCACGTTTTCGTGTTCGCAGGCGAACATCTTGCCGGTACGCCCCATGCCGGTTTGCACTTCGTCAAGGATCATCAGCGCGCCAAACTCATCGCAAAGTTTACGAACGGCGGTCAAATAACCTTGCGGCGGCAGGATCACCCCTCCTTCACCCTGGATCGGCTCGAGGATCACAGCTGCGACATCGTCACCGGTCTTTTTACACTCGCTGAGCATGGTGCGCATTGCGTTAATATCGCCAAACGGCACATGACGGAAGCCCGGCAGCAGCGGCATAAAGGGTTTACGGAAGGTGGATTTAGCCGTAGCGGACAGCGCGCCCAGTGATTTACCGTGGAATGCGCCGCTGGTGGCAATAAACGTAAATTTACCGCGCGGCGATTGATATGCTTTCGCCAGCTTCAGGGCGGCTTCAACAGACTCGGTCCCGCTGTTACAGAAAAAACTGTATTTCAGTTTACCGGGCGCCAGTGCGGCGAGGGTTTTTGCCAGCATGGCCCGCAGAGGGTCAAGTAACTCCTGGCTGTGCAGAGGTTGTTTCGCGAGTTGATTCTGTACGGCGGAAACCACGACTGGATTACGGTGCCCCACGTTGAAAATTCCAAAACCACCCAGGCAATCGACGAACTCCTGCCCCTGGGTGTCGACAAGCGTATTCAGGCTTCCCGCTTGCCACTCTACGGCTCCGTAATCCCCGCCTGCAGTTACAGATTTTCGATACTCTAAGAACCCCGGATTGACATGCTCCTTGAAGTACTCAATCACCTCTCGGTTTAACGATTTCATTTCCTCATGATCAAGCGTGCGCTTTTCGATGAGATTCAGTGCGTGTGCGCTGCAGGCCAGGGCCGATGCGCTGGAAGGTAACCTGTTCAAAATATGCTCCCGGAGCTCGCGTATCACATGATACTGAATTAAGTATTGCAGGGATTGCGCCATTCCGGCGCGCTTAGCAAAAATCGGGATAAACACCAGGAAACATCTCATTTGCGCAACATTTAATGCCGTGCTTTAACATTTGCTGGCATTTTGCCCAAGTAAGGAGCCTGAAAACAGATCGAATAAACGCAAATTTGCGCTAAAAATGGGCAATATTTGCACTGTGACGGTGCGCTGGTAGAAGTGACGTTGAATAGTTACTAGATGAAAGTATTTTAAATCAATGGATTAGAATGCGTACAGATTTTGAGGTTTAATCGCAAATTGCGATCTAAATCAAATTTAACAACTAAAGATAAAAAAATTATCGCCGAAATAACATAAGCCGAAAGAGTTAACAACCAGATAACCTGCACAGGACGCAATCATGTCTTCTCATCCCTACGTTAGTCAGCAAAATACACCGCTGGATGATGATATCACCCTCATGTCTACCACCGATTTACAAAGCTATATCACCCATGCGAACGATACATTTGTCCAGGTCAGTGGCTATCAGCTGAATGAATTGCTCGATAAGCCGCACAATCAGGTTCGTCATCCGGACATGCCAAAAGCGGCGTTTGCGGATATGTGGTACACCCTGAAGCAGGGCGAGCCATGGAGCGGGATTGTGAAAAACCGGCGTAAGAATGGCGATCACTACTGGGTGAGGGCCAATGCGGTACCGATGGTGCGGGAAGGACGCGTGACCGGGTATATGTCGATTCGTACCCGGGCTACTGACGAGGAAATTGCGGCGGTAGAGCCTTTATATAAAGCGCTGAACGAAGGACGTTGCAACCGACGTATTCATAAAGGGCTGGTGGTACGCAAAGGCTGGCTGGGTAAACTGCCGGCGATGCCGATTCGCTGGCGGGTGCGCAGCGTGATGGCATTCATGTTTGTCCTGCTAGCGGTCGCATTGCAGCAAATGGGCGCCGAATGGCCGTTACAGCTGATGAGTGCATTGGTGATGCTTTTTGGAACGGCTATTTTCGAATGGCAAATTGTGCGTCCTATTGAGAATGTCACCTGTCAGGCGCTGAAAGTGGCGACCGGTGAGCGGAACAGCGTGTCGCATCTTAACCGTAGTGATGAACTGGGCCTGATGCTACGAGCAGTGGGCCAGTTGGGACTAATGTGCCGTTGGCTCATCCATGATGTTTCCAGCCAGGTGAGTTGCGTGCGCAGCGACAGCGAAACGCTGGCGAAAGGCAGCGATGATTTAAACAAGCATACGCAGCAGACCGTCGAGAACGTGCAGGAAACGGTGACCACCATGAATCAGATGGCGGCATCGGTGAAACAAAACTCAGAGACCGCCGCCGCGGCCGATAAGCTCTCTATTGCCGCCAGCAGCGCGGCAACGCACGGCGGTGAGGCGATGGATACCGTCATCAAAACCATGGACGATATCGCCAACAGCACCCAGCGGATCGGCACCATTACGACGCTGATTAACGATATTGCCTTCCAGACCAACATTCTGGCTTTGAATGCCGCTGTTGAAGCCGCGCGGGCGGGCGAGCAGGGGAAAGGGTTCGCCGTGGTGGCGGGAGAAGTACGTCATCTTGCTAGCCGTAGCGCCAGTGCAGCCAATGATATTCGCAAGCTGATTGATGCCAGCGCTGACAAGGTGCAGTCCGGATCTGACCAGGTTCACGCCGCAGGACGCACGATGGACGATATTGTGGCGCAGGTGCAAAACGTCACTCAGCTGATCGCCCAAATCAGCCACTCCACGCTGGAACAGTCAGATGGTCTTTCCAGCCTGACCCGCGCGGTGAATGAATTAAGCAACATTACACAGAAAAACGCCGAACTGGTTGAAGAGAGTGCGCAGATTTCCGCGATGGTGAAACATCGCGCGGGTCGTCTGGAAGATGCGGTTACGGTGCTGCATTAATACTAAAAATACAGGCGGAACGTTGGGCATACGGGTTCCGCCTGCTGTGCAGATTAATCCAGCTGAGTAATATCCAGCGCAGCGCGATCGATAATACCGATGATTTTTTTGATCTGCGCATCGCTGGTATCACCATGATTGACACGTAGATCCAGCACGGCTTTGAAGTTTTCCAGCGCGCGTTTCATCTGTGGATTTTTGCGTAATTCAAAACCCACGCAGCGGGCTTTAATCCGTTCGTGGATATGTTCCAGATGTTCACGGTTCTCATCCAGCCACTGCTGGCCCTGAGCCGTGATCGCAATCTGTTTACGCCCACCTTCCTCGTCGCTGACGGTGATCAGTGCCTGATCCTGCAAGAAATCCAGCGTTGGATAGATAACGCCCGGGCTTGGGGTGTAGTTACCCTGAGTCAGGGTTTCAATCGCTTTAATCAGCTCATAGCCGTGGCTGGCGTCGCGGGTCAAGATATCCAGAATCACCAGGCGTAATTCGCCGTGGCCAAAGAACCGCTGACGACGACCACCGCCGCCACCACGACCGTGGCGATGTCCGCAACCCTGCTCGTGGTGATGTTCTTTGTTACAACCTTCATGGCGATGTTCTTCACCTTTGTAGCAACCTGCATGGTGCTCGTTGTGGCGGCCTTCATGGTGATGTCCTTCACCCTTGCAGCAGCCTTCGTGTTGGTGCTCTGTGTGCTTACAGCAACCTTCATGATGGTTTTGCATCATCGTCTCCTGATGTTATTTAGATATATCTAATTTATATCTAAAAATTATCAGTTTGCAAGTCTACAAATTACATTCTGTATAACGTGATGATTATTAACTGTTTTTATATGGGTGTGATAGCCGGGTAATCATAATTTAACTATATCAAAAAGTGCTTGCAATATTTTTGATTAGCAATCATTATCATTTAAAAAATCAATTTAGATATATCGTATTATCTTCACTAGGCGAAAAAATGACAAAAAACATCTCACGCTACCCACAGCGCTTTCGCAATGAACTGCGTTTTCGAGAACTTACTGTCCTGCGCGTAGAGCGTATTAGCGCGGGCTTTCAGCGTATTGTACTGGGCGGTGACGCTCTGGACGGTTTTAGCTCACGCGGCTTTGACGACCATACCAAGGTCTTTTTCCCTGAACCGGGCAGCAACTTTGTACCACCTGTCGTCACCGATGAAGGCATTGTCTGGGCTGACGGTGTACGTCCGTTATCCCGTGACTACACGCCGTTGTATGACGAAACGCGCCATGAGCTGGCACTGGATTTCTATATTCATGACGGCGGCGTGGCAAGTACATGGGCGATGAATGCCCGTGGGGGTGACAAGCTGACGATTGGCGGGCCGCGCGGTTCTTTGGTGGTACCAGAGGACTATGCGTATCAGGTTTACGTGTGTGATGAGTCGGGAATGCCCGCGTTGCGCCGACGCCTGGAGTCGCTCAGCCGTTTGGCGGTACGTCCGCACGTCACGGCGCTGGTTAGCGTGCAGGATGCAGCCTACCAGGACTATTTTGCCCATCTCGACGGATTTACTCTTCAGTGGTTTATCGGCCATGACGAGCAGGCGGTGAATGAACATTTATCGCGGCTAAGCGTGCCCGCAGACGATTATTTCATCTGGATCACCGGCGAAGGCAAGGTGGTCAAAAACCTGAGTGCTCGTTTTGAAACCGAGGCGTTCGATCAGCAACGGGTTCGTGCAGCGGCTTACTGGCATCAACGCCGTTAATCAGTAATTAGAGGGCGGAACGCCAAACGCCTGGCGGAATGCGTAGCTAAATGCCGCGGTGCTTGAATACCCAACGTCGAGTGCCACGGCGGTTACGCTTTTATTTTTCTTCAGCATTAATACCGATTCAAGTATTCGCATTTTTTGCTTCCAGACGCTGAAAGGCAATCCGGTTTCTTTTTTGAAATGGCGTGAAAAGGTACGGGCAGACATACCCAGATGCTGCGCCCAGTATTCAACCGAATGCTCCAGTGCGGGGGATTCTTGTATTGTTCGGCAGACTTTGGTTAATTCACGATCCTGCGGCCAGGGTAATACAAAAGCGACTTCCGGGAGTTGCAGAATAATATCGACCAGCACACTAACCAGCTTGCCCTCTTTTGACTGACTATCATAATGGCCTGAAATTGAATTCGTGGCGTAATGAATAAACTCTCTGGCGAAATCACTGATAGCCACTACTTTGCATTCATTGATGCTCTCTTCAAGAAAGCCCGGTTTAATATCCAGATTTTCTAAATACACATCATCTAATGCCCAAACCGCATGCTCCGTATTATTTGGGATCCAAATGCCATAATGCGCGGGGATTATCCAGCACTTACCGGCAACATCAATGCGCATGCTGCCTTTGCGGGCGAAATGAAACTGCATAAAAGAGTGTGAATGCTGCGGTACATGGTGGTTGGCTTCCAGGACATAAGAGCGAAAGAATACGTCCTGCGGCAGTTCGGTCATGGAGTTATCCGGGAAGGAGTTCCACTGTTTTTGCGCGAGAGTTTCCATTAATGAATCGTCAATGCTCCCGATGGTGTGTCCGCTGTTCGATAGATCTTGTCCGCGGATCATAATACATACACTCTTTTTTCCATAATAATCTTGCGTAATAATTTTTAGTCCACTTTTGGTAAATACCATGAACTCGCTTTGTTCAGATGCTGTCATCGTCAATGAAACAAATGATAACTGGACCCGAATGGGAAAAGAGCTGCTTTCGCAAGCGGATATCAGAATTAATGGCTCGCGCGCCTGGGACATTCAACTTCATCATACCGGTTTCTTTAAACGGGTATTGCAACAAGGCTCGTTAGGGCTTGGCGAAAGCTATATGGAAGGCTGGTGGGACTGCGAACGGCTCGATATTCTGTTCTGCAAAATCCTGAAAGCAAAACTCGACCAGCAGATGCCAGGTAATCTGAAAGATATTTTACGCATTGCCAGCGCACGCCTGTTTAATTTGCAGTCACGTAGCCGTGCATGGATCGTCGGTAAAGAACATTATGATATTGGTAACGATCTCTTTGCGCTGATGCTTGATCCGCATATGCAATATTCCTGCGGTTACTGGAAAGACGCGACCACCTTAGACGATGCGCAAAATGCCAAATTAAAAATGATCTGCGAGAAGCTGCAGCTTAAGCCGGGTATGCGTTTACTCGATATCGGTTGTGGATGGGGCGGGTTGGCAGAATATGCGGCGCGTCATTATGGCGTGGCGGTAGAAGGCGTTACCATTTCCAAAGAGCAGCAGAAAATGGCGCAGCAGCGCTGTGAAGGGCTGGACGTTAACATTCTGCTGCAGGATTATCGCGATCTTGATAAACACTACGATCGCATTGTGTCCGTGGGGATGTTTGAACACGTCGGGCCGAAAAACTACGACACCTATTTCAGCATCGCTGACCGTTGTTTAAAACCGGATGGACTGTTCCTGCTGCATACCATTGGTAGCAATAAAAAAGGGATGAGCGTCGATCCGTGGATCAATAAATACATTTTCCCGAACGGTTGCTTGCCGGCAATTTCCCATATTGCCGAGGCCAGCGAATCACGGTTTGTGATGGAGGACTGGCATAACTTTGGCAGCGATTACGATAAAACGCTGATGGCCTGGCATGAGCGCTTTAATCAGGCCTGGCCGGAGCTGTCTTCACGTTACTCCGCCACCTTCAGAAGAATGTTTAATTACTATTTATGTGCCTGCGCCGGGGCTTTCCGCGCCAGAGATATTGAGCTTTGGCAGGTGCTGTTTAGCCGCGGCGTAGAGGGCGGGATCCGCGTTTATCGTTAACGCACTGCCGGATGGCGGCGCAAGCGCCTTATCCGGCCTACAAAGGTTTTGTACTCGCAGTACTCGTAGGCCTGATAAGCGCAGCGCATCAGGCGTATCTTCGCCGGATGGCGGCGTAAGTGCCTTATCAGGCACTTATGGCTTAGCCCAATTCACTCTCTGCCAGCGCTTTAAATACCATCGCGACGGCATGCGCGCCGGGGTCCATATTTCCGAGCAGGCTTTCGCTGCTCAGATACGATGCGCGACCCGCATTGGCTTTGCTCGACAAACAGGTTCGTTCGGCTCCCGCTTGCGCGGCGTCGAAGGCGGCCTGCAGATTTTGCGGCTGCGTGAGCAGCGAAGTCAGAGCCGGTTGCAGCGCATCAATCATGGTGCGATCGCCTTCGTCTGCGCCGCCGTAGAACTTCATCTGCGCCAGTCCCGTATTCAGGGCTTCGGCAACGTTAGCTCCCTGTTCCAGTTTCTGCCCGGCGGCGGTAAAGAAAATAGACATCAGCACACCGCTGGAACCGCCCATCACCACGGTCAGACGTTCGCCAATCAGCGCAAACAGCGTGGCAAGGTTATCCAGCGGCAACTGCTGGCGATGCAACAGACCGGCAATTTCCCGCGCGCCTGCGGCAAAGGTTGAACCGGTATCGCCATCGCCGACTTTGGCATCAAGCGCATTAAGATGGGTCTCCAGATCGGAAAGAGTTGTGGTGAAAAGTTCCACAATCCCGGCCACCAGGACGTTCGCCGAAGGCTGGAATTCCACGCGTGCGCTACGCTGAGATGACGGTACACAGCTGATTTCACGCGGTGGGACCGGCGTCGGCCAGTTACTGGTTTCCACCTCTGTGAGCAGCGCTTTTTCGATGCTCTCTTCCAGCACGATGGCCGTCAGTGAAAAGCCTTTCATATCCAGCGCGGTAACCAACGAGGCCGGGCCAATCAGCCAGTCGATACGCGGATGCAGCGGGCTGCTGGCCAGTTCGCGGGTAATGATGGCCATTTCGGCAACAGAAACGCCGCCAAGATTGTTAATCATCACCGCCAGACGGCCGGTTTCAGGCAGGGCAGCCAGCAGTTTATCCACCATCAGGTTCACCACCTGCGCACTGTTCTGGGTGTCGATGACCGAGGCGCCTGGTTCGCCATGAATGCCCATACCCAGCTCCGCGTGGCCCGGATGATGACGCGGTGCGGCGTCGGTTTCTTGCGGCAGATGACAGCTGGAAAGCGCAACGCCCAGACTGAGGGTGTTATTGGCCGCGTATTGCGCTTCACGCAGGACGGTGGCGAGGTTGTAGCCGCGTTCGGCAAAATAGCCCGCGATTTTATGCACCAGGATGGTTCCCGCAATGCCGCGCGGGTGTTTGTTATCCGGCAGGGAGATGTCATCGCCGACAATCAGCATTTCAACGTTGTAACCAAGGCGACGGGCTTTCTCGGCGGCAAGACCGAAATTAAGACGGTCACCGGTGTAATTTTTCACGATCAACAAACAGCCCGCCTCACCGGTTACCGCCTGAATGGCGGTCAGTACCGCATCTACGCTCGGGGAAGCGAACACGTCGCCACAGACTGCGGCGGTTAGCATACCTTTACCGATAAACCCAACGTGCGCGGGTTCGTGCCCTGAACCGCCGCCGGAAATGACCGCTACGTTATTTTTGTTGAGGTCACGACGGACCACGATGCGAATGGCCGGATCGCTTTCCAGACGCGCCAGGTTATTCCACGGGCTGGCGATAATCGTACCGTCGATGACGTCGCTCACGAGATGGGTGCGTTGATTAAAAAAGAATTGAGACATAACGGCTCCTTGAGGTTGAGTGTAAGACAAACCCCCGGAAGCATGGTCATGGTGCGGAGGCGATAGAGAGATTCTGGCGAAGTCAGCGTGGAAAAAAACAACGTTAAAATGAGTTTCATTACGGAACGTTGTTATTGTTTTTTGTTCCGAAATGAAACCTAAAAGAACGGTGAACGACCACAATGCGAGCTCGCTCGACTTTTTCCTCTCGCGATGAATGCAGGTCACACGGTACTGTCAGCTTTTTTTTACCGGTATTTTGGCAAGTGAGTGGGTAAAAGAGAAAGTGAGATTCGTCTGTGCCGGAGATTTGGTGGCAAATGAACGGATCGGGATCGCAAACCTTATATTTTTTATGGTTAAGCGTTCCAATATGAAACATGTGTTGTTTTTATCTGTTTCATATCAGAACAAAAAGACGAAAGATTTTTTTGTGCACGCCTCGCCCTACAGTTATTGCATCGCTCCGGTACCTCCCGTTTTCGCCGTCAGCATCAGGCCAAACAGGTTAACGCCAGGGCTCACCATGTAAAAACATGTACTTATTTGAGGATGAAAGGAATGCTAAAAGTTATTCAATCTCCAGCCAAATATCTCCAGGGTCCTGACGCTTCCACCTTGTTTGGTCAATACGCTAAAAATCTGGCGGACAGCTTTTTCGTGATTGCGGATGACTTCGTGATGAAACTGGCGGGAGAGAAGGTACTCAACGGCCTGCACAGCCACGACATTAGCTGCCATGCGGAACGCTTTAACGGTGAATGTAGCCATGTTGAAATTAATCGCCTGATTACCATTCTGAAACAGCACGGTTGCCGCGGCGTGGTTGGGATTGGTGGTGGGAAAACGCTGGATACCGCCAAAGCGATTGGCTACTACCAGAAGTTGCCGGTGGTGGTGATCCCGACTATCGCGTCTACCGATGCGCCAACCAGCGCGCTGTCCGTTATCTATACCGAAGCCGGTGAGTTTGAAGAGTATCTGATCTACCCGAAAAACCCGGATATGGTAGTGATGGACACTGCAATCATTGCCAAAGCGCCGGTACGTCTGCTGGTGGCCGGGATGGGCGATGCGCTCTCGACCTGGTTTGAAGCGAAAGCCTGTTATGACGCCAGAGCGACCAGCATGGCGGGCGGACAGTCCACCGTGGCGGCGCTGAGCCTGGCGCGATTGTGCTATGATACCCTGCTGGCGGAAGGCGAGAAGGCACGCCTTGCCGCGCAGGCCGGCGTGGTGACCGATGCGCTGGAGCGTATTGTCGAAGCTAACACATACCTCAGCGGCATCGGTTTTGAAAGCAGCGGTCTGGCAGGGGCGCATGCGATCCACAACGGCTTTACGATTCTGGAAGAGTGCCACCATTTGTACCACGGTGAAAAAGTCGCCTTTGGTACGCTGGCGCAACTGGTGCTGCAAAACAGCCCGATGGAAGAGATCGAAACCGTGCTGAATTTCTGTCAGAAAGTAGGCCTGCCGGTAACGTTAGCGGAAATGGGCGTGAAAGAAGACGTTGACGGCAAGATCATGGCGGTGGCGAAAGCGACCTGTGCAGAAGGTGAAACCATCCACAATATGCCGTTCCCGGTAACGCCTGAAAGCGTACATGCCGCTATTCTGACGGCAGACCTGCTGGGACAGCAGTGGCTGGCGCGTTAATCAGTCGTCGGTAGGTTTTTATCCGGCATCTTCTCCCCCTCTGACAGTCTCTGCCGGAGGGGTTGTCTATGGTTAAACAGCGGAAAGGGATATGACGGCGCACACGCATAGCATCGGGAAGGAAGTCTCTTCAGTCATTGCCCAGTCATGGCATCGTTGCAGCAAGTTTATGCAGCGGGAAACCTGGCAGGCGCCGCATCAGGCGCAAGGGCTGACCTTTGAGTCGATTTGTCGTCGCAAGACGGCGTTGCTGACGATTGCTCAGGCTGCGCTGGAAGATGCCTGGGAGTTTATGGACGGCCGCCCGTGCGCGCTGCTGATTCTGGATGAATCAGCCTGTATTCTCAGCCGTTGCGGCGACCCACAGACGGTGGAACAGCTGGCGGAGCTTGGGTTTCGCGACGGCAGCTACTGTGCGGAAAGCATCATTGGCAGTTGTGCGCTGTCGCTGGCGACGATGCCGGGCCAGCCGACAAAAACCTCTGGCGATCAGCATTTTAAACAGGCGCTGCATCCGTGGTCGTTCTGCTCGACGCCGGTCTTCGATAACCATGGTCGACTGTTCGGCTCCATCTCGCTGTGTTGTCTGGTGGAGCATGAGTGCGTTTCTGATTTATCCCTGACGCTGGCGATAGCCAGAGAAGTCGGCAACTCTTTGCTGACCGACAGCCTGCTGGCTGAATCCAACCGCCATCTGAACCAGATGTACGGGCTGCTGGAAAGTATGGATGATGGTGTGATGGCCTGGAACGAACAGGGCGTATTGCAGTTCCTCAATGCGCGTGCGGCGCTGCTTTTGCATCTCGATGCGCAGGCCAGCCAGGGAAAAAATATTCACGATCTGCTCAATCTCCCCATGCTGCTGCGCCGGGCGATCAAACATGCCCGCGGCCTGAATCACGTCGAAGTTACCTTTGAAAGCCAGCATCAGTTTGTTGATGCCGTCATTACCCTGAAACCGATTGTTGAGGAGCAGGGCAACAGCTTTATCCTGCTGCTGCATCCGGTAGAGCAAATGCGCCAGCTGATGACCAGCCAGCTCGGCAAGGTGAGTCACACCTTTGAGCAGATGTCGACTGACGATCCGGAAACCCGCCGTTTGATCCACTTTGGACGCCAGGCGGCGAGGGGGAGTTTCCCGATCCTGCTGTGCGGAGAAGAGGGCGTTGGTAAGGAGCTGCTGAGTCAGGCCATTCACAATGAAAGCGAGCGCGCCAGCGGGCCGTATATCGCCGTGAACTGTCAGCTGTATGCCAACAGCGTGCTGGGGCAGGATTTTATGGGCAGTGCGCCCACCGACGATGAAAACGGTCGGCTGAGCCGTCTTGAACTGGCGAACGGCGGCACGCTGTTTCTGGAAAAAATTGAATATCTGGCGCCGGAGCTGCAATCCGCGCTGTTACAGGTGATCAAGCAGGGGGTACTCACCCGCCTGGATGCCCGTCGGTTGATTCCGGTGGATGTCAAAGTGATCGCCACCACCACGGTTGATCTCGCCAATCTGGTGGAGCAAAACCGCTTTAGCCGTCAGCTGTATTACGCGCTGCACTCTTTTGAGATAGTGATCCCCCCGCTGCGGGCGCGGCGTAACAGTATTCCCTCGCTGATTTATACGCGGCTGAATAGCCTGAAAAAACGCTTTTCATCCAGTTTGAAGATCGACGACGACGCGCTGGCACAGCTGGTGGCCTATTCGTGGCCGGGCAATGACTTTGAGCTGAACAGCATTATCGAAAACATCGCCATCAGCAGTGATAACGGCCATATTCGGCTGAGCAATCTACCGGATTATCTGTTTGCCGAACGTCCTGGTCTGGAGACGGCGTCTTCACTGCTGCCAGCCAGTCTGACCTTTACCGCTATCGAAAAAGAGGCGATTATCCATGCTGCTCGCGTCACCAGCGGGCGCGTACAGGAGATGTCGCAACTGTTGAATATCGGTCGCACTACCTTGTGGCGCAAGATGAAGCAATACGACATTGATGCCAGCCAGTTTAAGCGCAAGCATCTGGACTAGTTTCTTCAATTCTCGCCATCGAGAACAGCGCGTCCGACAGTCGGTTGATGTAACGCCTGGGTTCATCGCGTAACGTCAGCGTTCTGCTCATTGCGATAAGGATCCGCTCCAGTCGGCGCGTCAGGGTTCGCGCAACGTGTAGCTGTGCCGATGGCAGATTTTTCCCCGGAATAACAAACTCTTTGAGCGGGCCGCTTTGCGCCATATTGCGGTCAATAAGCTGCTCCAGCGCCTGAATATCCTCATCGCCAATACGCTGTTGTAAGCGAGCGAGTCCTGTCTCATCGCTGGCGAGTTCCGCACCCAGTACAAACAGCATCTTCTGCATGGCGTGCAGATCCTGGCGTAGTTCAGCCTGGTGCGTGCTGGCATAGCAGACGCCAAGCTGGGAAATCAGTTCATCCACCGTGCCATAGGCCTCAACGCGGATGTCGTCTTTGTCGATACGGCTGCCGCCAAACAGCGCGGTCGTGCCTTTATCGCCGGTTCGGGTGTAGATGCGGTACATTTATTTTATCTCGCTGAAGGGAAGTACTTTAACCAGTTGACCGGCATTGGCGCCAAGCGTTCGGATCTGCGCAATTCCGGCGCGGATATGCCCACGGATCAGCGCCCGATCTTCGGGCAACTGGGCGTGGGTTAAAGCAATATCACCCGTGGCGTTAAGACCCAGACCGACACGTAGCGTTGAGCTTTTGGCCGCAAGTTTGCTCAATGCCAGCGCGCAGTCATGCTCGTCGCAACAGATTGCCCGGCAAGGGACGCCTTGCTCTTCCAGTCCCCAGCACAGCTCATCAAGCACGCGAGTATCCAGCCAGCGTGAGTGATAAAACAGATGTACGCCCGGTGATGAAAGTGACATTGCGCCCCCTGCGTTATCAGAATGCCTGACGGAAGATCTCGGCAATTTCTTTCTCGTTCCCTTTGCGTGGGTTAGAGAAGGCGTTGCCGTCCTTCAGCGCCATTTCCGCCATGTACGGGAAATCGGCTTCTTTGACGCCCAGATCGCGCAGATGCTGCGGAATGCCGATGTCAGCGGAGAGACGGGCAATGGCGTGAATGGCCAGTTCGGCGGCATCCATGGTGGAAAGTCCGTCAGTGTTTTCGCCCATAAATTCTGCGATATCGGCAAATTTCTCCGGGTTAGCGATCAGGTTATAGCGCGCCACGTGCGGGAGCAGAACGGCATTCGCCACGCCGTGTGGCATGTCGTACAGACCGCCAAGCTGATGCGCCATTGCGTGAACGTAGCCGAGGTTGGCGTTGTTGAAGGCCATGCCCGCCAGCAGAGAGGCGTAGGCCATGTTCTCGCGAGCTTTCAGGTTGCTGCCCAGCGCTACGGCCTGACGCAAGTTGCGTGCGATCAGGCGAATAGCCTGAATAGCGGCGGCGTCGGTGACCGGGTTGGCATCTTTGGAAATATAAGCTTCTACGGCGTGGGTCAGGGCGTCCATACCGGTCGCGGCGGTCAGCGGAGCGGGTTTGCCGAGCATAAGCAGCGGATCGTTAATGGAGACCGACGGCAGGTTGCGCCAGCTGACAATCACAAACTTCACTTTGGTTTTGGTATTGGTCAGCACGCAGTGGCGGGTGACTTCGCTGGCGGTACCGGCAGTGGTATTCACCGCAACGATAGGCGGCAGCGGGTTGGTCAGGGTTTCAATCCCGGCATAGCTGTAGAGATCGCCTTCGTGAGTTGCCGCGATACCGATGCCTTTACCGCAGTCATGCGGGCTACCGCCGCCAACGGTAACGATGATATCGCAATGCTCTTTGCGAAAGACCTCCAGACCATCGCGCACGTTGGTGTCTTTGGGATTTGGCTCAACGCCGTCAAAAACCACCACGTCAATGCCCGCTTCACGTAAATGGGCTAGGGTTTTATCTACCGCACCGTCTTTAATAGCCCGCAGGCCTTTATCAGTAACCAGCAGCGCTTTTTTACCGCCTAACAGTTTGCAGCGTTCGCCGACAACGGAAATAGCATTGGGGCCAAAGAAGTTCACATTTGGCACCAGGTAATCAAACATACGATAGCTCATAATATACCTTCTTAGATTTAAATTATAATTCAGAGAAACAATTCAGTGCGGTTTCTGCTAATAATCTGTCTTGTTCGACAGTGCCGCCGCTAACGCCAACGGCACCAATTAATTTACCGTTTAATATGACAGGTAAGCCGCCTCCGAAAATAACAATGCGCTGTTGGTTAGTAAGCTGCAAACCATATAGCGAAGCGCCAGGTTGTACCGCGTCGGTAATTTCATGGGTACCCTGACGCAGGCAGCAGGCGGTATACGCTTTATTAAGAGAGATATCACAGCTGGTGACAAACGCATCGTCCATGCGTTGCATTAGCAGCGTATTCCCGCCGTGATCCACCACGGAAAAGACCACCGGAACGTTGATCTCTAGCGCTTTAGCCTCAACGGCCTGCGCCATTTTTTTTGCAGCCGCCAGCGTAATGGTGGCAATTTGTTGGCTCTTATTCACAGTCTCTCCTGAAAATGTTGTAGGGCTGAGGTCACGAAACATATCGCGCAACAGCTATTTTTATCATTGGCTTTACCTTATTTTCTCGCCGCACGTTATTAAGTCAATAGGGTGGATTTTTCATAAAGATTAAATTCATCTTCCTGATTTTGCGTTTATTGATAATGATCATTTAACCTCGTCACAATTCACGATGAATATTCCTGAATTGCGTTTCAATATGGAACGATGCGTTTTTATTAGGTGCCAAATTGGAACGAAATTAATTTTATTTTTTTATTGCTTGGCTCATTTAGAGTTCGGCCATTGCTGATGAAAGGCGAATGCCGGGTGTTGTGTCCCCGGCAATGCGGCCCGGCGTCCCTATTTTTTACCTTTTGAGTCAATAAATCATGAGAAGATCAAAACGATTCGAAGTGCTTGCGAAGCGGCCTGTAAATCAGGATGGGCTGATTGGCGAATGGCCTGAAGAGGGGCTGATCGCCATGGAAAGCCCCTACGATCCGACGTCGTCGGTGAAGGTGGAAAATGGTCGTATTGTTGAGCTGGACGGTAAGAGCCGAGCCGAGTTCGACATGATCGACCGTTTCATTGCCGACTATGCGATTAACGTGGCCGAAGCTGAGCGCGCCATGCAGCTCGACGCGCTGGAGATCGCCAGAATGCTGGTGGATATCCACGTCAGTCGGGAAGAGATTATTGCCATTACCACCGCCATCACCCCGGCGAAAGCGGTGGAAGTGATGGCGCAAATGAACGTGGTGGAGATGATGATGGCGCTACAAAAAATGCGCGCCAGACGCACTCCCTCCAACCAGTGCCACGTGACTAACCTGAAAGATAACCCGGTACAGATTGCCGCCGACGCTGCTGAAGCGGGGATCCGCGGCTTTTCCGAGCAGGAAACGACGGTCGGGATCGCCCGCTACGCGCCGTTTAACGCCCTGGCACTGCTGGTGGGTTCCCAGTGCGGTCGCCCCGGTGTGCTGACGCAATGTTCCGTTGAAGAGGCTACGGAGCTGGAGCTGGGGATGCGAGGGCTAACCAGTTATGCCGAAACGGTGTCGGTGTATGGCACAGAATCTGTGTTTACCGACGGCGATGACACGCCGTGGTCCAAAGCGTTTCTCGCCTCGGCTTATGCGTCGCGTGGTCTGAAGATGCGCTACACCTCCGGCACCGGCTCGGAAGCGCTGATGGGCTATTCCGAAAGTAAATCGATGCTTTATCTGGAGTCGCGCTGCATTTTTATCACCAAAGGCGCGGGCGTACAGGGGCTGCAAAATGGTGCGGTCAGCTGTATCGGCATGACCGGCGCAGTGCCGTCAGGGATCCGCGCGGTGCTGGCGGAAAACCTGATTGCCTCAATGCTCGACCTTGAAGTGGCCTCCGCCAATGACCAGACCTTTTCCCACTCCGATATTCGCCGTACTGCCCGCACCCTGATGCAGATGCTGCCGGGTACCGACTTTATTTTCTCCGGTTACAGCGCGGTACCCAACTACGACAACATGTTTGCCGGGTCGAACTTCGACGCTGAAGATTTCGATGATTACAACATTCTGCAACGCGATCTGATGGTTGACGGCGGTCTGCGTCCGGTCACGGAAGAGGAAACCATCGCCATTCGCAATAAGGCCGCACGCGCCATTCAGGCAGTGTTCCGCGAACTGGGCCTGCCGCTGATTAGCGATGAAGAAGTCGAAGCTGCTACTTATGCTCACGGCAGCAAAGATATGCCCGCGCGCAATGTGGTGGAAGATCTGGCCGCCGTGGAAGAGATGATGAAGCGCAATATCACCGGGCTGGATATCGTCGGCGCACTAAGCCGTAGCGGTTTCGAAGATATCGCCAGTAACATCCTCAATATGCTGAGACAGCGTGTTACCGGTGATTACCTGCAAACGTCGGCTATTCTGGATCGCCAGTTCGACGTCGTCAGCGCCGTCAACGACATCAATGATTATCAGGGACCTGGTACCGGCTATCGCATCAGTGCCGAACGCTGGGCGGAAATTAAAAATATTGCGGGCGTGGTTCAGCCCGGCTCGATCGAATAAGGCGGTACACAGTGGAATGCACAACTGAACGTAAGCCGGTTTTCACCTTACAGGTGAGCGAAGGCGAGGCGGCTAACGCGGATGAGCGTGTGGATGAGGTGGTGATTGGCGTCGGCCCGGCCTTTGATAAGTATCAGCATAAAACCTTGATTGATATGCCGCACAACGCGATTTTGAAAGAGCTGGTTGCTGGCATCGAAGAAGAGGGGCTGCATGCGCGAGTAGTGAGGATCCTGCGCACCTCAGATGTTTCTTTTATGGCATGGGATGCGGCAAATCTCAGCGGCTCAGGCATTGGGATTGGTATCCAGTCGAAAGGAACCACGGTGATTCATCAGCGCGATCTGCTGCCGCTAAGTAACCTGGAACTGTTTTCTCAGGCTCCGCTGCTGACGCTGGAAACCTATCGTCAGATTGGTAAAAACGCCGCGCGCTATGCACGCAAAGAGTCGCCTTCGCCGGTGCCAGTGGTCAATGACCAGATGGTGCGCCCTAAATTTATGGCCAAGGCCGCGCTGTTTCATATCAAAGAAACCAAACACGTGGTGCAGGATGCTGCGCCTGTCACGTTGCATATTGCACTGGTAAGGGAATGACCATGAACGACAACATCATGACCGCACAGGATTACCCATTAGCCACCCGCTGCCCGGAGAAAATCCGGACGCCTGGCGGCAAGCCGCTAACCGACATTACCCTTGAGAATGTGCTGGCGGGCCACGTAGGACCGCAGGATGTGCGCATTTCTCAGCAAACGCTGGAGTACCAGGCGCAGATTGCCGAGCAGATGCAGCGTCATGCCGTGGCGCGCAATTTTCGTCGTGCGGCAGAACTGATTGCGATCCCGGATGCCCGCATTCTGGAGATCTACAACGCGCTACGGCCGTTTCGTTCTTCGTTCGCCGAGTTGCAGGCCATTGCCGATGAACTGGAGCACACCTGGCACGCCAGGGTGAACGCCGGGTTTGTCCGCGAATCGGCAGAGGTATACCAGCAGAGAAATAAGCTGCGTAAAGGCAGTCAGTGACGGAGGCAGCATGCCGTTAATTGCAGGGATCGATATCGGCAACGCCACCACCGAAGTGGCGTTGGCGCAGGATGGCCGGTTTATCGGCAGCGGGATTGTCGCCACGACCGGGATGAAAGGCACGCGGGAGAATATCGCCGGGGTGGTCGCGTCCCTGCAGCAGGCGCTGGATAAAACGCCGTGGTCGCTGCAGGACGTGGCAAAAATCTGCATCAACGAGGCCGCACCGGTGATTGGCGATGTGGCGATGGAAACCATCACTGAAACCATCATTACCGAATCAACGATGATTGGCCATAACCCGCAAACGCCCGGCGGCGTTGGCGTGGGCATGGGAACCACCATCGCCGTGGAGAAGTTGGCGGCGTTGAGCGAGGATCGATTTGCCCAGGGCTGGATACCGTTGGTGGGTGAGGAGATGGATTTCCTTGAGGCGGTTTGGTTTATCAATGAAGCGCTGGATCGCGGCGTCAACGTGGTGGCGGCCATCCTGAAAAAAGATGATGGCGTGCTGGTGAATAATCGCCTGCATCGGCCAATACCGGTGGTTGATGAAGTCACTCTGCTGGAGAAGGTGCCGGAAGGCGTGCTGGCAGCGGTGGAAGTGGCGGCCCCGGGACAGGTGGTGCGGGTGCTGTCGAATCCTTACGGTATCGCGACCTTCTTTGCCCTGACCCCTGAGGAAACGCAAACTATCGTCCCCATCGCCAGAGCGCTGATTGGCAACCGTTCCGCCGTGGTGCTGAAAACCCCGCAGGGAGATGTGCGATCAAGAGTGATCCCGGCGGGTAAGATCTTTATCCGTGGTGAAAAGCGTGGCGGTGAAGCCGACGTAGCGCAAGGCGCGCAGGCCATTATGCAGGCGATGAGCGCCTGCGCGCCCGTGTGTGATATTCGTGGTGAAGCAGGCACGCACGCAGGCGGCATGCTGGAGCGGGTGCGAAAGGTGATGGCCTCGCTGACCGGTCATGACATGAACACGGTGCATATTCAGGATCTATTGGCGGTCGATACATTTATTCCGCGCAAGGTGCAGGGCGGCATTGCCGGAGAGTGTTCAATGGAGAACGCCGTGGGCATTGCGGCGATGGTGAAATCCGATCGTTTACAGATGCAGGCCATCGCCAGTGAGCTGAGCGCCCGGTTAAATACGCCGGTTGAAGTTGGCGGCGTGGAGGCCAACATGGCCGTAGCAGGGGCGTTAACAACGCCCGGATGCGCCGCACCGCTGGCGATCCTCGACTTAGGCGCAGGATCTACCGATGCCGCCGTCATCAATAGCGACGGCGTAGTGAAAGCGGTACATCTGGCCGGCGCGGGGAATATGGTCAGCCTGTTGATTCAAACTGAGCTGGGCTTAAGCGATGCATTTCTGGCGGAGGAAATAAAAAAATACCCGCTGGCAAAAGTGGAGAGCCTGTTCAGCATTCGCCATGAGAACGGCGCGGTGGAGTTTTTCCGCGAACCGCTCAGTCCGTCAGTATTCGCCAAAGTGGTGTACTTGAAAGAGGGTGAGCTGATCCCGGTAGATAACCAGACCTCGCTGGAAAAAATCCGTCTGGTGCGCCGACAGGCTAAAGAGAAGGTTTTTGTGACCAACTGCCTGCGCGCGTTACGCCAGGTGTCACCCGGTGGCTCTATTCGCGATATGACTTTTGTGGTGCTGGTAGGCGGTTCTTCGCTGGATTTCGAAATCCCGCAGATGATCACCGATGCGCTGGCACATTACGGCGTTGTCGCCGGGCAGGGCAATATTCGAGGTACCGAAGGGCCGCGTAATGCGGTGGCAACAGGACTGGTTTTAGCCGGAGAAGCAAAAAAATAGCGCAGAAAACAGCCGCGCAAGCGTTTAGCTGCGGGGTAAGTCAAATAAAGGCGATGTTCTCTTTGATATCCCGGCGGAGTTGGGTACATAGTATAAATGTGTCTCTCACGTGGTTAATTTTAAGGATAAGAGCATGCCAACAGCAATTGAGAAAGCATTGGATTTTATTGGTGGTATGAACACTTCGGCGTCAGTACCACATTCAATGGATGAAAGTACCGCTAAGGGAATCTTAAAGTATTTGCATGACTTAGGTGTGCCAGCGAGTCCGGAAGTTGTGATGGCACGGGGTGAGCAAGAGGGATGGAATCCCGAGTTCACGAAAAAAGTGGCCGGATGGGCAGAGAAAGTCGCCTCCGGTAACCGCATCCTTATCAAGAACCCAGAGTATTTTTCAACCTATATGCAGGAGCAGCTCAAAGAGCTAGTGTGAGCTGACTATCGAATTAAACTCTAACGGACGTTTCCATCCCAGGATGGCGGCGTCCAGATGGGGTTGCCATTAACATGCTGTTTTCTGAACAGGTGTATCGCGTAAATAGCTTTAGTCCCCGCCAGCCATGTTCTTCCGCGTACTCATTCAACATATTGATGCAAGCAAGTATTGATTTTTCCAGGACAAACTCTTTTTTGCTACATGCCAATTTCTACGGAATACCCATAAAAAAAGGACCTGCGATTTCTCGCAAGTCCTTGAGATTTGGTGGCCCCTGCTGGACTTGAACCAGCGACCAAGCGATTATGAGTCGCCTGCTCTAACCACTGAGCTAAGGGGCCGTGGCGGTGGATTATAAAGTAACTCCGCGTTGCAATCCAGACATAAGCGTACGGATGCTGTTTTTATAAACAATGTATTTTCAGTCCGTTATACTGGTTCCTCTGATGTATTGTTCGGAGTAATTATGGTTAAGGACATACTGGCACCGGAGCTGCGGGTGGTGTTTTGCGGTATCAATCCGGGGCTTTCTTCCGCAGGTACAGGATTCCCCTTTGCGCACCCCGCTAATCGCTTCTGGAAGGTTATCCATCAGGCGGGATTCACCGATCGCCAGCTTAAACCTGAAGAGGCACAGCACCTGCTGGACTTTCGCTGCGGCGTGACTAAGTTTGTCGACAGACCAACGGTACAAGCCAATGAAGTGAAGCTACAAGAGATGCGTAGCGGCGGTCGTCTGCTTATTGAGAAAATAGAAGAGTATCAGCCAGCCGCGCTCGCTATCCTTGGGAAGCAGGCATTTGAGCAGGGGCTTAGCCAGCGTGGGGCACAGTGGGGAAAACAGACGCTGACCATTGGCGCGACGCAGATTTGGGTATTGCCGAATCCCAGCGGATTGAGCCGGATTACACTGGATAAGCTGGTGGAGGCGTATCGCGAGTTGGATGATGCGCTGGTCATGCGCGGGATGTAAAGAAAAACGCCACCTTGCGGTGGCGTTTGAACTTATACGGCGAGATTAATCGTCGAGGAAGCTACGCAGTACTTCAGAGCGGCTCGGGTGGCGCAGTTTACGCAGCGCCTTCGCTTCGATCTGACGGATACGTTCGCGGGTAACGTCGAACTGTTTACCCACTTCTTCCAGCGTGTGGTCGGTGTTCATATCGATACCGAAACGCATACGCAGAACTTTCGCTTCACGGGCGGTCAGGCCAGCCAGAACGTCGTGCGTTGCGGCACGCAGGCTCTCGGTGGTAGCAGAGTCCAGCGGCAGCTCGAGGGTGGTATCCTCGATGAAATCACCCAGATGCGAATCTTCATCGTCGCCGATCGGCGTTTCCATGGAGATAGGTTCTTTAGCAATTTTCAGCACTTTACGGATCTTGTCTTCCGGCATCAGCATGCGCTCAGCCAGTTCTTCTGGCGTCGGCTCGCGGCCCATCTCTTGCAGCATCTGACGGGAGATACGGTTGAGCTTGTTGATAGTCTCAATCATATGTACCGGGATACGGATGGTACGCGCCTGATCCGCGATCGAACGGGTGATCGCCTGACGGATCCACCAGGTTGCATAGGTGGAGAACTTGTAACCACGACGGTATTCAAACTTATCAACCGCTTTCATCAGACCGATGTTACCTTCCTGAATCAGATCCAGGAACTGCAGGCCACGGTTGGTGTATTTTTTAGCGATAGAGATAACCAGACGTAAGTTCGCTTCAACCATCTCTTTTTTCGCACGGCGTGCTTTCGCTTCACCGATGGACATGCGACGGTTGATATCTTTAACCTGCTCGATGGTCAGGCCGGTTTCTTCTTCAATCTGCTGCAGTTTCTGCAGGCCGCGGTGAACGTCATCTGCCACGTCGTGCAGTTTTTCAGACCACGGTTTGTTCATCGCGATTGCCGCGTTGAACCAGGTTTCACTGGTTTCATTGCCAGTAAACAGGGTGATGAAGTTTTTCTTCGGCATTTTGCACTGCTCAACGCAGAGCTTCATGATCAGACGTTCCTGAGTACGCACGCGGTCCATCATGACGCGCATGCTGTTTACCAGGTAGTCGAACTGCTTCGGCACCAGGCGGAACTGTTTGAACACTTCAGACAGCTTCTGAATTTCTTCCTGCGCGGCAGCATGGCTGCGGCCTTTCGCTTTGATGGTGTCGCGAGTGATTTCGTACTGAGTACGCAGTTCACCGAATTTTTCACGCGCTAACTCAGGGTCGATGCTGTTGTCATCATCGCTGCTGTCGTCGTCGCCATCTTCTTCATCTTCGTCTTCATCGTCATCCATCTCTTCCTGAGAGAGTTCAGAACCGACGTGGGTCGCCGTTGGCGCCATGTCTTCTTCCGCATTTGGATCGACAAAGCCAGTGATCAGATCGGAAAGACGTGCTTCTTCAGCTTCTACGCGATCGTACTGCTCAAGCAGGTAGGTGATAGCTTCCGGGTATTCGGCAACGGAGCATTGAACCTGGTTAATCCCGTCTTCGATGCGTTTAGCGATGTCGATTTCGCCTTCGCGGGTTAACAGTTCAACGGTACCCATTTCACGCATGTACATGCGGACCGGGTCAGTCGTACGACCGATTTCGGACTCAACGCTGGACAGAACCTGGGCAGCCGCTTCTTCCGCGTCTTCATCGGTGCTGTTGGAGGTTTCAGCAAGCAGCAGATCATCGGCATCAGGTGCTTCTTCCATCACCTGAATACCCATGTCATTGATCATTTGGATGATGTCTTCGATTTGATCTGAATCGACGATATCTTCCGGCAGATGGTCATTGACCTCGGCATAGGTCAGATAGCCTTGCTCCTTACCACGTTGGACAAGAAGCTTCAGCTGTGACTGCGGGTTTTGCTCCATAAGACGGTATCCACACTTAATTCGTTTGATTGGTGTTGGGCGGTAAAACCGCCAACGGCAAAACGAGGGCATACTTATATTTTGCCGCTGCCTCTCCGTGCGGCTGTCGGGGGCTTCCCGATCGATATTCGGCAGTTAAGCCGTTAAATACTTTTGTCTTTCTGTTATTTCTTGGCCAGTTCCTGGTTCAGTGTCCAGAGTTCCCGGCGTTCTTCGCTGCTTAAACCGTGTGTGCGCTCACGAGCTATCAACTCTTCCTGGCGCAGTTCAAGCATCGAATCAAACATATGGTTGAGTGAGTCGGTGAAGGTTTTTTCCGCGATATCTTTATCTGCTATATCGTCCCACATCGACAGTTTTTCAAGGGTCGCAGCATCATTTGTGCCACGATAGTGTTCTAAAAGTTGCCCGGTGGTCAGACCTGGCTGAGCCAGACAAGTGTTGACCAGTTCTCTGAATAAGCCAAGTCCAGGCAGCTTATTACTATCCAGTGCGCCTAACGGTGGAACCAGCGGGGCGAGGCCCGGGTTCTGTACCAGCAACCCTATAAGTATACGCATGGTCGTACGTTTTAGCTGTGGAACAGGGCGGGAAGCCCCATTTTCTGCCAGTTTAGGCATTAAACGTTCAAGCTGGCTGTCATCCAGAATGCCGAGCTTGTTTCCCAACTCCTGTCGCAGGTAAATGCGCAACGTTTCGCCTGGTACCTGAGTAATCAGCGGTAATGCCAGCGTACTGAGCTGTGCGCGTCCGTCCGGGGTACTCAAATCCACCTGCGGCAGCAGGCTGTTAAATAAAAACGCGGAGAGCGGCAGCGCCTGCTCCATCCGGGCTTCAAAGGCCTCTTTCCCTTCTTTACGCACCAGCGTATCGGGGTCTTCGCCGTCAGGTAAAAACATGAAGCGTAGCTGGCGTCCGTCTGTCATATAGGGCAGTGCGGTTTCCAGCGCGCGCCATGCTGCGTCACGTCCTGCTCGGTCGCCGTCGTAACAGCAAATTACGTTGTTCGTCGCGCGGAACAACAGTTGGATGTGATCGGCAGTAGTTGACGTCCCTAGGGATGCAACGGCGTAGTTAATGCCGTATTGCGCCAGCGCCACCACATCCATATAGCCTTCTACCACTAACAGGCGCTGTGGATCGGCGTTATCCTGCTGGGCTTCATAAAGGCCATACAGCTGGCGACCTTTATGGAAAATATCGGTTTCCGGGGAGTTCAGATATTTCGGCAGGGCATCGCCCAGCACGCGTCCACCAAAACCAATGACTCGACCACGTTTGTCGCGAATGGGGAACATCACCCGTTCGCGGAAGCGATCGTAACTGCGTCCCTGATCGTTGGTGACCAACATCCCCGCATCGACCAGCGATTTGCGATTCTCAGCATTGCCGCCAAACCGTTTCAGGACGTTGTCCCAGCCGGGGGGCGCAAAACCAATAGCAAAACGGGTGATCACGTCGCTACTTAATCCTCGCTTTTCCAGGTACTGGCGCGCAGGGGTAGCGGCGGGCTGCATCAAAGACTGTTGATAAAAAGTGTTCAGGCCGTCCATCAATTGATAAAGGCTTTGCCGTTGATGGCGCTCTATCTGACTGGGGCCACTGCCTGCTTCATAGGGCACTTCGAGGTTGTGCATTGCGGCCAGTTCTTCGACGGTTTCCACAAACTCGAGCTTGTCGTAGTTCATGAGAAAGTCGACGGCGTTGCCATGCGCGCCACACCCAAAGCAGTGATAAAACTGTTTTTCACCGTTTACGGTGAAAGAGGGGGTTTTTTCGTTATGGAACGGACAGCACGCGTGATAATTTTTGCCCTGCTTTTTCAGCTTTACCCGCGCGTCGATGAGATCGACGATGTCGGTTCTTGCCAGCAGGTCATTGATAAAAACGCGAGGAATTCGTCCAGCCATAAGCCCCTGTTTTTTGATGACTCATATACACAAAATCATTCAGGATGCATCAAGGCGGCAAGGAAGCGAATCCTCAGGAGCGTACAGCAGTACGTGACTGGGGTGAGCGACTGCAGCCAACACTGAGGCAGCTTGAATGATGACGTGTATAAACGAAAATAAGCCGCGCATTCCTTCCGGAAGCACGGCCTTACAACTACAACTCAGTCTGAATTGAGAGCTTTGGCTCTCAATGGATTAGTACAGACGAGTACGGCGTGCGTTTTCGCGAGCCAGTTTCTTCGCGTGACGTTTCACAGCAGAAGCTTTAGCGCGCTTACGTTCGGTAGTCGGTTTTTCATAGAACTCACGACGACGAACTTCCGCCAGAACACCTGCTTTTTCGCATGAACGCTTGAAGCGACGCAGTGCTACGTCGAACGGCTCGTTTTCACGTACTTTAATTACCGGCATGTAACTCTCACCTTTAATAAATTCGGTTTGCCGCTGGCATCAACGCCAGCTTATTTCAAAATGGTGCGGAATTTTACTGCAATTGCTGCTGCTTTGTAAAGCACCGACGCGATTTTGAAAGGGACTTTTATAAGGACAAGGAGTATACACGAGCCGAACTCCTGGGGCGAACAAAGTTTTACATCAACCCGCATTGGTCCTACACTGCGCGGTAATAGAGCGAGGTAAAACAAGTCATGCGTGTACTGGGTATTGAAACATCCTGCGATGAAACCGGCATCGCCATTTACGACGATGAAAAAGGTCTTTTAGCCAACCAATTGTATAGTCAGGTGAAATTACATGCTGACTACGGCGGCGTAGTGCCTGAACTGGCCTCGCGCGATCACGTACGTAAAACCGTACCGTTGATCCAGGCCGCGCTGAAAGAAGCGGGACTGACGGCAAAAGAGATCGATGCGGTGGCGTATACCGCAGGTCCTGGTCTGGTTGGTGCGCTGCTGGTTGGTGCAACCGTAGGACGTTCGCTGGCGTTCGCCTGGGGCGTACCGGCAATTCCTGTGCACCACATGGAAGGGCATCTGCTGGCGCCAATGCTGGAAGATAATCCCCCTGCGTTCCCGTTCGTCGCGCTGCTGGTTTCCGGCGGTCACACGCAGCTGATCAGCGTCACCGGTATCGGTCAGTATGAATTGCTGGGCGAATCGATTGATGATGCTGCCGGTGAAGCGTTCGACAAAACCGCCAAGCTGCTGGGATTGGATTATCCTGGTGGCCCAATGCTGTCAAAGCTGGCATCACAAGGCGTTGAAAAACGTTTTGTCTTCCCGCGTCCGATGACTGACCGTCCGGGGCTGGATTTCAGCTTCTCAGGTTTGAAAACCTTCGCTGCGAATACCATTCGTAATAACGAAAATGACGATCAGACCCGCGCTGATATCGCCCGTGCGTTTGAAGACGCGGTAGTTGATACGCTGATGATCAAGTGCAAACGCGCGCTGGATCAAACCGGTTTTAAACGTCTGGTGATGGCGGGAGGCGTGAGTGCGAACCGTACGCTGCGCGCAAAGCTGGCTGAGATGATGCAAAAACGTCGTGGCGAAGTGTTTTACGCGCGTCCGGAATTTTGTACCGATAACGGGGCGATGATCGCCTACGCAGGCATGGTGCGCTTTAAAGCGGGTGCAACGGCGGATCTTGGCGTAACCGTGCGTCCACGCTGGCCGCTGGCGGAATTACCGGCAGCATAAGTTTTTTTGCCCGGTAGAGCTGCGTTTACCGGGCTTACAAAACCGTAGGCCGGGTCAGGCGAATCCGCCGCCCGGCGATAGCTCTCACTACATCCGTAACATTCCTTTCTCTTCCAGAAACGCGATAATTTTTTCCAGGCCTTCTCCAGATTTTAAATTACTAAACGTCCATGGACGCTCGCCGCGCATGCGCAAAGTATCGCGCTCCATCACCTCCAGCGATGCGCCGACGTAAGGGGCAAGATCGGTTTTATTGATCACCAGAAAATCGGATTTGGTGATCCCCGGACCACCTTTACGCGGGATCTTCTCGCCTTCAGCAACATCGATCACATAGATCGTCAGATCCGCGAGTTCCGGGCTGAAGGTGGCGCTCAGGTTATCGCCGCCGCTTTCCACAAAAATCAGATCCAGATTGCCGAATTTCTCGCTCAGCGCTTCTACGGCGGCCAGATTCATCGACGCATCTTCGCGGATGGCGGTATGCGGGCAGCCACCGGTTTCCACGCCGACGATCCTCTCTGGCTCCAGTGCGCCCGCCTCGGTGAGAATGCGCTGATCTTCTTTGGTGTAGATATCATTGGTCACTACCGCCAATTGATAGCTGCTGCGCATGGCTTTGCATAACGCTTCCAGCAGCGCCGTTTTGCCCGAGCCGACCGGGCCGCCAACGCCCACACGCAGGGGATGCTTGTAGTTACTCATTTTTTCTCCTCAGGAGCGGAATAATCGGGAATATTGGGTTTCATGCCGGGCAGACGCGATAGCGGCCAACGGCGTTGCGGAGCCGAGGTTGGTGTCAGGACACGTCAGCGCCTGTGCCAAACCCTGCGCATAGCGATCGCAGAGCGCAATAATCAAACGCTGGGCCGCCTGTTGTCCAAAAGGAACCAGCTTGACGCCAGCCATGACAGCGCTCTCAATCCAGCTGTAGCCGAGGCTTAACGCCAGCTCCGTCAGTGGAATTTTCCAGCGCACGCCCAGCCAGGCCATGCCGCAGAGTTGGCTGTCGACAAAGAGGGTGCGCCATTCTCGCGAGCAATCCGACTCCCAGTCGGTGACCAGCCGCGTAAACGCCGCACCCCGACTGCGTTCTTCATCCCGCAGTTCGCGGGTTTCGCGACAGGCCAGCAGGTAAGCGCTCCAGCGGCGTGCTGCGTCGAGATCGTCCAGCTCGCAGGCGCGATACAGTCTCGCCAGCAGCGGTAGGTCAACGGTAAAAAAGTTCTGCTCCATCTGCTGGATTTGCCAGGCAGAGAAGTCATCGACGCTTTTCACCCAGCCGATTTCCACCGCCCATTCCAGACCCTGGGACCAGGTAAATGACCCTACCGGGAGCGCGCTGCTGGCGAGCTGCATCAGACGTAGCTGTTGGCTGTTATGCATCAGTGCGTATGGCCGTGGTGATGCCCGTGTGATTCACTGGCATAAGCGCCTGCTTCAGGTTCAAACGGTAACTGGGCGAATGTCACCTCAAGATTGAACTGGCGCAGCATGTCGTCCAGCACATGATCGTGATGGTAACGCAGTTCATCAGGCAGGATTTGCAGCGGAACGTGGCGATTACCGAGGTGATAACAGGCTTTGGCGAGCAGGAAAGGATCGGTGCAGCGCACCACGGAAACCGACTCCGGTGCGGCGATCACTTCGATCACTTCGCTGCCATCTTCGGTACTTAGCAGATCGCCACCGCGCAGCAGCAAACCACGCGGTAGCATTAGCCCGGCTTCGCGACCGTCGTTCAGTGCTACCCTGGCACGACTTTTTACCCGGACATCAATGGGCAGCGTGACGCTTGCAGTAACGCGGTGAGCGTGGTCAAGGCGTTGGGTCAGATAGATCATCGTTACTCCTCAAAACAGAAAATAGCGTTGCGCCATCGGCAAAACATCTGCCGGTTCGCTGGTGATAAGTTCGCCATCAATACGCACCTCGTAAGTCTGAGCATCGACGGTGATATTGGGTTGCAGGCCGTTGTGGATCATGTCGACCTTTTTCACCGTCCGGCAGCCTTTGACGACGGCGATAGCGCTTTGCAGATTGAGCTGCTGCGGGATGTTTTGCGCGTCAGCGGCCTGCGAAATAAAGGTCAGCCGGGTGTGGTGCCGCGCCGCGCCAAGCGCGCCGAACATCATGCGGTAATGCACCGGCTGCGGGGTGGGGATCGAGGCGTTGATATCGCCCATTGGCGCGCAGGCAATCATCCCGCCCTTGACGATCGTCGCCGGTTTTACGCCAAAAAAGGCGGGCGACCACAGCACCAGATCGGCCAGTTTGCCAGTCTCAACGGAGCCGACTTCATGGGCGATACCGTGGGTTAATGCCGGGTTGATGGTGTATTTGGCGACGTAGCGTTTAACGCGCAGGTTGTCGTTGTCACCGGTTTCTTCTGCCAACGGGCCACGCTGAACCTTCATGCGGTGCGCCACCTGCCAGGTACGCAGGATCACTTCGCCCACGCGCCCCATCGCCTGTGAGTCGGACGAGGTCAGGGAAAACGCGCCAATGTCATGCAGCACATCTTCGGCAGCGATTGTTTCCCGGCGAATGCGGGATTCGGCAAAGGCCACGTCTTCGGCGATATCCGGATCGAGGTGGTGGCAAACCATCAGCATGTCGAGATGCTCGTCGATGGTGTTGACGGTATAGGGCAGCGTCGGATTCGTGGAGGAGGGCAGAATATTCGGATGCGCGCAGGCGGTGATGATATCCGGCGCATGGCCGCCGCCCGCGCCTTCAGTGTGAAAGGTATGAATGGTGCGATCGCCAATCGCCGCCAGCGTATCTTCAACGAATCCGGACTCGTTGAGCGTATCGCTGTGCAGCGCGACCTGGATGTCCATCTCGTCGGCTACGGTCAGCGCGCAGTCGATAGCGGCAGGCGTGGCGCCCCAGTCTTCATGGATTTTCAGGCCAATTGCACCCGCGCTGATTTGCTCGCGTAGGGCGTCAGGGTTTGAGCCATTACCTTTGCCCAGTAAACCGATGTTAACCGGCAACGCATCTGCCGCCTGCAGCATGCGTGCGATGTACCAGGGGCCCGGTGTGCAGGTGGTGGCGTTGGTTCCTGCTGCCGGACCGGTGCCTCCGCCGATCATCGTCGTCACGCCAGAAACCAGCGCCTCCTGCGCCTGCTGTGGGCAAATCCAGTGAATATGCGTATCCACGCCGCCCGCGGTGACGATCTTGCCTTCCCCGGCAATGACTTCAGTTCCCACGCCTATCGGGATCGTGACGTTGGGTTGAATATCGGGATTACCTGCTTTGCCGATGGCGAAGATCCTGCCGTTTTTGATGCCGATATCCGCTTTCACGATCCCCCAGTGATCGACGATCAGCGCGTTGGTTATAACCAGATCCACGCATGCATCGGCGCGCATTTGTCCCTGGCCCATGCCGTCGCGGATCACTTTTCCGCCGCCGAATTTGACCTCTTCGCCGTAGGTGGTGAAGTCTTGTTCCACCTCGATCCACAGGTCGGTATCCGCCAGGCGCACTTTATCGCCGGTGGTTGGGCCAAACATGTCGGCGTATGCCTGCCGGGAAATGTCACTCATTATCTGCCTCCAGTGCGCCCATCACTTCGCTGCGAAAACCCACGATCCTTTGTGCACCAGCAACGCGCACCAGTTCGACTTCGCGTTTTTGTCCCGGCTCAAAACGCACCGCTGTGCCCGCAGCAATGTTCAGACGAAAACCGCGTGCAGCCAGCCTGTCAAAGCGCAGCGCCGGGTTCACTTCGTAAAAGTGATAGTGCGATCCCACCTGGATGGGTCTGTCGCCATGATTTTCCACCACGATCGTGCAGATCTCCCGCCCCTGATTAAGCGCAATATTGCCTTTTGCGATCTGATATTCACCTGGGATCATTGCCGCTCCTTAGACGATCGGATTGTGGACGGTGACCAGCTTCGATCCGTCCGGAAATGTGGCTTCAACCTGAATATCCGGGATCATCTCCGGTACGCCTTCCATCACCTGATCGCGGCGCAGGACGTGACGCCCGTCTTCCATCAGCGCGGCCACGGTTTGCCCGTCCCGCGCCCCTTCCATGATGAAAGCACTAATTAGCGCCACCGATTCCGGGTAGTTCAGCTTCAGCCCGCGGGCCAGGCGACGTTCCGCCACCAGCGCGGCGGTAAATAGCAACAGCTTGTCTTTTTCTCTGGGAGTCAGTTCCATTAGGGTTCTCTTAGGTTTGCCAGATTCGCGGGAGTACGGGCGCTTTATGTGTCAGCAGCGGGCGCAGAAATTGCCAGATGTCGCGCATAACGCGCTGGACAACCAGGTTGTCGTTAGCAAGAAAACGGATTGTCAGCAACGAATCGTTAAGCGTTGCCCCGGCGTAATCGCCAAGCGCCGTAAGCCGCTCCCGCGTGCCCTCGAGCATATGTTCGCTGGCCGGATAACACAGCAACGTGCCGACCCAGGGATGATGTGCGACGCCGCTCAGATTCCCCTCCTGCAACTGCAAGCGTTCTATCAGCAGTGGCTGCCCATCTCGCCATACTTCCAGGCGGTTTTGCAGCGTGCCGTAACTGAAGGTCTCCTGCATAACCGGTCGGCCAAGACACAGCAGATCCCAGGCTAGCAGGCGGCTTGCGGATGTCAGATGAAAGACGGTCTGAATAGCGGCGTTGGCGCCGGGAAAGAGGATCGTATCCTGCGGCAGCCACTCCAGCGTCGCGTGGGGTGCGAGGGTAAAATGCTGGCGCAGCAATGCCTGCGGTCCACGGCTGCGGTAAAACTTTCCCGCGCCAGGCTGGGTGATTAACGCGTGGCTGTTTTCGTCGAGCGTTACGGCGATATGGAGCTCATCCCCGCCGACGATCCCCGCCGGTGGATGAAGCAAATAGAGATGGCAAACGTCCTCTTCCGGGTAAAACGGGCGTTGAACCGTCAATGGACCATGATGACGCGCCGAGGCGAGCACCGTTTTGTGCCCGGTGCAGGTAAAATGCAGATCCAGTTCGGCCTGCCAACCCCGTGTGAGTGTCTCGTGCGCAACCGTGTCCAGAGCGTTTCCCCTATCAGCATGAGGGTGTTTGCATACAAAAAAGTATGCCTCAGCGCATCGGGAAATCGATCATATGAGAAGCTTATGGATAAAGGGGCGACAATACGCCGCCCCACCAGGGTTTTACAGTAAAACGAGGGGCATCCAGACCAGACCGGTAATCACCAGTAGCACGAGGAAAATCAGGCCAAAAATAGCACCGAGTCGCCAGTAATCCACCGTTGGTAAATAGCCGCTGCCGTAGTAGATAGGGCTAGGGCCGGTGGCGTACGGGGTCAGAATGCTGCCCAGACCAATGGCGGCGCCGACCATCAGGCAGAAGACAGGTAGCGGGATTTCCGGCATTGCCAGCGCGGCTGCAATCATCATCGGTGCGAGGGCGGAGGTATAGGCTGTGGCGCTGGCAAAGAAGTAACGCAGCAGATAGAACACCACGATCAGTGCTACCATCACCATCATCGGCGAATAGCCACTCAGCCCGTTTGCCAGCAGCTTGCCGAACCAGGTAATAAAACCGGTGTTATTGAGCCCGGTGGCCAGCGTGATCAGCGAGGCCAGCCAGAAAAAGACGTTCCATGCGGCTTTATTGCTGACGATGTCATCCCAGCTAATGATGCGCAGCACCAGCATCAACGCCACCACGCTGTATCCGACCATCGCAGCGTCAATATAATCGCCGCCGAAGATCCACAGCACCAGCGCGCCGACCATCAGCACCAGCATCTTTTTCTCGCGAGCGCAGAGCGGTCCCATCGCTTTTAGTTCGGTATCCGCCCAGCGTGGAACCTGATCACCGGATTTCAGCATCGGTGGATATAACTCGTACGCCAGCCACGGCACGATCAGCACCAGTAAAATGCTCAGCGGCAGCATGCCTAAGAACCAGTCACCCCAGCTCAGCGCGGTGTGGGACGCGCCTTTCATCAGACCGATCAACAGCAGGTTCGGCGCCATCGCCGTTAAGAAAATAGCGCTGGTGACGCAGTCGGCGACAATGCCCATCCACATGATGTATGAGCCAATGGAGCGTGAACTGGCGCTATTGGGCTGTGAGTTATACAGCGGCGGCAGGTTGCGGATAATCGGGTAGATTATTCCGGCCCCACGGGCGGAGTTGGAAGGTGTGACGGGAGCGAGGATAAGTTCGGAGAACATCACCGCATAGCCGAGAAACAGCGTCCTATGCCCCATCTTTTTCACCAGCATCAGCGCGATTCGCCGACCGAGTCCGGTTTTCTCATAGCCCGTGCCAAACATAAAGGCCGCGAAGATCAGCCAGATGACCGAGTTTGAAAAGCCAGATACCGCCCACGACAGCGATTTGGCGGTAAATTTAAAACCGTCCTGCGCGAGTTGCTCCGGGCTGAACAGCAGCCACGGTGAAAGGACGGCGATGATCGAAATGCCAATCATCGCCACTACCGCGCCCGGTACAGGTTCCAGAATAAGCCCGACAATCACACCGGTAAAGACGGCAAAATAGAGCCAGGTGTGGCTCTCAAGACCGGTGGGGACGGGTAGAACAGCAATAATGGCGATGACCACCAGCGGAGCCAGGTATCGCCACCAACCAGCTAAAGGTGCCATTGTTGTATCCCTACGAAAGGGGAGAGGCGTAGCGCCTCTCCGGGAGGGTTATTTGATGTAATGCACGTGCTCGCAGATTTCATCGACGATAGGGTCGCGACGTTCAGCGAACAGCTTTTTGTTTTCAGCGATCAGGTTATTGCCGTGGGTATCGATGGAAACGATCAGCGGGCCGAACTCTTTTACCCGACACACCCACAGGGACTCCGGCATGCCGAGTTCCGTCCAGTGCACCTCTTCGATCTCCTCAACCTGGGTTGCCGCCACGACCGCGCAGCCTGCCGGGAAGATGACGTGCAGCGCTTTAAACTGCTTGCAGCCTTCTTCCGTCAGCGGTCCCATGCCGCCCTTGCCGACCACCAGTTTGACGCCAGTCTGTTCGATAAAGTCTTTCTCAAACGCTTCCATACGCATGCTGGTGGTTGGGCCGACAGAAACCATTTCCCATTTTTCACCGTTCTTACGTACGATCGGGCCCGCGTGGAAAATGGCTTTGCCGTTCAGGTCATAAGGAATCGGGCGCTTCAGTTCGATCAGGCGGCGGTGGCAAACGTCACGGCAGGTCACCAGCGTACCGGTCAGGTAAATGACATCGCCAACGCGAATGTCTGCCAGATCTTCGGCTTTGATCGGGGTTGTGAGGATCTTTTTCATAACGCGCTCCGGGTGTGAGACAGGTTTTCGAAGGAGAGGTCAGCATGAACCAACAGCGTGCCGCGACGGTGGGCCCAGCAGCCGGTAGAGACGGCAACGCCGATAGTCGACGGGTGGCGCGCGGCGGATTCGATATGCACGCCCATCACCGAGCTATTACCGGTCAATCCTTGCGGACCAATGCCCAGACGGTTAAGTCCTTCTTCCAGACGCAGTTCCAGTTCGGCCGCTTTCGGATTCGGATGACGTGAGCCGATAGGGCGCAGCACCGCTTTACGAGAAAGAACGGCGGCGGTTTCTACGGAGGTGGCAATACCTACGCCCACCAGCACCGGCGGACAGGCGTTGACTGCCAGCGTGGAGATATTTTCAAAAACAAATTTCACCACACCTTCGTAGCCCTCAGAAGGCATTAACACTTTCGAGCGTCCCGGTAGCGTACAGCCGCCGCCTGCCATGTAGACTTCGATTTCCGCGTCATCGTTATCGGGGATGATGTCCCAGGTGACCCACGGCACACCGGTACCTGTATTTTTGCCGGTATTCACTTCGTCAAAAATCTCGACCGCGTTATGGCGCAGAGGCGCTTTTACCGTGGCGTCTTCAACGGCCTGCTTCAGAATGCTTTGCAGTTCGCCGAGGAGCGGAAAACGGGAACCGACCTTCACGAAGAACATAATCTCGCCGGTGTCCTGACAGGCTGGGCGGTTCAGATCGATAGCCTTCTGCATGTTGTCAAACATGGTGTGGTAGATGATTTTACCCATCGGCGAGGTTTCGCCTTCACGCAGCTGTTTTAATTTATCCACGACGTCATCGGGCATGCGGGTAGAAATCATGGCGGTAAAATCAGCGACAATGTTCGTCAGCGTATTTATCGCATTTTGGTTATTTTGATTGCTCATCTTGTTAACTCCAGTTCTTTTATTTATCTGGAAATAAATTCTCCGCCACAAACTACCACTAAAAATGTGGATTAATATTATTTGCCACTGTGAATATCTAATTAACAGTTCGTGAATGATGTCCGGATAAGGCAATAAAAATTGCGCAAAGGCAGGGTTTAAGACGCATGAGAGAATTACACTGCGGTGAACAACATTACGGATAGACCGATCATGCTGAACACGTATCCCCTGGCGAAAGACCTGCAGGTGTTGGTTGAAATTGTGCATAGCGGCAGCTTCAGCGCCGCCGCCGCGACGCTGGGGCAGACGCCGGCGTTTGTGACAAAACGCATTCAGATCCTAGAGTCCACGCTGGGGACGACGCTGCTAAGCCGCTCTGCGCGTGGTGTAGCGCTCACGGAGAGTGGTCAACGTTGCTATGAACATGCGCAGGCGATCCTCGCGGGCTATCAGCATCTGGTCGATGACGTCACGCAACTCAAAACGCGCCCGGCAGGGATGATTCGTATCGGCTGTAGTTTTGGCTTTGGGCGCAGTTATATTGCGCCGGCAATTACCGAATTGATGCATAGCTACCCTGAATTACAGGTGCATTTTGAGCTTTACGATCGGCAAATTGATTTGGCGCAGGATAATATCGATTTGGATATTCGTATTAATGACGAGATACCGGATTATTATATTGCGCATTTGTTAACGAAAAACAAAAGAATATTGTGTGCGGCCCCACCGTACTTACAAAAATACGGTGAGCCGATGACGTTACAGGAATTAAGTCGTCATGATTGTCTGGTCACCAAAGAACGCGATATGACTCACGGGGTGTGGGAACTGGACAATGGTCAGGAGAAAAAGTCGGTCAAGGTGGCGGGACATCTTTCCTCTAACAGCGGTGAGATTGTGTTGCAGTGGGCGCTACAGGGAAAAGGGATTATGTTGCGTTCCGAATGGGATGTGCAGCCGTTTCTGGCCAGCGGTGAACTGGTGCGTGTGCTGCCGGACTATGCGCAGAGCGCTAATATCTGGGCGGTTTATCAGGAGCCGCTGTATCGCAGCGTGAAGCTGCGCGTGTGCGTGGAGTTTCTGGCGACGTGGTGTCAGAACCGATTAGGCAAACCGGTGGAGGGGTATCACATCCCCCACGCCGGATAAGACGCCGTTGCGTCGCTATCCGACAATAAAATCACTCGGGGTCTCGTTCGCGTTTTTTCTTCAACTTGGTCCAGATCTTCGGCTCCTGACGACGCCACAGACGCTGAATGTTGTCATGGTGACGAAGCAGAATTAAGCACGACAGCATGGACACCGGGAAAGTGAACTGGGGATTGAACCACCAGACGTAAAAAGGGGCGATCAACGCGCTGACGATAGCGCCTAACGACGAGTAGCCGCTCAACAGGACGGTCAGCAGCCAGGTCCCTGCCATCACGCCAGTTAAGTCCCAACCAATCGGCGCAATCGCGCCAAAGGCTGTGGCAACGCCTTTCCCACCTTTAAAGCCGAAGAACACCGGCCAAATGTGGCCCAGACAGGCGGCGATTGCGATCAATCCCAGCCAGAAGGGGCTGACGCCTAGCGCATAGGCACCCCAGACGGGTAACATACCTTTCAGGACGTCGAAAATCAGTACCGCGACGGCGGCTCCCTTGCCACCGATGCGCAGCACGTTTGTCGCGCCCGGATTCCCAGAGCCGCTGTCGCGCGGGTCCGGCAATCCAGCAAGGCGGCATACCAGAATAGCACTGGAAATTGAGCCACAGAGGTACGCGAAGATAATCATTCCAGGCGCGATTGCACTCATAAGCTGTTCCGTTTTGAAAATGTCGTGTAAAACGCTACTTCTGTGGATAATACGCATATTTCGCCGGAAGTGGTATCCGGGTTAGCCAAAAAGCAGGCAGGTCGTGATGGATATTGTATTTATAGAGCAACTTTCTGTAATCACCACTATTGGTGTTTACGACTGGGAACAAACGATCGAACAACGGTTGGTGTTCGATATCGAAATGGTATGGGATAACCGCAAATCGGCTAAAAGCGATGATGTGGCTGATTGCCTGAGCTATGCTGATATTGCTCAAACGGTTGTTAATCATGTGGAAGGTGGGCGCTTTGCGCTGGTAGAACGGGTTGCGGAAGAGGTGGCGGATCTGCTGCTTAGCCGCTTTAATTCTCCCTGGGTACGGATCAAACTCAGTAAACCTGGCGCGGTAGCCCGTGCGGCGAACGTCGGGGTTATCATTGAGCGTGGCAATAATCTGAAAGAAAATAATTAATTTAATAATTTCTAAAACAAACGGGTATAAAAGGGTCCTTTCGTCGGCTCTTTTTTGCCGTGGTTTCTCTATCTAGGGGTTTATTAATGAGTGATATGCACTCGCTGCTGGTGGCGGCAATTTTGGGCGTGGTCGAAGGATTGACGGAATTTTTACCCGTTTCCAGTACCGGCCATATGATTATTGTTGGCCACCTGTTGGGTTTTGAGGGTGACACTGCGAAAACATTCGAAGTGGTTATCCAGTTAGGTTCTATCCTGGCCGTTGTGGTGATGTTCTGGCGACGTCTGTTTGGCCTGATCGGTATTCACTTCGGCAAGGCTCCGCATGAAGGCACTGGCAAAGGTCGGTTGACGCTGGGACATATCCTGTTGGGGATGATTCCAGCCGTGGTACTGGGGCTAATCTTCCACGACACCATCAAATCGCTGTTTAACCCGATCAACGTGATGTATGCGCTGGTGGTGGGTGGTGTACTGCTGATTGCCGCAGAATGCCTGAAGCCGAAAGAACCGCGTGCGCCGGGTCTGGATGATATGACCTATCGCCAGGCGTTTATGATTGGCTGTTTCCAGTGTCTGGCGCTGTGGCCGGGTTTTTCTCGCTCCGGGGCGACGATTTCTGGCGGCATGCTGATGGGCGTGAGTCGTTACGCGGCCTCGGAATTCTCCTTCCTGTTGGCCGTGCCGATGATGATGGGCGCGACGGCGCTGGATCTCTACAAGAGCTGGTCTTTCCTTAGCGCATCAGATATCCCGATGTTTGCAGTCGGATTTGTGACGGCGTTTATCGTGGCGCTGGTGGCGATCAAAACCTTCCTGCAACTGATTAAACGCATCTCGTTCATTCCGTTTGCGATTTACCGCTTTATTGTGGCGGCTGCCGTTTACGTCGTGTTCTTCTGATGACTTACCGTGGTGCCGGATGGCGGCGTTCCGCCTTATCCGGCCTACGGGTTATATCCATTTCGAACCTGTAGATCGGATAAGCACAGCGCATCCGGCAACGCAGTGTCTACGCTTTCGGGCAACGCTGCTCCTTCCAACTGGCTACCGCCGCGATGCGACGCCGGGTCAGTTCTTCACGAATTGCCTGACCTTTGAATCCAGCTTCAACCACGTCTTTCGTTGGCACCGCCTGCGCAACCTGCCAGGCTTCGCGCAACAGTCTGCCTTGCGGATAATCTGCCGCTTCAAAACCGGTTCGCCCACGCACATCGGCCTCGCTGGTGAGGGCGATTTGCTCCACGCGCTGCGGTTTGCGCCAGGCATCGATGGAATCAAACAGCTTAACGATGGTTTTCGGCTGCAGGATCGGGAAGGTATGAATGAGGTCGTGGAACTCGGAAACCAGTTTGGCTAAATCACGGATGTCATTCGGCACGCGCAGGCGCTGGCACAGTTGTTCGACAAGCTTAACACCCGCCGGACCGTGGCCGTGATGGCGCGGCCACAGCGCTTTAGGCGTCAATGCCTTGCCAAGATCGTGGCACAGCGTAGCAAAACGCACGTCGACCTCCGGACTTAACATGGCTGCCATCGACAGCGTCATCAGCGTGTGAATGCCGGTGTCGATTTCCGGATGCCACTGCGCGGGAGCTGGAACGCCAAACAAAGCATCCACTTCCGGAAACAGGACGCGCAGTGCGTCGCAGTCGCGCAGGACCTGGAAAAATACCTGTGGGTTACGGGTGGTTAATGCGCCTTCGGTTTCTTTCCACACCCGCTCTGGTGTCAGATGCTCCAGTTCACCAGCGGCGGTCATGTCACGCATTAGCGTCATGGTTTCGTCAGCAATCCGAAAACCGAGATGTGCGTAGCGGGCAGCAAAGCGTGCCACGCGCAGTACGCGCAGCGGATCTTCGCTAAAGGCAGATGAAACATGGCGCAGCAGACGGTTTTCCAGATCGTCGCGTCCGTTATACGGGTCGATAATCTCCCCGTCGTCATCGCGGGCGATTGCGTTGATGGTCAGGTCACGACGCTGAAGATCGGCCTCCAGCGTGACATCTGCGGCGGCATAGCAGGTGAACCCGGTATACCCCGAGCCTGACTTACGTTCGGTACGCGCCAGCGCATACTCTTCGCGGGTTTGCGGATGCAGAAACACGGGAAAATCGCGGCCTACCTGCTGGTAGCCCGCGTCGAGCATCTCTTGCGGCGTGGCGCCAACAACAACCCAATCTTTATCTTTAATCGGTAGCCCTAATAACGCATCCCGAACAGCACCACCGACCAGATAAATCTTCACGCCATTTTCCTTTTGAAAACTATGATCCCTTAATCATATGTCAGTGTGGCGGAGAAGGCGATTCAGTTCATCCAGCGATCTTTGCGTTTACGGCTTGGGATCATGTGTGGCAGAACCAGGCCGAGCAGCAGACCAAGACCCAACACGCCGCCACCGTACATAAACCACTGCATGATGATGGTGCGCTGTTTGTCATCAAGCTGAAGGTTGGCTGCGCTGACCTTCTTTTGCGCCACGATAAGCTCGTTTTTCAGCTTCTGGTTTTCTTGTTTCAGCCCGTCGATCACGCTGTCGCTTTGCGCGACCTTTTGCTGCATATCAGCGGTGCGCTGATTCCACGTGGTATCGATATTATTGAGCTTATCGGTCAAGGTCTTAACCTGGTTTTCCAGGTCGGGAACGCGGGTACGCAGGCTCGGCGTACTGTTCAGCTCTTTCAGTGGGATCCAGGCGGTACGTCCGGTGCTGTCTTTCACCTGGCCGTAGTTAGTGTTGGCATCGGTCTGTAATAGCGTGACTTCCTCGCCGGCATTAACCGTACCCACGAGGCGATAATTATCTCCCGGACCGCTGCGGACCCAAGTGTTCAGTTCGTCAGAGACATAGCGCTTTTCTTCGGCATGAGAGACTGCAGTGGCGCTAAGTGCGAGTAAAGTTAATCCAATCAGGCGTAATTTTGGCATCAGGCTGTCGTTATTGTCATAGAAAGTGGAACGATAGTAGTGGCATCAGTGTCTCTACGCAAAGCATTCGACATCAATCGGAATCATCTGTGTCCTTTTTGCCACCACTCGAAACTTTTACGCCCGTCAAATTGCTCGTTGCATGGCAATTTGGCGCAAAATACTATCTACTGACCATAAAGAACGAACTTAGTTCGCAGTCAGTTTTCTCAACTGTGACATAACCCATAAGTACAAGACCATGGCCCAGGAAATCGAATTAAAATTTATCGTCAATAATGACGCTGTAGATGCGCTACGTGAACGTCTGAATACGCTGGGGGGAGAGCATCATGCGCCCAGCCAGTTGCTGAATATCTACTACGAAACACCGGATGCGTGGTTGCGTGGTCACGATATGGGGCTGCGTATTCGCGGTGAAAATGGTCATTACGAAATGACCATGAAAATTGCCGGACGCGTGACGGGCGGACTGCACCAACGGCCGGAATATAACGTTGCGCTAAACGCGCCTGAGCTGGACCTCACCTTGTTCCCAACGGAAGTCTGGCCTGATGGCGAGCTGCCTGCTGAACTTGCTTCTCAAGTACAGCCGTTGTTCAGCACCGATTTTTACCGTGAGAAATGGTTGGTTGATGTTGATGGCAGCCGGATTGAAATGGCCCTCGATCTGGGGGAGGTGAAAGCGGGCGAGTTTGCAGAACCTATCTGTGAGCTTGAACTTGAACTGCTAAGCGGCGATACCCGTGCGGTACTGAAGCTGGCAAACCAGCTGGTTTCGCAAACCGGTTTACGCCAGGGTAGCTTGAGCAAAGCAGCGCGCGGTTATCACTTGGCTCAGGGGAATGCGCCGCGCGAACTCAAACCGACACGCATTTTGAAAGTTCCGGCGAAAGCGAGTATTGAGCAGGGGCTGGAAGCGGCGCTGGAGCTGGCATTATCACAGTGGCAGTACCATGAAGAGCTGTGGGTGCGCGGCGTTAAAGGGGCGAAAGCCGAGGTGCTGGCGGCTATGGGCCTGGTGCGTCACATTCTGATGCTGTTTGGCGGTAATGTACCGCGAAAAGCGAGCGCTCACTTACGTGATTTGTTGACCCAGTCGGAAGCGATCATTTTGTCGGACGTTTCTGCTGTTTCGGCGGTTTACAGCACGCAAACGGCAATGGCCAAGCTGGCGCTGACCGAATGGCTGGTGACCAAAGGATGGCAGCCGTTCCTTGATGCGAAGGCGCAGGGAAAAATTGCCGACTCCTTTAAGCGTTTCTCGGATACCCATCTTTCACGCCATGCCGCTGAGCTGAAAACCGCTTTTGCGCAGCCGCTGGGCGATCAGTACGCCGATCAGCTTCCACGTTTGACGCGCAACATTGATAGCATGCTGATGCTGGCGGGATACTACGATGAAAATGTCGCATCAGAATGGATCGCCAACTGGCAGGGTTTGCGCCACGCCATTGCGGCCAACCAATATATTGAAATTGAACACTTCCGTAACGAGGCAATTGCACTGGAACCGTTCTGGCTGCACAGCGGAAAACGATAATCAGGGCCGAGGCCGGGATGCCTGATGGCGCTGCGCTTATCAGGCCTACGCGATGTGTAACTGTCATGTAGGCCGGATAAGGCGAAAAGACGCATCCGGCACCATTCAAAGGATAACCCGTAAATGAAGCAGCTCTCTTCACCGTTACAGCAGTACTGGCCGACCGTTGTTGAGCGGCTGCCAGCAGCAATATCTGAGTCCTCGCTTAGCGTTCAGGCGAAGTCAGTACTTACATTCAGTGATTTTGTCCGTGACAGCATTATTGCCCATCCCGAATGGCTGGCTGAGCTGGAAAGCGCTCCACCCCTGGCAGATGAATGGCAACACTATGCCGACTGGTTACAGCAAACATTGGCTGACGTTAGTGATGAAAACACGCTGATGCGTGAGTTACGCCTGTTTCGCCGTCGCATTATGGTGCGTATCGCCTGGGCACAGACGCTGTCGCTGGTGACTGAAGAGAGTATTTTGCAGCAGCTAAGCCATCTGGCTGAAACGTTGATCGTCGCCGCGCGCGACTGGTTATACGCCGCCTGCTGTCGCGAATGGGGTACGCCCTGTAATCCTGAAGGTGTGGCGCAGCCGCTGCTGATTTTAGGCATGGGGAAACTGGGCGGCGGCGAGCTGAATTTTTCCTCCGATATCGACCTGATTTTTGCCTGGCCAGAACATGGCAGCACACAGGGCGGGCGACGCGAGCTGGATAACGCCCAGTTCTTTACCCGTATGGGCCAGCGGCTCATCAAGGTATTAGATCAGCCCACAATGGATGGGTTTGTCTATCGGGTGGATATGCGTTTACGCCCGTTTGGCGACAGCGGTCCGTTGGTACTGAGCTTCTCTGCGCTGGAGGATTATTACCAGGAGCAAGGGCGCGACTGGGAACGCTATGCGATGGTCAAAGCCCGCATTATGGGCGATGCCGACGGCACTTACGTCAGCGAGCTTCGTGCCATGCTGCGGCCTTTTGTTTTCCGTCGCTATATTGATTTCAGCGTGATCCAGTCGTTGCGTAACATGAAAGGGATGATTGCGCGTGAAGTGCGCCGCCGTGGTCTGAAAGACAACATCAAGCTGGGGGCGGGCGGTATTCGCGAAATCGAATTTATCGTGCAGGTATTCCAGCTGATTCGCGGCGGACGTGAACCGTCGCTGCAATCCCGCTCGCTGTTACCGACGCTTAGCGCCATCAATGCGCTGCACCTGCTGTCTGATACCGATACGGAACAACTGCGAGCAGCCTATCTCTATTTACGCCGCCTGGAAAACCTGCTGCAAAGCATCAATGATGAACAGACCCAAACGCTGCCAGGCGATGAACTGAATCGCGCGCGGCTGGCGTGGGGGATGAACGTTGATGACTGGCAGCAATTAACTGATGTGCTGGCCAATCATATGGACAACGTGCGCCGGGTATTTAACGAGCTGATTGGCGATGACGAAGCTGAAAGCCAGGAAGAGTCGCTTTCAGAACAGTGGCGCGAACTGTGGCAGGATGCATTACAGGAAGATGACACCACGCCGGTGCTGACGCATCTGGCGGATGACGATCGCCGGCGCGTGCTGTCTCTGATTGCTGATTTCCGCAAAGAGCTGGATAAACGCACCATTGGCCCACGCGGACGCCAGGTGCTGGATCATTTAATGCCGCATCTGCTGAGCGATGTCTGTACGCGTGACGATGCCTCAGTCCCGCTATCGCGCATTACCCCTCTGCTGGTGGGGATTGTTACCCGTACGACCTATCTGGAACTGCTGAGCGAATTCCCCGGGGCGCTGAAGCATCTGATTTCGCTCTGTGCGGCCTCGCCGATGGTCGCCAGCCAGCTGGCGCGGTATCCGCTGTTGCTCGATGAACTGCTGGATCCGAACACCCTGTATCAACCTACCGCGACGGATGCTTACCGTGATGAGCTGCGCCAGTATTTGCTGCGCGTGCCGGAAGATGACGAAGAGCAGCAACTTGAGGCTCTGCGCCAGTTTAAGCAAACGCAGCTACTGCGTATTGCCGCGGCCGATATCGCCGGTACACTGCCGGTGATGAAGGTGAGCGATCATTTAACCTGGCTGGCGGAAGCTATTATTGATGCGGTAGTCCAGCAGGCGTGGACGCAGATGGTCGCGCGCTACGGTCAACCCACTCATCTTAGCGAACGCGAGGGGCGTGGTTTTGCCGTCGTCGGCTATGGCAAACTGGGCGGTTGGGAGTTGGGTTACAGCTCGGATCTCGATTTGATCTTCCTGCATGACTGTCCGATGGACGTGATGACGGACGGTGAGCGTGAGATTGACGGGCGACAGTTCTATCTGCGTCTGGCGCAGCGCATTATGCACCTCTTTAGTACCCGTACTTCGTCCGGTATTTTGTACGAAGTGGATGCGCGTTTGCGTCCGTCAGGAGCGGCGGGGATGCTGGTGACATCAGCTGACGCTTTTGCCGATTATCAGCGTAACGAAGCCTGGACATGGGAGCATCAGGCTCTGGTGCGTGCTCGCGTAGTGTATGGCGACCCGCAGTTGACCTCTCAGTTTGATGCGATTCGTCGCGATATCATGACCCTCGTCCGTGATGGGAAAACTTTGCAGACCGAGGTGCGCGAAATGCGTGAGAAAATGCGTGCCCATTTGGGCAATAAGCATCGCGATCGTTTTGATATCAAAGCGGATGAAGGCGGCATCACAGACATTGAGTTTATTACGCAGTATCTGGTGCTGCGCTATGCGCATGAAAAACCGAAGCTGACGCGCTGGTCGGATAACGTGCGCATTCTGGAATTACTGGCGCAAAACGACATTATGGACGAGCAGGAAGCGTTGGCGCTTACCCGAGCTTATACGACGTTGCGTGATGAACTTCACCATCTTGCATTGCAGGAACTTCCGGGCCATGTGGCGCCGGAGCACTTCGACGCTGAACGTACACTGGTGCGTGACAGCTGGCAGAAGTGGCTGGGTGCCGAGTGAAGTGTGCTATTATCGCGCGCAAATTTTAAGACACTCAGAGAATCTCTTAGGAGACAGGAATGAAAGTAACTCTGCCAGAGTTTGAACGTGCAGGAGTCATGGTTGTCGGTGATGTGATGCTGGATCGCTACTGGTACGGTCCTACCAGCCGTATTTCACCTGAAGCGCCTGTTCCGGTGGTAAAAGTGGATACCATCGAAGAACGTCCCGGTGGCGCAGCAAACGTGGCGATGAACATTGCCTCTCTGGGAGCGAATTCGCGCCTGGTGGGCCTGACCGGTATTGACGACGCGGCGCGTGCGCTGAGCAAAACGCTGACGGATGTAAACGTAAAATGCGATTTCGTATCCGTGCCGACCCATCCGACGATCACCAAACTGCGCGTGCTTTCCCGCAATCAGCAGCTGATTCGCCTGGATTTCGAAGAAGGTTTTGAAGGTGTGGATCCGCAGCCGCTGCACGAGCGTATTAACCAGGCGCTGGGTTCTATCGGTGCTCTGGTGCTCTCCGACTACGCCAAAGGCGCGTTGGCAAGCGTGCAGCAGATGATTGCTCTGGCGCGTAAGGCTGGGGTGCCGGTGCTTATCGATCCGAAAGGAACCGATTTTGAACGCTACCGTGGCGCAACGCTGCTGACGCCGAACCTGTCTGAGTTTGAAGCGGTGGCGGGCAAGTGCAAAAGCGAAGATGAACTGGTTGAACGCGGCATGAAAGTGATTGCTGATTTCGACCTTTCCGCACTGCTGATCACGCGATCCGAGCAGGGGATGACGTTGCTGCAACCGGGCAAATCGCCGCTGCATATGCCGACGCAGGCGCAGGAAGTGTATGACGTGACCGGTGCAGGCGATACGGTTATCGGCGTGCTGGCGGCGACGCTGGCGGCGGGTAACTCACTGGAAGAGGCGTGCTATTTTGCTAACGCCGCAGCCGGTGTTGTCGTTGGTAAGCTGGGGACCTCCACTGTTTCTCCGATTGAACTGGAAAACGCCGTGCGCGGGCGGGCTGATACTGGTTTTGGCGTGATGAGCGAATCTGAGCTGAAACAGGCCGTTGCCAGCGCCCGCAAGCGCGGCGAGAAAGTGGTAATGACCAACGGTGTGTTCGACATCCTGCATGCGGGCCATGTTTCCTATCTGGCGAATGCGCGCAAGCTGGGCGATCGCCTGATCGTGGCGGTCAACAGCGATGCTTCGACCAAACGTCTGAAAGGTGAAACGCGTCCGGTCAACCCGCTGGAACAGCGTATGATCGTACTGGGCGCGCTGGAATCCGTCGACTGGGTGGTCTCTTTTGAAGAAGATACGCCGCAGCGTCTGATTGCTGGCATTCTGCCGGATCTGCTGGTCAAAGGCGGCGACTATAAGCCGGAGCAGATTGCGGGTAGTGAAGAGGTGTGGGCGAACGGCGGTGAAGTGCTGGTGCTGAACTTCGAAGATGGCTGCTCCACGACTAATATCATCAATAAGATCCAGAAAGACAGCGATAAATAACACCTGAAAAGTTTGCCGGATGGCGGTGTAAACACCTTATCCGGCCTACGTGACGTAACGTTTGTAGGCCGGATAAGACGCTTTCGCGTCGCCATCCGGCATTTTTACGTTTTATTCTTGAGCCACAGCGCTACTTTCCACTGATTTTAACAGCTCGGCCAGTGCTGACAGAGAACCGCTGGACAATCCAATTTCACTTAACAGCGAGTCAATCAGCGGCGCTTGTGTACGATAAGGAAGAGTTGTCGGAAACTGTGAACCCGCGCAGTAGATTTGCGCACAATATGTACAGAATAACTTCGTATCCAGGGAAATACTGAAATTAGAAAAAGCATATGGCCTTAGCAGATATTCAATAACTGGAGGGTATGCTCATGAACAGCAATATGTATTCACTGAACAATTTCGATTTCCTGGCCCGTAGTTTTGCCAGGATGCAGGCTGAGGGCCATCCCATTGATATCCAGGCGATAACCGGGAATATGGATGAAGAACATCGTAGCTGGTTTTGCAAACGCTATGCGCTGTACTGCCAGCAAGCGACGGAAGCCAGGAAGCTAGAACTGGAACACTAACAGAAAAACGGGCCTTGCGGCCCGTTGTCGTTTTTACTCTTGCGGATCAACTGACGGGATCGCGGGGGCAGGCTTAACGTCTGCCGTTTTATCACGTGATTCAAGCTCAGTCAGACGTTGCTCAAGCAGCGCCAGCTTTTCACGCGTGCGCAATAAAACCTGAGTCTGTACATCGAATTCTTCGCGGCTTACCAGATCCAGACGGGTCAGCTGTGACTGCAGCGTTTGACGAATTTTCTTCTCGACGTCTTCGCCAAACTCGCGGATCCCTTTCGGCATCGACTCGTGAACCTGACGAGCAATCTGCTCAATTTTTTTCGGGTCAATCATTGTGGTTTCCCTGAACTGGTACGTGTTGCTGCCTATTGTAGTGCGAACTGGCACAGGCATAAACCAGAATTGTGTGAAGCTAAGACGAGTAAAGGCGTTGATGAAGGTAATCAATAGCGTTATAGTTAACCCGCTTATTCTCAGGGCGGGGCGAAATTCCCCACCGGCGGTAAATCAACTGATGTTGAAAGCCCGCGAGCGCTTTTTGTTACGGCAAAAAGGTCAGCAGATCCGGTGTAATTCCGGGGCCGACGGTTAGAGTCCGGATGGGAGAGAGTAACGATCCAGTCGGGCATGGACCCGCTCACGTTATTTTTTTGCCGCTTAGACGGTACTCCTAAGACTGCCCTGATTCTGGTAACCATAATTTTAGTGAGGTTTTTTTACCATGAATCAGACGCTACTTTCCTCTTTTGGTACGCCTTTCGAACGTGTTGAACATGCGCTGTCTGCGCTGCGTGAAGGACGCGGTGTAATGGTGCTTGACGACGAAGACCGTGAAAACGAAGGCGATATGATTTTCCCGGCAGAAACCATGACCGTAGAACAGATGGCGCTGACCATCCGTCACGGTAGCGGTATTGTTTGCCTGTGCATCACTGAAGACCGACGCAAACAGCTCGATCTGCCAATGATGGTGGAAAATAATACCAGCGCTTACGGTACCGGTTTTACCGTGACCATTGAAGCCGCAGAAGGCGTAACCACCGGCGTTTCCGCAGCAGACCGTGTTACAACGGTGCGTGCGGCAATTAAGGATGGCGCAAAACCTTCCGATCTTAACCGTCCGGGGCACGTTTTCCCGCTGCGTGCTCAGGCAGGCGGCGTGTTGACCCGCGGTGGTCATACTGAAGCAACCATCGACCTGATGACGCTGGCAGGGTTTAAACCAGCCGGTGTGCTGTGCGAACTGACCAATGATGACGGCACCATGGCCCGTGCGCCAGAGTGCATCGAATTTGCCGGTAAGCATAATATGGCTGTAGTGACTATCGAAGACCTGGTTGCTTACCGTCAGGCGCATGAGCGCAAAGCCAGCTAATTGCTGACTACCGCGACAACCGTGGTAGGGATAAAAAAACCGAAGTCAGTTTCCTGGCTTCGGTTTTTTGTTATTACAACCTGGCTATTTTTTTCTGGCCAGTTTAAGTGCCCAGGCTCCGCTCATTACCAGCAACAGCACTAAACACAAACCAAAAGCGAGCAGGCAGGCCTGCGCCATATTCATAAAATGCCATGGCGGGAGCAGATACCAGCCTTCGGACTGCTGGTACAGATCGACAAACCACTTTTGCACACTGCTAAGCGCTACGCCATCAGGAACGACAGGTGCGTCATAGCCGCAATCTCCAGTGGGCTTAAACCATTCTGGAGCCCAGTTTGCCAGCGGCAAATTGAAAGGGAATGTCGGATCGGTGGAACATCCCTGTACGCCAAAGAGCGAATCCGGGTCCGGGTTATGTACCGCATAATGAATGCCATTAAGTTTGATGGAGAACTTAATACCTATAATGCTGCCATAAAATGCCGCAATGCAGCCGACCAGTTTTAGAATAAGGTTTTTAGGGTTTATTGCCGCGATCAGCCCACCCAAAACCATCACAAACATGGCAAAGCGGATGTATACACATTGCTCGCAGGGGGCCATGTAGAGATAGATTTGGAAGAACGAGTGCGCCAGAATAATTAACCCACCCATGGCACAAGCCATTAGCAACCACAAAAAGCGTCGCTCCTGCCATCTCACCAGGGTATCAACCGGTGCGGTACATAAGTCTCGCCACAATCCTTTAATAAAAGCCATAGCCGGTTCCCTGTTTATTTTGTCGCCAGCTCTCTGACAAGCTCAGCCATGGAATCAATCGATTTGATGCTTTTGGTGTAGATCAGGTACTTACCATTGACGACGTAAGCCGGAACGCCCTGAATTTTGGCAACATCATAAGCCGCTTTCCATTTTTCCAAGGTCTCCTGGACTACGGGTTCTTTTAAGGCGATCTCGAAGTCTGCTTGACTCATACCCGCAGCATCCAGCCCTGTTTTGATGAATGAAGCGGGATCTTTACCGTCAGACCAGCGTTCCTTCTTGTCGTGGTAGGCAGTGTAGTAAGCAAACTTGGCTTTTTTAAACTGTGATTTGGCGTCAAACAATGAGACCCCTGCGGCCTGATCCTTCGCAATCATTACTGCAAATACTTCACTGGCCTGTTTGCCATATTTTCCTTTGGTTTCGAGATGAAACGGTGTGAAGGCGACGAGATCGGCAACTTTTTCTGACACCGGGCCGGTCACGGCTTTATCATATTTGTAGCAGAATGGGCAGTCGTAGCTGAATACTTTTATCAACGTCTTATCAGCATTGGGAATCGGTTTCTCCAGTACCATATAGTCAGTACCTTCAGTAAAAGCCGATGCTGCAAATGGTGATACCAGCGCCGCCGTTAATACCACGCTTTTAAATAATGAAGTAATCCATTTAGATGACATAATTAATCCTTAATCTAACGAAATTATTTAAACATTTGTTGTGGGCGAACCAGTAATGCGCGGTAGTGCGTTTGGTTTGGTTTATCGGAAAGGACATCAATTTCGACTTTGACTTCTTTTGTTTTGTAGTCAATTTCGTTGATTTTGCCGATGGTTGGCTGTCCAACGTCAAATAAATTAATAGAACCACCAAATCCAAACATCGTGTCGCGGTCTTTTTGATATTCAATTACCGACGTGATAGGACTGTAGAAATCATAACCGCGCTCTTTCCCGTATTCCCAAACCTGCTGAACGGTTCCTTTTTTCTCGTCAATTTTATATTCGACGAATCGGGAGTATTTCATTGTAGGTAGAGCCGGTTGTTCGAGTCCACGGCCATCGCCATTGTCAAAGATGGTTAGTGTTCCTTTGCTGGAGAGCCAGGCGGTGTGTTGGGTGTAGGTAAAATCGAAATCAGTATTCTCGCACTTACCGTTTTCATCACACTTCAGCGCGTTGCCCTTATCATCAACCGGTTTTAACAGTTTGCTTGCCAGCGCCTTATTCCAGCCTTTAGACGGTGCCAGGATCCATTTAACCTGTTTATCACGACCGATTTTGACGACACCCTGATGGCGGGAAGAAAGAATGATGGAGTCATCTTTAGCGTCATAGGCAATGGAGTTTACGTGAGCCCAGTTACGGCCCGCACCAACGCCGAGGGCGTCACCATAGGGGGTATCTGGCTCTAGTTTTGCCTGTTGGCCTGCATGAGCGAGATCCACGTTGACGCATACCGCGCCTGCGTCCAGAGCACCCAGCAGCGCGTCACGCATCGGGTCGAGAATTTGTGTCAGATCCCATACGTCAACAACACGTCCAGATTTATCGACTTCAATAATCTGGTCGCGGATGGTATGTACGTGAAGGCCATCTTCTTTGCGATAATCGCGTTTACCTACGCGTAGCAGTACGGTGCCGTTCACTGTTTCGACCGACTCATGTGAAGCATCCAGGAATCCGCGAGGCAGCTTATGGTCGGCCAGAATTTGCCCCAGCATATCGAATTCATACCAGTGCTGGCCCTGGACGGCGGTGAAGGTGCCTCGCGGTGTTTCACGAATACCCATCAGGTAGCCGCGCTTGTTGATATCCATGTCATGGCCGTCATAGAAGGTGTCCTGATCCAGCCACCACCGATATTCACCTTCCGTATCGACGACAAAGGTAAAGGGTGCGATATCAAAGGGGAGTGCGCCGCCAGCTGGACCCGCATCCAGGATGCCGGCATTTTTATCTTTTTCACCATGCCAGTGGAATTCCGCCCCCTGCGGGGTAAAGGTGTGGGTATTCACCAGATAAAGACGATCTTCAAAACCCGGTGCTACTTTAATCACTTTTGTTTGCTGTAAATCAGATATTGAGCGGTTATCCATGTAGTGATTTACGATGGCGGAAGTTTGCACCACATAATCATCTTTCATGGCCTTACCGTTTTCTTTATATTCAACGGTTACCTTATTTGCGAACTTTTGATAAAGGCCAAAAATAGGAATGCCATCGTACGTGGCGAGTGACTCTTTGCCGACGGTATAAGTCACCGGAACGCCTTTTTCACCTTTACCATGGACGGTAACTTTAACATCTGAAATAACGTGGCTATCTAATTCAACCAGCGCAGTAAGTGGGGCATTTCCATAAGGGTCAACTACTATTGCGCCCAATTTTCCTGCAGGTTGGGCCGGTTGAAAACCAGCGGCAAGAGAGTTTCCTGCTGCTAATCCAAATGTCAGTGCCAGAGTCCCTGCCAGAAGTGTTTTTCGGTATTGTGTAAACATGGATATATCTCCTTATATTACCTATAAATATAATCTTGCTGAATATATTATGTTTTTACTGTTTTGATAAAATAAAGCAGCATTGCTAATACTACTTTTGTAATGCATTGATTAATATTGATGAAATGTATTATTCTGCAGAAACTAATTTTTATTATTTTTTTTGATAGTATGAGTGAGATATTTTAAGAACAATATTTATTATTGCGTAGTGTGATCTTGTCGACATTGTTTTAATTGTTTATAACGAGTTTGGCTAATAGCGTAGCCGCTGATTTATATGATCGAAATCATATATTTGTTTCTGAAATATGCCACTATATGAGTATGTCAGAATAAGTTTGTGTAAAATTTTAACGTTAAATGTTTAATGATGTTAAATTTTAAGGGTAAAAGAATGTTTATTGCCTGGTATTGGATTGTATTAATTGCACTCGTTGCGCTGGGGTATTATTGCCATATGAAACGTTATTGTCGGGCATTCCGCCAGGACAGAGATGCCTTACTTGAAGCGCGAAACAAACTCTTTCGCCGCTCTGGTGAAGATAACAGCGCGGTTAAGGAACAGGATTAGTCCTTCATATTCTGCTATGGATGAGCGGATGCTGTAAATTTGCAGGGTGGCATCCGCCCTCTGGATTATCCGATTCCCATCGACTGGAGGATGACGAGGCTTAATCCCATCACCGACATTCCACATAACACCCCATAGCTGGGATTATTATTGGGATCGATCTCTTTTGCCAACGGCATCAATTCATCGACGGACAGCGCCACCATAATACCTGCGACTGCCGCCATTATTGCCGCCATCACCACCGGTGATATCAGGCTACCGAGAATTAACCACGCCAGTACGCCGCCCAGTATTTCTGCCATACCTGAAATCCCTGCCCAGAATATCGCCGTACGTTTGGAGCCTGTGGCTGCATAGACGGGACCCGCCACCGCTAATCCTTCAGGAATATTGTGCAATGCAACGGCGAGGGCAATACCAAAGCCCAGCTCAAGGTTGCTACTGGCGGTAACAAACGTCGCAATCCCTTCAGGAAAGTTGTGCAGGCTGATGCCGAGCGTTAATAAAATCGCGGTGCGTTTAATAGAGCCGGGTAGAGGCTGCGTTGTTTTTTGTACCAGATCCTGAGGGTGCGCGTGCGGCAATAGACGGTCCAGGCCAAAGTAGCCCAGTAAGCCGACGATAAACATTCCGTAGCCCAGCACTGGCGACATACCTTCAGCGGCCAGCGCAGCAGGTAGCATCTCCATAAGGGAGATCAGTAGCATAATCCCGGCGGCGAAGCCTAAAGAAAAGGCAAGAACGCGGTTAGACGGTTTTTGCCCTAACACGCCGAGAAATGCGCCGATAAACGTGGCGGCACCTGCCAGTAAAGTCAGAAGTAAAGGTACTGACATCGACAAATAAAACTCCTTATCAATCTGCTGTCCGGGTTAGATCGTCAAAATAACTGATGATCTTCATCATGGTTATCTGAGTTCTTCATCAACCGAATAAGCGTATTGTGGTGGTATCAAAATGACTCCCTCAGTAAGGATATCATCATGTCTTCAACTCGTATGCCAGCATTGTTTTTGGGTCACGGTAGCCCGATGAATGTTCTGGAAGATAACGTTTATACCCGTGCCTGGCAGCAACTGGGGGAAACGTTGCCGCGTCCGAAAGCCATTGTGGTGGTCTCGGCGCACTGGTTCACCCGTGGAACGGGTGTGACTGCGATGGAAGCCCCCAAAACGATCCACGATTTTGGCGGTTTTCCGCAAGCATTATATGACACCCATTACCCGGCTCCCGGCTCGCCTGAACTGGCGCAGCATCTGGTTGACTTACTTGCTCCAGTGCCTGTGACCCTGGACAAAGAAGCCTGGGGTTTTGACCACGGTTCCTGGGGCGTTCTGATCAAGATGTATCCGAATGCGGACATTCCGATGGTGCAGTTGAGTATCGACAGCACCAAACCCGCGTCATGGCATTTTGAGATGGGCCGTAAGCTGGCGGCGCTGCGTGATGAGGGCATTATGCTGGTGGCCAGTGGTAACGTGGTGCATAACCTGCGCACTGCGCGTTGGCACGGTGAGAACACGCCTTATCCGTGGGCGACTTCATTCAATGACTATGTTAAGGCAAACCTGACATGGCAGGGACCGGTTGAGCAGCACCCATTGGTGAACTATCTCGATCATGAAGGTGGATCGTTGTCGAACCCGACGCCGGATCACTATCTGCCGCTGCTGTATGTACTCGGGGCTTGGGACGGTAAAGAGTCTGTCACGATCCCGGTAGATGGTATTGAGATGGGAAGTTTAAGTATGTTGTCGGTGCAGGTTGGATGATGAATGCCCGATGGCACTGCGCTTATCGGGCATTAAGTTCGCGTCGTAGGCCGGGTAAGGCGAAGTCACCACCCGGCTCTCTCAATTATTCGACAAAAATATGCGGATAGAAACGTGACAGATCCTGCGTGATTAATGCGCGGTCTTCACGAATGCCGATCCCGGCTGGTTGATCGTTGATCAGCCAGCTGCCAATCAGCATATAGCTGTCGCCAAACTTCGGTAGCTGATGAAACTGCTGCACGATCATGCCTTCTTCACCGTACGGTCCTTCCACGGATTCGATCGTTTTACCGTTCTCAACGATGGAGACGTTAGCCCCCTCGCGCGAGAAGATCGGTTTTACGACGAATTTATCCATCTGCGGATGGTCGTCTTCGGCGAAGTACGCTGGCAGCAGGTTCGGATGGTCCGGGAACATTTCCCATAACAGCGGCAACAGTGCTTTGTTGGAGATAATGCTCTTCCAGGCCGGTTCCAGCCAGCGAACGCCAGCGTCTTCCAGCTTGGTGGAGAACATTTCACGCAGCATGAATTCCCACGGATAGAGCTTGAACAGGTTAGCAATTACCTGATCCTGCATGTCGGTGAACTGACCTTTTTCACCAAGACCAATATCTTCTACATAGAGGAATTCTGTTGCGATCTCAGCTTCGGCAGCGCAATCCTGCAGATACTGGATCGTACCGCGATCTTCTACCGTATCACGACAGCAGGTCAGATGAAGCAGTTGAAAACCATACTGCTCACGCAGCTCGGTGAAACGCTCGATCAGTTTTTCCTGCAGACTGTTGAACTGATCGCTGCCTTCCGGCAGGTTGCCCGCATTGAGCTGATCTTCCAGCCAGATCCACTGGAAAAACGCGGCTTCGTACAGCGAGGTTGGCGTATCGGCGTTGTTTTCTAAAAGCTTGGGTTCACCCGTGCCGTCCCATGCCAGATCGAGACGTGAATAGAGCGACGGTTGCTGTGTCTGCCAGGACTGGCGGACAAAGCCCCAGGTATGCTTCGGAATGCGAAACTTGGTCATCAGCTCATCGCTGGCGATGACCTTTTCCACTACCTTGAGGCACATTTGATGCAGCTCTGCGGTGACCTCTTCCAGCTTTTCAACCTGAGCAAGGGTGAGCTTATAGTACGCGTCTTCACACCAGTACGGTTCGCCGTACATAGTGTGAAAATTGAAACCGTATTCGGTGGCTTTGTCGCGCCAGTCCGGGCGCTCAACAATACTGACTCTTTCCATGACGATCAGCCACCCATTGAACGTGTGGTGGTACCGCTTGCGCTACGCTGCATGGTGCTCTGTTTGGCCACAGACTCACCAAATCCGCCGCGGGTTACGGTAGAGGTGGTGGCAGGTTTCGGTGCCATAGCGGTTTTCGGTACGGTCATGGTGCGACCCGGCGTTGCTGCGCCGTAGTTTTTACCGCTGGCATCCGTGTATTTGCCGTAAGCCGGGCTGGCTGGGTTTTTCGAGCTGAACAGCGGTTGCTGAGCGCCCATTCCGCCGCCCATCAGTCGACCCATCATGTAGCCCGCCATCAGCGGCATCCAGAAGCTGCCGCTGCTTTGATTCTGTGCCTGAGCCTGGCCTTCACCGGTCGGCGCCATACCCGCTTGCGCAGGAGCCTGCTGGCACTGGCCTTCGCCGAATTCAGCGATACAGTCTTCACGAGTGGCGTATTTTGGCGCGGTACGTTCAGCTTCTTTCAGCGCATTGTTAAACGCGGTAGTACATTCGGCGCTTTTACCCGGATTCGCCGCAGAGCAGTCGTCAGCGTTCTGATAAAGCGAAACCGTTTCGTCGCTCTTTTCACAGCCCGCGAGCATAAACACAGCGGTAACTGCCAGGGCGACAGGAGTCAGATGGCGCGCGCTCCAGCTTTTGCGGAACGAGGCGTGATGTATAGATTTTGTCCGTTTCATTTATGTCTTCCAGTACCCAGTGGTAACTCTGCTCAGAATAGAGGATGACTGGTCGAAATTGAAGCGGTAAGAGGCGAGAATGCGGAAGAAGGGGCGGATCTTTACGTTGTCTTACGTTCAGACGGGGCCGAAGCCCCGTCATCAGCATCAGTTACGGAACGGGTTGTTGCCGGTGCTGCTGGTTGAACGTACTGCTGTCGGCTGCGCCGCAGGTGTCGCGCTGTTGGACGTATAACCGTCCGCCGCGGCGTCTTGCTGCGCATTTTCCGGCGCGATCGTATCCGGAGTCGTGGATACTGGTTTACCCAGCGTATTGTTCAGTGCCACCAGATCCTGCTCGTTCAGCGTACCGAGCGCAGATTTGACGTTTAACTGGTTGATAAGATAGGTATAACGCGCATTCGCCAGTTGCTGCTTGGCGTTGTAAAGCGTGGTGGTGGCATCCAACACATCCACAATGGTACGTGTACCTACGGAATAGCCAGCTTCCATCGCATCCAAAGAACTTTGTGCAGAGACAACCGCTTGTTTGTACGCGTTAATGCTACTGATAGACGCATTAATGTTGTTGAACGAAGAACGAACGGTCTGCACCACGCTGCGGTGTGCGCTTTCCAGTTGTTCACTCGCGCCAACAAAGTTGTACTGCGCTTGTTTCACCTGCGAGTTAACCATTCCGCCCTGGTACAGCGGCAGTGAGAAGCTCAGACCGATTTTATTCTGGCCCATGTTGCTGTCGTCATACTGGGAGGTGTTGGTTTTAGACCCGCTGTACGAGGTGTCAGATACCCCGGTAGAGGCGGTCAAATCCAGGGTCGGTAAATGACCATCCTGCGCCAGACGAATCTGCTCACGTGCCAGATCCTGGCTCAAACGGGCCTGCAATAACGACAGGTTGCGGTTTTCTGCTTCTTTCAGCAGCGCGTTCACCGCCTGCGGTTTGTTGGTTTTAAAACCATCAACGTTCAGTGAAGCCAGTTCCGGGTAGTAGTTACCGGTTACCTGGCGCAGCTGTTCTACCGCGTTATCCAGATTGTTACGCGCGGTAACTTCATTCGCCAGTACAGTATCGTATTGTGAACGGGCGTTTTGTACGTCAGTGATGGCAACCAGGCCAACGTTAAAACGCTGAGTGGTCTGATCTAACTGACGATAGACCGCATCTTTCTGTGCCTGAGTGTAAGAAAGCACGTCAATTGCGTTTAGTACGTTAAAATAGGCCGTGGCGGTATTCAGGATCAGCGTTTGCTGATCGGTCTGATAGGTCACGTCCTGGATGCCCGCTGATTTTTCTTGCAGCGTCAGGGCACGCCATTTAGACATGTCAAAAATAGACTGAGTTAACTGCAAAGATGCGCTGGTGGCGTTGGAGTTGACGCCATTTGCATCACGGTAGCCATTGCTGTAGGTGTAATCGGCACCTAAACCCAGTTGCGGCAGTAATGGGCTACGCGCTTCGTTAATTTTTTCGAATGCAGCATCGCGATCGGCGGCGGATTTACGCAATTCCGGGTTGCTCAGGCGTGCTTGCTGATAAACCTGCATCAGGTTTTCTGCCTGGCTCAAAGTACTGAACCCCGACAGGCTCAGGCCGATAAGGATGGGGAGCAATTTCTTCATTTGCATTCCTTGTTGTGAAGCAGTATTTAGCGCTGATCAAATTGTAAAAATATTTGCTGATTCTAGCAGAATCCGCCACTTCAAAAAGTTGGCGTTACGTGCCATACGGCGTTAATTTGCATCAATTTAACACAAGGGCGTTCAAACATCAGTCAAACGACCTTGAAATTCACATTTTAATCACTATTGGTTTCAGGACAGCACAATGCGTAAACCAGACAACTTGCCAATGACTTTCACTAAAAATGATGTAGAAATTATTGCACGAGAAAAGCTATACCGCGGTTTTTTTTCACTGGATCTTTATCGGTTTCGCCATCGCCTGTTTAACGGGGGGATGAGCGGCGAGGTAACGCGCGAAATTTTTGAGCGCGGACACGCGGCAGTCTTGCTACCCTTTGACCCTGAGCGAGATGAAGTGGTGCTGGTCGAGCAGATCCGTATCGCGGCATTTGATACCAGCGAAAGCCCGTGGTTACTGGAAATGGTGGCCGGGATGATCGAAGAGGGCGAAACCGTTGAAGATGTAGCCCGTCGTGAAGCAATGGAAGAGGCCGGGCTGGAAGTTAAGCGGACGAAGCCCGTTCTGAGCTATCTGGCAAGCCCGGGTGGCACCAGTGAGCGCCTGTCTATTTTAGTCGGCGAAGTGGACGCCACGACCGCGAGCGGGATCCATGGTCTGGCTGATGAAAACGAAGATATTCGTGTTCATGTGGTAAGCCGGGAACAGGCTTACCAATGGGTAGAAGAGGGGAAAATCGACAACGCAGCGTCTGTCATCGCCTTGCAATGGTTACAGCTGCACTATCAAGAGTTAAAAACTGAGTGGAAAAAATGAAGCGTTACACACCTGACTTCCCTGAAATGATGCGTCTGTGCGAAACCAACTATTCGCAATTGCGCCGCCTGCTGCCACGTAATGATGCAGCCGGTGAAACAGTGAGCTATCAGGTAGCAAACGCACAATATCGGTTAACGATCGTGGAATCGACCCGATACACTACGCTTGTTGCGATCGAACAAACGGCACCGGCCGTCACATACTGGAGCCTGCCTTCATTGACCGTGCGCCTGTATCATGACGCAAGGGTGGCTGAAGTGTGTTCAAGTCAGCAGATCTTTCGCTTCAAAGCGCGGTATGATTATCCAAATAAAAAGTTGCATCAACGCGACGAAAAGCATCAAATTAATCAGTTTTTGGCCGACTGGTTACGGTACTGTTTAGCACATGGAGCGATGGCGATTCCGGTTTATTAGCGTCGTGAAACCTAAGGACACCATTTGGAAAGCCTGTTAACCCTTCCTTTGGCTGGTGAGGCCAGAGTCAGGATCTTACAAATTACAGACACTCACCTGTTTGCCGAAAAGCATGAAACGCTGCTGGGTGTGAACACCTGGGACAGCTATCAATCCGTACTGGATGCAATACATGCAGAGTCGCCTGAGTACGATCTGATCGTCGCGACGGGTGATTTGGCGCAGGATCAATCCGCTGCGGCTTATCAGCATTTTGCTGAGGGCATCGCAAGTTTTCGTGCACCCTGCGTTTGGCTACCGGGCAATCACGATTTTCAGCCGGCAATGTACAGCGCGCTGCAGGATGCGGGCATTTCCCCGGCCAAACGCGTTTTCATTGGCGAACAGTGGCAAATCTTGCTGCTCGACAGCCAGGTGTTCGGCGTTCCCCACGGTGAGTTAAGTGAATTCCAGCTCGAATGGCTGGAGCGTAAACTTGCTGATGCGCCAGAGCGTAATACCTTGCTGCTTCTGCATCATCATCCTCTGCCTGCGGGCTGCAGCTGGCTCGATCAGCACAGTCTGCGTAATGCCGCTGAGCTGGATAACGTGCTGGTGAATTATCCTCGCGCCAGGTATCTATTGTGCGGGCATATTCATCAGGAACTGGATCTGGACTGGAACGGTCGCCGTCTGCTGGCGACGCCGTCGACCTGCGTGCAATTTAAACCGCACTGTTCCAACTTCACATTGGATACCATCAGCCCAGGCTGGCGGACGCTGGAGCTTTTTGCCGACGGGACGTTGCAGACTCAGGTACGTCGTCTGCAGGGTAATCGGTTCCACCCTGATACCGCTTCAGAAGGCTACTGATGTCTACGCTTCTCTATCTTCACGGATTTAATAGCTCTCCTCGTTCGGCGAAGGCGTGTTTACTGAAAAACTGGCTGGCAGAACACCACCCGCACGTTGAGATGATCGTGCCGCAGCTACCTCCGTATCCTGCGCAAGCCGCAGAGATGCTGGAATCGATCATTCTTGAACACGGCGGGGAGTCGCTGGGGATTGTCGGTTCCTCTTTAGGCGGCTATTACGCCACCTGGCTGTCGCAATGTTTTATGCTGCCGGCAGTGGTGGTGAACCCTGCTGTACGGCCTTATGAACTGCTGGTCGACTATCTCGGTCAAAACGAGAACCCCTACACGGGACAGCAATATGTGCTAGAGTCACGCCATATTTACGATCTTAAAGTCATGCAGATTGACCCGCTGGAAGCGCCGGATTTGATCTGGCTGCTCCAACAAACGGGCGATGAAGTGTTGGACTACCGCCAGGCGGTGGCGTATTACGCCTCCTGCCGTCAGACAGTTATTGAGGGCGGAAACCACGCATTCACGGGCTTCGAAGATTATTTCAACCCGATTGTCGATTTCCTTGGACTGCACAGTTTCTGACGATCAATTCGAATTGCTTATTTAAACCATGACGCAAACTTATAACGCTGATGCCATTGAGGTACTCACTGGGCTTGAGCCGGTACGCCGTCGCCCTGGGATGTACACCGATACGACCCGTCCGAACCATCTTGGGCAGGAAGTGATTGATAACAGTGTGGATGAAGCACTGGCGGGCCACGCAAAACGCGTGGACGTGATCTTACATGCCGACCAGTCTCTGGAAGTCATTGATGACGGACGCGGCATGCCGGTAGATATTCACCCTGAAGAAGGCGTTCCGGCGGTTGAGCTGATCCTCTGTCGTCTGCACGCGGGCGGCAAGTTCTCTAACAAGAACTACCAGTTCTCCGGTGGTCTGCACGGTGTGGGTATCTCCGTTGTTAACGCCCTGTCCAAACGTGTGGAAGTGAACGTGCGCCGCGACGGGCAGGTATACAACATCGCGTTTGAGAATGGCGATAAAGTGCAGGATTTACAGGTTGTCGGTACCTGCGGCAAACGCAATACCGGGACCAGCGTGCACTTCTGGCCGGATGAAAGCTTCTTTGACAGCCCGCGTTTTTCTGTTTCGCGCTTAACGCACGTACTGAAAGCAAAAGCGGTACTGTGCCCAGGCGTTGAGATCACTTTTAAGGATGAGGTCAACAACAGCGAACAGCGCTGGTGCTACCAGGATGGTTTAAATGACTATCTGAGCGAAGCGGTGAATGGCCTACCGACGCTGCCGGAAAAACCGTTTATCGGTAATTTCAGCGGTGAGACGGAGACGGTGGACTGGGCGCTGCTCTGGCTGCCGGAAGGCGGCGAGCTGCTGACCGAAAGCTATGTGAACCTGATCCCAACCATGCAGGGCGGTACGCACGTTAACGGTCTGCGTCAGGGACTGCTGGATGCGATGCGCGAGTTCTGCGAGTACCGTAACATCCTGCCGCGTGGCGTGAAGCTGTCGGCGGAAGATATCTGGGATCGCTGTGCTTATGTGTTGTCGGTAAAAATGCAGGATCCGCAGTTTGCCGGACAAACCAAAGAGCGCCTCTCTTCGCGTCAGTGTGCGGCATTCGTCTCTGGCGTGGTGAAAGATGCATTCAGCCTGTGGCTGAACCAGAACGTGCAGTCAGCCGAACTGCTGGCTGAGATGGCGATTTCCAGCGCGCAGCGTCGTCTGCGTGCAGCGAAAAAAGTAGTGCGTAAAAAGCTGACCAGCGGGCCGGCGCTGCCGGGTAAACTGGCGGACTGTACCGCACAGGATCTTAATCGCACCGAACTGTTCCTTGTCGAAGGTGACTCGGCGGGCGGATCGGCCAAGCAGGCGCGCGATCGTGAATATCAGGCGATCATGCCGCTGAAAGGTAAGATCCTCAATACCTGGGAAGTCTCTTCCGATGAAGTGCTGGCTTCGCAGGAGGTTCACGATATTTCCGTGGCGATCGGTATCGATCCGGACAGCGACGATCTGAGCCAATTGCGCTATGGCAAGATCTGTATCCTGGCGGATGCGGACTCCGATGGCCTGCACATCGCCACGCTGCTGTGCGCGCTGTTTGTGAAGCACTTCCGCACGCTAGTGAAACACGGTCACGTCTACGTGGCGCTGCCGCCGTTATACCGTATCGACCTCGGCAAAGAGGTCTATTACGCGCTGACGGAAGAAGAGAAAGCGGGCGTACTGGAGCAGTTAAAGCGCAAGAAAGGCAAGCCGAACGTGCAGCGCTTTAAAGGTCTGGGTGAAATGAACCCGATGCAGCTTCGTGAAACTACGCTGGATCCGAACACCCGTCGCCTGGTGCAGCTCATTATCGATGATGAAGACGATCAGCGTACCAACGCAATGATGGATATGCTGCTGGCCAAGAAGCGTTCTGAAGATCGTCGTAACTGGTTGCAGGAGAAAGGCGACCTGGCGGATCTCGAAGGGTAATTGCATGTAGAAAAGCCGGAGACGGGCGTAAAATGCCTTATCCGGCTCTCATCTGACGAAGCGATTTATGCCGGATAGCTAAGCGTCACCCGGCAAATCGACAATCTTAAATGCCCGACTCCAGAATACGAATATTCATGTCCAGCACGTCACCTTTCACGGCTTCGCTGTAGGCTTTCATATGCGGGGTCTGCAAATGCGCTTCAAGATGCGCGATGCTTTCCCACTGCTCAACCATCACGATTGAATCTGGTGCTGTAGTCTGAAAACTCACACCTGCGGCATGATCCACCATCGGCGCATAGCCGTGGCAGCCTTCTTCTTTCAGTACGGTCGGAACGATTTTGGCAAACTGATCCAGTACCGCCTGGCGGTGATGTTGACCTGGACGTGTACGGATTTCTGCAATAACGGTAAGCATGGTTAACTCCTTCTAATTCCAGGTTACCAGTTAACCAAAAATTTCGGTCAGATGCTTGCGATATTCTGCGATATAACGCGGGACGTCCGGCATTTTAATCACGTCATTGGTGATAAAGGTCGGCAGCGCTTCCATTCCCAGGAACTGGTTTGCTTTATGGAAAGGGAGATAGACGCCATCAACGCCAACGCCATGGAAGAACTGGTCTTTTTCAGTGAAGGCTTCCATCGGTGCGTTCCAGGTCAGGGACAGCATGTATTTTTTGCCCTGAATCAGCCCGCCGGAACCGTATTTTTTTGACGCATCTGAACGCGTGCGACCATCGCTGGCGTACAGCGTACCGTGCCCGGCAGTGAACACGTCATCAATGTATTTCTTCACCGTCCACGGCGCGCCCATCCACCAACCCGGCATCTGCCAGATAACCGCATCGGCCCAGACGAAATTCTGCACTTCTGCTTTTACGTCATAATCGCTGTCTGCGCGTACGACTTTAACATCATGCCCGAGGTCGCGCAGGATACCGTCCGCGACCTCGGTCAGGGTGTCATTCAATTGCCCATTAGAATGGCCAAATTTTTTCGCACCGTTGATAATCAGAATGTTGCTCATTTTGTGTCCTCAAGGAAATACGTTTGAGGACGATTTTACTCCCACCAGCGGTGCGGTGAAATTAGCAAAATGTGCAAAGTCTTTTGCTATATGAGCAACAATAACGCAATTACCAACTGACTTTTGCTTCAAAGCCACCTTCCGGAGCGTTGCCAAACGAGGCTGACATTCCATGCAATATCGCGATACGACGGACAATCGACAGGCCGAGACCGCTGCCGGTCACGCTTTGCCCCGGTGGACGATAAAAGCGTTCTCCAATGTGCATCAGAACTTCCGGCGCAATACCTGGACCATTGTCTTTGACGCTAAAATTGCGGGCGTTGAGCGTCACTTCCACAATACTTCCCCGTGGACTATAGCGAATCGCATTATCCAGCAGATTTCGCACCATCAGGCTGAGTAACAGCGGTTGCCCGGTACATGTGATGCCGTGCGCGTTAATCTGCAAACGTACGTCAATATGCGCCTGCTGGGCCGAATGGTAGATATCCATCACCGAAGATTGCAGCAACTCCTCCAGCGAGATTTCTGCCACATCCTGAAGATTATCGAGGGAGTCGAGGCGCGAAAGCGTCAGGAGCTGATCGACCAGTCGGGTGGCGCGATCGATCCCGGCCTGCATCTGCATTAAGGCTTTTTGCCGTGCCTGCGGGTCATCGTCAGACAGTTGCGCCACTTCGGTTTGCACTTTCAGCGCCGTCAACGGACTACGCAGCTCGTGAGCGGCATCTGAAGTAAAGCGCCGTTCACGCACCATGGTGGTATGAATACGGGTGAAAAGTTGGTTGAGTGATTCAACCAGCGGGCGAACCTCGCCAGGAATGCCTTTCAAACTGAGCGGTTCTTCTGATTCCGGGTCGCGTAAACGTAGCGCCTGCGCCAGTTTCTTCAGTGGCTTAAGTTCAAGACTTAACAACACAATCAGGATTAACAGCATCAGCGGCAGAGCGACCAACCACGGCACCAATTGTGCTGTCACAATCGCTAAAGCCATATCTTCACGATATTCCCATTCCTGGCCGACAACGATTCGATACTTTTTATCTGCGGAAGTCAGCCAGACAAAACGCCATTTATCGTTGTCGCCATTCAGATAGCCATCGTCAAAACCTTCCCGGCGGTAGCTGTAGGGAATGTATTGGCCATTGTCGCCATCGTGAAGAACCATTTTCCCTTCTGGCGTGTAGGCCGCGAAGGTCAGTACATCGTCGTCAATATGACCATGCTTGAATTTTTTCGGGGTATGCGCGATGCGTTCAGAGGCTTTGAGTTCATCAAGATCCAGCGTGACCAGACGCTTGGCGAACAGCATTTGCTGCGTGTCGAACATCTCATTCACGTTATCGGTGGTTTGCTTCCAGGCGACAAAGCTGGAAATCAGCCAGGTCACTAAAACCAAAATCATGAAGATAAGCGTTAGCCTGATGCGCAGGCTGAGGCGTTGTGCGAGTTTCATGCGTCACCCAGGGTGTAGCCAATGCCATGCACGGTACGGATAAAGTCGCTGCCGAGCTTACGGCGTAAGTGATGGACGTGTACTTCAACCGCATTGCTGGAGACGTTTTCGCCCCAGGTATACAGTTTTTCTTCAATCAGTTTGCGGGGCAGGACGCGGCCCTTGTTACGCATAAGCAGCTCCAGCAGCGCGAACTCTTTGGGCTTAAGAGACAACGGTTCGCCAGCCGCCGTGGCGACCAGCGCGCCGGGATCAAGCGTCACCTCGCCATGGCGTAATGTGTTGCTGGCCTGGCCGCTGGCACGACGCACCAGCGCCTCCAGCCTGGCGGCAACTTCAATCAACGCGAAGGGTTTACACAGATAGTCGTCCGCGCCCAGGCGTAAGCCTTCAACGCGTTCTGCCAGCGCGTCGCGAGCGGTCAGAATCAGCACAGGCTCCTGCTTTCCGTTGGCTCGCCATTCGCGCAAAATGTCCCGTCCGTCTATGCCTGGCAGCGTCAGGTCGAGGATTACCGCATCATAAGGTGCGCTGTAGAGTGCTTCTTTCCCTTGGCGACCTTCGGTAAACCAGTCGATGCTGAAACCCATTTTACTCAGACCTGTTTTCAGGCCATCGCCAATCAACGTGTCATCTTCGATCAGTAAAATACGCATATGTTCATCCCTGCGAACTCATTTGCAGTTAGTAAACCTGTGGCTACAGCCTCTGTACAGCAAAAAAAGTATCTTTTTTTGCCTTAAGAACTTGTTAAGGATTAACTTATTTAATAGTCGTAAACCAACATGAAAGGGAGACATGACGATGAAAAAATTAGCTGCAATGGTTGCCGTAATGGCACTGTGTTCCGCACCTGTTCTGGCAGCTCAGCAGGGCGGCTTCTCTGGGCCAACGACAACCACCACGCAGAGCCAAAACGGCGGATTTGTCGGCCCGAACGGTAGCAGCACGACGGTAGAAAGCGCCAAATCACTGCGTGATGACACCTGGGTTACCCTGCGCGGGAACATCGTTGAGCGTATTTCCGACGACCTGTACGTGTTTAAAGATGCGACCGGCACGGTGAATGTGGATATCGACCACAAGCGCTGGAACGGCGTAACCGTCACACCGCAGGATGTGGTTGAAATCCAGGGTGAAGTGGATAAAGACTGGAACTCCGTTGAAATCGACGTAAAACAGATTACCAAAGTTGCTAAGTAATCCCCATCAGGGCCGCATTCGCGGCCCTTTTCTTTAGAGCTAGTCTTAATCCCAGTTGCCATAGGGGTAGGTTTTACCGTTGATAAACGCCTGCGTTGACGGGAGGAAGGTAAAACTGCCGCCCGGGACGACGTAGTCTTTACACAGGGTCAGGTCCTTGCCGGAGCGGGTTGTCAGTTTCAGGGGCGTGACCGGCAGGCTGGG
>NZ_JAOWHE010000067.1:0-108185 GCF_030332765.1 Citrobacter sp. Cpo071 | reverse complement strand
ATTCGCGGCTGGGATGATGGGCGGGGAGTGGATGCAGGGAGAATCATATTAGCTCAGCAGGGTGATGCTATTAGAAATATCACTGGTGGGGTTCAGGGACGAAATGCAGCTACATCAGCAAGGCTTTTTAATGCAGGGGCAACAGGTGCTTTCCGCACTGACGGTGAGTTTGGATCGTATGCCGCTCAAGTAGATGTTGCTATTGGAGCGACAGACGATAGATTTGCTTCGCTTTTTTTTGATGCTTCCTTGATGGTTCCAACTGCAAATGAAAACCGCCCACGTAACCTGTCATTTAATTACATTGTGAGGGCTATGTAACAACATCAATATCAAGAATAAGTGAGGACGCTCAGTATAGTAGAATCTTGCCCCAGCACGAAGGATAAGAGAATGAGTGAAGCTATTTTGAATACATATGGGATCGCATCATCGGCAGGTGAAATCACTGTTTATAACTATGATGCCATCACCCGTGAGTACCTGTCATCAACCGTTGAATATCTTGCAGAAGGCGTGGGCGTGCCTGCCCATTCCTGTACTGATAAACCCGGCAAATTCAAGGCTGGCTTTGCTATTTGTCGTAATGAAGATCTGAACGGCTGGGAGTATGTTGAAGATCACCGTGAAGCAGAAGTTTATAAAACTGATACAGGGGAGAAAATCACTGTTCGGTTTTTAGGAGAGCTTCCAGAAAATACCACCACAATTGCGCCAGAAACTGAATTTGATGTCTGGAATGGTACTGAGTGGATAACGGACATCGATGCAAAAAGAGTTGCTGACGTTCAGGCATTTGAAATGAAAATTCAGGCGCTGATTGATGAGGCTAATGCGGTCATTAATAAAAATAACTGGCCTTCAAAGTTACAACTCAATCGAATGAGCGAAACAGAAACAAGCAAGTTTAACCTGTGGCTTGATTATATTGATGCGCTGAATGCCATTAAACCCTCAGATTTTCCAACTGCGATACTACCTGAGCCGCCCTCAATTTGATAAAGATGATTAAGCCGTCATTATGGACTGACCACATTAAGACGGCTTTTCATTTAAGCTGCACGAACTATGTAATTGAATGCAAGATTTCGCGGGCGATTTTCATTTGCAGTTGGCACTACCCGGGAAGCATCAAAAGCAAAATCATCATTCATATCAACAATAGTCGTACTCTCAGGCCTTCTGCCGCTTCTTACCCCCGAATCGTAAAAAGCACCAGAAAAACTATCAAACGAAACGCCAGAAGAACCACTCACGAAACCTGTAATATTTCTAATAGCATCACCCTGCTGAGCTAATATGATTCTCCCTGCATCCACTCCCCGCCCATCATCCCAGCCGCGAATAAACTCACCGCGTAAATCAGGTAATACGCCAGCCGGATAAACTGCACCTAATTTCGGAAATGTATTTTTATCGAAGGGTGCGCCGTTATATTTTAGCCATCCCTGCGGTGGGTTCGGGAGAGGCCACGGAACCGGTACGCCCACCGGTAGCGCGGAGCCTTCTCCCAAACCAACATTTAGCCAAAGCCAGTATTGAATCAGTTACGTAGCAAATGATTCCAGCATCTGAAAATCATGGCATGCTGTTTACCTTTTAAGAGGTTATTTTTCATGCAAATAGGCTATGTGAGGGTGTCAACAAATGACCAGAACACTGCTTTGCAACGTGATGCACTGGAACGCTCAGGATGTGAGCTAATTTTTGAAGACAAAATGAGCGGAAAAACAGCAGACAGGCCAGGGCTAAAAAGGTTGCTCAGGACGTTATCAGAGGGAGACACGCTGGTTGTATGGAAGCTCGACAGGCTGGGAAGAAGCATGCGACACCTTGTTACCCTGATAGAAGAACTCCGGCAGCGCGGAGTTAATTTCCGCAGTCTGACTGACAGCATAGACACCAGTACGCCAATGGGGCGGTTTTTCTTTCACGTTATGGGGGCACTGGCGGAGATGGAACGCGAGTTGATAGTGGAACGAACCCGTGCGGGACTGGAAGCTGCAAGAGCTAAAGGCAGGATTGGAGGGCGAAGACCAAAACTGACGCCAGAGCAATGGGCACAGGCTGGCAGGTTACTTGCTGCAGGTGAAACACGGCAGCGGGTTGCTTTAATTTTTGATGTGGGGATCTCGACGTTATACCGCAAATATCCTGCGACATTGTGTGATTAACAGGACAACGCCGCACAGCTGTCTGCGTGACGTAATCAATACAACATAGGGCGAAGCCTATTCCAATCAGGAGGTTCGCCGCTATGGCTCAGGATTACCACCACGGGGTGCGCGTTGTTGAAATCAACGAGGGCACCCGATCCATTACCACGGTGAGCACCGCCATCGTGGGCATGGTCTGCACCGGCGATGATGCTGATGCGTCTATGTTTCCCCTCAACAAGCCGGTTCTGCTGACCGATGTGCTGACCGCCAGCGGCAAAGCGGGAGAGTCCGGCACGCTGGCCCGTTCGCTGGATGCGATTGCAGACCAGGCTAAACCCGTGACCGTCGTTGTGCGCGTGGCGCAGGGCGAAACCGAAGCGGAAACCACCTCCAACATTATCGGCGGTGTGACTGCTGACGGTAAAAAAACGGGCATGAAAGCGCTGCTATCGGCGCAGTCGCAGCTCGGTGTCAAGCCGCGCATTCTCGGTGTGCCGGGACACGACACGCAGGCAGTTGCCACTGAGTTGCTGAGCGTGGCGCAGAGTCTGCGCGGGTTTGCCTATCTGTCCGCCTACGGCTGCAAAACGGTAGAAGAAGCAATTGCCTACCGTGACAATTTCAGCCAGCGCGAGGGGATGCTGATCTGGCCTGACTTTATCAACTTTGACACTGTGCTGAATGCAGACGCGACAGCTTACGCCTCCGCCCGTGCGCTCGGCCTGCGAGCCAAAATTGACGAGCAGACCGGCTGGCACAAGACCCTGTCCAACGTGGGCGTGAACGGTGTCACCGGCATTTCCGCTGATGTGTTCTGGGATTTGCAGGACCCGGCAACCGATGCGGGACTGCTCAACCAGAATGACGTCACCACGCTTATCCGCAAAGACGGCTTCCGCTTCTGGGGTTCCCGCTGCCTCAGTGACGATCCGCTGTTTGCCTTTGAGAACTACACCCGCACGGCGCAGGTGCTGGCTGACACCATCGCTGAAGCGCACATGTGGGCGGTGGATGGCGTGCTCAACCCATCGCTGGCCCGTGACATTATCGAAGGTATCCGCGCCAAGCTGCGCAGCCTTAAAACGCAGGGCTACATCATCGGTGCAGACTGCTGGCTGGATGAGTCGGTGAACGATAAAGACTCCCTGAAAGCAGGGAAACTCACTATCGACTACGACTACACGCCGGTGCCGCCGCTTGAAAACCTGATGCTGCGCCAGCGCATCACCGATCAGTACCTGCTGGATTTCTCCAGCCAGGTCAGCGCGTAAGGGGACACCATGGCTTTACCACGTAAGTTAAAACACCTGAACCTGTTCAACGACGGGAACAACTGGCAGGGGATTGTCGAGTCTCTGACCCTGCCGAAATTCACCCGCAAGTTTGAGAAGTATCGCGGCGGCGGTATGCCGGGCGCGGTGGATGTGGACATGGGGCTGGATGACGGCGCACTGGACACGGAATTTTCAATCGGCGGCACCGAACTGCTGTTATTCAAGCAGATGGGCAAGGCAACCGTTGACGGCATCCAGCTGCGTTTCACCGGCTCTATTCAGCGTGACGATACTGGCGAAGTGCAGGCCGTTGAGCTGGTTGTGCGCGGGCGTCATAAAGAAGTGGATTCCGGCGAGTGGAAAACCGGCGAGAGTAGCGCCACCAAGGTCAGCAGTACTAACAGCTACGCGAAGCTGACCATTAACGGTGAGGTGCTCTATGAGGTCGATCTGGTCAACATGGTTGAAATCGTTGACGGCGTGGATCTGATGGAAGAACACCGTAATGCCCTCGGCCTCTGATTAACCTTAACGGCGCGGGCAGCCGCGCCAGTATTTCATTAACAGGATACGAACATGAGCGACAAGCTGACTGAAAAGACCGTAAAACTGGATACCCCCATCATGCGCGGTAAAACTGAAATTACCGAAATTGTGCTGCGCAAGCCGCAGTCCGGCGCACTGCGTGGCACCCGTCTGCAGGCCATTATGGATATGGACGTGGGCGCGATGATGACTGTGATCCCGCGAATCTCCACTCCGACGCTGACCGCGCAGGAAATGGCAGAGCTGGACCCCGCCGATCTGACAGCAATGGCTGTAGAGGTGGTGACTTTTTTGTTGCCGAAGTCGGTGCTTGTCGATTTGCCGACAACCTGACGGTTGATGATCTGGTGGCAGATATTGCCACCATCTTTCACTGGTCGCCGTCCATCACTGACGTTATGCCGCTGACTGATGTGCTGGAGTGGCGGCATAAGGCAATTCAGAGAAGCGGGGCCAGCGATGAGTGATAATAACTTGCGACTGCAGGTAGTTCTGGGGGCGGTGGATAAGTTAACCCGCCCATTTAAAAATGCACATGCTGGCTCTAAGGAGCTGGCATCAGCTATTCGACAAACCCGCGATCAGATTAAAAAGCTGAGTGATGCTGGAGGTCAGCTTAAATCTTTCGATCAACTAACTAAAAGTGTTAGCCGTACTGGTGCCGAACTGGATCAGGCGAGGCTACGCGCTCAAATGATGACGCGCGAAATGTCATCTTTGGAATCCCCGACAAAAAAACAAACGCAGGCGCTGGAAGCTCAGTGGCGTGCTGTTTCACGTCTTGAACAAAAACAGCAACAGGAAACTCGCCAGATGGCGGCAGCCAGGGCTGAGCTTTATCGGCTGGGGTTATCTGCTGGGGGCGGAGCGCGTGAGACGGCACGGATTGCACGAGAAACTGAGCGGTATAACCGACAGTTGGCTGAGCAGGAGCGCAGGCTGCGTGAAGTTGGCGAGCGTCAGCGAAAGCTCAACGCCATCAAAGCCAAGGCTGAAAAGACCCGCGAGTTAAGGAACTCTCTGGCAGGTAATGGTGCAGGGGCGATGGCGGCTGGGGTAACTACTGGCATGACGTTGTTGGCTCCAGTAAAAGCCTATTCAGAATCAGAAAATGCAGCGAATCAGCTCGCCGGCTCAATGATGGGACCGGGCGGAAAGGTAGCGCCTGAATTTGAAAAAATTAACCGGCTTGCAGTTGCTTTGGGCGATAAGCTGCCGGGAACAACGGCCGACTTTCAGAACATGATGACTATGCTACGCCGTCAGGGTATGTCGGCGCAGGTCATCCTGGGCGGCTTGGGAGAGTCAGCAGCTTATCTTGGCGTGCAGTTACAGATGGCTCCCACTGCAGCAGCTGAGTTTGCGGCTAAGTTACAAGATGCTACTCAGACCTCCGAAAAAGACATGATGAATCTGATGGACGTGATCCAGAAAGGATTCTACGCGGGGGTAGATTCAGGAAATATGCTGCAGGGGTTCTCAAAAATCAGCAGCGCGATGGATATTATTCATAAAAAGGGATTGGACGCGGCTAAGACATTTGCTCCTCTATTAGTTATGGCTGATCAGGCTGGTATGGCTGGAGAGTCAGCTGGTAATGCCTACCGAAAAGTATTTCAGTCCGTCATGAATACGGAAAAAGTGAAGGATGCTAATGATGAACTAAAAGGCACTGGCGTTAGGTTCGATTTTACTGATGGAAAGGGGGAGTTTGGCGGGCTGGAGAAAATGTACACGCAATTAGCTCAACTCCAAAAGCTTAATACTGAGAAAAGGTTAGCTACGTTAAAAGGTATTTTTGGGGATGATGCGGAAACGCTGCAGGTGCTAAATATTATGATTACCAAAGGCATCTCAGGGTATCGTGAAACGGCTTCAAAGCTACAAAATCAGGCTTCTCTGCGCGAGCGTGTTGATGCCTCCTTGAATACTCTTGGTAATAAATGGGAAGCCGCTACAGGTTCCTTTACCAATGCTATGGCTAGTATCGGTGAAACAGTTGCCCCTGCATTGAAGAAGCTGGCTGACTGGTTGGGTGAACTGGCTTCGCGTCTGGATGGTTTTGTTAAACGACACCCTCAATTGACCTCTGCGCTGTTTAAGCTGGCAGCAGGCTTTGCCATTGTTGCCACCGCCGCTGGGGTTGTTTCACTGGCACTGGCGTCTGTGTTAGGGCCAATGGCAGTAGTGCGAATGAGCGCAGGGGTGATGGGGCTAAAATTTTCATCTGCATTTGGTCTTATTGGGAAAGCAATAAGTTCTGTTGGCAAGTCAGTTATATGGCTGGGCCGATTGATGTTTGCAAACCCTATACTGGCTGTCATAGGGCTGATCGCCGCTGGTGCTATTTATATCTGGCAGAATTGGGACACTCTTGGGCCAAAGTTCAAGGCCATGTGGGATGCCGTATGTAATGCCACAGGTACGGCATGGGAGGGGATTAAGTCACTGTTCTTTAATTATACCTTGCCGGGATTAATAGCTAAAAATTGGGATGCAATAAAATCTGGCGTTTCTGACGCGTGGGCCAATATCAGACAATCTATTAGTGATAAATGGAATTCGATCCTGGCTGATGTTGCCGCGCTTCCTGCGAAGTTTCAGGACATGGGCAGCGCCATTATTGACAGCATTCTCGATGGAGTTAATGCCAAATGGGAGACACTCAAAAGCAAGCTTTCCTCAGTCACCGATTATCTGCCTGACTGGATGACCGGAAATAATAAAACACAAGGTAAAGCACAGGTGCAGGTGGTTGGTGGAGCAGCAGCTGCTGCCGTTCCGTTTGCCGGGATGTATGACAGTGGTGGGATTATTCCGCGCGGTCAGTTTGGTATTGTTGGGGAGAACGGCCCTGAAATTGTGAACGGCCCCGCAAATGTGACCAGCAGGCGGCGCACTGCCGCGCTGGCTTCCGTCGTTGCAGGTGTCATGGGCGTAGCGGCAGCGCCTGCAGAGGCTGCTCCACTACATCCTTACAGTCTGCCTACTGTGGCATATAAACAAAGCCAGCCTGCGAAATCTGCCAGTGCGCCGCCAGTGATGCACTTTGAGACTCACGCGCCGATCACTATCTATGCTCAGCCAGGGCAGAGTGCGCAGGATATTGCCCGTGAAGTGGCACGTCAGCTTGACGAGCGGGAACGCAGGGCCAGGGCAAAAGCACGCAGCAATTTCAGCGATCAGGGGGGGTATGAATCATGATGATGGTGCTGGGTTTATATGTATTTATGTTGCGCACTGTCCCTTATCAGGAGTTGCAGTATCAGCGCAGCTGGCGACATGCCGCCAACAGCCGGGTGAACCGCCGCCCGTCAACGCAGTTTCTTGGCCCCGATAATGATTCACTGACACTGTCCGGGGTTCTGCTGCCGGAAGTGACCGGAGGCAGGCTGTCATTGCTGGCGCTGGAGTTGATGGCAGAGCAGGGCAAAGCGTGGCCTTTGATTGAAGGCAGCGGAACCATTTACGGCATGTTTGTTATTGAAAGTCTGAGCCAGACAAAGACGGAGTTTTTTGCAAGCGGAATGCCCAGGCGCATTGAGTTTACGATCACCCTCAAACGGGTTGATGAATCGCTGTCTGACATGTTCGGGAGCCTGAGTGACCAGCTCAGCAACCTGCAGGACTCTGCTGCCTCTGCGATTGGGGGGATTAAGAACACGGTAGGAGGATTGCTGCAGTGAACGTTAATTCTGATCTTCTGAATCTGAACAGCAAAAGCCCGGCTTTCAGTATCGTCATTGAAGGTAAGGACGTGACGACCGTGCTGGATACCCGCCTGATGAATCTGACGCTGACGGATAACCGGGGCTTTGAAGCGGACCAGCTTGATCTGGAGCTGGACGACGCCGACGGGCTGATCGCCCTGCCGCGACGTGGGGCAGTGATTCAGCTGGCGCTGGGCTGGAAAGGCCAGCCGCTTTTCCCTAAAGGGGCTTTTACTGTGGATGAAATTGAACACAGCGGTGCCCCTGACCGGCTGACCATCCGGGCGCGTAGCGCAGATTTCCGTGAAACCCTCAATACACGGCGCGAAAAATCATGGCATCAGACAACGGTGGGGGAGGTGGTAAAGGAAATAGCCGCCCGGCATAACCTCAAAATGGCGCTGGGTAAAGACCTGACGGATAAGGCGCTGGATCATCTGGACCAGACCAATGAAAGCGATGCAAGTTTTCTGATGAAACTGGCGAGACAGTATGGGGCGATTGCTTCCGTTAAGGACGGGTATCTGCTGTTTATCCGGCAGGGACAGGGAAGAACGGCGAGCGGCAAGCCGCTGCCGGTTATCACCATCACGCGCAAAGCCGGTGACGGTCATCGGTTCACCCTTGCTGATCGTGGTGCCTATACCGGTGTTATTGCCAGCTGGTTGCATACGCGTGAACCCAGGAAAAAAGAGACAACCAGTGTTAAGCGTCGTCGAAAGAAAACCACCACACCCAAAGAGCCGGAAGCAAAACAGGGCGATTATCTGGTGGGAACGGATGAAAACGTGCTGGTTCTTAATCGTACCTACGCCAACCGGAGCAATGCAGAGCGCGCAGCAAAAATGCAGTGGGAACGTCTGCAACGTGGGGTTGCTTCATTTTCCCTGCAGCTCGCTGAGGGGCGGGCTGATCTCTATACGGAAATGCCGGTGAAGGTTACAGGGTTTAAGCAGCCGATCGATGATGCAGAATGGACCATTACCACCCTGACGCATTCTGTCAGCCCGGATAATGGATTGACGACCAGCATGGAGCTTGAAGTGAAAATAGATGAGTTCGCGATGGAATGATTAGTTCCAAATTGCGAACATTGATGTATCATTATTGCGAACTGGTTAATAATGAGGGCTGATTATTATGATGAATTGTCCTATGTGCGGGCAGGCTGCACATACCCGAAGCAGCTTCCAGGTTTCCAATGAAACCAAAGAACGCTACAACCAGTGCACTAACATCGAGTGCGGGCATACTTTCGTGACGCATGAGACTTTTGTGCGCTCAGTATGCCGTCCTCAAAAAATCAGCGCAGCACCGCCTCATCCAAAAGGTATGCAGGAACAATTTGCTTACTGAACCCGACCCGCCTTTGGCGGGTTTTTTATGGCTGATGAGCAATGTGCAAAGTGGATGAGTGTCGATTTGTTAGCTGTAAACCATTTCGGATCGTCTAAGCATGCTACTTTTTCAAGCATCTGTAACGCCGAGGTGTGCAAGTATGGAGAAGCTATGAGTTCTGGTAAATATTGGATAAGCAATAACTACATTTACGGGCCGAAGGAGTCCGGTCGCTTCTGGATTTCAGGTGGGTACATCTATGGGCCAAGAAATTCAGGGAAGTATTGGATAAGCGGAAACTACATCTATGGCCCCAAGCATGGCGGTAAGTTTTGGATTAGTGGTGGTTATATCTACGGACCTTCTGGGTTGGAACTGCCTTGGTTGTCGTAGCACTGCCGCCATTTTGTCGCCACTAACACCTAAGCAACGCTCTAACTTACTAATTATAAAGCTTACGAATTTCAGGCAACAAAAAACCCATCAACCTTGAACCAAAACGGCGGGGTTGATGGGCTCCACAAATTGGGGACATCAAAGAAAAGCAGTGGCAATAGTTATGACTGACGCCTTGAAGAAAAGTTCTGCTTACCTGCAAAAATTTTTCAATTAAGGGATAATTTCAGCGCTAACCAAGGCCAGGCCAGACAATGACGATGAGTGTCCCCGCTAATGTCAGCAGAACGTTAGCAATCGCGTAGGTCCCGGCATAGCCTAACGCAGGGATGTTGCTGCGTGCGGTGTCGCTGATGATTTCCATTGCCGGAGCACAGGTACGTGCGCCCATCATGGCACCAAACAGCAGGGCACGGTTCATGCGCAATACGTAAGCACCAAACAAGAAACAGATGACAACCGGAACCAGGCTGACTACCAGACCGGCAATCAACATTTGACCGCCGACGGCACCCAGGCCATTACCAATGCCGCTGCCTGCGCTTAAACCGACGCCAGCCATGAATACCATCAGGCCAAACTCTTTCACCATATTCAGCGCACCCTGTGGGATATAGCCAAATGTGGGGTGGTTGGCTCGCAGGAAGCCCAGCATGATCCCAGCGAACAGCAGTCCAGCCGCATTCCCGATGCCGAAGCTGAAATTACTGAACTGGAAGGTGATCATCCCGATCATCAGACCGATGATAAAGAAGGCGCAGAAGGCCAGCAGATCGGTCACCTGACTGTGAATTGAAATGAAGCCGATACGATCGGCAATGGTTTTCACGCGACGAGCATCACCGCTGACCTGCAACACATCACCTTTATTGAGTACGACGTTGTCATCAATAGGCATTTCAATCTGGCTGCGGATCACGCGGTTCAGGAAACAACCGTGGTCGGTCAGTTTCAACTGGGCCAGGCGACGACCAACGGCATTGTGGTTTTTCACCACAATTTCTTCAGTGACGATGCGCATATCGAGCAGATCGCGATCGAACACCTCTTTACCGTTACGGAAGCTGGGATCGAGGCGAGCATGGGCGTCTGGATAACCCACCAGGGCTATCTCATCGCCCATTTGCAACACTGCATCACCATCCGGGTTGGCCAGAATGCCGTTGCGACGGATGCGTTCAATGTAACAACCGGTCTGGCGATAAATACCGAGTTCGCGCAGATTTTTACCATCGGCCCATGCCACCAGTTCAGGGCCAACGCGATAGGCGCGGATCACCGGGAGGTACACTTTACGATTGGCGTCGGTGTCCAGACCTCGTTCACGCGCGATTTGTTGGGCGCTGGTTTGCAGATCCTGATGCTGGAGTTTCGGCAAATAGCGCGCACCAACAATCAGGCTGACCAGACCAATCAAATAGGTGAGGGCGTAACCCAGGCTCAGGTTATCGAGAGCGCTTGAAAGTTGTGTCCCTGTCATTCCTGAATGGCGCAAGGTATCACCCGCGCCGACCAGCACCGGCGTTGAGGTCATCGAGCCAGCCAGCATACCCGCCGTCAGGCCGATATCCCAGCCAAATAGCTTACCCAGCCCCAGCGCGATCAGCATTGCGCTACCGACCATCACCAGGGCAAGCATTAGATAATTTTTCCCATCGCGAAAAAAAATCGAAAAAAAGTTGGGACCGGCTTCGACGCCGACGCAAAAAATAAACAGCATAAAGCCGAGATTTAATGCATCGGTGTTAATACTAAAGTGCTGCTGACCTAATAATAGGGAGACCACTAAAACGCCAATGGAATTACCGAGTTGGACTGAACCCAGACGTAATTTGCCCAGACACAGGCCCAGAGCCAGGACCACAAATAATAACAGGATGTAATTCCCATTTAACAAATCTGCGACGTTTATATTCACGGAGACTAACTTCTTGTTTACTAGTAAGCTATTGAAAGAAATGGCAATTTACGCTAATGTTTTTGCCAGAAATTAAGGGGCGATAGCATCGTACACAGCCCCGAATAATGCAGCATAACAATATATGCGGTTAGTTTAATCTCATTACGTATCAACGGCTATAAGAATCGTGTGGGTGTGTTTTTGGCATGGAATGCCGAGTTACTTTATCTGACTGGACGCCTGCGGGCGAAAAGAGTGTTCGATAGAGAATGTGTCAGGAGGAACGATTGAAACATAAGCAAAGTTGGGCGAGTGCGGTCTGCTGCTTTGTGCTCTTTATTGTGGTGTGTCTTTCATTAACGCTGAACGTGAAAGGGGCATTCAGAGCGGCAGGGCATCCTGAGGTCGGATTGTTGTTTTTTATCTTACCTGGTGCTGCAGCAAGCTTTTTTTCCCATCGTCGGGAAGTGCTCAAACCCCTGCTTGGTGCAATGTTGGCGGCGCCGTGCTGCCTGTTACTGATGCGGTTCGTTTTTATGCCGACGCGTTCATTGTGGCAAGAGCTGGCGTGGTTGTTTAGTGCGGTGTTTTGGTGCGCACTTGGCGCATTATGTTTTTTATTTATCAGTAGCTTATTCAATCAGCATCAACGGCGGAAAAAGAACTGATGACGCCCTCAAGGTGAGGGCGTAGAAACCGCTATCAGGCGAACAGATTCATGTTCTCTTTTGCCCAAGCTTCAAAATCCGTGCAGCCGCCGATGTGTTTTTGATCGACAAAAATCTGCGGAACGGTTTCAACTGGCTTACCTACCGTCTTTTCCAGATCTGCTTTGGTAATTCCTTCAGCATGGATATCAATGTAGCGGAAGTTAAAATCGTCATGCTCACTGCTTAATTTTTCTGCTAATTCTTTTGCGCGCACGCAATACGGGCACCCTGGGCGACCAAAAATAACGGCAAACATCTCTTTCTCCTCGAACTTATCAGGCCGGATGGCAATACTGGTTATGATGCCGCGATTTGTGACGGATGGAAAGCAGGTTCAGCCTGTTGCTTTGATATCCTCAAGCTATATCTGTTAAACACGGCAAGCCGGAACGTTTTATAATGGAAGCCATTTCGCCGGGAGGCCGCGTATGCGCACAATTGGTGTATTACCCAAAAGCGTATTGATGCTGGAAATAATTGGGATGGTTTTGTTATCGCTGGCGCTGCTATCGCTTAACGATTACCTCACCTTGCCCGCACCGCTTAACAGCCCGTTAGCCTGCGTGGTGATGATATTTCTGGGCGTACTGCTGATGCTCCCTGCTGCGGTGGCGTTGATGTGGCGTGTTGCTCAATTGCTGACACCGCAACTGATGTCTCGCGCACCCGGTGATTCAACTGATTCAGACAGAGACAAAAGAGATGACTCCAACCATTGATTTACTTCGCAGCCACCGTTCCATTCGCCATTTTACTGATGATGCCATTTCGGATGCACAGCGTGAGGCGATTATTGCCGCCGCTCAGGGAACGTCAAGCTCCAGTTTTCTACAGTGCACGACGATCGTTCGCATAACGGATAAATCCCTGCGTGAATCACTGGCTACCTTATCTGGCGGCCAAAAGCATGTGGCTCAGGCCGCTGAGTTCTGGGTGTTTTGCGCTGATTTTAACCGTCATTTGCAGATTTGCCCTGACGCGCAACTTGGGCTGGCGGAACAGCTGCTGCTGGGCGTGGTTGATACTGCAATGATGGCGCAAAATGCATTGACGGCGGCAGAGTCGCTGGGACTTGGCGGCGTGTTTATTGGCGGTTTGCGTAACAATATTGAGCCGGTCACCGAACTGCTGAAGCTTCCGCAACATGTTCTGCCGCTCTTTGGATTGTGCCTCGGCTGGCCTGCAGATAACCCGGATATCAAGCCGCGGCTGCCCGCGTCGCTTGTGGTGCATGAAAACCAATACCAGCCACTCAACAGTGATGTGTTGGCGCAATATGATGAGCAGCTCGCGCAGTACTATCTGACCCGAGGCAGCAATACCCGCCGCGACACCTGGAGCGATCATATTCGCCGTACCATCATTAAAGAAAGTCGCCCCTTTATCCTGGAATATTTGCATAAACAGGGATGGGCCACGCGCTAAAGATTTTAACCCAGTGTATGATACGCCAGCTTTTACCAGGTCATTCAGAGAGGTGCAGGGTGAAAATTGCCATTTTGTCCCGGGACGGAACGCTCTATTCTTGTAAACGCCTGCGTGAAGCGGCGATGCAACGCGGTCACCAGGTTGAAGTTATCGATCCCCTTTCTTGCTATATGAACATCAGCCCGGCGGCATCTTCTATTCATTACAAGGGCCGTCAGCTTCCCCATTTCGACGCGGTGATCCCGCGGATTGGTTCCGCGATTACCTTTTATGGGACGGCGGCGCTGCGCCAGTTTGAGATGCTGGGTAGCTATCCGTTGAATGAATCGGTAGCGATTACGCGAGCGCGCGATAAGCTGCGTTCGCTACAGCTGCTGGCGCGTCAGGGAATTGATTTACCCATCACAGGAATTGCTCACTCTCCGGACGATACCAGCGACATGATTGACATGGTTGGCGGTGCGCCGTTGGTGGTGAAACTGGTTGAAGGCACCCAGGGGATTGGCGTGGTGCTGGCGGAAACGCGGCAGGCTGCAGAAAGCGTGGTAGATGCGTTTCGCGGGGTGAATGCCCATATCCTGGTTCAGGAATATATCAAAGAAGCGAAGGGTCGCGATATCCGCTGTTTCGTGGTGGGCGATGAAGTAGTGGCCGCCATTGAACGACGGGCTAAAGAGGGCGATTTTCGTTCTAATCTCCATCGCGGTGGTGTGGCGACTATTGCGAGTATCACGCCGCGCGAAAGAGAAATTGCGCTCAAAGCCGCCCGGACGATGGGCCTGGACGTTGCAGGCGTTGATATTCTGCGCGCTGATCGAGGGCCACTGGTCATGGAGGTCAACGCGTCTCCGGGGCTGGAAGGCGTGGAGAAAACCACCGGAATAGACATTGCCGCGAAAATGATCCAGTGGATCGAGCGCCATGCTACTCCTGAATTTTGTCTTAAAATCGGCGGCTAAGCGCAATATCGATTGCGATCGTGGTATGACACGCTCTTTTTGCGTAAGCTGTGCCGGTATTTTTTTCATCAATAGAGGTCGCACATTATTATGACATCACTGGTCGTTCCCACTCTGGATACGTTGCGTCAATGGCTCGACGACCTGGGCATGAGTTTTTTTGAATGCGATACCTGTCAGGCGCTGCACTTGCCACACATGCAGAATTTTGACGGCATCTTTGATGCAAAAGTTGATTTGGTCGATAACGTCATTCTGTTTTCTGCGATGGCGGAAGTCAGACCTTCTGCATTGCTGCCACTGGCCGCCGATCTGTCTGCGATCAATGCCAGTTCACTGACGGTGAAAGCGTTTCTGGATATGCAGGATGATAATCTGCCAAAGCTGGTGGTTTGCCAGTCTTTATCCGTTACGCCGGGCGTAACCTTTGAGCAGTTTAAATGTTTTGTTCGCCAGAGCGAAGAGCAAATATCGATGGTGATCCTCGAAGCCGGAGCGCATCAGCTGTTATTTAATGCTGAAGAAGATGCGCAAAACAGTACCGCTGAAATTCATTTCCTCCATTAATTCTTCCTGAATCTGGACATATATTGCGCAGCCGCTGCCAGAGCGGTTGCGTATTGCCTGTTTTTATTCTGTATTTAACCTTTCATTAAAGAATTATTCACCTCGATTCAGCGCCTTCCGCTTTATGTCATAGACAATTCCTGCATAAAAAATTGATAAAAGACGTTTTTTAATCTGGGCTATATCCACAATTCCTGGCTAAAGTTATTCTTGCGAAGCTTACCAACGTCATCATTTAAACAGCCCCTTGTGACCTGTCCTGTGGCCACAATGTGTGTTGAATGCATAGGCGGATGCCAGCGAGCAACAGCGGCATGAGGAGAGGTCTCTCTTTTCATCGGTGCCGCATGAAAGAATATGCACGTTTCTTGCATATCATTAGAGTGTGACATTTTTGTTCGTTTGTTAACGAACTTTCAGAAGGAAAGAGATTATGACCGCCTTAAATAAAAAATGGTTATCAGGCCTGGTTGCGGGTGCTCTGATGGCCGTCTCTGCCGGCACGCTCGCTGCTGAACAAAAAACGCTGCATATATATAACTGGTCTGATTATATTGCCCCGGACACGGTGGCTAATTTTGAAAAAGAGACCGGAATTAAAGTTATCTATGACGTATTTGATTCCAATGAAGTACTGGAAGGTAAGCTCATGGCTGGCAGTACCGGCTTTGACCTTGTCGTTCCTTCTGCCAGCTTTCTTGAGCGTCAACTGACTGCGGGCGTATTCCAGCCGCTTGATAAGAGCAAATTGCCGGGCTGGAAAAATTTTGATCCTGAACTGCTGAAGTTGGTGGGTAAACACGATCCGGACAACAAGTTCGCGATGCCGTATATGTGGGCTACGACCGGTATTGGCTATAACGTGGATAAAGTCAAAGCGGTGCTTGGGCCGGATGCGCCGGTTGATAGCTGGGATTTGATCCTCAAGCCAGAAAATCTGGAAAAACTCAAAAGCTGCGGCGTCTCTTTCCTCGATGCGCCCGAAGAGGTGTTTGCCACGGTGCTGAACTATTTGGGTAAAGACCCAAACAGTACCAAAGCGGATGATTACACCGGGCCAGCAACCGATCTGCTGTTGAAGCTGCGCCCAAATATTCGCTACTTCCACTCCTCGCAATATATTAACGACCTGGCAAACGGTGATACCTGCGTCGCGATTGGCTGGGCAGGGGACGTATGGCAAGCGGCAAACCGTGCGAAAGAAGCGAAAAATGGTGTCAATATCTCCTTCTCAATTCCTAAAGAAGGTGCAATGGCGTTCTTTGACGTATTCGCGATGCCTGCCGATGCGAAAAACAAAGATGAAGCCTATCAGTTCCTCAATTACCTGCTGCGCCCTGATGTGATTGCGCATATTTCTGACCACGTGTTCTATGCCAATGCCAACAAAGAAGCGACAGCACTGGTCAGCCAGGAAGTTCGTGACAACCCGGGCATTTACCCGCCTGCGGATGTTCGCGCCAAGCTGTTCACACTGAAAGTACAGGATCCGAAGATCGATCGTGTACGTACCCGCGCATGGACGAAGGTAAAAAGCGGGAAATAAACCGATGTTTGGGACATGACCCGGCAGGATTTTTGCCTGCCGGGCAGCGTTGAGCCCGGACACATATAACCCGGCAATACGCACCGTTATGGTGCGTTATTTGCACCGTTTCTTTGTTTTATGCCGGAGAGCACCTGAGTGAATGATGCAACCCCACGCCCACAAGCGAAAATCCGCAAAGCGCTGACCCCGCTACTTGAAATTCGCAATCTGACCAAGTCATTTGACGGTCAGCACGCCGTTGATGACGTCAATCTTACTATCTACAAAGGTGAAATATTTGCTCTGCTCGGCGCGTCCGGCTGTGGCAAATCGACTCTGCTACGGATGCTGGCGGGATTTGAACTGCCGACCACCGGGCAAATCATGCTTGATGGCGTCGATTTAGCGCATGTCCCGCCTTATCTGCGTCCGATTAATATGATGTTTCAGTCCTATGCTCTGTTTCCGCACATGACGGTGGAGCAGAACATTGCCTTTGGCCTCAAGCAGGACAAGCTGCCGAAGGCTGAAATCGCCAGTCGGGTGAATGAGATGCTGGGACTCGTGCATATGCAGGAGTTCGCCAAACGCAAACCGCACCAGCTTTCCGGCGGTCAGCGTCAGCGTGTGGCACTGGCGCGCAGCTTGGCAAAACGTCCAAAACTGCTGCTGCTGGATGAGCCGATGGGAGCGCTGGATAAAAAACTCCGAGACCGCATGCAACTGGAAGTGGTGGATATCCTCGAACGCGTCGGGGTGACCTGCGTGATGGTGACACACGATCAGGAAGAAGCCATGACGATGGCGGGACGTATTGCGATCATGAACCGTGGCAAATTTGTCCAGATCGGCGAGCCGGAAGAGATCTACGAACACCCGACTACGCGCTACAGCGCAGAGTTTATCGGTTCGGTAAACGTTTTTGAGGGACTGCTAAAAGAACGCCAGGAAGATGGTCTGGTGATTGAGTCTCCTGGACTGGTGCATCCGCTGAAAGTGGACGCCGATGCGTCTATTGTCGATAACGTCCCGGTATACGTTGCGCTGCGCCCGGAGAAAATCATGCTCTGCGAAGCCCCTCCGCCAGAGGGTTATAACTTCGCGGTAGGCGAAGTGGTACACATTGCCTATTTGGGCGATTTGTCGGTGTACCACGTACGTTTGAAAAGCGGCCAGATGTTGAGCGCCCAGCTACAAAATGAGCATCGTTATCGCAAGGGATTACCAACCTGGGGTGACGAAGTCCGTTTATGTTGGGATGCGGACAGCTGTGTGGTGTTGACGGTTTAAGGAGCGAAGATGAGTACACTTGAACCTCCGGCACGCGTGGATAAAGCAGGGCGATTCACGCTGTTTATGTCGCGGCTGCAAATGAAGCACGGGCGCAAGCTGGTGATCGCGCTGCCGTATGTGTGGCTATTGCTCCTGTTCCTGCTGCCTTTTCTGATCGTCTTCAAAATCAGTTTGGCTGAAATGGCGCGCGCTATTCCTCCCTATACGGACCTCGTTTCATGGGCTGACGATCAGCTATCCATCACGCTCAACTTAGCCAACTTCCTGCAGTTAACGGACGATCCGCTCTATTTCGATGCCTACCTGCAATCGTTACAGGTGGCGGGAATTTCGACAATCTGTTGCCTGCTGCTGGGATACCCGCTGGCATGGGCCGTTGCGCACAGTAAACCCTCAACGCGTAATATTCTGCTGTTGCTGGTGATCCTGCCGTCCTGGACCTCGTTTTTAATTCGCGTATATGCCTGGATGGGGATCCTAAAAAACAACGGCGTGCTGAACAACTTCCTGATGTGGTTGGGCGTCATCGACCAACCGTTGACGATTTTGCACACCAATCTGGCGGTCTACATCGGTATTGTTTACGCCTATTTGCCCTTTATGGTGCTGCCGATTTATACCGCGCTGACCCGTATCGATTACTCGCTGGTGGAAGCGGCGCTGGATTTAGGTGCCCGGCCGCTGAAGACCTTCTTTAGCGTGATTGTGCCGTTGACCAAGGGCGGCATTATCGCCGGGTCAATGCTGGTGTTTATTCCCGCTGTTGGCGAGTTTGTGATCCCGGAACTGTTGGGCGGCCCAGATAGCATCATGATTGGTCGCGTGCTGTGGCAGGAGTTTTTTAATAACCGCGACTGGCCGGTGGCTTCTGCTGTCGCCATTATTATGCTGCTGCTACTGATTGTGCCGATCATGTGGTTCCACAAATATCAGCAAAAAAGCGTGGGGGAACACGGATGAATAACTTACCGGTCGTTCGCTCGCCGTGGCGTATTTTTATCCTGGTAGTGGGCTTTACCTTCCTGTATGCGCCGATGCTAATGCTGGTTATCTATTCGTTTAACAGCTCGAAGCTGGTGACGGTATGGGCGGGGTGGTCAACACGTTGGTATGGCGAGCTTTTCCACGATAGCGCGATGATAAGCGCCGTCGGCATGAGCTTAACGATTGCCGCGGGAGCTGCAACGATGGCGGCAATTCTCGGTACCATCGCCGCCGTGGTAATGGTGCGCTTTGGTCGTTTTCGTGGTTCGAATGGTTTCGCCTTTATGATTACCGCGCCGCTGGTCATGCCGGATGTTATTACCGGTTTGTCGCTGCTACTGCTATTTGTTGCGTTGGCTCACGCCATCGGCTGGCCGGCGGATCGCGGCATGCTGACCATCTGGCTGGCGCACGTCACTTTCTGTACAGCATATGTGGCGGTGGTGATTTCTTCACGCTTGCGCGAACTGGATCACTCCATTGAGGAAGCGGCGATGGATCTCGGCGCCACGCCGCTGAAGGTCTTTTTCGTCATCACCCTGCCGATGATTATGCCGGCGGTGATTTCCGGTTGGTTATTAGCCTTCACGCTGTCACTCGATGATCTGGTTATTGCCAGCTTTGTTTCTGGTCCTGGCGCCACAACGTTACCGATGCTGGTGTTCTCCAGCGTACGTATGGGGGTAAACCCGGAGATCAACGCCCTGGCGACACTGATCCTTGGTGTGGTAGGAATTATCGGATTTATCGCGTGGTATCTGATGGCGCGAACAGAAAAACAACGGATCCGCGATATCCAACGTGCAAGACGCGGCTGAAAAAACTAAAATCTGCCAACCTGTCTATACGGCGCAGCTGTGGTGGTTGCGCCGTTTTCATGGAAGACGACGCGTTGGGATTTTTTAAGAAATCATCCACATCACATGCTCGCTTAAACGTCCCTGCTTTGGTGCAGGTGGCGGCGCTGGCTATTATCATGATCCGCTGTCTCGATCTGTTGATGATTTTTAATACGCTTGGGTTTCGTGGAACCAGTGAGTTTATTCATCGCAGTGTGCAGACCTGGAATTTGACGCTGGTGTTTCTGGGCAGTCTGGTGCTGCTATTTATCGAAATTTACTGCGCATTTTCGCTGGTAAAAGGACGGAACTGGGCACGCTGGATCTATCTGTTGACCCAGATTATCGCCAGCGTCTATCTGTGGGCGGCTTCGCTGGGCTACGGATATCCCGAACTGTTCAGTATTGCGGGGGAGTCCAGACGCGAAATCCTGCATACTCTGGTAATGCAAAAACTGCCGGATATGCTGGTATTGCTGCTGCTGTTTGTTCCTGCGTCCAGCAGGCGGTTCTTCCGTTTGCAATAACGTGTATAATCTTGGCCCCCGGTTAATTTGTAGGTCTTTGTATGCAGTGCGCACTATATGACGCCGAACGCTGCCGCTCCTGTCAGTGGATAACACAGCCTGTCGCCGATCAACTCTTCGAAAAAACAGCCGATCTGCAGAATCTGCTGGCCGAGTATCCGGTCGGAGAATGGTGCGCGCCGGTCAGTGGTCCGGAAAGCGCGTTTCGTAATAAAGCCAAAATGGTAGTCAGCGGCAGCGTGGAAAAACCGCTTCTGGGAATGCTGCATCGTGACGGTACGCCTGAGGATTTGTGCGACTGTCCGCTCTATCCTGAGTCTTTTGCGCCCGTATTTGCCGCGCTTAAGCCGTTTATCGCTCGGGCGGGGCTGACGCCCTATAACGTGGCGCGCAAACGCGGGGAGCTGAAATATCTGCTGTTAACGGAAAGCAGATTCGATGGCGGTATGATGCTGCGTTTTGTCCTGCGTTCTGACGCAAAACTGGCACAGCTGCGCGCGGCGCTACCCTGGTTGCAGGCACAACTCCCACAGTTAAAAGTGATCACTGCCAATATTCAGCCGGTGCATATGGCGATCATGGAAGGGGAGACAGAAATCTTCCTGACGGAACAACAGGCGCTGGCGGAACGCTTTAACGATGTGCCGTTGTGGATCCGCCCGCAGAGTTTCTTCCAGACCAATCCGGTGGTAGCGGGGCAATTATATGCCACGGCGCGTGACTGGGTGCGTCAGCTTCCGGTTAATCACATGTGGGATCTGTTTTGCGGCGTCGGGGGTTTTGGTCTGCACTGTGCTACACCGCAAATGAAACTGACGGGGATTGAAATCGCGCCAGAAGCGATTACCTGCGCGAAGCAGTCAGCGCAGGAGCTTGGGTTGCAGAATCTGCATTTTCAGGCGCTGGATTCAACCCAGTTTGCTACCGCTCAGGGCGAAGTACCTGACCTGGTGCTGGTGAATCCGCCGCGTCGGGGGATTGGAAAGCCGCTGTGCGATTTTCTCTCCCGCATGGCACCGCGTTATATCGTTTATTCCAGCTGTAATGCGCAAACCATGGCGAAGGATATTCGTGAGTTGCCTGGGTATCGCATTGAACGCGTCCAGCTTTTCGATATGTTCCCACACACTGCGCATTATGAAGTGCTAACGCTGCTCAGCCGACAATAACTGCCATGCCTGATGGCGCTTCGCTTATCAGGCCTACGGAGATATTCAGGGCTGTAGCAATGTAGGCCGGATAAGGCGCTTGCGCCGCATCCGGCAAATGCAACATGCGAAAAAAAAAGCCCGTACTTTCGTACGAGCTCTTCTTAAAATATGGCGGTGAGGCGGGGATTCGAACCCCGGATACGTTGCCGTATACACACTTTCCAGGCGTGCTCCTTCAGCCACTCGGACACCTCACCATATTGTATTGCTGCCTGACCGCTTGGGGGGCAACGGGGCGCTACTATAGGGAGTTGCGCTAAAACGGTCAAGCAGAATTTACGTGTTAACTCTCGTTTGGTTACGCAATATACATATTCCTCCGCCCAGGCAGGCGCGGAGGAAAGGATTAGCGCTGAGAGTCCAGTTTTTCGCCGCTGGTCACGACTTCCTGAGCTTTGCTGTAGCTTTCGATCAGCAACTGATAAGCCGGGAAGACTTTGGTATACACTTCCGCCCATTCGGCGGCGTCTTCACGGTTCCAAGTGCCCTGAATTTCAGAAGCGACTGCGGCGGTATCCATCGGCACGACGCCAGCCTGAACAACACGAGCCAGGGTGATTTCCTGCGCCATTTTGCTGTAAGTACCGGAAGCGTCGATCACTGCGAAGACCTTATAGCCTTCCGCAACCGCGCTGATAGCCGGGAAAGCCATGCACACGCTGGTAATTGTACCGGCGATAATCAGCGTTTTACGACCCGTTGCTTTGACCGCTTTCACGAAGTCTTCGTTATCCCAGGCGTTGATTTCGCCTTTACGCGCCACGTATTGGGCATGCGGCGCATTGGCGTGGATCTCAGGGATCAGCGGGCCGTTAGGTCCCTGCGGCACGGATGCCGTGGTAATCACCGGCATCTTCGCCAGAGTCGCCATTTTAGCCAGCGCGGCGGCGCGCGCACGCAGTTCTGGCATTGGCATGTCGCCGACGGTCTGGAACAGCCCGCTCTGATGATCGATAAGCAGCATGACGGAATCATTCACATCGATGACCGGACGTGAACCATTAAAGTTTGCAGGACTGGACATATTCTTCTCCTTCGATTCAGATTTGGCCAAAGCGGCCGGAGTTAAAATCGCGTACGGCTTCAGCGATTTCTTGTTTCGTGTTCATTACAAATGGACCGTAACCTACAATCGGCTCGTTCAACGGTTCTCCAGAAAGCAGCAGCACGCTGGCGTCGCTGGAGGCTTCAATATGCAGCGTTTTCCCCTGCTGGCTCAGCACCACCAGTTGCGCTTCGCTGGCAGACGTAGTGCCGTTTACGGTGATATTCCCTTTCAATACCACCAGGGCAGTGCTCCATCCTTCCGGCTGGGACAACGTGAGCTGATGATTACGTTGCACACGCATATCCCAGACGTTCAGCGGCGAGAAGGTATGTGCCGGGCCTTTTGTATCCTGATAGCTGCCCGCAATCACACGAACGCTCCCTGCTTCATCAGGCAGGGCGACAGTGGGGATCACATCGCTGCTGATGCCCTGGTAACCCGGAACGGCCATTTTGTCTTTTGCTGGCAGATTGACCCACAGCTGTACCATTTCCAGTTCGCCACCCTGACGGGTAAATTCAGGTGAATGGAACTCTTCGTGTAATATTCCTGCTCCTGCGGTCATCCACTGCACGTCCCCGGGGCCGATAATGCCGCCGCGACCGGTTGAATCACGGTGTTCAACTTCGCCGCTGTAAACGATGGTCACCGTCTCAAAACCACGGTGAGGGTGTTCACCTACGCCGCGTTTTTCGTTACCCGGCGTAAACGTATGTGGACCGGCGTAATCCAGCAGCAGGAACGGACTTAGCTGTTCAGCATGAGACTGGTAAGAAAACATCGAGCGAACCGGAAATCCATCGCCAACCCAGTGTGGGCGAGGTGCGGTGTAGACGCCTGTTACTTGTTTCATATGTGTCTCCTCTGTGGCGTAATCTTGATGTAAATAAGCTTATATTCATGACAGCGAGCTGAGTAGTAGCTAAAATAGCCCTCACTGTCTCATTAATAGGACAATAAAATGACAAAGCCGGATCTCAATGATTTTGCATGGTTTGTACATGTTGTAGAGGAAGGGGGATTCGCGGCGGCGGGTCGGGCGCTTGATGAACCGAAATCAAAACTAAGCCGACGGATAGCGCAACTGGAAGAGACGCTGGGAGTTCGACTGATTCAGCGAACCACCCGCCAGTTTAACGTGACGGAAGTTGGGCAAACCTTTTACGAACACTGTAAGGCGATGCTGGTGGAAGCGCAGGCAGCGCAGGATGCGATTGCCGCGTTACAGGTTGAACCGCGTGGCGTGGTGAAGTTGACGTGTCCGGTCACGCTGCTGCATGTGCATATCGGGCCAATGCTTGCCCGTTTTATGGCGCGTTATCCTGACGTATCAGTGCAACTGGAGGCCACTAACCGCCGCGTGGACGTTGTTGGAGAGGGTTTGGACGTGGCGATTCGCGTCAGGCCCCGACCATTTGAGGATAGCGACCTGGTGATGCGTGTGCTGGCGGACAGGGGACATCGTTTGTATGCCAGCCCGCAGTTAATCGAGCAAATGGGAACGCTACATTCTCCGGCGGAGCTGACGCGTTGGCCTGGCCTGAGTCTGGCGACGGGTAAACATGTGCATCGTTGGGAGTTATTCGGGCCGCAGGGCGCACGTGCGGAGGTGCATTTCACGCCACGTATGATCACCACCGATATGCTGGCGTTACGTGAAGCCGCAGTTGCCGGTGTGGGGGTAGTTCAACTTCCACAGCTGATGGTAAAAGATCAAGTAGCTGCGGGTGAACTGGTGGCATTGCTCGACGGCTGGGAACCGAAGCGAGAAATAATTCACGCAGTCTTTCCATCACGCAGGGGATTATTGCCGTCAGTACGCACATTAGTGGATTTCTTAACGGAAGAATATGCGCGGATGATTGAGGATTAAATACCTGACCTTGGCCCACAAAAAAGGCCGGTTAAACCGACCTTTTATTATCTGGACGCCATTCGGGCGTTAAAAACAATCAGCGACTACGGAAGACAATGCGGCCTTTGCTCAGGTCGTACGGGGTCAGCTCAACAGTCACTTTGTCGCCCGTCAGGATGCGGATATAGTTTTTACGCATTTTACCGGAGATGTGTGCAGTAACCACGTGACCGTTTTCTAACTCTACGCGGAACATGGTATTAGGTAACGTATCGAGAACGGTACCCTGCATTTCAATATTGTCTTCTTTGGCCATCTAATCCTCTGGGGTATCACTACCGTAATTTGAACCGGCAAGATAATGCCGAAGTTCTTTTAATAAGTAAAGATTTGTGCGTTTAAAACACAGCAAATCGGGTTTGGCGCATTACTCTAACCACACACGGCAAAGCCGCACTTAAAGCGCAACGTGTAAGGGAACGAGGAGATAAACGATAGGCGTTGCCTGACGCGAACTGTTCCTTAACGGCGGCGGGGTAATGGGCTAAACCAACTCTGCGCGACAATTATAACACCCCGACAAAAAATGTGCCGAAAACATTCACCCCTGAGACGAAAATAACGTCCTGGGAACCCAGAAATGGCTCGGTAGCCGCTGCTGGCGCAGTCTGCTCAGGTGTTCAAGGTACTCCCGACGTGGGGTTTCGACGGCGCCCAGCGAAGCTGTGTGGCTATTTAATACCTGGCAGTCGATTAATTTTCCGCCCTGACGGATAAATTCAGCGCAAAAAACAAGCAGTGCGGTTTTGGACGCATTTTCCTGACGGCTGAACATTGATTCGCCACAAAATAGCGTACCTTGCGCCACGCCATACATACCGCCCACTAATTCATTTTGTCGCCATACTTCAATGGAGTGCGCATGACCCAGCTCGTGCAGGCGATGGTAGGCGTCCACTACATCATGCGTTATCCAGGTGCCTTCTTCCCGGTCATTGGCGCAGCCTTCAATCACCTGACCGAACGCGTAATTGAGCGTCACGCGATAAGGTGAGTTTTTATGAAAACGTTTCATGCTGCGGCTGAGATGAAATTTCTCGGGCCAAAGAATGGCGCGTGGATCGGGCGACCACCAAAGGATGGGGTCGCCAGGTGAAAACCACGGGAAAATTCCGCGCTGGTAGGCCATTAACAGTCGAGCTGGACTGAGATCGCCGCCAAGCGCCAACAAACCGTTAGGCTCGCGTAAAGCGCCTTCCGGTGAAGGGAAGGCTATAGAATGGCGGGACAATTGCACCAGGCGCATGACAGCGAAACTCCACTACGCGAGTTTGATCGTTCAATAATAGCTTACAGACGTTGCTTAAACTGGTAATAACGCCCCTGCCGGGCTAACAAATCTGCGTGATTACCTTGCTCAATAATATGTCCGTTGTCCATCACTATTATTTGATCAAAACGTGACAAGCCGCGCAGACGATGTGTCACCATCAGTACGGTTTTATCGCGCATGACATCGCCAATTAATTCAAGCATTTGGCTTTCTGTTGTGGCATCAAGCCCTTCGGTCGGTTCATCCAGCAGCATCAGTGGGGCATCGTGCAATAAGGCGCGGGCGATAGCCAGACGACGGAGTTCGCCGCCAGAAAGCTGACGACCGCCTTCGCCTAACCAGGCATTGAGTCCATCACCCTCTAGCAGTTTGTCCAGACCGACGCGGCACAGCATTGCGGATAATGTGTCATCACTGGCGTGCGGTGCTGCCAGCAGCAGGTTATCGCGAAGCGTCGCGCTGAACAGGTGCACGCGCTGTGGCACGACGCTGATGCTCTGGCGCAGCGTGGTTTCACTGAGGGCTGAAATCGGCTGCTCATTAATCAGAATTTCGCCGTGCTGCGGATCCCATGCGCGGGTCAGCAATTGTAGTAACGTTGACTTACCGCAGCCAGTGCGACCGAGAATCGCAATGTGTTCACCGGGCTGAGCCTGCAGCGAAAGGGTGTCGAGCGCTTTTTGTGTTTGCCCCGGATAGCTGAATGAAACATCGCGTAGCGTGAGAGTGACCTGCTCAGAAACTGGAGAACCGGCATCCGGGAAGGTGACTTCTGGCTGCTGTTCGGTCAGTTCGGTGATGCGCAGCGCAGAGGCAATAACCTGTCCGAGATGCTGAAATGCCCCGGTGACGGGTGCCAAAGCTTCAAACGCGGCCAGCGCACAGAAGACAAACAGTGCGATCAGCGCGCCAGGCTGGGTATTGCCACCCACGCCGCCGGAGGCCATCCATAACATCACAACCACTGCCAGTGCGCCGACTAACAGCATGACCGCCTGTGATAGCGCTGTTAATTCAGACTGACGTCGTTGGGCTTCATGCCACTGCAACTCGGTGGCTTCCATTTGGGCGCGGTAACGTTCACTGGCGCCAAAGATGGTCAGTTCAGCCTGGCCCTGCAGCCAGGATGTTAACTGCTGACGATACTGCCCACGTAAATGCGTCAAACTTTGCCCGGTGCTTTTACCTGCCTGATAAAAGAGTGGGGGCAGGATAAATAAGGTCAGCAGCATAATACCGCCGAGAGTGATAGCCAGCGTGAAATCGAGAACGCTCAGCCCCAGCGTGACCACCATGATGACGACAAAAGCGCCCACAAGCGGGGAGAGCACGCGCAAATAGAGATGATCGAGCGTGTCGACATCTGCCACTACGCGGTTAAGCAATTCACCTTGTCCATAACGGGACAGGCCAGCAGGGGAGAGCGGCAGCAGTTTGCTGAAGGTATAAATACGCAAATGTTGCAGCACGCGGAACGTCGCGTCGTGGCTGACCAATCGCTCGAAATAGCGGCCCGCGGTTCGGGTGATTGCCGCACCGCGTACCCCGGCAGCAGGGAGCATATAGTTAAAACTGTAAATCCCGGTGACACCCACCACAGCAGAAGCCGACAGGAACCAGCCGGAAAGCGTCAGCAAACCAATACTTGCCAGCAGTGTGACGATCGCCAGAACGATCCCCAAGGTTAACATCCATTTGTGACGTTTATACAGCGTCAGATAAGGTAGCAAAGCGCGCATTTAGATGTCCTCCTGACGATGAGCCAGTAATGTCGCAAACGCCCCGTTGGCTGCGCTAAGTTCGGCATAAGTGCCTTGTTCAACGATCTGTCCGTCCTGCATCACCCAGATAACGTCCCAGTCGGCAAGATCTTCAAGTTGGTGTGTCACCATCAGCGTGGTCTGGCGGCGTGATGCTGCTTTCAATGCCTGCATCACGCGTTGTTCGCTATGTGCATCAAGGCTGGCGGCGGGCTCGTCAAGCAGCAACAACTGACATGGATTGAGTAAGGCGCGAGCCACGGCAACGCGCTGCGCTTGTCCGACAGAAAGTCGAGCAGCCTGATCGCCTACTGGTGTATCCACACCCTGTGGCAGAAGTGGTAAAAACTCACTGACCCAGGCGCTGTCGAGTGCGGCTTGCAGCTGTTCTTCGCTGGCATCGGGGCGAGCGAGCAGCACGTTATCGCGTAACGTGGCGGCAGGGAGCTGCGGATTTTGTCCAACCCAGGACAGCTGTTTGCGCCAGCAATCAGGCGACAGGTCGCGCAGCTCAAAGCCGTTAATCCGCAGCGATCCCTGATAAGAGAGAAAACCGGACAGGACATTGAGCAACGAACTTTTGCCGGAGCCGCTGCGGCCAACCAGCACCGCGCGTTGGCCCGCTGGCAGGGTAAAGTTGAGCGGACCAGCAAGCACTTTACCTTCCGGCGAGGTGATGACCAGATCTTCTGCTTCAATTGAAACTGCGTCTTTTGTTGTCAGCTCAATATCACCACGCTCAGGATGTGCAAGCGGGGTTTCCATGAAGGTTTTCAGACTGTCTGCAGCACCAACGGCTTGTGCTTTGGCGTGATAAAACGTGCCCAGATCGCGCAGGGGTTGGAAAAATTCCGGCGCCAGAATGAGCGCCAGGAAGCCAGCAGCCAATGTGACGCCCGTCCCGTAGTGGCCAAAATCGAGTTCACCGAGGTAGGAAAAACCGAAGTAAACCGCGACCAGTGCGATGGACAGGGAGGTAAAGAACTCAAGGACACCGGATGACAGAAACGCCAGACGCAGGACTTCCATGGTACGCTGGCGGAAATCCTGTGACGCTGCGCGGATGCTTTCTGTTTCGGCTTCACCGCGGCCAAAGATTCTTAGCGTTTCCATGCCCCGCAGGCGATCGAGGAAATGGCCGCTGAGGCGGGCAAGAGCCTGAAAGTTGCGGCGGTTAGCATCGGCTGCACCCATACCAACCATCGCCATAAACAACGGGATCAGCGGGGCAGTTCCAAGCAGAATAAGGGCGGCTACCCAGTTTGACGGGAATACCGCCGCCACGATCAATAAGGGGACGCATACGGCCAGCGCCATTTGCGGCAGATAACGTGCATAGTAATCATGCATGTCATCAATCTGTTCCAGAATTAGCGTAGCCCAGCTCCCGGCTGGTTTACCTTGTATCCAGGCGGGACCTGCTTGTTGCAGACGGTCAAGCACCTGGCGGCGAATCTCAAAGCGGATATGTTGGCCAGCATGAAACCCGACGCGTTCGCGTAACCAGACGACCCATGCCCGCAGGATGAAAATCAATACCAGCACAATGAAAGGGAGCAGAAGCGCCTCTCTGGGGATATTGTCCATGATCATATGGTCGAGAATTCGGGCCATGAGCCAGGCCTGAGCGACAATTAACAGGCCGCTCACGAACCCCAACAGGCGTGAAATGTTCAGCCATCGTTGGGAAATTACACTTTGCTGTTTTAACCAGCGGGTCAGCTCTTTTTGACGGGTTTTATTCATTGCACGCTTAGCAGGTGAGTTATTGGAATTTTTGGGCAGGACAATGTTACAACGAGGCAAAAATAAAGGCGACTTATAGTCGCCTTTTTTACTTTTGTTACTGATTTGTAAAACTTATTTGCAAGCGTCTGCCAGACCGTCGAGATAACGCTCTGCGTCAAGTGCAGCCATACAACCGGTGCCTGCTGAAGTGATCGCCTGGCGATAAATATGGTCCATCACGTCACCGGCGGCGAATACACCCGGAATGCTGGTTTGGGTGGCGTTACCATGAATACCGGACTGAACTTTGATGTAGCCATTTTCCAGTTCAAGCTGACCGTCGAAAATGGCGGTATTCGGGCTGTGACCGATAGCTACAAACAACCCTGCAACGTCAAGTGACTCGACGTTGTCAGTGTTTTGCGTATCGCGCAGGCGCAGTCCGGTTACGCCCATTTGATCGCCGGTCACTTCTTCCAGTGTGCGGTGGGTATGCAGCACGATGTTGCCGTTTTCGACTTTATCCATCAAACGCTTGATCAGGATTTTCTCGGCGCGGAAGCTGTCGCGACGGTGAATCAAATGCACTTCAGATGCGATATTCGCCAGGTACAGCGCTTCTTCAACAGCAGTGTTGCCGCCGCCGATCACCGCAACTTTTTGGTTACGGTAGAAGAAACCGTCGCAGGTCGCGCAGGCGGAAACGCCACGGCCTTTGAAGGCTTCTTCTGAAGGCAGACCCAGGTAGCGTGCTGACGCACCGGTGGCGATGATTAGTGCGTCACAGGTGTATTCACCGCTGTCGCCGGTCAGACGGAAAGGGCGGTTTTGCAGATCAACTTTGCTGATATGATCAAAAATAATTTCAGTTTCAAATTTGGTCGCATGTTCGTGCATGCGTTCCATCAGCAATGGGCCTGTGAGATCGTGCGGATCGCCAGGCCAGTTCTCCACTTCTGTTGTTGTGGTCAACTGACCACCTTTTTCCATACCGGTAATCAGTACCGGTTGCAGGTTCGCGCGTGCAGCGTAGACCGCAGCGGTATACCCCGCAGGGCCAGAGCCCAGAATAAGAAGTTTACTGTGTTTGGTTGCGCCCATGAGATCCCCATAGTTGTTAGCAGGCAATGAGCAGGATTGTAGGGAATTTACAGGCGTAAAAAAAGAGTATGGCGATTTTGTTAACAATATGTGTAATAGCGGGAACCGATGAACGGCAGAATTAGTCGTAATACTATAACGATTTCTACTTAAAATCGGTCAGTTATAAGGTGATAAAATGACGATTTTCCATCACTGCGAATGAATAACTGGCATGTTGTACTAAAAATCGATGTTTTGCTTTGACAATCCCCTGCTGTTTTGCGAAAACATTCAAGGAAGAAAAAAACTGTGTCATGTATGTGCTGCATAATCATGCATGTAGATACCATGTTTACCGTGTTAGCGAAATCTACGCATGGTGTGGACAGATGCCATTCGTGATGTCGATAGCCGCCGACAGGCAACGGTCTTCTCACCATAAACCCAGACATTGCGAACCGAAAATCCCTCTGGGTTGCGGTTTATTTTGATGGGTAGCGACTCTGAACAGTGATGTTGGTAGAGTCAGGCAGGAGTAGGGAAGGAATACAGAGAGACAATAATAATGGTAGATAGTAAGAAGCGCCCTGGCAAAGATCTCGACCGTATCGATCGTAACATTCTTAATGAGCTGCAAAAGGATGGGCGTATTTCTAACGTCGAGCTTTCTAAACGTGTGGGACTTTCACCAACGCCCTGCCTTGAGCGTGTGCGTCGGTTGGAAAGACAGGGTTTTATTCAGGGCTATACAGCGCTGTTAAACCCGCATTATCTGGATGCATCACTTCTGGTTTTTGTTGAGATTACTCTGAATCGTGGCGCCCCGGATGTGTTTGAACAATTTAACTCTGCAGTACAAAAACTTGAAGAAATTCAAGAGTGTCATTTGGTTTCCGGTGATTTCGACTATTTGCTGAAAACACGCGTACCGGATATGTCGGCATACCGTAAGCTGTTGGGGGAAACCCTGCTGCGTCTGCCTGGCGTGAATGACACACGTACTTATGTAGTAATGGAAGAAGTCAAACAGAGCAATCGTCTGGTAATTAAGACGCGCTAACACGGAACAGGTGCAAAATCGACGCAGTTTGATTACACTCCTGTTAATCCATACAGCAACAGTGCCGGGGCAACCCGGTGCTGTTGTCCGTTTTAGCATCGGGCAGGAAAAGCCCGAAACCTGGAGAGCCGTTTTTGAGCCAGGAATACACTGAAGACAAAGACGTCACATTGACGAAGTTAAGCAGCGGGCGCCGACTTCTGGAAGCGCTACTGATCCTTATTGCCCTTTTTGCCGTCTGGTTGATGGCTGCCTTACTCAGCTTTAACCCTTCGGATCCCAGTTGGTCGCAAACCGCGTGGCATGAGCCTATCCATAATCTGGGTGGAATACCTGGAGCATGGCTGGCGGATACGCTGTTCTTTATTTTTGGCGTCATGGCCTACACCATCCCCGTCATCATTGTCGGTGGCTGCTGGTTTGCCTGGCGGCATCAGGCCAGCGACGAATACGTCGATTATTTTGCCGTCTCGCTGCGCATTATTGGCGTTCTGGCGCTGATTCTCACTTCCTGCGGGCTGGCCGCAATTAACGCCGATGACATCTGGTATTTCGCCTCTGGCGGCGTGATCGGCAGTCTGCTCAGCACCACGCTACAACCATTGCTGCACAGCAGCGGCGGCACGCTGACGTTGTTGTGCATTTGGGCAGCGGGATTAACACTGTTCACCGGTTGGTCATGGGTGAGCATTGCGGAAAAACTGGGCGGCTGGTTACTCAATATCCTGACGTTTGCCAGCAACCGTACCCGCCGCGACGATACCTGGGTCGATGACGAAGAATATGAAGACGAAGAAGAGTCTGTCGACGCCGCTGATGGCAAACCCCATGAATCGCGCCGAGCTCGTATTCTGCGCGGTGCGTTAGCGCGCCGTAAACGTCTGGCGGAGAAATTTACCAACCCGCTTGGTCGTCATACCGATGCGGCGCTGTTTTCCGGCAAACGCATGGATGATGAAGACGAAATTGAATACAGCGCCCGTGGCGTGGTTGCCGATCCTAATGATGTGCTGTTTTCCGGTAATCGCGCGACGCTGCCTGAATATGACGAACTTGATCCACTGCTTAACGGCCACTCGGTGACCGAGCCTGTGGCTGCAGCAGTTGCAGCTACAACAGCCGCTCAGGCCTGGAGCGCACCGGTCGATCCGTTACTGCAAACGTCACCCGTGACCAACACTGTTATGGAGCAACCGGTCCCAACCGTGGCCTGGCAACCCGTGCCTGGCCCGCAAACCGGTGATGCCGCGATTGCACCAGCGCCTGAAGGTTATCCGCAGCCAGCCCAGTACGCGCAACCTCCGGTGCAGCAGCCGTATGAGCCATGGCAACAACCGGTTGTGGAGCAGAGTCCGCAGCCGCAATATTACGCACAGCAGCCCGTTGAACCTGTTTATACGCAGCCTGTCGCGCCGCAGCCGGAACCTGTTTATCAGCCGGAGCCCGTGCTGCAACCTGTCTATCAACAGGATCCGACCTCTCAACAGAACACCGCATTCCAGCAGCCTGGTTATCAGCCGGAGCCTGTGCAGCAACCTGTTTATCAGCAGGATCCAACTTTTCAACAGAGCACTACGTTCCAGCAGCCTGTGGTTGAACAACCAACAGTGGTGGAACCTGAGCCGGTGGTTGAAGAAGTTAAACCGACTCGTCCGCCGCTCTATTACTTTGAAGAAGTCGAAGAGAAACGTGCGCGTGAGCGTGAGCAACTGGCCGCATGGTATCAGCCGATTCCAGAACCTGCTCAGGAGCCTGAGCGTGTTAAGCCGTCTACGCCATCTATGCCAGCGACTGCATCCATACCACCCGTTGAGTCTGTTGCTGCCGTTGCACCGCTGGCCGCTGGCGTAAAAAGCGCCGCGTTAGGGGCAGGTGCCGCTGCCGCAGCACCTGTCTTTAGCCTTGCAGGCAGCGGTACGCCGCGTCCGCAGGTGAAAGAGGGCATTGGCCCGCAGTTGCCGCGTCCGAATCGTGTGCGCGTGCCTACTCGTCGTGAACTGGCTTCATATGGCATAAAACTGCCGTCACAGCGTATGGCTGAAGAGAAAGCGCGCGAAGAGCAGCTTGATACAGATGCGTACAGTGACGATGAAATGGATGCAATGCAGCAGGACGAGCTGGCACGTCAGTTCGCTCAGTCGCAGCAGCATCGTTATGGCGAAGAGTATCAGGACGATACCCACCAGACTGATGACGAAGATTCAGCCGCAGAAGCGGAACTGGCTCGCCAGTTTGCGTCTTCTCAGCAGCAGCGTTATTCCGGTGAACAGCCTGTCGGAGCGAATCCGTTCTCCCTCGATGACTTTGAATTTTCGCCAATGAAAACGCTGGTGGATGAGGGGCCGCATGAGCCGCTGTTTACGCCTGGCGTAATGCCGGAGCCCGCGCCGCAGTACCAGGAACCAGTTGCGCCGCAGCAGCATTATCAGCAACCGGCGCAGCCAGTTGCACCGCAGCAGCACTATCAGCAACCGGCACAGCCTGTTGCACCACAGCAGCATTATCAGCAACCAGCGCAGCCAGTTGAATCGCAGCAGCACTACCAGCAACCGGTGCAGCCAGTTGCATCGCAGCAGCATTATCAACAGCCAGCGCAGCCAGTTGCACCGCAGCAGCATTATCAGCAGCCAGCGCAGCCTGCTACACCGCCGCCGCAGGATAGTCTGATCCATCCGCTGCTGATGCGTAATGGGGATAGTCGTCCGGCGCACCGTCCAAGCACGCCGCTGCCATCGTTAGATCTGCTCACGCCGCCGCCGAGCGAAGTTGAGCCGATAGATACGTTCGCACTGGAACAAATGGCACGTCTGGTGGAAGCGCGTCTGGCGGATTTCCGCATTAAAGCCGATGTGGTGAACTATTCTCCTGGCCCGGTGATTACCCGCTTTGAGCTTAATCTGGCTCCAGGGGTTAAAGCAGCGCGTATTTCTAACCTGTCACGAGATCTGGCGCGTTCATTGTCGACCGCGGCGGTACGTGTGGTCGAGGTTATTCCAGGCAAACCGTATGTCGGACTGGAGTTACCGAACAAAAAACGTCAAACCGTCTATCTGCGAGAAGTGCTGGATAACGCTAAATTCCGTGATAACTCATCTCCGCTGACTGTGGTGCTGGGCAAAGATATAGCGGGCGAACCGGTGGTGGCCGATCTGGCTAAAATGCCGCACCTGCTGGTGGCAGGGACAACCGGTTCCGGTAAGTCTGTTGGGGTGAACGCCATGATCCTCAGCATGCTGTACAAAGCGCAGCCGGAAGACGTTCGCTTTATCATGATTGACCCGAAAATGCTGGAACTTTCTGTTTATGAAGGTATTCCACATCTGCTGACTGAAGTTGTGACCGACATGAAAGATGCCGCCAATGCCTTGCGTTGGAGCGTCAATGAAATGGAACGTCGCTACAAACTGATGTCGGCGCTTGGCGTGCGTAACCTTGCCGGTTATAACGATAAGATTGCTGAAGCCGCCCGTATGGGACGTCCGATTCCAGACCCATACTGGAAGCCGGGCGACAGCATGGATGTTCAGCATCCGGTGCTGGAAAAACTGCCGTATATCGTGGTGTTGGTGGATGAATTCGCTGACCTGATGATGACCGTTGGCAAAAAGGTGGAAGAACTGATTGCTCGTCTGGCGCAAAAAGCGCGTGCGGCGGGTATCCACCTGGTGCTGGCAACCCAGCGACCGTCAGTTGACGTTATCACCGGTCTGATTAAAGCGAACATCCCTACGCGTATCGCCTTTACAGTGTCGAGTAAAATTGACTCGCGTACCATCCTTGACCAGGGCGGCGCGGAATCGCTGTTGGGTATGGGTGACATGCTTTATTCTGCACCAAACTCGACGATCCCTGTACGTGTACACGGCGCCTTTGTACGCGATGAAGAAGTTCACGCGGTAGTTCAGGACTGGAAAGCGCGCGGCCGTCCACAATACGTTGATGGCATTACCTCTGACAGCGAAAGCGAAGGCGGCGGTGGCGGCTTTGATGGTGGCGAAGAACTGGATCCGCTGTTCGATCAGGCGGTGAACTTTGTTACTCAGAAACGCAAAGCCTCAATCTCCGGCGTCCAGCGTCAGTTCCGTATCGGTTACAACCGAGCGGCGCGCATCATCGAACAGATGGAAGCGCAGGGAATAGTCAGCGAACAAGGGCATAATGGTAATCGTGAAGTGCTGGCTCCGCCGCCCTTCGAATGATTGCAAAGTTAAGTAATTCAGTATTTTCTACTTTCCTCATGCTGATTTTTGGCCTGAAATGGATAGCAGAGGGATCTCCCCGTTGGGAGTGACGTATTTTGAGGAATAACGATGAAAAGAATCGCAATCACCTGTGCATTACTGTCTAGCTTTGTGGTGAGCAGCGTCTGGGCTGATGCTGCCAGCGACCTGAAAAGCCGTCTGGATAAAGTCAGTAGCTTCCATGCCAGCTTTACTCAGAAGGTCACGGACGGTAGCGGCGCGGCGGTGCAGGAAGGTCAGGGCGACTTATGGGTTAAACGCCCTAATCTGTTTAACTGGCATATGACGCAGCCTGACGAGAGCATTCTGGTTTCCGATGGTAAAACGCTGTGGTTCTTTAACCCGTTTGTTGAGCAGGCGACTGCGACCTGGTTGAAAGACGCTACGGGCAACACGCCGTTTATGCTGATTGCGCGTAACCAGGCCAGCGACTGGCAACAGTACAACATTAAGCAAAACGGCGATGATTTCGTGCTGACGCCAAAAACCAGCAGCGGTAACCTGAAGCAGTTTACTATCAATGTTGGGCGGGACGGGACGATCCATCAGTTCAGTGCCGTTGAGCAAGACGATCAGCGCAGCAGCTATCAGCTGAAATCTCAGCAGAATGGTGCGATTGAACCTTCGAAATTCACCTTTACCCCGCCGCAAGGTGTAACGGTTGACGATCAACGTAAGTAGAGGCGTGTGAGTGAGCAATCTGTCGCTCGACTTTTCTGATAATACCTTTCAGCCACTGGCCGCACGTATGCGGCCAGAAAATTTAGCGCAGTACATCGGCCAGCAGCATCTGCTGGCTGCGGGTAAACCCTTGCCGCGCGCCATCGAGGCCGGGCACCTGCACTCTATGATTTTATGGGGTCCGCCGGGGACGGGGAAAACCACGCTAGCCGAAGTTATTGCCCGTTACGCTAACGCCGATGTTGAACGAATTTCGGCGGTCACGTCTGGTGTAAAAGAAATTCGTGAAGCGATTGAGCGGGCGCGTCAGAATCGTAACGCGGGTCGACGTACGATCCTGTTCGTGGACGAAGTTCACCGTTTTAATAAAAGCCAACAGGATGCGTTTTTACCGCATATTGAAGACGGTACCATCACGTTTATTGGCGCCACCACTGAAAATCCCTCGTTTGAACTGAACTCGGCACTGTTGTCGCGGGCGCGTGTTTATTTACTGAAATCGTTAACCACCGACGATATTGAACAGGTGCTGGACCAGGCGATGTCAGATAAAGCCCGGGGTTACGGTGGTCAGGATATCGTACTGCCGCCAGAGACGCGTCGGGCGATTGCCGAACTGGTGAATGGCGACGCGCGGCGAGCGCTGAATACGCTGGAAATGATGGCCGATATGGCCGAAGTTGATGATTCCGGTAAGCGCGTATTGAAACCAGAATTGCTCACTGAAATTGCCGGTGAACGCAGCGCACGCTTTGATAATAAAGGTGATCGTTTTTACGATCTCATCTCCGCATTACACAAATCGGTTCGCGGCAGCGCCCCGGATGCGGCGCTTTATTGGTATGCGCGCATCATTAGTGCAGGCGGTGACCCGCTGTATGTTGCCCGTCGCTGTCTGGCCATTGCCTCTGAAGATGTCGGCAATGCCGACCCTCGCGCCATGCAGGTGGCAATTTCCGCATGGGACTGCTTTACCCGCGTGGGACCCGCGGAAGGTGAACGAGCGATTGCTCAGGCGATTGTTTATCTGGCCTGCGCGCCGAAAAGTAATGCGGTTTACACCGCCTTCAAAGCCGCGCTGGCTGATGCCCGCGAACGTCCGGATTACGACGTGCCGGTCCACCTGCGCAATGCGCCAACTAAGCTGATGAAAGAAATGGGCTATGGTCAGGAGTATCGTTACGCCCATGATGAACCAAATGCCTATGCCGCCGGAGAAGAGTACTTCCCGCAGAAAATGGCACAAACGCGCTATTATCATCCCACAAACAGAGGTCTTGAAGGCAAGATTGGCGAAAAGCTCGCCTGGCTCGCCGGACAGGATCAAAATAGCCCTATAAAACGCTACCGTTAGTGTTATCGTTGCGGTAATGTTGTCTCTGTATCCCTGTGACCGCAGGCTGTGGTCACTTTCTCCTATTTTAATTCGATAAGCACAGGATAAGCATGCTCGATCCCAATCTGCTGCGTAATGAGCCAGACGCAGTCGCAGAAAAACTGGCAAGCCGGGGCTTTAAGCTGGATGTAGATAAGCTGCGCGCTCTTGAAGAGCGTCGTAAAGTTCTGCAGGTACAAACTGAAAACCTGCAGGCAGAGCGTAACTCTCGATCGAAATCCATCGGCCAGGCAAAAGCGCGCGGGGAAGATATCGAGTCTTTACGTCTGGAAGTGAACAAACTGGGCGAAGAGCTGGATGCCGCGAAAGCTGAACTTGATACCTTACAGGCCGAGATCCGCGACATTGCGCTGACCATTCCTAACCTGCCAGCGGACGACGTTCCGGTGGGTAAAGATGAAAATGACAACGTTGAAGTCAGCCGTTGGGGTACGCCGCGTGAGTTTGATTTCGAAGTGCGCGATCACGTTACCCTGGGTGAAATGCACACGGGTCTTGATTTTGCCGCTGCGGTTAAGCTGACCGGCTCTCGTTTCGTCGTGATGAAAGGGCAGATCGCGCGCATGCACCGTGCGCTGTCTCAGTTCATGCTGGATCTGCATACCGAGCAGCATGGTTACAGCGAAAACTACGTTCCGTATCTGGTTAACCATGACACGCTGTACGGAACAGGGCAACTGCCGAAATTTGCTGGCGATCTGTTCCACACCCGTCCGCTGGATGAAGAAGCTGACAGCAGCAACTATGCGCTGATCCCAACGGCAGAAGTTCCGCTGACCAACCTGGTTCGCGACGAAATCATTGACGAAGATGCGCTGCCGATCAAAATGACCGCGCATACGCCGTGCTTCCGTTCTGAAGCAGGTTCTTACGGTCGTGATACCCGTGGTCTGATCCGTATGCACCAGTTCGATAAAGTTGAAATGGTGCAGATCGTTCGCCCGGAAGACTCTATGGACGCGCTGGAAGAGATGACCGGCCATGCTGAGAAGGTTCTTCAGCTGCTGGGCCTGCCGTACCGTAAGATCATCCTGTGCACAGGCGACATGGGCTTCGGCGCATGCAAAACGTACGATCTGGAAGTGTGGATCCCGGCGCAGAACACCTATCGCGAAATCTCCTCTTGCTCCAACGTGTGGGATTTCCAGGCTCGTCGTATGCAGGCGCGTTGCCGCAGCAAATCCGACAAAAAGACCCGTTTAGTACATACGCTGAACGGTTCCGGTCTGGCGGTTGGACGTACGCTGGTTGCGGTGATGGAAAACTATCAGCAGGCTGATGGCCGTATTCAGGTTCCGGAAGTGTTACGTCCGTACATGAATGGCCTGGAATTTATCGGCTAAGCTGCCTTTCTTTGCTAAAAAAGCGCCTCAGGGCGCTTTTTTTATGCCCGTTTGACGTCGGACAATAACGCCTACCTCCATAGGAGTAATACTGCCTTCGAATGAAAGTCAGTATTTATCTCTGTCTTTTCGCAAATTCAGTATCTACCAGTCTGTATATTGATATTAACGCTATATAAAAATCTATATAACGAGTATTTCTCTTTTGTTTATTGTGAGCAGCAGAGCGAGCCACTATGAAAACTAAGATCCCCGATGCCATGCTGGCAGCTGAGGTTAGTCGCCGAGGTTTGGTGAAAACGACGGCGATAGGCGGACTGGCGGTGGCCAGTAGCGCGTTTACCCTGCCATTTACCCGTATTGCAAATGCTGCAGAAGCCCTTAATCCGACACAGGCCAATGAGAAAGTCATCTGGAGCGCGTGTACGGTGAACTGTGGTAGCCGCTGTCCTCTGCGTATGCACGTGGTAGACGGTGAAATAAAGTATGTTGAAACCGACAACACCGGTGATGACAACTATGACGGCTTGCACCAGGTACGCGCCTGTCTGCGTGGTCGCTCCATGCGTCGTCGCGTTTATAATCCCGACCGTCTGAAATACCCGATGAAACGTGTCGGTAAACGTGGCGAAGGGAAATTTGAGCGTATCAGCTGGGATGAAGCCTACGACATCATTGCCAGCAATATGCAGCGTCTTATCAAAGACTACGGCAACGAGTCTATCTACCTGAACTACGGCACAGGTACGCTGGGCGGCACCCTGACACGCTCCTGGCCGCCAGGCAAAACGCTGGTAGCACGTCTGATGAACTGCTGTGGCGGCTACCTGAACCACTACGGTGACTACTCTTCAGCGCAAATCGCTGCCGGGTTGAACTACACCTACGGCGGCTGGGCAGACGGTAACAGCCCGTCCGACATTGAAAACAGCAAGCTGGTGGTTCTGTTCGGGAATAACCCAGGTGAAACCCGTATGAGCGGGGGTGGGGTAACCTATTACCTTGAACAGGCGCGACAGAAATCCAATGCCCGCATGATTATTATCGATCCTCGCTACACGGATACCGGTGCGGGTCGTGAAGATGAATGGATCCCGATCCGCCCAGGTACCGATGCGGCGCTGGTGAATGGTCTGGCGTATGTGCTGATCACCGAAAACATGGTCGATCAACCGTTCCTTGATAAATACTGCGTGGGTTACGACGAGAAAACCTTACCGGCCGACGCACCGAAAAACGGTCACTATAAGGCGTATATTCTTGGGCAGGGCAAAGACGGTATCGCCAAGACCCCGGAATGGGCAGCGCAAATTACCGGTATTCCTGCTGATCGAATCGTCAAACTGGCACGTGAAATCGGTAGCGCTAAACCGGCATATATCAGTCAGGGGTGGGGACCGCAGCGCCATGCTAACGGTGAAATAGCGACTCGTGCCATTTCTATGCTGGCAATCCTTACCGGTAACGTTGGGATTAACGGCGGCAACAGCGGGGCGCGTGAGGGCTCATACAGTTTGCCGTTTGAACGTATGCCTACGCTGGAAAACCCAGTCGAAACCAGCATCTCTATGTTTATGTGGACGGACGCCATTGAGCGAGGTCCGGAGATGACGGCGCTGCGTGACGGTGTTCGTGGCAAAGATAAGCTCGATGTTCCGATTAAGATGATCTGGAACTATGCCGGTAACTGTCTGATTAACCAGCACTCTGATATCAACCGCACACATGAAATCCTACAGGATGATAAGAAGTGCGAGATGATCGTTGTCATCGACTGTCATATGACCTCCTCGGCGAAATACGCGGATATTTTGCTGCCGGACTGCACCGCTTCGGAGCAGATGGACTTCGCACTGGATGCCTCCTGCGGAAATATGTCGTATGTGATTTTCACCGATCAGGCGATCAAACCACGCTTCGAATGCAAGACTATCTACCAGATGACCAGTGAGCTAGCGAAACGCCTTGGTGTTGAGCAGCAGTTTACAGAAGGTCGTACTCAGGAAGAGTGGATGCGTCATCTGTACGAGCAGTCGCGCAAAGCCATTCCTGAACTGCCAACGTTTGAAGAATTCCGCAAGCAGGGGATCTTTAAACAGCGCGACCCGCAGGGACATCACGTGGCCTACAAGGCGTTCCGTGAGGATCCTAACGCCAATCCGCTGACCACGCCGTCAGGTAAGATCGAAATTTATTCGCAGCAGCTTGCCGAGATCGCGTCAACCTGGGAGCTGCCGGAAGGTGATGTGATTGATCCACTGCCGATTTATACCCCAGGTTTTGAGAGCTTAAACGATCCGCTGGTGGAGAAATTCCCTCTGCAGTTGACCGGCTTCCACTATAAGTCTCGCGTCCACTCGACCTATGGCAACGTGGATGTTCTGAAAGCATCCTGCCGTCAGGAAATGTGGATCAACCCGATGGATGCACAGCGACGCGGCATTAACAACGGCGACAAGGTGCGCATCTTTAACGATCGTGGTGAAGTGCACATCGAGGCGAAAGTAACGCCGCGTATGATGCCTGGCGTGGTGGCATTGGGCGAAGGGGCGTGGTATGACCCGGACGCAAAACGCGTGGACCAGGGCGGTTGTATTAACGTCCTGACGACCCAGCGTCCGTCTCCTCTCGCGAAGGGGAACCCATCACACACGAACCTTGTTCAGGTTGAAAAGGTGTAAGGAGTAACCGATGACAACCCAGTATGGATTTTTTATTGATTCCAGCCGTTGCACCGGTTGCAAAACCTGCGAACTGGCGTGCAAAGATTTCAAAAATTTAACCCCTGAAGTCAGCTTCCGCCGCATTTATGAGTACGCGGGCGGTGACTGGCAGGAAGACAACGGCGTCTGGCATCAGAACGTCTTTGCCTATTACCTCTCCATTGCGTGTAACCACTGTGAAGACCCGGCCTGTACCAAGGTGTGTCCGAGCGGTGCGATGCACAAACGTGAAGATGGTTTTGTCGTTGTCGATGAAGATGTGTGCATCGGCTGCCGCTATTGCCACATGGCCTGTCCTTACGGCGCACCACAGTATAATGCTGACAAAGGGCACATGACCAAATGCGATGGCTGCCATGAGCGCGTCGCTGAAGGTAAGAAACCTATTTGCGTCGAGTCCTGTCCACTGCGTGCGCTGGATTTTGGCCCAATTGATGAACTGCGCAAAAAACACGGTACTTTGGCTGCGGTTGCGCCACTGCCAGGCGCGCACTTTACCAAACCGAGCATTGTCATCAAACCTAACGCCAATAGCCGCCCGACCGGGGATACCACAGGTTATCTGGCTAATCCGAAGGAGGTGTAAGATGGGAAGTGGATGGCATGAATGGCCGCTGATGATCTTCACGGTCTTCGGACAGTGTGTGGTTGGCGGTTTTATTGTTCTGGCGCTGGCGTTGATGAAAGGGGGCTTACGCCCAGAATCGCAGCAACGCGTAATTACCTGCATGTTTGGGCTGTGGGTATTAATGGGCATTGGTTTTATTGCCTCTATGCTCCACTTGGGCTCACCGATGCGCGCCTTTAACTCACTCAATCGCGTTGGGTCATCTGCGTTGAGTAACGAAATTGCCAGCGGCTCACTCTTCTTTGCCGTTGGCGGTATCGGCTGGCTGCTGGCTATGTTGAAGAAAATGTCGCCCGCATTACGCAATCTGTGGTTAGTTGTCACCATGGTGCTGGGTGTGGTTTTTGTCTGGATGATGGTGCGCGTGTATAACACCATCGATACCGTACCGACCTGGTACAGCGTCTGGACACCGCTGGGCTTCTTCCTGACGATGTTTATGGGCGGTCCGCTGCTGGGATATCTGTTACTGAGAATTGCTGGCGTGGATGGTTGGGCGATGCGCCTGCTGCCGGCTATATCAGTGCTTGCTCTGGTCGTGAGTGCCATCATGTCGGTAATGCAGGGGACTGAACTGGCGACAATCCACAGTTCTATTCAACAGGCCTCTGCGCTGGTTCCGGATTACGGTTCGCTGATGGCGTGGCGGATTGTGGCACTGGCGTTAGCGTTGTGCTGCTGGATAGTACCGCAAGTGAAGGGTTACCAGCCTGCCGTTCCGTTGCTTTCTGTCGCGTTTATTCTGCTGTTAGTCGGCGAGCTGATTGGTCGTGGCGTGTTCTACGGGCTGCATATGACCGTCGGTATGGCGGTGGCGAGTTAATCCATAATATGCCGGATGGCGCCTTGTGCTTTAACAAGCCTACAATAACCGTAGGCCTTAAAGCTGCGCGCTATCCGGCTACATGTCAGGTCAGTGTTTTGCCCCAGTCTTTACTTCTGCTTAGTTAACGTGTCATAGCTGGTCATCAGATTGCGATAATCCGGAATGTGATTAGAGAACAACGTCGCCAGACCTTCGATATCGTTGCGCCAGTCGCGGTGCAGTTCGCATGCTACTCCGAACCATGTCATCAATTGAGCGCCTGCTTGAGACATCCGATCCCATGCTGAATGGCGGGTAATTTCATTAAACGTGCCTGAAGCATCGGTGACAACAAAGACGTCAAAACCTTCTTCAATAGCCGAGAGCGCTGGGAAAGCGACGCAAACTTCCGTCACGACACCAGCGATAATCAGCTGCTTTTTGCCGGTCGCTTTTACTGCTTTCACGAAATCTTCGTTATCCCATGCGTTAATGTTTCCTGGGCGAGCAATGTAGGGCGCATCCGGAAATTGAGCTTTCAGTTCCGGTACCAGCGGTCCGTTTGGTCCTGTCTCAAAACTGGTTGTCAGAATGGTTGGGAGGTTGAAGTATTTTGCTAAGTCACCGAGCGCAAGCACGTTGTTTTTAAATTTATCGGGATCGATATCCCGAACCAGAGAGAGCAGGCCAGCCTGATGGTCGACCAGCAGTACTGCCGCATTGTCTTTATCAAGTCTTACGTAAGGTTTAGTCATGGTATTTCTCCTGTTCAGTATCAGTGGGGAAATTTGATGAGTTTAAGTCTACGAAAAGAACGATATTTGGATTAGATAGATAAATAAGAACTCACTGTTCTATTTTGAAGACAATGCAGCTCAGCATCCCGCATAGAGTTTAGTAAGAAATAAAAGTAAGGGGAGTCCATGAAATTTTTCGACTGAACGTAACGCGAGATTTTTGTTTTAGATCAATAAAAACAAGCAGATGTGTTTTTGTGTTTTTTATCTATTCACATTAAGAATCAGTAATGCAAATCGATCGACCAGAAAGCGCCTCAGCCCTCTGATTCCGCCGATTGACAATGTTTTTAGCAGTGGCATGATGCGCATGAAATTTGAACTTCCTCACGGTTTTTATTCATGTCCACCTATACCCGTCCCGTCATGCTATTGCTGTGCGGGCTACTTCTGTTGACCCTGGCGATCGCCGTGTTAAACACGCTCGTCCCGCTTTGGCTCGCCCATGAAAATCTCCCTACCTGGCAGGTAGGCGTGGTGAGCTCGTCTTACTTTACCGGTAATCTGGTAGGGACGTTGCTGACAGGGTATTTAATAAAACACCTTGGTTTTAACCGCAGCTATTACATCGCCTCGCTTATTTTTGCCGCGGGCTGTGTCGGGCTGGGGATTATGGTGGGATTCTGGAGCTGGATGACATGGCGTTTTATCGCCGGTGTTGGCTGCGCCATGATCTGGGTGGTCGTGGAAAGCGCGCTGATGTGCAGCGGGACGTCACGTAATCGCGGACGGTTACTTGCCGCCTATATGATGATCTATTACGTGGGAACGTTTTTAGGCCAACTGCTGGTTAGTAAAGTATCAACAGAATTGATGAACGTCCTGCCGTGGGTGACGGGTACTATCCTGGCGGGTGTTTTGCCACTGCTCTTTACGCGCATTGCTAATCAGCAGGGCGATGAACAGCAGTCTACGCCTATTGTCTCCATGCTGAGGTTGCGTCAGGCGCGCCTGGGCGTTAATGGCTGCATTATTTCCGGGATCGTGCTGGGGTCTTTGTATGGCCTGATGCCGCTGTATCTCAACCATCAGGGGGTGAGCAACGCCAGCATTGGTTTCTGGATGGCGGTTCTGGTAAGTGCCGGTATTCTGGGGCAATGGCCGATTGGCCGTCTGGCGGATAAGCTGGGACGTCTGCTGGTTTTACGCGTCCAGGTCTTCGTGGTGATCGTCGGGAGTATCGCCATGCTGAATCAGGCGGCGATGGCGCCCGCGTTGTTTATGTTGGGTGCGGCAGGCTTTACCCTCTATCCGGTCGCGATGGCCTGGGCCTGTGAAAAGGTGGAACATCATCAGCTGGTCGCCATGAATCAGGCATTGTTATTGAGCTATACCGTGGGTAGCCTGCTGGGACCTTCGTTTACTGCGATGCTAATGCAGAATTATTCAGATAGCTTGTTGTTTATCATGATCGCCAGCGTATCGTTTATTTATTTACTGATGCTGCTGCGTAAGACGGGCCATACGCCCAATTCTATTGCGCACATTTGACCTGATTTAACAGAATATGAACAGGTTCCCATACATACTGTTTATGTATGCTTTATGGGAACCTGCATTATTTAATCGCACACGTCTGTCCTGAAAATAAAGTGTGCAGAAGGTTATAGTTTTACATCCTGCCGTTTCCGCTCGCTCATTTTACCGCGCATAATCCCACGCCTCATATATTGATAATCAAAAAGCTTCCACAAAGGATTGCGTATGGCTGGTGTGCAGGAAAAACAATTGCGATGGTACAACATTGCATTAATGTCATTTATTACCGTCTGGGGCTTTGGTAACGTCGTCAACAACTATGCTAATCAGGGATTGGTTGTTGTCTCCTCCTGGATATTTATTTTCGCGCTCTATTTTATTCCTTATGCGTTGATCGTCGGGCAGCTTGGCTCAACCTTTAAAGAGGGTAAAGGCGGCGTCAGTACCTGGATTAAACATACTATGGGGCCAGGGTTGGCCTATCTTGCTGCCTGGACCTATTGGGTTGTTCATATACCTTATCTGGCGCAAAAACCGCAGGCTATTCTGATTGCGCTGGGATGGGCGCTGAAGGGCGATGGTTCGTTGATTAAAGAGTACACCGTCGTGGCGTTGCAGGGGCTGACGCTGGCGCTGTTTGTCTTTTTCATGTGGGTTGCGTCCCGTGGCATGAAGTCACTGAAAATTGTTGGGTCAGTTGCAGGCATCGCGATGTTTGTGATGTCCATTTTGTATGTCGTGATGGCGGTAACCGCGCCTGCAATTACGGATGTGCAAATAGCGACAACCAATATCACCTGGGAATCGTTTATCCCACACATCGATTTTACCTACATTACCACGATCTCCATGCTGGTCTTTGCCGTGGGCGGTGCGGAGAAAATTTCGCCATATGTTAATCAGACACGTAATCCGGGCAAAGAATTTCCAAAAGGGATGCTCGTTCTGGCTGTTATGGTAGCGGTATGCGCGATTCTCGGGTCGCTGGCTATGGGAATGATGTTTGACTCCCGGCATATTCCAGATGACCTGATGACGAATGGTCAATATTACGCCTTCCAGAAATTGGGTGAGTATTATGGTATGGGTAATTCGCTGATGGTTATTTACGCGATTGCCAATACGCTGGGACAGATTGCGGCATTGGTATTTTCTATTGATGCACCGCTTAAAGTTCTGCTGGGTGATGCTGATCGTAAATATATTCCCGAGAGCCTGTGTAAAACCAACGCTTCCGGTACGCCGGTAAATGGTTATATTCTGACGCTGGTGCTGGTGGCGATTTTGATTATGTTGCCAACGCTGGGAATTGGCGACATGAACAACCTGTATAAATGGCTATTGAATCTTAACTCTGTCGTGATGCCATTGCGTTATTTATGGGTGTTTGTGGCGTTCATTGCCGTTATTCGCCTGGCGCAAAAATATAAATCGGAATATGTCTTTATTCGCAACCGCTCGCTTGCGATGACCGTGGGGATCTGGTGCTTTGCCTTTACCGCATTTGCCTGTCTGACCGGGATTTTCCCGAAAATGGAAGCCTTTACCCCTGAGTGGACATTCCAGCTCACGCTGAATATTGTGACGCCATTTGTGCTGGTTGGACTGGGATTGATTTTCCCGCTACTGGCGAGAAGAGTACGCTAAAGACAAGTGTGGCAGAAGAGCAGGAGATAGTGATGCTATCTCCTGCTTTGCTTCTCAAAACAACGGGGACAGTTCTTTTGGGATGGCATACTGTTTGCCATCATAACGCAGCACCCAACTGACTTTCCCCGGTTTATCCTTTGATGCGCACTGCTCGTTGGCGTCTGTATAGGCCGTTGATTCCACGTTTTTCTCGTTTACCCGAATATCGATGTACCCATTATGTGAATCAGGCGCAAGGGCAAGGGTGCGTTTAATGTCGTGGAATGTTCCCACACAGTTCCCGTCCCATTCACCGGTGCTATTCTCAAGTACGATTCCGTTTAATACCGCCCGTAGTTGATTATTTTCAATAACAAACAGCGATAGCGCATCTTCACTAAAAGGATTTACACGGGAACTGCCGGTGCGGGCGACTCGTAAGCCAAATGCGGTCTGATCTGGGGTAACTTTCCAGCGCGCAGTATCCAGCGCCAGACCGGTAATTTGAATGGCATCGTCATTCATACGTTCGGGCAGGTGTAGCCGCTGTTTTACGTCGAGGCTTGTGGAATCCAGTACCAGAAGCTCCAGATCGCCAATGCGATCGTAATCGCTATATTGTTGTGCCATCAGCGGAATCGCCGCTAGGGTCAGTTCCGGGTGGGCTGGCCAGACACGGCAAATTGCGCTTTGCGGTGAGTTACCTGTGATATCGATAACCTGATTATGTTGTGTGAGTAGCTTGCCTTCCGCTGTCGGTTTTGCATCTGGCCACGCATGTTGCACAATGGCGTTGATATCACAGTTGCTGGCGGCATTTACGTATTGGACAGATAACAGCAACATGCCAGAAATGAATAACCGCATGGCGTCCTTTCCTTTAATTCGAGTGGTTGTCGCTTAGATAGCAAAACGGCTGCCGTTCAGGGCAGCCGTTTCGTGGTGGCTAAAACTCAATACATCACTTTATGTCCATATTGCTCGAGAATGCCCTTCACGCGCTCCATGGTCTCTTTCTTCGGTGGTTTGACGCCATCCAGTTTGTACTCTTCGCCCATTGCTACCCATTTGTGTTTGCCCAGCTCGTGGTAAGGCAGCAGCTCGATTTTTTCAACGTTACCCATATCGCGAGTAAATTCTCCGAGGCGGTGTGCGGAGTCATCGTCATCAGACCAGCCAGGTACGACAACATAGCGGATCCACACTTTGATGTCTTTGTTTGACAGGTAACGCGCGAACTCCAGCGTACGATGGTTAGATACGCCGACCAGATTCTGATGGATTTCATCGTTCATCTGTTTGAGATCGAGCATGACCAGGTCGGTGACTTCCAGCAGCTCATCGATCACCGGATCGTAGCGGCGAACAAAACCGTTGGTATCCAGACAGGTATGAATACCTTCTTTTTTACAAGCGCGGAACCAGTCACGTACGAATTCAGCTTGCAGGATAGCTTCGCCGCCAGACGCCGTCACGCCGCCGCCGGATGCGTTCATAAAGTGGCGATAGGTCACCACCTCTTTCATTAATTCGTCGACGGTGACTTCTTTACCGCCGTGTGTATCCCACGTGTCACGGTTATGGCAATACAGGCAGCGCATCAGGCAGCCCTGAAAGAAGGTAATAAAGCGGATGCCCGGGCCATCAACAGTGCCACAGGATTCAAAGGAGTGAATGCGACCAATAACTGACTTGGTAGCCCCCGATGCAGCGGGGTTTTCTGTTGTATTACAGTGATTTAAATTACTCATATCGCTCTAATTCGCTCTAAGTAGCTCTGGTTTATGGACGCATTATGGACATTCCAGACACCGGATTTAGTGTCACTGCATCTTGCAGGAAATCCGGCGCGAAATGTGCGTAGGTCATAGTTTGCTGTATGTTTGAATGACCCAATATGCGCTGCAATGTGATTATGTTACCTCCATTCATTATAAAATGTGTGGCAAATGTGTGCCTCAAAACATGTACGGCCTGTCCATCTGGTAAATCGGGTTTAACCTCTTTTAAGGCGGTACGTACTTTGTAGTAACTGGCGTTAAAGAGCCTGCCTGAGTTTTTCTTCTTGATTCGCTTTATTAGGTCAAGCGAAAGGGGGATTGTCCTGCGCTTCCCGTTTTTGGTTTTCATGAATGTAACCATCTGATTTATGATGTGCTCGGCTTTTAAGTCAGAAACTTCACCCCACCTGCCGCCGGTTGACAAACAAACTAGAACGGCGCTGAGCTCGTCGCCATCAAGGCGGGTTAACAGAGCTTCAATCTCCTCGCCTGACAAAAAAGCCATTTCGAAAGAAGCCTCTTTCAACCGCTTGATATCCCTGAACGGATTAGGGCAGTTGTATTCCTCTGCATCAATCAGTTTTGTGAATACGCCGCTCATCATTGCCATATGTCGGTTTACACTGGCTGGTTTCAACCCCTCATTCATCATCAACACCCGGTAATCGGTTATCGATTTTTTGGTTAGTTGATCTGCTCTGGTTATACCCATTTCCTCAAACTTTGCGGCTATTGTTGTAAGTCGACCCCTTTCGATATCCCCGCGGGGGTGCATCTTGCCGTGATATATCCACCAACGTTCTAAAAGTTCGGTAATTCTTCTTCGGTCTGCTGGTTTTTCAATCCACTCTTTATTGTGAAAGTTAACCAGTACATGGCGTTCAAAGGCTTGCGCCTCGCCCTTTGTGTTAAATTTGCGCCGGATGCGTTTTCCGTCTGCACCCTGCGGCCTTACGTCCACTTCATATCGACCGTCATCGAGTTTCTTAATGCTCATAAGATTCTCCATGCGGTGTATAAATTCTTCTTTTGTGCCTTTGACGCTATTTTTTGCGGTTTGAATCTCCTGTGGTTACGTTGCTCGCCGTATTTGTTAACAAGTAAACAAACTTTGTAATAAATATGCGCACGGTGAATGGTTAACCAGTCTTTTGGTCTGAGTGCTGCGAGGTTGTTAAATCTTGCCCAGAGTGTGCGAGCGCCGGAGCTATCTGTCCGGCTTCGGGGTCAGTCTCATCAAACATGAACCAATCGCGGTACTTACGAAATCGAGGGTGTTTAAAGAGTTTCATACCTGCGTCCATCGGCATTTTGGATTTTCCAGACTCGTAGCCGTGATAGGTGTAGTAATTTATTCCAATTAATTCAGCAAGTTCCTTTGTTTTTAAACGTTCAGACTCACGGATGAGTTTTAACTTCTCGCTTTGTTCACTTGACATAATTTTGCTAATCTCCAATTATATGTGCAGTTAAACATTGGCATTCACTTTAAATGGCTCTAAGTAGCTCCAGTTGGTGAAATGCAAATCTTATGGAGGATAGCAAATTGTCAACAGGTGTAGAAATTTCTTGTGTTGCGGTTGATGGAGGAAGCGCAGAAAGCTCTGTTAAGAAGAAGGAGGTCCGTATTTCTGAACATCCATCTGACTTGCTTTCTAAAGAGGGGTTTGCGCTTTATATCGGCAAAAGTCCTCGTGCAGTGGCTGAAATGGCTAAGTCCGGCAAATTGCCAGCTTTTTACATGACGGATCCTTTAAAACCAGGTGGTCAAGCGGAGTTATGGGTAAACCGCCGCGAGTGGGATAAATATGCTGCACAGTTGGTGCAGGACGCTCCGACCGAGTGGCATGACTGGAAAAACCGTATTAGCTACAGCAAGTCGGCTCATGGTCGCGCGGTTGCTTAGGGGAAAGGCTCATGAATGAACCTCGTTGCATTGCTCAGTTACTGCGTAGCGAAAGCCAACGCCCGATGCCGTTCAAGATTACTCATGGTAAAGGACGTAAGGGAGTCATCATTCGCACCCGTAAGCCGGGATTTATTTCCATGGTTAAACGTTTCATAAAATCCAGAGGGTTATCGTTATGACGGTTATGACATTTGCCATAGTGGACAAACAACCTGCCGCCCTCCGCGGCTTGATTGGAAAGTATCTGGCCGCGCCTCGCTGGTCTGATACCTGTGATTTCTATAACCAGATGATGGAGCGCGAACGCCTGACAATTTGCTTTCATGCTCAGTTAAAACAGCGTCACGCAAATATGCGCCTAGAAGAAATGAACGACGCCGATCGCGAGCGTCTGATTAACGCGATTGACGAGCTGCGTAATACCTTTTCTAAATCCCGCCAGATGGGCGCGAGTGCCTCAACGTTTGTCGGGCGCATGACCGTCAGCCAGCGCCGCGCTCTTTTCATGCATGCCGGGTTAACAGAAAAAGAATTTAATCAACCCATCTGGCGCACCGATGAGGCGTCATGTTATTGGCGTGAGAAGCTCTTACGCGCACTGCGTGAATTAATTGCGCTATTTGAAAACGCACCAACGATTTTAACATCGGTGAAGCCTGAACAGTATTTGCATTAATTAGGTTTGAAGTGAATTTAACGCGCTTAACTGCGTGGAGATTTCTTTTATCTGGAGAATGGAATGAAAGAATTAATAGAGCTTATTTATAAAAGCAATACTTGCGAGGTGTATGATTGCTGGCGCTTTATTAAAAAGCATAAGCAAGTATTTATTTTTAATGTTGATATAAACAAAATTATCTCAGCAGTTTTAGACGAGTTTTTTGCACCAGGCGAAGTTGGTTATCTGTTTTACCTTGCCTCTAAACCTTCTTTTGTGCCCGCCAGCACTACAGCAGTTTCTTTGTCAGCGAGTGATATCAATAAAATCGTCAAGTATGTCTGGCGCGAACAGCAGCGGCGACGTCGTGCCGAGCGTAGCGAATCCGGTTTTGATGATGGTCTCCCTTTCTAACGATGCAGTCATAATTAACGGGGCTTGTTTAAATGCCAGCAAATAAAAGTAATGAACAAATCAGACGTGAAGCAACAAAAGACGTTATTAACAAAATGCGCATTATTTCATTGGCTCAGGCAACCATCTTTGGTGTGGGTAATCCTGATGCCGGGAAATTTGTAAAAGAGTTGACCGAAACAATTATCAGAATTGTTGAATCATCTTGTCAGGAGTCTAACTAATGGGTATTCGTATTGAAATCGGCGACCGCTATGTCGTCACCAGTGACCAGTTTCAATTTATTTTATGCGAAAAGAAAACTGCACTGACGGGTAATAATGCCGGTAAAGAGTGGCTGAATACTGTCGGTTATTATCCGAAATTGAGCCAGCTTGTTTCCGGTTTACTGCATCATTCAATTCTGACCGGCGACGCAACCGCATTTGAATCGCTGGCCGTGCAGGTTGAGCGCGTGGCCGAACAGTGTCAGGCGGCTTTCTGCAACGATGGCCGTTGAGAACCGGGGGCGTGTCACCCCTTCGCCTCCACCACCATTTCGCAAAAATGCCGGTGAGCCCTTCACCGGCGCTTTCCCATGGAATAAACCAAAAGCGGCCATTGGTCGCGACAGACCTCTTACACGTGCCGAATTCCGTCAGGTGCAAGCGGTTTTATTCAAGATTGACCGCCTGCCGTTCTTTCTGCGCTCGCATTTCACCTCGCGTTATAACTACATACGCCGGACTAAAAGCCCGGTGCATGGCCTGTTTTACCTGAAAAAAACATTCGAAGAGCGGCTCTGGCCGCGCCTCGAGCGTGTTAATCAGGTGTACGGGATGGACACCAGTAAATCGATACGGCTTTTATCCGAACGCGATGAATTTGAAACGCTGCCGGATATGAATGACAAAGTGCTGAAGAAATTCGCCGCCCGATTATCTGCACAGATTTTCATGGCGTATGAAGAGTTTAGCGATGAATACACCGAGGCATACGGGAGCAAAGAGGCGCTGTTTACCGATGATGCTCAATCGTATCTTTACGGCCAGCTCGCTGGCGCGGTGCGCGCGCTTAACATCACCCCGATGTACTGGAAGAAATACCAGAAAGGTCAGATGACCATCCGTATGGCCTACTCGGCCATCGCGCGCATGATGAATAACGAGTGGTGGGTCAGCCAGCTTAAAGCCCAGCGCATGCGCTGGCGTGAGTCCCTGCTGATTGCTGCCGGTGAGGTCAATAAAGACCGTTCTCCGTATGCCAGCAAGACAGCAATTCGGGACGTTCACGCGCGCCGCCTGGCTAATCTGGAATACCTCAAATCCTGCGAGCTCGAGAATAAAGCGAACGGCGAGCGTATCGACCTGATTAGCAAGGTTATGGCGAGTATTTCAAACCCTGAAATTCGTCGTATGGAGCTGATGAATACCATCGCCGGTATTGAGCGTTACGCCGCATCAGTCGGCGACGTTGGCATGTTTATCACCATCACCACGCCGTCAAAATATCACCCGACCCGTCAGGTTGGGAAAGGTGAGAATAAAACCGTCCAGCTTAATCACGGCTGGAATGATGAGGCGTACACGCCGAAAGATGGTCAGCGCTATTTATGCAGCATCTGGAGCAAAATGCGCACGGCATTCAAAGATAATGATTTGCAGGTGTACGGGATGCGCGTTGTTGAGCCTCATCACGATGCAACTCCCCACTGGCATATGATGTTGTTTTGCAAACGCAGCCAGCGTAAGCAGATTATCGACATTATGTGGCGCTATGCGATGAAGGAAGACGGTAACGAGCGCGGAGCGGCGCGTAATCGCTTCGAGGCTAAACACCTCAACAAAGGCGGCGCGGCTGGCTATATCGCAAAATATATCGCTAAAAATATCGACGGCTATGCGCTCGATGGCCAGCTCGATAAAGACACCGGTAAACCCCTGAAAGATACCGCCTCAGCGGTCACCGCATGGGCGTCAACATGGCGCATCCCTCAGTTTAAACCGATTGGCATCCCGACGATGGGCGCATATCGCGAGCTAAGAAAGCTGCCTCGCGGCGTCAGCATTGCCAGCGACTTTGACGAGCGTGTTGAAGCGGCTCGCGCGGCTGCTGATGAGGGGGAGTTTGATTTCTATATTGCCGCACAGGGTGGCGCGAATGTCAGGCGTGATGACCAGACCGTCAGGGTTGCGCGCACCACGACCGATGAGGTTAACGAATATGAAGAGGATATCGAGAGAGTCGTCGGTATTTACGCCCCGCATCTTGGCGCGGGTCACATTCGGATCACCCGTACATCAGAATGGCGCATTGTTCCAAAGGCCGTTGCCGTTGAGCCTTTGACTTTAAAAAGCGGCATCGCCGCGCCTCGGAGTCCTGTCAATAACTGTGGGTTACCTGCCAACGGAACCGACAGGGATATGACGCCTACACCGTCTGAGCAAGCCGCAGCGGTGATAAATCTCATTGATGCAGGGGTTATCGACTGGAATGACCCGGACGCCGTGAAGGTGCTCAGGGACGCGCTAAAAGCGGGGGCTAAACCTCAAAACAGGCAACAAAGAAACCGATCACCGTTGAAGCCGGATGAATTAGCACCTTCAGCTCGCCTGACAAAATCGCAGCGCGACCAGATATCACGCATCCGGTTTGACCTCGCACAACACGGCATCACGCCGGAAAGGTGGGAACTGGATGTACTGGCGCGAGGCGCAACGGTGACATATGGCGAGAAAAAATTCAGTTATGCGGTTGCTGATGAGTGGCCGGGTTTTTCAACTGAAACGGAGTGTACCTAATGACAACTAAGTTAATCCAGATAGGTAATTATCCGGGATAACGCCGCCAGTGTTGTAACTTGTTTTCAGCGCTGGCGGCGTTCGACAACGAGCATTGCGAGGCGTTAGCTGTACTGGACTGAAGGCAAAACAAAAAACTCAACCTATTGCCTTGTTTTTGATAAGATAGTTTTTTTGTATGAGGAATATACAAAAGAGAAATAAAGGAGACCGTAGCGGCGCATATGGACTTGAGAACAGGTAACGTGTTTTCAATATGAAATAATTACTTGCTAACGTTTATTTATATTGAGCTGGCGGAGGAAAACGTTAATGATGATCTCCACCACAAAATGTCATAGTAGATATTGATTTTTTCTAGTGCTGAGGTTTGCATGAAAATAAAAAATGAATTGAGTAGAGAGTTTCATGAGACTGTAATATTCGATTTAAAAGAAGACCTTTTGAAACTTGAGGAAAATCTCTCAAATACATCATTGTTATTGTCATTTCAGTTTAAAATAATTAAGCACATAATTAAGTGTGAAAGAATAATCAAGAGGTTAAAGTCTCATTTAATTGAGTTGAAAAGAATAAAAAGAAAAGGTGGCTTGCAAAAAGAACAATCCATACTCATCAAAGAGAGAATGAAAAATGTAGATGAATGCATTGAGAATATGAAATTTAAGATATACATTTTCAAAATGTTTGGTGATGGTGTCGTTTTTTTGTATCTTGATAAGTTTGATGTTAAGCATTGTTTTTATAATGTTGTAGATTATAGCCCTAAAGAATTGGCTGGTGCGTTGGGAGGGAAAAATGGTCTAAAAGAGGAGTGGAATATTGTAAAGGATGCTTGCAGTGCTGGCTTTCCAGCGTTGCTTAATGATATTACAATGAGTATGAGACATGGGGATGTTTGTTTGTTTAGTGGAGGCGTTCCTGTGCTAGTAGAAGTTAAGTCAAGTCAAAACAAAAACAGTCGCGTTGAACGTCAAAAAGTAAACTTACAAAAGCTAGGTGGATTTTTATCAGAGGATAAGGCTGAAAATTTTAGAGGTTTTCCTTTGATTGCTAGAATGGAACTATGCATTCCAGAAGTTACATATAAAAAGGAAATAAATGAACAGTTAGTTATTTGTAGGAGTCAAGACAGTTCGTGGATTAAGTTGGAAGATGGCTTCTATGTAATATCGATTCGTGATGGCAATATTGGGGATATTTTGTCCAAGCTAGATTTAAGTGGGGGGCAGATGGCGCCGATTTTTTTGAATGAATGTAAAAGCAATCAAAGTTGGATTCCATTAACCCCTTTCGTTAATCTTATAAACAACCCTAGTGATTTGTGTGATTTTATAAATGGTGACCTAACAATTTTATGCATTTTGGATTTGGATTGTTTCAAAGAGATAGCTCGAAATGAAGGCTTTGAACTTATTTTCATCAATGATGATGATTACTCCATGTTATTTAAAGAGTTTGATAGTTCATTAATATGGGGGTTGTCATGGCAGATGATGCTTAGAGTCCCTTTAGAAATGATGTCAATGTCTTGGTTGATCAGGGATTCAATTACCAGATTTAAACAACTGCAAGAGCAAGATAGCGTTACATTTTCTTCATCCGAAATTAATGCCTTGGAGCCCTCACCTTTAGAAAAGTACCGACATCTTTTTTTAAAATGATCCAGATAGCATTGCTGCATGTGAAGGAAGCATCAATTTGCATATTTTTTCCTCTTCTATCGAGCGTGAGTGCCGCCAGTGCTGGTGCGCCTCCGGCGTGTTCGTGCAACTGCATTAAAACCGACCCATAAAGCGGGCAGGCGTGGCGGGGATAGCACTGCGCGCCAGAGGTGGTGACAGCATTTAATTTATTGCGTCTGTGGGCGTCGTGACGGCGCTGGTGCTTTGCAGGTCTGCGATGATGTGTCCGTGGGATTGTGTGGCACGTGGTCTGTCTAAGGCTGTCAGGGGGTAGGCCGCCCGGAGGCGGCAATTTTTGAGGGGTTATTATGATTCGAGGCTGTAATCTTTAAAGCGGATCACCTCCATCCCGAGCCAGTCGTTAATCTCTTTAAAGCGTTCCTGCAGTGGGGTGAGCTCATTACGCACAAACACCCGCGCTACCTTCTCAACATCCCCCATTGAGCCAATATTTTCCGGCTTGCCCCCCATGAGCTGGAACGGTACGCGGTGCGCATCGAGCAGGTCAGCGGCGCTCACCTTTTTGATATTGAAAAAGTCATCTTTCGTGGCGACCTCACTCAGCGGCACTATCTTGATGCCATCCGGTTTCCCGTTGGGAGCGTAGAAAAACAGGTTTTTAAAATTCCCGAGTCCCTTTGAATCACGCATTGCAGAACGCAGCGACTCGACGTCGGTGCTGCTTTGCGCTGCGTCGGTGACGTACATGATGTAACCCGCGTGCGCGCCATTCTGGTAATACTTGCGACGAAACAGGGTGGCGGATTCATTCAGCCAGGCGGAATTAAGTGCACTCAGGTATTCCGGCATGCCGTACAATTCCTGATTGATATCAGGCTCCAGCAGGTGAAACACCGAGCCGGGTGCGAACGGGTGCGGGTTGTTAAAGCTCGATATGTACCAGTAAACACCTTCCTCGACACCCCGGCGGGTATATTTTGCCGGTGATGTTTCCAGTTTTAAAAGCTGGCCGGTAACGCTCATGCGCTTCTCGAGATAGCCGTTGGCAAAGACCAGATAATCCAGCACGAGGCGGCTGAAATCCTGACGCGACAGCAGCGGGTGCGGGATGTAGGTGCTCGTCAGAATATTTCGTTTCACGTAAATCGGCGAGCTGTGATGCACGGCGGCGCGCAGGCTTTTTGCCAGACCTGAGAAGTTGACCGGCGGCTCATACCACTTCCCGTTATTGATGCATTCGACATAATCGAGGATATCGCGGCGATCCAGAACGGCGGAGGGCTCGCCAAAGGTGAACGCCTCCATTTTTTGCGGCGCGCTGGCGGTCGTTGTGGCATGTTTCTTCTGTTGTTTTTTCATGTCAGTTAATATCCAGAATTGACGTTGAATGCATACCGCTACCGGCGGAAAGCGGCTCGTTTAACAGGGCGTGCATAGTTGCCCATGCGATGTCTGCGTGGCTGGCTTCTTCACTGCGGCTGGCCTCATAGGTGGAGCTGCGCCCGCTGCTGGTCATGGTTTTACGGATAGCCATAAATGACTGAGTGATGTCGGTTGCACCGGCGTCGTATTCCAGACACCCGCGTCTGATGGTGTCTTTCGCTTTCAGCACCATCGCGGTTTTCATTTCCGGTGTGTAGCGAATGGCGCGCGCCGCCGGGAAGAACGAGCGCACGAGCTGGTAAACACCCTGGCCGATGCCGGTCGCATCGATGCCGATATACTCGACGCAGTATTTTTCGGTCAGCTCGCGGATAGCCTCGGCCTGCGTCGCAAAATCCATGCCTTTCCACTGGTGACGCTCAAGGATGCGGAACTTGCCACCGGCAACCAGTGGCGGAGCCAGTACCGCACAGCCTGCACTGTCGCCGGTGTGTGACGGGTCATAGCCAATCCAGACCGGGCGCCAGTTAAACGGACGGTCAGAAAACGGCTCGAAGTCCTCCCATTCTTCCATCGCATCGACCATGCAGCGCTGCAGCTCCTCGAACGGGAATACCGATGCCTTATCGTCGACAAACTCACACATGAAGAGGTTGCGGAAATCGTCGGCGCTGTTTTCCTGTTTCAGTTGATCCAGATTAAACAGCGTGCATCCCCCGGCGAGCGCGTCCTCGATGGTGACAATCTGCCGCCACTGACCGTCCGGGCACAGCACGCCCCCGGCCAGCGCCTTATGACTGATATCGATGTCGACACGCTCGGCGGCGCTGCTGCGTCCCCGGTTAAACAGCTCACCTGACCAGAACGGATATGCGCCATGTGCCAGCGTCGAGGGGGTTGAAAAGTAGGTGGTGCGCAGGTGTGACTGTGACGCCATCCCCGAGGCGACTTTGCGCAGTTTCTGAAAGTTGGGGATCCAGAAAATTTCATCGACATACAGGTCACCGTTATGACTCTGCGCCGTGTTGGAATTTGTCCCGAGAAAAATCAGCTCTGCGCCGTTGTTGCCGATGACAATCGGGTCGCCTGACAGGTCGACGTCGACCATGCGGGCAAAGGCGATGATGTACTTTCGGAACACGTAAGCCTGCGTCTTACTGGCTGACAAAAATATCTGGTTTTGCCCGGTTTTCAGGGCGCGCAGCAATGACTCGCGGGCAAAGTAAAACGTGGCGCCAATCTGGCGCGATTTGAGGATGTGGCGAATACGGTGCGCGATACCGGCCTTGTGCCAGTTGAGCTGATACTCAAAGGATTGATCGAAGAAAATCTCTTCGAGCTTTTCGATGGCCTCATCGCTGAAAAAATTACGTTTTGGCTTGCGGCGCTCGCCTTTGTTGCGGCTGGCAATGTTGGGGTTTAAATCTGCCTCGTTTCCGGTCTGGCCGTAACGGCTGACGCGCGCGAGCCGTTCCATCTGGCGTGACAGAAAGTCAGCGACCTTGAAGTCATGCGGTGTGAGGTCAGGCTTTGCATAAAGCTGAATCAGGCGCGCCTCAAGCGTGGATTCCACGCGGTTAAGCGGAGCGGTTTCCTCCCATCCGTCACGCTGTTTCCAGCTCTGCACGGTCGGGCGCTTGACCTGCAGCGTGTCGGCGATTTGTGGCACGGAAAACCCCTGCCAGAACAACAGCCGAGCCTGTCGTCGGGGGTCATGCAAAAGGGAGAGGTCAGTCGAAATGGTCATGGTTGCCTCGTGTCAGTGAATACGGGGCAAGGCTAAGGAAATAGCCAGGCATTATCGCTAACCCCCTGTTGTGTCAGGGGGTACACGTCTGCAAGCGGTGGCTGATGCGGGGCGGAGTCGGGAAACTACACCCGAACCGAAAACCCAACATCAGGACACCTGAACAATGGCAAAGAAAGTTTCTAAATGGTTTCGCATCGGCGTCGAGGGTGACACCTGCGATGGCCGTGTCATCAACGGTGATGACATTCAGGACATGGCGGATACTTTTGACCCGCGCGTCTACGGTTGCCGTATTAACCTCGAACACATCAAAAGCCTCTGGCCTGACGGTCCGTTTAAACGCTACGGCGACGTGACAGAAGTGAAAGCGGAAATCATCAGTGATGACTCTGCGCTGAACGGCAAAAAGGCACTGTTTGCCAGGATTGCCCCGCTTGATGAACTGGTGAGCATGGTGCGTGCCGGTCAGAAGGTTTACACCTCCATGGAAATTCGCCCGAATTTCTCAAACACCGGTAAATGTTACCTGATTGGCCTCGCTGTGACCGATGACCCGGCAAGCCTCGGCACGGAATATCTCGAATTCTGCAGCCGTGCTGCTCAGAACCCGCTCGCCGGTAAAAAAGACCAGCCGGGCGATCTCTTCTCGGTGGCCTCCCTTGCTGAGCTGGAATTCGAGGATGTACCCGACTCCATGCTCAACAGCCTGACCGACAAGGTCAAATCGATTTTCAGCCGCAAACAGGTCAGCGATGACGCCCGTCTTGCTGATGTGCATGAAGCGGTGACCGCCGTCTCTGAGCAGGTACAGACCAACCTGACCGCCACCGAAACGCGCGTCACCGAGCTGGAAACCGCCTTTGCACAGCTAAAGCAGGACGTGACCAGCCAGACCACGCAGAGCGCGCAGGCGCTGAACGCCCTGAAAAGCTCCCTCGATAACACCGAAAGCTATCGCCAGCCGCGCCGCGAGAAATCGAAAGGCGGGACGGGTGACGGGCTGCTGACCAACTGCTGACAGACCTGCCGGGTGCGCGTCACCCGGCCTGATGCCCCTTTTTAGAAAAACAGGAATAACAATGCGTAAAGATACCCGCTTTAAATTCAATGCTTACCTGTCCCGCGTGGCGGAGCTGAACGGCGTCGACACCGATGACGTGGCGAAAAAATTCACCGTTGAGCCGTCCGTGACGCAGACCCTGATGACCACCCTGCAGGCGTCATCCGCGTTTCTGACCAAAATCAATATCGTGCCGGTCGACGAGCTGAAAGGCGAAAAAGTCGGGGTCGGCGTCAACGGTACGATTGCGAGCACCACGGACACCGCCGCCGATGACGAGCGTAAGACCGCTGATTTCACTGCGCTCGAATCCAACAAATACGAATGCGCGCAAATCAACTTTGATTTCCATATCCGTTACAAACAGCTCGACCTGTGGGCGCGATTCCAGGACTTTCAGACCCGTATCCGTGACGCGATTATCAAGCGTCAGTCGCTCGATTTTATCATGGCCGGTTTCAACGGTATCACCCGCGCGGAGACCTCCAACCGCAAAACGAATCCGATGCTGCAGGATGTCGCGGTGGGCTGGCTGCAGAAGTACCGCAATGAAGCTGCTGCGCGTGTGATGTCCAACGTCACCGATGATGACGGCAAGGTCATTTCCGATGTGATCCGCGTGGGTAAAAACGGTGACTATGAAAACCTCGATGCGCTGGTGATGGATTCGACCACCAACCTGATTGATGAGATTTATCAGGATGACCCGGAGCTCGTCGTTATCACCGGCCGTAAGCTGATGGCGGATAAATATTTCCCGCTGGTTAACAAGGCGCAGGAAAACAGTGAAACGCTGGCCGCTGACATCATCATCAGCCAGAAGCGTATCGGCAACCTGCCTGCTGTGCGCGTGCCGTATTTCCCGGCGAATGCCCTGATGGTGACTCGCCTCGATAACCTGTCGATTTACTTCATGGATGACGCACACCGCCGCGCCATCATCGAGGAGCCGAAAAAGGACCGTGTCGAAAACTACGAGTCGATGAATATTGACTATGTGGTCGAGACTTACGCCGCCGGTTGCCTGATTGAAAACATCAATCTCGGTGACTTCACCGCACCTGCCGCACCGGAAAGCGGGGAATAAGCCATGACGAGTCCCGCAGCGCGTCACATGATGCGGGTCTCGGCCTCTGAGACTGCGCGGCGGGCTGCTGCTCCGCTGCGCAATGCAACTGCCTATGAGCAGATGCTCGTCAAGCTGGCCGCAGACTGTCGCACGTTAAAACAAATCCGCTCAAATGAACGCAAGGCAGACAAAAAGCGTGAGCTGATGCCGTTCTATCTGCCGTGGGTGTCGGGTGTCCTCAGCGCCGGAAAAGGGGGGCAGGATGACATTGTCATGACCGTCATGCTGTGGCGTCTCGATGCGGATGACATCGCCGGTGCGCTGGAAATTGCCCGCTATGCGATGACCTATGGCCTGACCATGCCGACCGGCGGCCACCGGCGCACCACGCCGTATTTACTGGCCGAAGAGGTCGCCCTGTCAGCGCAGCGCCTGCTCGATGCGAAACAGCCTGTCGGGCTGCCGCTCCTGCTCGACACCATCGCACTGACCGAACGGGCAGACATGCCGGATATCGTGCGCGCGAAGCTGCACAAAATTACCGGCTACGTGCTGCGTGAGGCTGGCCGTCTGACTGACGCGCTGGCGCACCTGCAGCGGGCGATCCAGTTAGAACGGGCTGTCGGTGTGAAAAAGGATATTGAACAGCTCGAGCGCGCGCTGAAACCCAAAGCAGAACCTGCACCCAAACAGAATAAACCGCGCACGCGCAAACCTGCAGCTAAACCGGCGGCACGGCGCGGGCGTCCCCCGAAAGCGGCAAAAGCCGCAGGTTAACAGAGCGCTCCCCGAGCCGGGCGGCACGCCGGTCAATGCGGGTATTGATTGCCCTGACTGCGACCGGCGTCCACCGCCCACCCATTACCCGAGGTTGTCATGACGACAGTGATTATTGAGCCAAAAAAAGAGCCGCAGGATGTGCCGGGCGTGGTGATACCACCACCGGGCGTGAGCGAGCCGGTAATAAAAAACACCTTCTTTTTCCCTGATGTGGATCCGAAGCGTGTGCGCGAGCTGATGCGTCTGGAGCAGACCGTTTCCGCGCTGCGCCTGAATGATGCGATTAAAGCCGGTATGGCTGAAACCAATGCGGAGCTTGCTCTGTGGCGGGTTGAGCAGATGGCCGCAGGGCATGACACGCTGGCTGATGTGCCTGCCGATGATATCGATGGCGAAAGCGTACGCTGTTTCCACTATTTCCGCGCCGTCTGCGCCATGACCAGCGCCACACTGTTTGAGCGTTATCGCGGCATCGATGCGACGGCAAAAGGCGACCGCAAAGCGGAAAGCACTGAGGCGGTTATCGATGAACTGTGGCGGGATATGCGCTGGTCTGTGGCGCGTATTCAGGACAAGCCGCGCTGTATTGTCGGCCAAATCTGATGAAGGTCAGGGCGATGCAGGGTGACACCCTCGATGCGATTTGCGCCCGCTATTACGGGCGCACTGAGGGCGTCGTTGAAACGGTGCTGCAGGCGAATCCGGGGATGTCGGAACTGGGCGTTATTCTGCCGCACGGCACGGCAATCGAACTGCCCGAAACCGACAGCGCCCCGAAAACCGAAACGGTGAATTTATGGGACTGAGTGTGGAAAAAATCACGACGTTTATCGCTTACTGGCTGGCTGTGGGGCTGGCGTATTTCGGGGCGATGTCCCCCGAAAAGCTGGCGCTCTATGTGGGGAGTGCCTGCGCCATTTTTACCGCGCTGACGAATTACTGGTTTAAGCGCAAAACGTATCGCTACCTGACCTCACTCGGACCCGATAAGGGGGCTGCCCGTGAGCTCAATCATTAAACGCTGCAGTGTGGCCGCCGTGCTGGCGCTGGCCGCGCTGGTGCCTGACTTTCGTCTGCTTAACACCTCGCCCGAAGGGCTGGCACTGATTGCCGACCTCGAAGGATGTCGCCTGACACCTTACCAGTGTAGCGCGGGAGTGTGGACGTCAGGCATCGGCCACACTGCCGGGGTGGTCCCGAAAGGGGATATTACCGAACAGCGCGCGGCGGAGAATCTCGTTGCCGATGTGCTTAACGTCGAGCAACGGCTCGCGGTCTGTGTGCCGGTGGATATACCACCGCGCGTCTATGACTCGCTGGTCAGTTTTGCGTTTAACGTCGGAACCGGTGCAGCCTGTCGGTCGACGCTGGTCTCGTTTATCAAGCGTCACCAGTGGTGGCAGGCATGCGACCAGCTCACCCGCTGGGTGTATGTCAACGGCACAAAAAATAAAGGGCTGGAGAACCGCCGCGCGCGGGAATGGGCTTACTGCGTAAAGGGGATGCAATGAAAGTGCTGATGATTCTGCTGGCCGGGTTGCTCGTCGTGGTGCTGTGGCTGCGTCACGATAACGCGAATTTATCCCGTTCCTTTGAGAAAGCGAACCGTGTTGCCAGCGAGCAAAAGACGACTATTGGCATGCTGAATAATCAGCTTGCCGTATCGCAGCGAATCGCCAGGGCGAATGAGGATGCGCAGGTCAGGCTCGGTGATGAGCTGGCCGTTGCCGGTGAGCAGGCAGCAAGGCGGGAAGAAACCATAACGAGGCTAAAGAATGAAAACGAGACGTTACGCCGCTGGTACAGCGATAAGCTGCCTGATGCTGTGCGCCGGTTGCACATCCGAACAGGCTGCGCCTCCGCCGCCCGTTGTTTACAACGCCTGCCCGAAGGTGAGCCTCTGCCCGATGCCGGGAAGCAACCCCGTCAATAACGGTGATCTGAGTGCCGATATTCGCAGGCTGGAGCATGCGCTCACCGCCTGTGCGATTAAGGTCGAAACCATCAAAGACTGTCAGGATAGAATCGATGCAGAAAATGAAAAGCCTGCGCAAAGCGCTGAATGACGCTGTCCCGCAGCTCATGAATAACCCCGAGATGATGCGCATCTTTGCCGATGAGGGGAATATCGATGCGCGTCTCGCGGCCTCACTGTCCCATGAAAAGAAATACACGCTGAATGTGATCGTGTGTGACTTTGTCGGCGACCCCGACCTGATTTTTGTGCCGGTGGCGGCGTGGCTGCGAGAAAACCAGCCGGATATCTGCACGCTCGATGAGGGGCGCAAAAAGGGCTATCGATTCCAGATGGATTTAAATGACGGGGATAATGTTGATATCAGTATCAGCCTGCAACTGACTGAGCGCACCCTTGTCCGGGAGGCAAACGGCGCGTTACACGTCAGCTATGCCCAGGAGCCGCCCCTGCCGGAGCCTGTTACACGACCAACTGAGCTGTATATCAATGGTGAGCTGGTGAGTAAGTGGGATGAATGAATTTAAGTCTTTTGACGACAAACTTGCGGGGCTTATCGGGGCATTGTCACCGGCGTCGCGGCGCAGGCTGGTCGCTGAAATTGCGAAGGAACTGCGCAGATCGCAGCAGCAACGCATCAAACAGCAAAAAGCGCCTGATGGCACGCCGTATCAGGCGCGAAAACGACAGCCGCTCAGAGCGAAAAAAGGGCGAATAAAACGGGCGATGTTTCAGAAGTTGCGAACGAGTCGTTACATGAAAGCCAGTGGCCGCAATGATGCTGCAGTGGTGGAGTTTACGGGAAAGGTGCAACGTATCGCGCAGATTCATCAATACGGACTCAAAGATCGGCCTAATCCTCATGCTCAGGACTTGCAATACCCGAAACGCCAGTTGCTTGGGTTCCGTCGAGAGGATAAACATTTAGTTGAGAGGGTGTTTACCGAGCATTTCAAATTAACGTTATAACCGATGAGATATAACGCAGATGAGAATCTTCACTTTTATTTAACTGTTTTTAAATAACGTTGATTGATACAGTGCTCCCTTAAATTAAGATAAAATGCGGTGACCACTTCATCAGCAGCATTATATATATTGGTTAACTCGTCGAAAGAATATCGCTCACCAACTTCTGAGGCACTTTCACGTCCATGAGCAACCGCATTTCGCCTCTCTCGTAAAGCATTTACACGACCTATTGATGCAGGGGAGACAGTAAAGTCAGAGACGCCAAAAAGGTTAAGGACCCAAGACATTGTCTTAGCGTCAACATTTTGTAAACTCTCCGCTAATGGGTTATCAGTTATTCTTAGAACTGTCTCGCTATGGGTCGCTTGAAATAAAGAAACTGACTTGTCAAATATTTTTCCTTTCCCACATTCATTTACAGATTTGACTTCGCTGAAGTGGAATATGCTATGAAGAGATGCAATGCAATCTATGCTTCTGTTATTGTGACTGGAAATTACTTCAAGTGCCGCTTCTATTGTTGCGTTAACTGCACGTTCTACGGCAGAGTATATGGATACTATCCACAAACCTTTAAGTGATTTTATATTGGAGCTTGCAGGTTGAAGTGGTTCTGGCCCATTTTCACGCAAAAAAAGCAAAAGTGAATTCGCCTCAGCAAACCTGTCTCTTATTTCAACTTGGGCGTTTTCAAAACTCATATAGCAGCTCGCTGAGATACTAAATCTATTCTTCCTGTTAGCTTAGGGAGACTGTTAGTTGCTCCGGTTGTAAGGTCTTTCAGCTCGGGGTCTTCAAGTAACTTGTTTAATTCAGGGGCATTAACTTGATTGCCAGCTGTAAGGATGTCGGCAACGCCAACAGCTATAGCTTCGAAAAGAACTAGTGGTGTAGAATTTAAACGATTCATACGTACAATACCGTTAGGTAGAGTTTGTCTGATGACTGAAAAGGTATTTTGGAATATTTCTCGCAATTGATTTTCATTTGCAAATGATTTCGTTTTCTTCTCCATATAGTCATTAAGGAACTCTTTAACGGAGTGTTTAAATAACAACCTGTCTTCATAATATGCGAAGAATTTCAAAGCTAATTCTTCTACGTTACCTCTGCCATTCTTATCACTTCTTTTAATGACTGCATCAAAATCGGGGTTTTTCACACAATCTTTAATGAATTCAGAGAAACGGCCACGAAAAACACAATTACGTATTTCTTGGTCGTGAAGTATTATTCCACCGGTGTTTAATCTTTCGAATAAATCAAATCGAACTTGGAAATCACTCTGATCATTAAGAACGGTGATACGAAGTGGGCGAGTCAGAAAATTTAGTTTAAGATTGCTTGGCATATCGTCAAACGCAACGCCATTAAGAGATGGCGTTTTCTCTAACCCTTTGAGAGTTAACGGTCCTAGGTTTTTACCATCAATGACGGCATGATTGTGAGAAACAAAACGAAGAATGGTTGTTATACGTTGCAGCCCATCAATTACTTCCCATGAAGCATCTGTGTTGGTAGCCATGAAAATATTAGGAATAGGAATTCCAAGGAAAATTGATTCTATTAGCTGTGACTGTCTGGTTGCATCCCATACAAATCGTCTTTGATAATCAGGTGAAACGTTAATATTATTTTCCACAACCATATCTACGAGTTGTTTGATAGTAATGTCGTAAGTATCAAACCCAACTGCTCGCCTTTCTCGTTGTATTTCTGCAAGAGCATCTGAAAAGTTCATAGTTACATATCCTGAATAATAAAATGATCTCAACTATAACAAAATCAATTAGAAAAGACGATACTTCCAGATACTATCTTCGCCCAACAGATACACTACTCTTTGTTGGTGTTATATTGTTGTTTTTTATAGTTTTTCATTGGATTGGGTGTATGGCTTTGGCATCTTGGTCGATGGGCTGATTTCTGCAATTAATAAATGGCTAATTGTCAGGTAGAGAAATTTTAACTTAACAATATTTTCTGAATGGAACATCCTAGTTGCTGGATGTTGTCTCAGTCCTCATAAAACACCATTCAATTGCCGCTGGCCTTGCCCGGCGTCATCCTTTCCCCATGAAAACTTTAAATTCCATTCAGGATATCGCCCGCGCTATCCGTAACCTTATCCGCACCGGCATTGTGACTGCAGTCAATACCGATGAAGGACTCTGCCGTGTCCAGACCGGTGGGATGCAAACCACCTGGTTAAACTGGCTGACCTGCCGCGCCGGTCGCTCGCGCGTCTGGTGGGCTCCATCGGTTGGCGAGCAGGTGCTGATTCTTGCCATTGGCGGCGAGCTTGATACCGCCTTTGTGCTGCCCGGTATTTTTTCTGATGACCATCCCGCGCCGTCGGCCTCGCCTGATGCTTTTCACGTTTCCTTTCCTGACGGGGCGGTTATCGAGTACGAACCCGAGAGCGGGGCGCTCACGGTGAGCGGTATTAAAACCGCTGACGTTACCGCGTCGGACGCCATTACCGCAACGGTGCCGCTGGTACTGGTCAAAGCGTCCACCCGCATTACGCTCGATACCCCCGAGGTGGTCTGCACCAACAAGCTGACCACGGCCACGCTTGAGGTGCAAAAAGGCGGGAAGATGAGCGGCGACATCGAGCACGGCGGCGGCACGTTTAAATCCAACGGTGTGCAGGTGGATGACCACGACCACGGCGGCGTGAAACGGGGCGATGACAGAACGGTGGGGACAAAATGACGACGAGCTATCTGGGAATGAACCGTCATACCGGTCTCAGTATTTCTGAGGTTGAGCATATCAGGCAGAGCGTGCGCGACATTCTGGTCACGCCGGTTGGCTCGCGCGTCATGCGCCGTGAATACGGCTCACTGCTGTCGGCATTGATGGACCAGCCGCAGACCCCGGCACTGCGCCTGCAGATTATGGCCGCGTGTTATTCCGCGATCCAGAAGTGGGAGCCGCGCGTGAGCCTGACGACCATCACCTTTGAACGCGGGGAGAATGACGGCGCGATGTATGTCGATATCACCGGCACGCGGTCGGCGTCAGGCCAGCCTTTTTCTATCACCATTCCACTGAGTTAAACACTATGGCTATTGTTGACCTGAGCCTGCTCGCTGCGCCTGATGTGGTGGATGAGCTGGATTATGAAACCATTCTGGCAGAGCGAAAGGCAACGCTTGTCTCACTGTACCCGGAGGAACAGCAGGAGGCGGTCGCGCGCACGCTGACACTCGAATCGGAGCCGATGGTTAAGCTGCTGCAGGAGAACGCTTACCGGGAGGTTATCTGGCGTCAGCGCGTGAATGAATCGGCGCGCGCGGTCATGCTGGCGTATGCCGCCGGTAATGACCTCGATAATATCGGCGCAAATTTCAGCGTCGGGCGTCTTGTTATCACGCCTGCCGATGAGACCACGCTGCCGCCCACACCTGCCGTTATGGAGTCGGACACCGATTACCGCCTGCGTATTCAGCAGGCGTTTGAAGGAATGAGCGTGGCCGGGTCTGGTGGCGCTTATCAGTTCCATGGTCGCAGCGCTGACGGACGGGTCGCGGATATCTCCGTGACCAGCCCGTCGCCCGCCTGCGTGACGATTTCTGTGCTGTCGCGGGAAAACAACGGCGTCGCCTCTGATGAGCTGCTCACTGTTGTCCGTAACGCGCTTAATGCCGAAGATGTCAGACCGGTCGCCGACCGAGTGACGGTGCAGTCAGCCGACATTGTTGACTACCAGATAACCGCCTCGCTGTATCTCTATCCCGGTCCCGAGAGTGAACCCATTCGCGCTGCTGCCTTGAAAAAACTGGAGGGCTATATCAGCGCGCAGCACCGTCTCGGGCGTGATATTCGCCTGTCTGCCATTTATGCCGCGCTGCATGTTGAAGGTGTCCAGCGTGTCGAGCTGGCCGCGCCGGTGGCTGACCTCGTGCTCAGCAGTGCGCAGGCGTCATTTTGCACTGATTACAGCATTGTGATTGGGGGCTCGGATGAGTGATACCCGTCTGCTGCCGGTGGGCTCGTCACCGCTTGAGGTGGCGGCGGCGCGTGCCTGTGCGGATATCGAAAACACCCCCGTCCCGCTGCGTCGTCTGTGGAGTCCTGATACCTGCCCGGCTAATTTGCTGCCGTGGCTGGCGTGGGCGTTTTCTGTCGACCGCTGGGATGAGAACTGGCCGGAAGAAACGAAGCGCGCAGTCATCCGTGATGCGTATTTCATTCACTGCCACAAAGGCACTATCGGTGCTGTTCGTCGGGTGGTGGAGCCGCTCGGCTATGTCATCAACGTCACGGAGTGGTGGGAGACCCGCGACCCGCCCGGCACATTCCGGCTTGATATCGGTGTGCTGGAAAGCGGTATTTCTGAGGAAATGTATTTTGAAATGGAGCGCCTGATTGCGGATGCGAAACCCGCGAGCCGTCACCTGATTGGTCTGAATATTATTCAGGACATTCCCGGTCATATGTATGTCGGTGGTGTGGTGTATGACGGTGACATTATTACGGTTTACCCCGGATAAGTGAGGAATAATGAGCACGAAATTTAAAACAATTATCACCACTGCCGGTGCTGCAAAACTGGCGGCGGCCACGATGCCGGGTGGTAAAAAAGTGAACCTTACCGCGATGGCCGTCGGCGATGGTGGCGGCGCGCTGTCGGAGCCGAACGCCGGTCAGGTAAAACTCATCAATGAAGTCTGGCGTCATGCGCTGAATAAAATCAGCCAGGATAACAAAAATAGAAACTATATCGTGGCTGAGCTGGTCATTCCTCCCGAGGTGGGCGGCTTCTGGATGCGTGAGCTGGGTCTGTATGATGACGCAGGCACGCTGATTGCCGTTGCCAATATGGCGGAGAGCTACAAGCCGGAGCTGGCGGAGGGCTCGGGGCGTGCGCAGACCTGTCGCATGGTGATTATTGTCAGCAGTATCGCCTCGGTGGCACTGTCCATTGATGCGACAACGGTGATGGCCACGCAGGGTTATGTTGACGACAAACTGGCTGAGCATGAGCGGTCCCGCAACCATCCTGACGCCACGCTGAAAGAAAAAGGCTTTGTGCAGCTCAGCAGCGCGACCGACAGCACGTCTGAGGCGCTCGCCGCAACGCCGAAAGCGGTTAAGGCGGCTCATGACCTTGCCAGTGGTAAATATACGGCTCAGGACGCGAGCACAGCGCAGAAAGGTATCGTTAAACTCAGCAGCGCGACCGACAGCACGTCTGAGACGCTCGCAGCGACGCCGAAAGCGGTCAAGGCGGCGTATGACCTTGCCAGTGGTAAATATACGGCTCAGGACGCGACCACGGCGCAGAAAGGTATTGTGAAACTCAGCAGCGCCACCGACAGTGAGTCTGAGTTGCTTGCCGCCACCCCAAAGGCAGTAAAAGCCGCGAATGATAATGCGAATGGCCGCGTGCCGTCCGGGCGAAAAGTAAACGGAAAGGCGCTTACCGGTGATATCAGCATCACCTCGCAGGATATTTTTGACGGGCAGGTCGTGATGATTGGTGCAAACCAGAATCTTGACAGCTATCAGACGCCGGGACTGTATGCCCAGGATGCGAACGTTAATACCAGTGCAGCACTGAATTACCCGGAGAATAATGCGGGTTCTCTGATGGTTCTGAGAAGCGCTGGAGTAACTCAGGTTTATCGGACTTACAACAGTTCACGAATCTGGTCCCGAAGTAAATACAGCACAGGTGGATGGACGCCGTGGGCGCGTGAATACAACACCCAAAATAAGCCCAGTGCAGTTGAGGTAGGTGCGCTACCAATTACCGGCGGCACGCTTAATGGTCCGTTGGGAATTGGAACGGCGAACGGCCTCGGTGGTCACTCAATCGTTTTAGGTGACAGTGACACCGGCTTCAAACAGGAAGGCGATGGGATCCTGAATGTTTATGCAAACTCAGCGCTTGTTATGCGGTTTATTAGCAGCATCGTTGAAAGCCTGAAACCGTTAAAAGTTAACGGTAATTGCATTGCCACGGGTGAAATTCAGGCGGGTAACGGTTCGGCACGTCTGGCAACTGACGGTAACGTATATGGCACTATGTGGGGTGGTTGGTTGCGGGATTATCTTAACGCAACCTTTCAACCCAAAGGGAGTTTCACACCAGCAGGTCAGGCTTATACAAAAGCTGAAAGCAATGCACGTTTTATCCAGGATATCCGCCAGTCAGGGATTATGAATCTGAATGTAGGGTCGCATGCCAACACCCAGGCCCCCGCAGGTGGTGTGGTGATTGGTGCTATCGTCAACGGCGACTGGGATAACAACGAAATACTGAAATACACGTGGTTACAGAAGAACGTCAACGGGACCTGGCTGACCATTGGACGTGTGTAAGGAATGGAACAATGATTCATTTAAAAAATTTTACTGAATATACACCTGAGTCGGAAGAAAACGTAGAGTTGAATGCTGAGTTCTCAGCGCTGTTTCTGCGTTCTCAAGACGGAGTGGATTGGTACGACGCTCAGGCAGGGTTCGGGCCAGACACAATGAAAATTGTTTATGACAACAGCAATGTTATTGTTGGTTATTCAACCGATGTTTCAACATTAGTACCTTACGGTTGTTCGGTTGTTGAGATGAGTCTCAGCATGATTCCCGAAACACTTACTGATGACAATACGTGGCAATTTATTGACGGTGAAATTACCCCTCGCCTGTACTCTCAAAAAGAGCAAACAGCTAAGGCTGAAGGCGAAAAACTGTCGCGTTTGTCACATGCAACATCGGCTATTGCCCCCCTGCAGGATGCCGTTGATCTGGATATGGCAACGGAAGACGAAGCGACCGCGCTTAATGAATGGAAAAAATATCGGGTCATGCTCAGCAGGGTCAAACCCGAAGATGCCCCCGATATCACATGGCCGGAACTGCCCGCATAACCGGTATCACTCAGGCGGGCGGTTGCCCGCGCTTTCCTGCCTCCGGTTGTGTCAGACCTTATCCAACCCTGACAAATAGCCCGCCACCACCACACAACAGAAAATACACTCACCCTTAACCACGGAGTTAAACGGATGAGTGATTTTCATCATGGCGTAGAGGTCATCGAGATTAACGATGGCGTGCGCACCATTTCCACCGTCTCAACGGCCATCATCGGCATGGTCTGCACGGCCAGCGATGCTGACGAGAACATGTTTCCCCTCAATGAGCCGGTGCTCATTACTAACGTGCAAAGCGCTATCGGCAAGGCGGGCAAAAAGGGGACCCTGTCGGCATCCCTGCAGGCCATCGCTGACCAGTGTAAGCCGGTTATTGTGGCCGTGCGCGTGGCCGAAGGCGCAGAAGACCTGGACGACCCGGAGACCGGGAAGAAACAAACTATTTCCAACATCATCGGCACGACAGATGAAAACGGCAAATACACCGGCCTGAAAGCGCTGCTGACGGCGCAGACCGTCACCGGCGTGAAGCCGCGCATTCTCGGCGTGCCGGGTCTGGACTCACAGGAAGTGGCGACGGCGCTCGCGTCAACCTGCCAGAGCCTGCGCGCCTTTGGCTATGTCAGCGCGTGGGGCTGCAAAACCATTTCTGACGCCATCGACTACCGCGAGAATTTCAGCCAGCGCGAGCTGATGGTTATCTTCCCTGATTTTCTGGCATGGGACACCACGGCGAATGAGACTGCGACAGCCTGGGCAACGGCGCGCGCACTCGGCCTGCGTGCCAAAATTGACCAGACCGTCGGCTGGCATAAAACCCTGTCAAACGTCGGCGTGAATGGCGTCACCGGCGTCAGCGCCTCGGTGTCATGGGATTTGCAGGAGCCCGCGACCGACGCCAACCTGCTTAACAAGGCCGGTGTCACCACGCTTATCCGCAATGACGGTTTCAAATTCTGGGGAAACCGCACCTGCTCGGATGACCCGCTTTTCCTGTATGAGAACTACACCCGCACCGCGCAGGTACTGGCCGACACGATGGCGGAGGCGCATGCGTGGGCGATGGATAAACCCATTACCCCGACCCTCATTCGCGACATCGTATCGGGTATCAATGCCAAATTCCGCGAGCTGAAAAATAACGGGTATATCGTTGACGGCTCCTGCTGGTATGACCCGGAGTCGAACGAGACCGCGACCCTGAAAGTCGGGAAACTGTATATCGATTACGACTACACCCCCGTCCCGCCGCTGGAAAACCTGACCCTGCGCCAGCGCATCACCGATACCTATCTGGCGAACCTGTCGGATGCGGTCAACAGCTAAGGAGTCAGGAACATGGCGTTACCCCGCAAACTTAAATACCTGAATATGTTCAACGATGGACTCAGCTACATGGGCGTTGTTGAGTCCGTCACCCTGCCAAAGCTGACCCGCAAGCTGGAGAAATATCGCGGCGGCGGGATGCCGGGCGCGGTGTCGGTTGACCTCGGCCTCGATGACGACGCGCTGTCGCTGGAGTGGACGCTCGGCGGTCTGCCTGACGTTGAACTGTGGGCGCAGTATGCCTCGCCGGGCGCTGACAGTGTGCCGCTGCGCTTTACCGGCTCTTTCCAGCGTGATGACACCGGCGCGATTTCTGCCGTCGAGGTAGTGATGCGTGGCCGTCACAAAGAATATGACGGTGGTGAGAACAAGCAGGGCGAAAGCGGCACGACCAAAATGTCGACCGAGTGCGCCTATTACCAGCTCACGATTGATAGCCGCGAAGTCATTGAGATTGACGTTGTTAACATGGTGCTGAAAGTCGACGGCGTCGACCGTCTGGCGGAGCACCGCCGGGCGATTGGCCTGTAATCCCTTAACCGGTCAGTGAGGCTGGCCGGTCCCTTTTCCTGATGAGAATACCCATGAAAAATATCAATGAAACTGCCGTTGCTGACACTGAAACCGTCAATCCGAATGTGGTGATTTTTGATACCCCGCTGATACGCGGTGAGCAGAAAATTGAACAGGTCACGCTGACCAAACCGAATGCCGGAACCCTGCGCGGGGTGTCGCTGGCCTCGCTGGCGAATTCCGACGTTGATGCGCTGATTAAAGTGCTGCCACGCATGACGTATCCCGCACTGACCGAGCACGAGGTCACGCGTCTCGATGCGTCTGACCTGATTTCGCTGGCCGGTAAGGTGGTCGGTTTTTTGTCACCTGCTTCGGGTCGCTGACCTTTCCGAAAAACCTGTCGGTCGATGACCTGATGGCGGATATCGCGGTGATTTTTCACTGGCCGCCATCAGAGTTACATTCCCTGAGCGTGACCGAACTCCTGACATGGCGCGACAAGGCGCTGCAACGAAGCGGAAACCATCATGAGCAATAACGTCAGAATCGAGGTGCTGCTGAATGCCGTCGACCGGGCGAGCCGCCCGCTCAAAGCGATTCAGAACGCCAGTAAATCCCTGTCCGGTGATATCCGCACGTCACAGAAAAGCCTGCGCGAGCTGAATGCGCAGGCATCCCGTATCGACGGATTCCGAAAAGCCAGCGCACAGCTTGCCGTGACCGGTCACGCGCTTGATAAAGCGAAACAGGAAGCCGAAGCACTCGCCACGCAGTTTAAAAATACGGAGCGACCGACACGCGCACAGGCGCAGGTGTTTGAATCCGCGAAGCGTGCCGCCGAAGGGCTGCAGACGAAATACAACAGCCTCACGGAGTCGGTAAAGCGCCAGCAGCGCGAGCTCGGTGCGGCGGGGATTAATACCCGCAATCTGGCAAATGATGAGCGGGGGCTTAAATCCCGTATCAGTGAAACCACCGCGCAGCTCAACCGTCAGCGTGAGGCACTGGCGAAAGTCAGCGCACAGCAGGCGAAGTTAAGCCGGGTGAAAGAACGGTATCAGGCCGGTAAATCACTGGCCGGTAACGCGGCGGCGGCGGGCGCTGCCGGTGTCGGTATTGCGACGGCGGGAGCGATGGCCGGGGTTAAACTGCTGATGCCGGGCTATGAATTTGCGCAGAAGAACTCAGAGCTGCAGGCGGTGCTCGGTGTCGACAAACAGTCACCCGAAATGCAGGCGCTGCGCAAACAGGCGCGCCAGCTCGGGGACAATACGGCGGCCTCTGCCGATGATGCGGCGGGGGCGCAGATTATTATCGCCAAAAGTGGCGGGGATGCGGCGGCCATTCAGGCGGCGACGCCGGTCACGCTGAATATGGCGCTGTCCAACAGGCGCACGATGGAAGAGAACGCCGCGCTGCTGACCGGGATGAAATCAGCGTTTCAGCTCTCAAATGACAAGGTCGCGCATATTGGTGATGTTCTCTCGATGACGATGAACAAAACCGCCGCCGATTTTGACGGGATGAGCGATGCGCTGACCTATGCCGCGCCGGTGGCGAAAAATGCCGGGGTGAGTATCGAGGAAACCGCCGCGATGGTGGGGGCGCTGCATGATTCAAAAATCACCGGCTCTATGGCGGGTACGGGAAGCCGTGCGGTCATGAGTCGCCTGCAGGCGCCGACCGGCAAAGCCTATGACGCCATCAAAGAGCTCGGGGTGAAAACCTCCGACAGCAAGGGCAACACGCGTCCGATATTTTCCATCCTGAAAGAAATGCAGCGCAGTTTTGAGAAAAATAATCTCGGGACGGGTCAGCGCGCCGAATACATGAAAACCATTTTCGGGGAGGAAGCCAGCTCGGCGGCCGCCGTGCTGATGACGGCGGCCTCAACCGGCAAGCTCGATAAGCTCACCGCCGCGTTTAAAGTCTCGGACGGTAAAACCGAGGAACTGGTTAAGGTTATGCAGGATAACCTCGGCGGCGACTTCAAAGAATTTCAGTCAGCCTATGAGGCGGTCGGGACTGACCTGTTTGACCAGCAGGAGGGCTCACTGCGTAAGCTGACGCAGACGGCCACGCAGTACGTGCTCAGACTTGACGGCTGGATCCAGAAAAATAAGGGGCTGGCGACCACCCTCGGCGTGGTCGCCGGGGGCGCGCTGGCGCTGATCGGGGTGATGGGCGGGATTGGCCTGATTGCCTGGCCGGTGGTGATGGGGATAAATGCCATCATTGCGGCAGCTGGCGTGCTCGGGGTGGTTTTCAGTACGGTCGGCGGCGCGATTGTCACGGCCATTGGCGCAATCAGCCTGCCGGTGCTGGCGGTTGCCGGGGCGGTGGTGGCCGGGGCGCTGCTCATCCGTAAATACTGGGAGCCGATTGGCGCATTTTTCTCGGGGGTGGTGGAGGGGCTGAAAGCTGCCTTTGCCCCGGTGGGGGCGATGTTTACCCCGCTTGCGCCGGTGTTTGATGCCATTGCGGAAAAGCTGGACGTTGTCTGCCAGTGGTTTAAAGACCTGCTTGCACCGGTGAAAGCCACGCAGGACACGCTCGACAGTTGCAAAAATGTCGGCGTGGCGTTTGGTCAGGCGCTGGCTGATGCGCTGATGACGCCGCTCAATCTGTTTAACAGCCTGAGCGGCAAGGTTGACTGGCTGCTGGAGAAACTCGGTGTTATCAAAAAAGAATCGACCGACTTCGACCAGACTGCAGCCAACGCGGATAAGGCTTCACCGGGTGGCGGGTATATCCCTGCGACAGCGAGTTATGGCGGGTATCAGGCGTATCAGCCGGTCACTGCGCCTGCAGGTCGCTCTTATATCGACCAGAGCAAAAGCGAATACAACATCACCCTGCAGGGTGGCGTTGCGCCGGGTGGAGACCTTGACCGCCAGCTCCGCGACGCCGTCGACAAACTTGACCGTGAAAAGCGCGCGCGTCAACGATCCAACATGAGACTCGACTGAGAGAGGGGGCAAAATGTTAATGGTGCTGGGCTTTTTTGTGTTTGAACGGCGCACCCTGCCGCATCAGTCGATGCAGTATTCGAAGGACTACCGGTGGGTGTCCAATGACCGTATCGGCAGGCGACCGGCTTATCAGTTTCTCGGGGAGGGGGAGACCTCGCGCACCCTGTCGGGGACGCTTTACCCTGAAATCACCGGCGGGCGGCTGTCGCTGCAGGCCATTGAGCTGATGGCCGACGAGGGGCGTGCGTGGCCGCTGGTTGACGGAACCGGCATGATCCACGGGATGTACGTTATCGATAAAGTGACTCATAACCACACCGAGCTTTTCAGCGACGGTGCAGCGAGAAAAATCGAGTTCACTTTGTCCCTGAAACGTGTCGACGAGTCGCTCGCGGCCATGTATGGCGACCTGAAAACACAGGCGGATAATCTGGTCACGTCAGCCAGTGAATGGGCGGGAGGGCTGGCAGGATGATAACGGGAATGAATATTCAGGCCGGGGCGCGGGTTGCGCCCGCGTATATGCTCACGCTGGACGGGGCGGATATCACGCAGAATTTCAGCGACCGGCTCATCGGCCTGACCATGACCGACAATCGCGGATTTGAGGCTGACCAGCTTGATATTGCGCTCGATGATACCGACGGGCTGGTCGAGCTGCCACCGCGCGGGGCATCGCTGACGCTGTGGCTGGGCTGGCAGGGATCCGCACTGGTCAACAAGGGGAGTTTCACGGTTGATGAAATCGAGCACCGGGGCGCGCCTGATACGCTGACCATCCGGGGGCGCAGCGCCGATTTTCGCGGGACGCTGAACTCGCGGCGCGAGCAGTCATGGCATGACACCACGCTCGGGGTGATTGTTGAGACCATCGCGCAGCGTAATAAGCTGACGGCCAGTGTTGCTGACGCCCTGAAAGCCATCGCCATTCCCCATATCGACCAGACGCAGGAATCCGACGCGGCGTTTTTGTCCCGGCTTGCTGAGCGAAACGGTGCATCCGTGTCGGTGAAAGCCGGGAAGTTATTATTCCTGAAAGCCGGTAGTGCGATGACGGCCAGTGGTAAGCCGATCCCCCAAATGACCGTCGAGCGTGGCGACGGCGACCGCCATCAGTTCGCCATTGCAGACCGGGAGGCTTACACCGGCGTGACGGCGAAATGGCTACACACCAGAGACCCGAAACCACAAAAGCAAAAGGTAAAGCTCAAACGTAAACCCAAAGAGCAGCACCTGCGCACGCTGCAGCACCCGAAAGCCGCTAAAACATCGACAAAGGCCAGAGAGAAAAAGGCGCAGGAAGCGCGGGAAGGTGAGTACATGGCCGGAGAGTCTGACAATGTTCTTGAGCTCACGACCATCTTTGCCACAAAGGCGCAGGCCATGCGCGCGGCTCAGGCAAAGTGGGACAGGATACAGCGAGGCGTGGCGGAGTTTTCGATTACGCTTGCCACTGGCCGGGCTGATTTATTTCCTGAAACGCCGGTGGCCGTGAAAGGCTTTAAGCGCGTGATAGACGAGCAGGCATGGATAATAAGCCGTGTGGTGCACAGCCTTAACGGGAGCGGCTTCACGACGGGCTTAGAGCTTGAGGTTAAGGTTTCTGATGTGGAGTATGAGAGCGAAGAAATAGTGCAGTAATTTGTTATATGTGTTTGTTTTATAAGATTAAAATGAGTAAAATTACTGTATTGAAAACGCTCAGAGGTGCTCATCATGTTTCACTGCCCGAAATGCCATTACGCCGCCCATGCCCGCACGAGTCGCTATTTTTCTGACACCACAAAAGAGCGGTATCATCAGTGCACAAACATCAACTGCAGTTGTACTTTTGTCACGACTGAAACCGTTGAGCGTTTCATCGTTTCGCCGGGGGAAGTCGTACCGGCTCCACCGCACCCGACGATGACCGGTCAGCATCAAATGCCCTGGCTGTGAGCCAAAAAAAAGCCCCGCAATTGCGGGGCTTTCTCTTTCGATGTGGTCAATGTGTGGACGTGACTAGAAATAAATCCTTTTATTTCATTGTGTTATCTATTGAGAAATGTCACCAATAACTGACATTGCGGTGTTTCTCCAGGTGTGGCCCATCCGGGGCCAGTGTTAGTGCACAGTTATTAACTGTGTCGAGTCTGTTTTGGCTGCTATCCATACTTTTCGTCTTTCAAGCTGCATCTTTGTTAGCTTCCTTCGCTCACCCCAGTCACGTACTTCTGTACGCTCCAGGGGATTCACTCCGTTGCCGCCTCAATGCAACTCGAAATCCATCGAGTATATAAGTATAGATAGCTGACAAAGCAGGCTATTAAAAAGGCCCCACTTACGTGGAGCCTTTATTGTACGCTTTTTAAAGTACGATTTCAGTCAAAACCAATTACATGGTCTGAGTGAAGGTACGAGTAATAACGTCCTGCTGCTGTTCTTTAGTCAGGGAGTTAAAACGTACTGCGTAGCCAGAAACGCGGATGGTCAGCTGCGGATATTTTTCCGGATGTTCCATCGCATCCAGCAGCATTTCGCGGTTCATGACGTTCACGTTCAGGTGCTGACCACCTTCGATGGACGCTTCGTGGTGGAAGTAACCATCCATCAGACCAGCCAGGTTGGTCTTACGAACTTCGTCGTCTTTACCCAGAGCGTTCGGAACGATAGAGAAGGTGTAAGAAATACCATCTTTAGCGTAAGCAAACGGCAGTTTAGCAACGGAGGTCAGAGAGGCAACAGCACCTTTCTGGTCACGACCGTGCATTGGGTTAGCTCCCGGTCCGAACGGCGCGCCAGCACGACGACCATCTGGGGTGTTACCAGTTTTCTTACCATAAACCACGTTAGAGGTGATGGTCAGAACAGACTGAGTCGGGATAGCGTTACGATAAGTAGTCAGTTTCTGAATTTTCTTCATGAAACGTTCTACCAGGTCAACCGCCATGTCATCAACGCGAGAGTCGTTGTTACCAAACTGCGGGTATTCGCCTTCGATTTCGAAGTCGATAGCCAGACCGTCTTCGTCACGAATCGGTTTAACTTTCGCATATTTGATTGCAGACAGGGAGTCAGCAGCAACGGACAGACCAGCGATACCACACGCCATGGTGCGGATAACGTCACGGTCGTGCAGCGCCATCAGAGAGGCTTCGTAGCTGTACTTGTCGTGCATGTAGTGGATAACGTTCAGCGCGGTGACGTACTGTTTAGCCAGCCAATCCATGAAGTGATCCATGCGGTCCATAACTTCGTCGAAGTTCAGAACGTCGCCTTTGATCGGTTCAGATTTAGGACCAACCTGCATTTTCAGTTTTTCATCAACGCCACCGTTGATTGCGTACAGCATGGTTTTCGCCAGGTTTGCACGCGCACCGAAGAACTGCATTTGTTTACCAACAACCATCGGGCTTACGCAGCAAGCGATAGCGTAGTCATCGTTGTTGAAGTCCGGACGCATCAGGTCATCGTTCTCGTACTGCAGAGAAGAGGTGTCGATGGACACTTTAGCGGCGAATTTCTTGAAGTTCAGAGGCAGTTTTTCAGACCACAGAACAGTGATGTTCGGCTCCGGAGAAGGACCCATGGTGTACAGGGTGTTCAGGAAGCGGAAGCTGTTTTTGGTAACCAGAGTACGGCCATCAACGCCCATACCACCGATTGATTCAGTTGCCCAAATCGGGTCACCGGAGAACAGTTCATCATATTCAGGAGTACGCAGGAAACGAACCATACGCAGTTTCATGACCAGGTGGTCGATCATTTCCTGTGCGTCTTGCTCGGTGATTTTGCCTGCTTTCAGGTCACGTTCGATGTAAGCATCCAGGAAGGTGGATACGCGACCGAAGGACATTGCTGCACCGTTCTGAGATTTAACTGCGGCCAGGTAGCCGAAGTAAGTCCACTGGATAGCTTCCTGAGCGTTGGTAGCCGGACCAGAGATATCACAGCCATATTTAGCAGCCATTTCTTTGATCTGACCCAGAGCGCGGTGCTGTTCAGCGATTTCTTCACGCAGACGGATAGTTGCTTCCAGGTTTACGCCGTTTTCCAGATCGGACTGCAGAGAGACGAACTGAGCGTATTTGTCTTTCATCAGGTAGTCGATACCGTACAGCGCAACGCGACGGTAGTCACCGATGATACGGCCACGGCCATACGCATCTGGCAGACCAGTCAGAACACCGGATTTACGGCAGTTCAGAATGTCTTTGGTGTAAACATCGAATACGCCCTGGTTGTGGGTTTTGCGGTATTCGGTGAAGATTTTTTTCAGCATCGGGTCCAGTTCGCGATTGTACGCTTTGCAGGAACCTTCAACCATTTTGATGCCGCCAAACGGAATGATCGCACGTTTCAGCGGAGCTTCAGTCTGCAGACCAACAATCTTCTCGAGCGCTTTGTTGATGTAGCCAGCGTCGTGAGAAGTGATGGTAGAAGCAACGGAGGTGTCAAAGTCAACAGGCGCGTGAGTGCGGTTTTCCTGTTTAACGCCTTCCATCACGCTGTCCCACAGTGCAGTGGTCGCATCAGTTGCGCCAGCCAGGAAGGACTCGTCACCCTCATACGGAGTGTAGTTTTTCTGAATGAAGTCACGTACGTTTACTTCATTCTGCCAATCACCTTTGGTAAAACCTTCCCAGGCTGTGGCTAACTTTTCATTAAGCTCGGACATGTAACACCTACCTTCTTAAGTGGATTTTTTATTTACTGCGTGTAATGGGCATCAACAGATTGATTAATGATGATCGTTACCACGCAGATAAATGACCCAGTATGTCAACCCGACCAACAAACCGCCGCCGATAATGTTACCGATCGTAACCGGAATCAGGTTATCGGTGATGAAATTCATCACGGTCAGGTGAGAAAAATTCTCCGGAGAAGACCCAACTGCGGTCCAGAATTCCGGGGTGGCGAAATCGCGTATTACAATACCCATAGGGATCATAAACATGTTTGCGATACTGTGCTCAAAACCGCTGGCAACAAACATTGCGACCGGTAATACCATGATAAACGCTTTGTCCATCAGGCTGCGGCCTGAGTAGCTCATCCATACGGCCAGACACACCATCAGGTTAGCCAGGATACCAAGGCTCACTGCCTCAACAAAAGTATGGTGCACTTTGTGGTCGGCTGTTTGCAGAACGTTGAGCCCCCATGCACCGTTGGCGGTCATATACTCGCCAGAAAGCCACATGAGTAACACAAAGATCAGGGCGCCAATCAGGTTGCCGACATAAACGTTAAGCCAGTTTTTCGCTAACTGACCCCAGGTAATACGACCACTGGCTTTAGCAACGACGATCAGTACGGTTGAAGTGAAGAGGTCTGCACCGCAGACAACACAAAGGATCAGCCCCAGGGAAAAGCAGATACCACCTACTAATTTCGCCATGCCGAAAGGCATAGTACCAGTGCCGGTTGTGGCGGTGATATAGAAAACAAAGGCAATTGAAATGAATACACCGGCAGTAATTGCCAGATAGAACGTCTTAAGCGGATGTTTCGTTGCTTTATAGACGCCTGCTTCTTCGGCAACTTTGGCCATTGCAGCAGGTAGAATAAGATCAAAAGGGTTGTCAGCTTTCACACTAACTCTCTCTTTATTAAGTCGGCGACGAGATACTAACAAAGCATTATAGATGAGAATTTGATATAGATCATATCTCGCCTGGCTTATAGGCCCGTAAGACGCATGGTTTTTATGCGATTACGGTGTAACATGTTGATTATCCATATAAAAATAAATTTTAAAAATTATAAAGTGAGTTGAATTTTTTCTTTCAGCCTCCTATGGGACGGTTAATTAAAATGGAGTAATTGAGATAAAAAACCACATTAATAAGCTAATTTTTTTAATATCAACCACTAATATTTAACCTTGCTTTTACATTTATTTTTTGGTTTGACCAAAATAAAAAACGGGACGCTTTAAGCGCCCCGTAATATAGCTCAGACAATACATTTAGCCTACTCGAGGCAAGTTGTTTGTCACTATTTTGACCAGTGTGCCGCTTTCGCGCGTTGCAATTTCTCATAGGCTTTCAGCAGAGACTGATGTGCCGGGAATGCGTGCAGATCGCTGTCTACTGGCTGAAGTCCATAAAACGGCGCTTCACCACTCAGTGCCGCACTTGCCGCTTCAACCGCCTCAGCGCCGTACATGCGGACGAATGCGTTCAGATACTGCAGCGGCTGACGGTCTTCTTCCTGAGACAGCAGCAACAATGTTTGCAGGCAGCGATAGTAGTTTGCACGTTCCGCGCTAAAGACGGAGGCGTTAAATTCCATCGTCCATTCGGTCCACACCAGGGCCTGCTCCAGATCGCCACCGGCCAGCGCCAGCATCACTTTAAGCTCGCCAATACGCAGGGTGTACCAACCGTTATCCGCACCGGTCGCCAGACCGAGCAGCTCGCGCACGCGGGTGAAGTCGTCAAAACCTTCTTCATCCAACTGTTCAATCAGATTGAGGTAGTCTTCTTTATCCCACTCACTGCCTGGCAGAGAGAGAATGGTGTCACGCAGATGGGTGCCCATAGCGTTGTTGGCTAACCACAGATCTTCTGCCGGATAGATGTCAGACATTCCCGGAACAATAATGCGGCACGCGTAAACGCCCAGGTGCTCATAGTCAGCGATATACACTTCTTTATCTTCAGCATTGAAGATGGCCATCAGGGTGGCGAACTCTTCTTCCGTGGTGCCGGAGAAATTCCAGTCAACGAACGGATAGTCGGCATCCTGCTTGAACAGATCCCAGGAGATCAGACCGCTGGAATCGATGAAGTGAGTTTCAAGGTTGGTATGTTCTGCCACTTCCTCATCGTCGAAGGTCGGTGGGGTGAAGACATCAAGATCCTTCAGACCACGGCCCTGCAGCAGTTCAGTCACGGTACGCTCCAGCGCAACGCCGAAATCCGGGTGTGCGCCGAAGGAGGCAAAGCAGGTACCGTTGGCCGGGTTGAACAGGACAACGCAAATCACCGGATACTTGCCGCCCAGCGAGCCATCGTAGGCAAAAATTGGGAAACCTTCCGCTTCCAGTGTGGCGATGGACTCCACCACTGCCGGATAGCGCGCCATCACCTCGGCCGGGATTTCCGGCAGGCTGATGCTTTCGGCGATAATACGGTTCTTCACATGGCGCTCAAAGACTTCAGACAGACCCTGAACGCGAGCTTCGTTAGGTGTGTTACCCGCAGACATGCCGTTAGAAACATACAGGTTGCCGATAATATTCATCGGAATGTAGACGGTCTGGTTATCAGACTGGCGGGTAAACGGCAGGCCACAGACGCCACGTTCTTCATTACCAGACTGTAGATCGATAAGCATGCTGCCGGTCAGTTCGTTATCTGGATCGTAAAATGCACGCAGACGCGCATCCAGTAAACCTTCTGGAACATCGTCTTCTTCAGTCAGCGGGAACCATTTTTCGTTCGGGTAATGTACGAAGGGGCCATTGGCGATAGTTTCGCCCAGCCAGAAATCTGCAAAGAAGTAGTTAGTCGACAGACGCTCAAAGTATTCGCCCAGCGCAGAAGCCAGCGCCGCTTTTTTTGTCGCGCCTTTACCGTTGGTGAAGCACAGCGCGCATTCTTTGTCGCGAATATGTACAGACCAGACGTTAGGGACGGGATTCAACCACGAAGCTTCTTCAATTTGAAAACCGAGGTCGAGCAATTTTTGCTGGAAGCGAGCGATGGAGTCTTCCAGAGCGGCATCTTTGCCGGGGATAAATGTTTGCGTCATGAAAATCACTTTTGTCGTACGGAAAGCGCGCAATGATACGGGTTTTCAATGAACGGCGCTATCGTCGCCGGAGCCCATGCGTAAATAAAAGCATTGGCTATGCTTTCTTACAGCCAATCACGTTTAGAGCATATTAATGAAAGCTTTCGATTTACACCGTATGGCGCTTGATAAGGTGCCCATGGATTTTCTGGGGGAAGTTGCGCTACGCAGCCTTTACACCTTTATATTGGTTTTTCTGTTTTTAAAAATCACCGGACGTCGTGGCGTACGCCAGATGTCGCTTTTTGAAGTCCTTATCATCCTTACGCTGGGTTCCGCCGCGGGAGACGTGGCGTTTTATGACGATGTTCCGATGCTGCCGGTGCTGGTGGTCTTTATTACTCTTGCTGTGCTGTATCGACTGGTAATGTGGCTAATGGCGCATAGTGAAAAAATGGAGGACCTTCTGGAGGGCAAACCCGTCGTGATCATTGAAGACGGCGAGCTGGCATGGTCAAAGCTCAATAGCGCCAATATGACGGAATTTGAATTCTTTATGGAACTGCGTTTGAACGGCGTGGAGCAATTGGGACAAGTGAAACTGGCTATTCTGGAGACGAATGGGCAAATCAGCGTCTACTTCTTTGCCGATGAGGACGTAAAGCCGGGGCTCAGTATTTTGCCTAAACGTTGTACGCAACGATTTAAAGTAATACCTGAAGCAGGGGACTATGCCTGCATACGTTGTAGCGAAGTGGTGCAAATGAAGGCCGGAGATCATCAATTATGTCCGCGCTGTGCAAATCCAGAATGGTCGAAGGCCAGTCGGGCAAAACGGGTTACCTGACAGCAAAAATCTCGGTTTTTACCCGTCAATCCGATAGATTCTGTTGTGTGACCGATGACACATTTTTACCCTTGCCAGTTTTACCCATTGCGGCGCGTGTCACTGAATGATAAAACCGATATCCACAGGAATAACTTATACCAATGTCTGTCACCGGATTATCGTCAATGACAGGATGTTGATTGGACAACAACACAACGTGGTGAGGGGAAATGGCTCAGGTCTTCAATTTTAGTTCAGGTCCGGCAATGTTACCGGCAGAAGTACTTAAACTGGCTCAACAGGATCTTTGTGACTGGAACGGTCTTGGCACGTCAGTGATGGAAATTAGCCACCGTGGCAAAGAATTCATCCAGGTCGCAGAGGAAGCGGAGCAGGATTTTCGCGATCTTCTCAGCATCCCCTCCAACTATAAAGTGTTGTTCTGCCATGGCGGTGGTCGCGGGCAGTTCGCGGGTATCCCGTTAAATATTCTGGGCGATAAAACCACCGCGGATTACGTCGATGCCGGTTATTGGGCCGCCAGCGCAATTAAAGAAGCGAAAAAATACTGCACGCCAAACGTTATTGATGCCAAAGTCACCGTGGACGGCCTGCGTGCTGTTAAGCCGATGAGTGAATGGCAACTTTCTGATAACGCGGCATACCTGCACTATTGCCCGAACGAAACCATCGATGGCATTGCGATCGATGAAACGCCGAATTTTGCCAGCAACGTTGTGGTCACGGCGGATCTGTCCTCTACCATTCTTTCCGCACCGCTTGACGTTAGTCGTTATGGCGTAATTTATGCCGGGGCACAGAAAAATATCGGCCCGGCCGGTCTGACGATTGTCATCGTCCGTGAAGATTTGCTGGGTAAAGCTCATGTCTCATGCCCGTCAATCCTCGACTATACCGTGCTGAATGACAACGATTCCATGTTCAATACGCCGCCAACCTTTGCCTGGTATCTGTCTGGCCTGGTCTTTAAATGGCTGAAAAAGCAGGGCGGTGTTAATGCGATGGATAAAATTAACCAGCAAAAAGCGGAATTGCTCTACGGCGTAATCGATAACAGCGATTTCTACCGTAACGATGTGGCGAAATCCAACCGTTCACGCATGAACGTCCCGTTCCAGCTGGCTGACAGCGCATTGGATAAACTGTTCCTTGAAGAGTCTTTTGCTGCGGGCCTGCACGCGCTGAAAGGGCATCGTGTGGTCGGCGGTATGCGTGCGTCCATCTACAATGCCATGCCGCTTGAAGGTGTTAAAGCACTGACCGATTTCATGGTCGATTTCGAACGCCGCCGCGGCTAATCTGCTGTACTTTTCATCCCCACAGCCCGTCTGTGGGGTTTTTATGTCTGTTTTTGAGAGTCGAGTTTCATGGAATCCCTGACGTTACAACCCATTGCGCGGGTGGATGGCACCATCAATCTGCCTGGATCCAAAAGTGTTTCTAACCGCGCTTTGCTGCTGGCTGCATTAGCCAATGGCACCACTGTCCTGACCAATCTGCTGGACAGCGATGATGTTCGCCATATGCTCAATGCTCTGAATGCGTTAGGGATTAGCTATACCCTTTCTGCCGATCGTACCCGCTGCGAGATAGTTGGCAATGGCGGTGTGTTGCACGCAGAAGGTGCAGTTGAGCTGTTCCTTGGCAACGCCGGAACCGCAATGCGCCCACTGGCCGCAGCGCTATGTCTGGGCAGCAATGACATCGTGCTGACGGGCGAACCGCGCATGAAAGAGCGCCCGATTGGCCATTTGGTTGATGCGCTGCGCCAGGGCGGAGCCAAAATTGACTATCTGGAGCAGGAAAACTATCCACCTTTACGTCTGCGCGGTGGCTTTACCGGAGGCCAGGTTGAGGTAGATGGTAGCGTTTCCAGCCAGTTCCTCACTGCGTTGCTGATGACTGCGCCGCTGGCGCCACAGGATACGACGATAGCAATTAAAGGTGATCTGGTATCCAAACCTTACATTGATATCACACTGAACCTGATGAAAACGTTTGGTGTTGAAATTGAAAATCAAAACTACCAGCGCTTTGTCGTGAAGGGGCAGCAGCAGTATCAGTCACCGGGTGCATACCTGGTTGAAGGTGATGCTTCTTCCGCTTCCTATTTCCTTGCGGCGGGTGCTATTAAAGGCGGTACGGTAAAAGTTACCGGGATTGGCCGCAACAGCATGCAGGGTGATATTCGTTTTGCCGATGTACTGGAGAAAATGGGTGCAACCATTACATGGGGCGACGATTTTATTGCCTGTACTCACGGCGAGTTGAACGCAGTGGATATGGATATGAACCATATTCCTGATGCGGCGATGACCATTGCAACGGCGGCGCTGTTCGCTAAAGGCACCACGACATTACGTAATATCTACAACTGGCGCGTCAAAGAGACCGATCGTCTGTTCGCGATGGCGACGGAGTTACGCAAAGTGGGCGCGGAAGTGGAAGAGGGGCATGACTTTATCCGCATCACCCCGCCTGCAACATTGCAATTTGCGGACATCGCGACCTACAACGATCACCGCATGGCGATGTGTTTCTCGCTGGTGGCGCTGTCTGACACGCCGGTGACCATTCTTGACCCAAAATGTACCGCCAAAACCTTCCCGGATTATTTCGAACAGTTGGCTCGTATTAGTACATCTGCCTGATTTTATTGCCGCACTTTCGGGTGCGGCACATTCTGACATCTCCGATTGCCTATTTATTCTACACTCAGCTTCAATGATTCTGCATTTTTCACACAAAGATAACGATCGTTGGCGTTGGCGCGTATAATGCGCGGCGTTCACGTTAATGTACGCCCGTTTAAGGAGAAAAAGATGACGGCAATTGCCCCGGTTATTACCATTGATGGCCCAAGTGGTGCAGGTAAAGGCACCTTGTGCAAGGCAATGGCGGAAGCATTGCAGTGGCATCTGTTAGATTCAGGCGCGATCTACCGCGTACTGGCGCTCGCAGCGTTACATCACCATGTTGATGTCACATCTGAAGATGCTCTGGTACCGCTTGCCTCACACCTTGATGTGCGTTTTATCTCAACAGACGGCAACCTGGAAGTCATTCTTGAAGGTGAAGATGTCAGCGGTGAAATACGTACTCAGGAAGTAGCGAATGCCGCCTCTCAGGTTGCGGCGTTTCCCCGCGTGCGTGAAGCGTTATTACGTCGTCAACGCGCATTTCGCGAATCCCCAGGTCTGATTGCTGATGGACGTGATATGGGCACCGTGGTGTTCCCGGATGCGCCGGTGAAAATTTTTCTGGACGCCTCCTCGCAAGAACGTGCGCATAGACGTATGCTACAGTTGCAGGAGAAGGGCTTTAGTGTTAACTTTGAACGCCTTTTGGCCGAGATCGAAGAACGCGATTATCGCGATCGTAATCGTGCTGTAGCGCCGCTGGTTCCCGCTGCTGATGCTTTAGTTTTGGATTCAACCCGATTAAGCATTGAGCAAGTGATTGAAAAAGCGTTACAATACGCGCGCCAAAAACTGGCTCTCGCTTAAGTGCGACCGAATTTGCAGTACCCCCGTTGCAATGGATTGACAGCGGGTATGTTAAACAACCCCATCCGGCATGGAGCCAGGTGGACGTTAAATATGAAACCTGAAGATTAAACATGACTGAATCTTTTGCTCAACTGTTTGAAGAATCCTTAAAAGAAATCGAAACCCGTCCGGGTTCCATCGTTCGTGGTGTTGTTGTTGCTATCGACAAAGACGTAGTACTGGTTGACGCTGGTCTGAAATCTGAGTCCGCCATTCCGGCAGAGCAGTTCAAAAACGCCCAGGGCGAGCTGGAAATCCAGGTTGGTGACGAAGTTGACGTTGCTCTGGATGCAGTAGAAGACGGCTTCGGTGAAACCCTGCTGTCCCGTGAAAAAGCTAAACGTCACGAAGCTTGGATCACGCTGGAAAAAGCTTACGAAGAAGCTGCAACCGTTACTGGTGTTATCAATGGCAAAGTCAAGGGTGGCTTCACTGTTGAGCTGAATGGTATTCGCGCGTTCCTGCCGGGTTCCCTGGTAGACGTTCGTCCGGTCCGCGACACGCTGCACCTGGAAGGCAAAGAGCTTGAATTCAAAGTAATCAAGCTGGATCAGAAGCGTAACAACGTTGTTGTTTCCCGTCGTGCCGTTATCGAATCCGAAAACAGCGCAGAACGCGATCAGCTGCTGGAAAACCTGCAGGAAGGCATGGAAGTTAAAGGTATCGTTAAGAACCTCACTGACTACGGTGCATTCGTTGATCTGGGTGGCGTTGACGGCCTGCTGCACATCACCGACATGGCATGGAAACGCGTTAAGCATCCGAGCGAAATCGTAAACGTTGGCGACGAAATCACTGTTAAAGTGCTGAAGTTCGACCGCGAGCGTACTCGTGTATCTCTGGGCCTGAAACAGCTGGGCGAAGATCCATGGGTAGCTATCGCTAAGCGTTATCCGGAAGGTACCAAACTGACTGGTCGCGTGACCAACCTGACCGACTACGGCTGCTTCGTTGAAATCGAAGAAGGCGTTGAAGGCCTGGTTCACGTTTCCGAAATGGATTGGACCAACAAAAACATCCACCCGTCCAAAGTTGTTAACGTTGGCGATGTAGTGGAAGTTATGGTTCTGGATATCGACGAAGAACGTCGTCGTATCTCCCTGGGTCTGAAGCAGTGCAAAAACAACCCATGGCAGCAGTTCGCGGAAACCCACAACAAGGGTGACCGTGTTGAAGGTAAAATCAAGTCTATCACTGACTTCGGTATCTTCATCGGCCTGGACGGCGGCATCGACGGCCTGGTTCACCTGTCTGACATCTCCTGGAACGTTGCAGGCGAAGAAGCAGTTCGTGAATACAAAAAAGGCGACGAAATCGCAGCAGTTGTTCTGCAGGTTGACGCAGAGCGTGAGCGTATCTCTCTGGGCGTTAAACAGCTCGCAGAAGATCCGTTCAACAACTGGGTTGCACTGAACAAGAAAGGCGCAATCGTAAACGGTAAAGTCACTGCAGTTGACGCTAAAGGCGCAACCGTAGAACTGGCTGACGGCGTTGAAGGTTACCTGCGCGCTTCTGAAGCTTCACGTGACCGCGTTGAAGATGCAACTCTGGTTCTGAGCGTAGGCGACGACGTTGAAGCTAAATTCACCGGCGTTGATCGTAAGAACCGTGCAATCAGCCTGTCTGTTCGTGCTAAAGACGAAGCTGATGAGAAAGATGCAATCGCAACTGTTAACAAACAGGAAGATGCTAACTTCTCTAACAACGCAATGGCTGAAGCTTTCAAAGCAGCTAAAGGCGAGTAATATCGAGTGCTCTAAATCCTTTGTGCTGTTAACGGCACAAAGGGTGACGAGTAGCTTGACAGATTACAGGATTCGTCCTGTAATCAATGACAAAGGGCGGCTACGGCCGCCCTTAATCAATGCAGCAGCTAATTATGCCTTTAAGGAACCGGAGGAATCATGACCAAGTCAGAATTGATTGAAAGACTTGCAACCCAGCAACCTCATATTCCCGCGAAAGCGGTTGAAGATGCAGTTAAAGAGATGCTGGAACATATGGCCTCGACTCTTGCGCAGGGCGAGCGTATTGAAATCCGCGGTTTCGGCAGCTTCTCTTTGCATTACCGCGCACCACGCACCGGACGTAATCCGAAGACCGGCGATAAAGTGGATCTGGAAGGGAAATACGTTCCGCACTTTAAACCAGGTAAAGAACTGCGCGATCGCGCCAATATTTACGGTTAAGTTTTTAGCGAGACTTAACGCCGAGAAAAGCACCCAAATGGGTGCTTTTTTCATTTCTGTCCACCTATCCTGGAATCCTCATCCCAGTTAATTTGTACGTTACAACCATCACTAAATGTCTGCGGAACTCAGGTCGTATAACGATAAATTGATGCCAGACAACCGTCGAAGAGTACTGCACACTCCCTGTAACAGGGAGGTGATTGATGAAAATAACAACGGTGAGTATCTGCGCATTACTCGGCATTCTCCCACTCATGCTATTACCTATGCTGCCAGGCATGTTGTGTATCGGCATTGTATTTTGTCTGGCATGTCTGCTCTGTTTTCTCCCCTACAAATATATGCGTTCCGCCGGACTAACCCTGCTGTTTTTTCTTTGGGGAATCCTGGCCGCGAAAGAGGCTCTGTGGGCCGGTAATACGCTGCCTGCGAAAACCCAGCAAGCCATTGTGCGGATAACCGGAACTGACAATATGACAACGCACTACGGCCAGATCACTCACCTTCAGGGGAAACGAATCTTTCCTGCGCAAGGAATCGTCTTGTACGGGCAGTATTTACCCGGTGATGTTTGTGCGGGTCAGACATGGGCGATGACGTTGAAAGTCCGCGCTGTACATGGTCAATTAAACGAAGGCGGATTTGATAGCCAGCGTTACGCATTGGCACAGCATCAACCGCTGACGGGACGATTCTTGCAGGCTTCGGTAATCACACCACAATGCAGTTTGCGTTCGCGGTATCTCTCCTCGCTGAAAACGGCACTCACCGACTATCCCTGGCAGCAGGTCATACTGGGTCTGGGAATGGGGGAGCGCTTGTCTGTGTCACAAGAGGTGAAAACGATTATGCGTGATACCGGCACGGCTCATTTGATGGCTATCTCCGGGCTGCATATTGCGTTTGCTGCATTACTGACCGCAGGATTGATACGTGCTGGACAATTTTTTATGCCAACAAGGTGGATTTGCTGGCAGATGCCATTAGTGGGTGGGATTGTCTGCGCCACATTTTATGCCTGGCTGACGGGGCTGCAACCCCCGGCATTACGAACGGTTGTTGCGCTGCTAGTCTGGGGGGCGCTGAGACTTAGCGGCAGACAGTGGAGTGGATGGTCGGTCTGGATCTGCTGTCTGGCAGCCATCGTGGTGGTGGATCCTGTTGCTGTTCTTTCGCAAAGCCTATGGTTGTCTGCATCTGCCGTTGCGGCACTGCTGTTCTGGTACCAATGGGTACCGCTCCCGGACTGGCCGCTGTCGCGTGCTGGACGTCAATTTCTGGCGCTGGCTCATCTGCAATTGGGTATTACGCTTCTGCTTCTTCCCGTGCAAATCGCAATGTTTCACGGTTTTAGTCTGACCTCGTTTCTGGCTAATTTGTTTGCCGTCCCTTTGGTCACGTTTGTTTCCGTACCCTTGATATTAGCAGGCATGATCATGCATTTAGCCGGGACGGTGATGGTTGAATCAAGCCTGTGGTATCTGGCGGATCGTTCTCTGGCGCTGCTATTTTGGGGGCTCAGAAGTCTGCCTGAAGGGTGGATCAATATTGATGCACGCTGGCAATGGCTCGCATTTTTACCCGGAATGATGATTATCGCATGGCGACTAAATATCTTGCGTACGCTACCGGTGGTCTGTTTCTCTGTGCTCCTTTTGCTGAGTGGGCCGCTTTGGCGTGCACCGCGTACTGATGTGTGGCAAGTGCATATGCTGGATGTCGGGCAGGGGCTGGCGATGGTGATCGCGCGAAATGGGAAAGCGTTGCTTTACGATACCGGTCTGGCATGGCCTGAAGGCGATAGCGCAGAACATCTGATTATTCCCTGGTTGCGTTGGCATAATCTGGAGCCAGAAGGAATTATTTTAAGCCATGAGCACATGGATCACCGCGGCGGGTTGCACTCCTTACAACAAGCCTGGCCGTCGCTATGGGTAAGAAGTCCGCTGAGCTGGAAAGGTCATCTCCCGTGTTTTCGCGGAGATCATTGGCAATGGCAAGGGTTAACCTTCAGTGCGCACTGGCCTGTGCGTGGAAATACAGACCAGGGGAATAACCACTCCTGTGTGGTTAAGGTCGATGACGGATATCAGAGTATTCTGCTGACCGGCGATATCGAATCTCCTGCTGAACAAAAAATGCTAAGTCACTATTGGCAGCACCTTCAGTCGACGGTGATGCAGGTTCCACATCATGGCAGCAATACTTCATCATCACTGGCACTCATTCAGCGGGTTGACGGGCAGGTCGCACTCGCCTCTGCATCCCGTTACAACGCCTGGCGTCTGCCGTCCTGGAAAGTGAAGCAACGTTATCGGCAACAAAATTATCAATGGCTGGATACCCCCCATCAGGGACAGATTACGCTGGATTTTTATCAAAAAAACTGGCGCATACGCAGCATGCGGGATCAGATTTTACCTCGTTGGTATCATCAGTGGTTTGGCGTGTCGGAGGATAACGGGTAGAATATGCGGCTATTCTAACAAATGCTGGTTTTTTGAATGCATAACGATAAAGATCTCTCTACGTGGCAGACGTTTCGCCGACTATGGCCAACCATAGCGCCTTTTAAATCGGGTCTGATCGTGGCGGGTATAGCGTTAGTCCTTAACGCGGCCAGCGATACCTTCATGTTATCGCTCCTTAAACCATTACTGGATGATGGTTTTGGTAAAACGGATCGCTCGGTGCTGCTGTGGATGCCGCTGGTGGTCATTGGGCTGATGATAGTTCGTGGCTTAACCAGCTATGTCTCCAGCTACTGTATCTCATGGGTGTCAGGCAAAGTGGTCATGACCATGCGCCGCCGCCTGTTTGGTCATATGATGGGCATGCCCGTCTCCTTTTTTGATAAACAGTCTACAGGGACATTGTTATCACGTATTACCTATGATTCAGAACAGGTTGCGTCATCGTCTTCCGGCGCGCTGATCACCGTGGTACGTGAAGGGGCCTCAATCATTGGCCTGTTTATCATGATGTTCTATTACAGCTGGCAGCTGTCGCTGATCCTGATTGTACTGGCGCCAATTGTGTCAGTGGCAATCCGTGTGGTTTCCAAGCGCTTTCGTAGCATCAGTAAAAACATGCAAAACACCATGGGGCAGGTTACGACCAGTGCGGAGCAGATGCTGAAAGGCCATAAAGAAGTTCTGATTTTTGGTGGTCAGGAAGTTGAAACCAAGCGCTTTGATAATGTCAGCAACAAGATGCGTTTGCAGGGTATGAAGATGGTTTCCGCTTCTTCTATCTCCGACCCTATCATCCAGCTGATTGCGTCTTTGGCACTGGCCTTCGTGTTGTATGCGGCCAGCTTCCCAAGCGTAATGGAAAACCTGACAGCAGGTACAATTACGGTTGTCTTCTCCTCAATGATCGCATTAATGCGTCCGTTGAAATCTCTGACCAACGTCAACGCGCAGTTCCAGCGCGGTATGGCGGCATGCCAGACCTTATTTACGATTCTGGATAGCGAACAGGAGAAAGATGAAGGTAAACGTGTGATCGATCGTGCTACCGGCGATCTCGAGTTCCGCAACGTGACTTTCACTTATCCGGGACGTGAAGTACCGGCTCTGCGTAACATCAACCTGAATATTCCAGCGGGTAAAACCGTTGCTCTGGTTGGCCGTTCGGGCTCAGGGAAATCCACTCTCGCCAGCCTGATTACGCGCTTCTACGATGTTGATGAAGGGCAGATTCTGATGGACGGACACGATCTGCGCGAATATACCCTGGCATCACTGCGCGATCAGGTTGCGTTGGTTTCGCAGAATGTGCACTTGTTTAACGATACGGTTGCCAACAATATCGCCTACGCGCGTACCGATATGTACAGCCGTGAGCAGATCGAAAAAGCGGCACAGATGGCCTACGCTATGGATTTCATCAACAAGATGGACAATGGCCTGGATACGGTGATTGGTGAAAACGGCGTCCTGCTTTCCGGCGGACAACGTCAGCGTATCGCTATTGCCCGTGCCTTGTTGCGTGACAGCCCAATACTGATCCTTGATGAAGCAACATCGGCTCTTGATACTGAATCTGAACGCGCGATTCAGTCTGCGCTGGATGAGCTACAGAAAAACCGTACTTCTCTGGTCATTGCTCACCGTCTTTCAACCATTGAACAAGCCGATGAAATCATCGTGGTGGAGGATGGTCTGATTGTCGAACGCGGGACTCATAGCGAGCTGATTGAGCAGCGCGGGGTGTATGCGCAATTACATAAAATGCAATTTGGTCAATGATCGCACGTATCTGGTCTGGTGAATCGCCGCTGTGGCGATTGTTACTTCCACTCTCCTGGCTGTATGGCCTGGTGAGTGGCGCGATCCGCTTATGCTACAAGTTGGGGCTTAAACGCGCATGGCGCGCGCCAGTCCCGGTTGTGGTGGTCGGAAACCTTACCGCGGGCGGAAACGGTAAAACGCCGGTGGTGATTTGGTTGGTTGAACAACTGCGACAACGCGGGATTCGCGTGGGTGTGGTGTCGCGTGGTTATGGCGGGAAAGCGACTGCTTACCCGCTGTTGCTAACCGCTGATACTACTACCGCAGAAGCGGGCGATGAACCTGTGCTGATCGCCCAACGTACCGGCGTGCCGGTAGCGGTATCCCCGGTAAGATCGGATGCGGTAAAGGCCATTTTGGCCCAACACGACGTGCAGATTATTGTGACGGACGATGGACTACAGCACTATCGTCTGGCGCGAGATGTTGAAATCGTAGTCATTGACGGCGAACGTCGGTTTGGCAACGGCTGGTGGCTTCCCGCTGGTCCAATGCGGGAACGCGCAGGTCGCCTTAAATCGGTGGATGCGACTATTGTTAACGGTGGCGTTGCGCAACCAGGGGAAATCCCTATGCGACTTGAACCGGGGCTGGCCGTTAATTTACGTACAGGTGAACGCCGTGATGTGGCGCAATTGTCCAATATTGTCGCCATGGCGGGCATTGGTCATCCACCGCGTTTTTTTGCCACGCTGAAAGCATGTGGTGCCAGCGTGCAAAAAAGCATTGCGCTGGCAGACCATCAGTCTCTGACCTACAGTGACGTCAGTGCGTTTGTAGACGCCGGGCAAACGCTGGTCATGACGGAAAAAGATGCGGTTAAGTGCCGGGCATTTGCCGATGAAAACTGGTGGTATTTACCTGTTGATGCACATTTGTCAGGCGATCGGCCTGATGTATTGCTGAATAGCTTAATCTCGCTGACTCGCTAACTGATTCACGCTGCGGCAGCGAATCATTTATGAGGCCATAAATGTCGTTGCCGCGCCTTTCTCTGACGGATGCCCGTCATCTTCACCTTGCTGCTCAAGGTCTGCTGAAAAAAACACGCCGCCGGGCAACCCCGGCAGATATTCTCGCGACCATTTCGCGCATGTCGTTGCTGCAAATCGACACCATCAATATTGTGGCGCGCAGTCCTTACCTGGTGCTGTTTAGTCGTTTAGGCGATTATTCCCCCCAATGGCTGGACGACTCGTTACAGCAGGGCGAACTGATGGAATACTGGGCGCACGAGGCCTGTTTTTTGCCGCGCAGCGATTTTATGCTGATACGTCACCGCATGCTGGCCCCGGAGAATATGGGCTGGAAATATAAAGCGGCGTGGATGAAAGAACATGCGCATGAGATTGAGCAACTGCTCCAGCACATCCAGCATAACGGGCCGGTACGCTCAGCTGATTTTGAGCATCCACGCAAAGGGACCAGCGGCTGGTGGGAATGGAAACCGCAGAAGCGTCATCTTGAAGGGTTGTTCACCGCCGGGAAAGTGATGGTCGTGGAACGGCGTAATTTCCAGCGAGTGTATGATTTAACCCATCGCGTCATGCCGCACTGGGACGATGAACGCGATCCACTTTCGCAGGAAGATGCGGAAAGTGTCATGCTGGATAACAGCGCCCGCAGTCTGGGGATTTTCCGCGAACAATGGCTGGCAGACTACTACCGCCTGAAGCGCCCGGCGCTAAAAAACTGGTGCAACGAACGGGCGGAACAGCGGCAGATTATTCCTGTCGACGTTGAGGGGCTAGGAGCCTTGTGGCTGCATAGCCACCTTCAGCCGCTGCTTGAACAGGCGCTGGCGGGCAAATTAACGGCGACTCACAGTGCAGTATTATCACCTTTTGATCCGGTGGTCTGGGATCGTAAACGGGCAGAGCAGCTATTCGATTTTAGCTATCGGCTGGAGTGTTACACGCCAGCACCAAAACGTCAGTACGGTTATTTCGTCTTACCGCTGCTGCATCGCGGACAGTTGGTTGGGCGGATGGATGCCAAAATGCACCGCAAAACAGGTGTGCTGGACGTTATTTCGCTGTGGTTACAGGATGGGGTTAAGCCTGGAGTGACGTTGCAAAAAGGATTGTTTCAGGCGATTGACGATTTTGCCCGCTGGCAACAGGCAACACGCGTGACGCTGGGACGTTATCCTGAAGGTTTATTTGCTGATGCACGCCATGGTTGGGAAATAGACCCAGCCCTTTAAGCGATTATGTTAATATTTACGGATTCACAATCCGGTCCATCTGGAGGAACTATGGATCATCGTCTGCTTGAAATCATTGCCTGCCCGGTATGCAATGGCAAACTCTGGTTTAACCAGGAAAAACAGGAACTGATTTGTAAACTGGATAACCTTGCTTTCCCACTGCGTGATGGCATTCCCGTGTTACTGGAAACCGAAGCCCGCGTTCTGACTGCTGATGAGAGTAAATCATGAGTTTTGTGGTCATTATTCCTGCGCGCTATGCGTCCACACGTCTGCCTGGTAAGCCGTTGCTGGATATCAACGGTAAACCGATGATCGTGCATGTACTGGAGCGTGCGCGTGAATCTGGCGCTGAACGTATCATCGTTGCTACCGATCACGAGGATGTCGCTCGCGCGGTAGAAGCGGTGGGTGGCGAAGTGTGCATGACTCGCGCCGATCACCAGTCTGGTACGGAGCGCCTGGCGGAAGTCGTCGAGAAATGTGGTTTTAGCGATGATACCGTTATTGTGAACGTACAGGGTGATGAGCCGATGATTCCTGCGGTCATTATTCGCCAGGTGGCTGAGAATCTGGCGCAACGTCAGGTCGGTATGGCGACTCTTGCGGCTCCGATTCACAGTGCGGAAGAGGCATTTAATCCGAATGCGGTAAAAGTCGTGTTGGACGCTGAAGGATATGCTCTCTATTTTTCACGCGCGACCATCCCATGGGATCGCGATCGTTTCGCCAAAAGTCTGGAAACGGTGGGGGACACCTTCCTGCGCCATCTGGGCATTTACGGCTATCGCGCCGGTTTTATTCGCCGCTATGTTAACTGGCAGCCTAGCCCGCTTGAGCATATCGAAATGCTGGAGCAGCTGCGAGTGCTGTGGTACGGCGAAAAAATTCACGTTGCCGTCGCAAAAGAAGTCCCGGGTACCGGCGTAGACACAGCCGAAGATCTTGAGCGCGTTCGCGCCGAAATGCATTAGTTTTTCTCACGGCACTCCCCCCATATTGAGGCGTATTTTTGGGAGGAGTGTCGTATCGTTGCGCTTTCCCTCCACTTTTCTTTTCATCAATTGATCTCATCCGGGTGACATCTGTCTGCACGACGCTCATTATGAAAGCAGTAGCATTTATGAGGGCAATCTGAAATGGAACAGTTGCGTGCCGAACTCAGCCACCTGCTGGGCGAAAAACTCAGTCGCATAGAATGCGTGAATGAAAAAGTGGATACGGCCCTGTGGTCACTGTACGACAGCCAGGGAAATCCGATGCCGCTGATGGCGAGAAGCTTCACCACGCCAGGTATGGCGCAGCAGCTGGCATGGAAAACCTCCATGTTGGCGCGCAGTGGTACGGTGCGAATGCCCGTCATTTACGGGGTCTTAACCCACGAAGAGCATCCCGGTCCCGATGTGCTACTGCTTGAGCGTTTACGTGGCGTGCCGGTGGAAGCGCCAGCCCGAACGCCCGAACGCTGGGAACATTTAAAAGATCAGATCGTAGAAGGTCTGCTGTCATGGCATCGGCAGGATAGCCGTGGCTGCGTGGGAATGGTGGATAACACGCAAGAGAATATCTGGCCATCCTGGTATCGTCAGCGTGTTGAAGTGTTGTGGACCACTTTAAATCAGTTCAACAATACCGGGCTGACGATGCAGGATAAGCGGATCCTGTTTCGTACCCGTGAGTGTTTGCCCGCTTTATTTGAAGGATTCAATGATAACTGCGTGCTGATCCACGGTAATTTTAGTTTACGTAGCATGCTCAAAGACGCCCGTAGCGATCAGCTTCTGGCGATGGTCGGACCGGGTTTGATGCTGTGGGCGCCCAGAGAGTATGAATTGTTCCGTTTAATGGATAATGCACTGGCGGAAAGTCTGCTTTGGCAATACCTGCAACGCGCGCCCGTGGCGGAGTCCTTCATCTGGCGGCGCTGGCTGTATGTGTTATGGGATGAGGTGGCGCAACTGGTCAACACCGGACGTTTTAATCGATCTAACTTTGACCTGGCCACGAAATCACTGCTGCCGTGGCTCGCCTGATGAACATGTGAACGCCTTATCCGGCCTACAATTCTGCGCTGAACACGTAGGCCTGATAAGACGCGTTAGTGTCGCTATCAGGCAACATTCCTGTCAATGTTCCGATCCCTTTAGCCACTGCCAGATTCGCCCCAACGTTTCGTAACCAACACGATCGCTATGCATCAACCAGACGGGAGAGGGGATCGCGCGCTCCCACGGATTAAGCGGTGAGTCAATCGCTAACTGGTTGGCTGGCGCGGGCAACGGATGTAGTCCGGCCTGTTGGAAGAAAATCATTGCTCGCGGTAAGTGCGATGCGGAGGTCACCAGCAGGAACGGCGCGCTGCCGATGGCCTGCTTAACCGCTGCGGCTTCTTCTTCGGTGTCTTTAGGTTTATCCAGCGTGATGATATCACCGGGCGGCACACCCAGTGACTGCGCTACGCGGGCTCCCGCTTCTGCAGTACTGACGTTATTGCTCTTTGCCGCAGCGCCGGTAAAGATAAGCTTCGATCCCGGGTTAGCACGCCAAAGGCGAATACCTTCATTCAGACGCGGAAGACTGTTGCTGATCAGGTTTGAACTTGGCGCCCACTGTGGATTCCAGGTATACCCTCCGCCCAGCACCACAATGTATTCCACTTTTTGTGTATCCTGCCAGGTTGGATAGCTATCCTCAATCGGTTTCAGCAGACTGTCGGCGACGGGCTGCAAGCTTAGAAGTAACAGTGCCAGCCAACTCAGGCTAATGCACACTTTCCCTGTTTTTTGAAAGCGGCTAAACCAGAGCAGCGCCAGGCCTATACCCATGATAATGAGCATTAGCGGAAGTGGCAGCATCATACCGCCAATCACTTTCTTTAGCGTAAAAAGCATCCTTTTTGGTTCCTTTTTTAACCATACAGCAGGGGATCAGCAGGGATATTACACCAGGAAGGTTCATTCTCGGCGTGGGTGTGACAAAATAGCGGTTTTACTTAGTCACCCTAAAGCCAGCATGTGGAGAGCCCGATGCGGGATCGCAATTTTGATGACATTGCAGAGAAGTTTTCCCGTAACATTTACGGCACCACCAAAGGTCAGCTTCGTCAGACGATCCTCTGGCAGGATCTGGACAAACTTCTTGCCGACTACGCGGGCCAAACGTTGCGTGTGCTTGATGCGGGTGGCGGAGAAGGGCAGACAGCCATTCTGATGGCGCAGCGGGGCCATCACGTCACCTTGTGCGATCTTTCTGCTGAGATGGTGGCGCGAGCGCAACGGGCGGCAGAAGAGCAAGGTGTGAGCGACAACATGCATTTTATACATTGTGCCGCTCAGGACATCCCACAGCATTTGGATTCTCAGGTTGATCTGATATTGTTTCATGCTGTGCTGGAATGGGTGGCCGATCCGCAAGCCGTCTTAAAAACATTGTGGTCGATGTTACGCCCGGGCGGTGCTTTATCGCTGATGTTCTACAATGCAAACGGTCTGTTGATGCGTAATGTGTTGGTCGGTAATTTCGGCTATGTACAGCAGGGAATGTATAAAAAGAAACGGCGCACGTTGTCTCCCGATTTTCCGCGCGACCCTCAGCAGGTCTATGGCTGGCTGGAGGAGATTGGCTGGGAGATAACCGGTAAAACGGGCGTGAGGGTGTTTCATGATTATCTGCGTGATAAACAAAAACAGCATGACTGTTTTGATGCTTTAACAGAAATAGAAACACGTTATTGCCGCCAGGAACCGTATATCAGCCTTGGGCGCTATATTCATGTCACCGCGATTAAACGTCCGGCCCGAGCCGCAGATGCAAGGATAACCTATGAGTGAATTTTCCCAGACAGTCCCCGAACTGGTTGCCTGGGCCAGAAAAAATGACTTCTCCATCTCTCTGCCGGTAGACAGACTTTCGTTCCTGCTGGCGGTCGCCACGTTGAACGGTGAGCGACTTGACGGTGAGATGAGTGAAGGTGAACTGGTGGATGCGTTCCGCCATGTGAGTGATGCGTTTGAGCAAACCAGCGAAACCATCGGCGTCCGCGCCAACAACGCGATCAACGATATGGTGCGTCAACGTCTGCTGAACCGCTTTACCAGCGAGCAGGCTGAAGGCAACGCCATTTACCGTTTAACGCCGCTCGGGATTGGCATCACAGATTACTATATTCGTCAGCGCGAATTCTCTACGCTGCGTCTTTCTATGCAGCTGTCAATTGTGGCAGGCGAACTGAAGCGCGCGGCGGATGCGGCAGCGGAAGGTGGTGATGAGTTCCACTGGCATCGCAACGTCTATGCGCCATTGAAATACTCGGTGGCGGAGATTTTCGACAGTATCGATCTGACCCAGCGCATCATGGATGAACAGCAGCAGCAGGTAAAAGACGACATCGCACAGTTGCTAAACAAAGACTGGCGGGCGGCGATTTCCAGCTGTGAAATGCTGCTGTCTGAAACATCTGGTACGCTGCGTGAGCTGCAAGATACGCTGGAAGCGGCAGGGGATAAGCTGCAGGCTAACCTGTTACGCATCCAGGACGCCACGATGACGCATGACGATTTGCATTTTGTCGATCGGCTGGTGTTTGATTTACAAAGCAAGCTCGACCGCATTATTAGCTGGGGCCAGCAGTCCATTGACTTGTGGATCGGCTACGATCGTCACGTGCATAAATTTATCCGTACCGCGATCGATATGGATAAAAACCGCGTCTTCGCCCAGCGTCTGCGTCAGTCCGTGCAGACCTACTTTGACGACCCATGGGCGCTGACCTATGCCAACGCCGATCGTCTGCTGGATATGCGTGACGAGGAGATGGTGCTGCGTGACGAAGAGGTCACCGGTGAACTTCCGGAAGACCTGGAATATGAAGAATTTAACGAGATCCGTGAGCAGCTGGCGGCGATCATCGAAGAACAGCTGGCTATCTACAAATCCAGACAAACACCACTGGATCTCGGTTTGGTAGTGCGCGAGTATCTGGCGCAATACCCACGTGCGCGTCATTTCGACGTCGCGCGTATTGTTATCGATCAGGCGGTACGCCTTGGCGTAGCGCAAGCAGACTTCACCGGACTGCCAGCCAAATGGCAGCCGATTAATGATTACGGAGCCAAGGTACAGGCGCATGTCATTGACAAATATTGAACAAGTGATGCCGGTAAAGCTGGCGCAGGCGCTGGCGAATCCGTTATTTCCGGCACTGGATAGTGCCTTACGTTCGGGCCGCCATATCGGTCTGGATGAACTGGATAATCATGCCTTCCTGATGGATTTTCAGGAATATTTTGAAGAGTTTTACAGCCGCTATAACGTGGAATTGATCCGTGCGCCGGAAGGGTTCTTCTACCTTCGTCCGCGTTCAACGACGCTCATTCCTCGTTCGGTCCTGTCAGAACTGGACATGATGGTGGGTAAAATTCTTTGCTATCTCTATCTCAGCCCGGAACGCCTGGCGAACGAAGGGATTTTTACCCAGCAAGAGCTGTACGACGAGCTGCTAACGCTGGCAGATGAAGCGAAGTTACTGAAGCTGGTGAACAACCGTTCAACCGGTTCTGACGTTGACCGCCAGAAGCTACAGGAAAAAGTGCGTTCTTCGCTCAACCGCTTGCGCCGCTTAGGCATGGTGTGGTTTCTGGGCCACGACAGCAGCAAATTCCGTATTACGGAATCTGTCTTCCGCTTTGGCGCGGATGTGCGTAGCGGTGACGATCCGCGCGAAGCACAGCGTCGCTTAATTCGTGATGGTGAATCGATGGCGGTCGAGAACCGTCTGCAGCTCAACGATGAGCCCGAAGAGAATCAGCCGGACAGTGGAGAAGAAGAATAATGATTGAACGCGGTAAATTTCGCTCACTTACGCTGATTAACTGGAATGGTTTTTTTGCCCGTACGTTTGATCTCGATGAGCTGGTCACCACGCTGTCCGGTGGTAACGGTGCGGGTAAATCCACCACCATGGCGGCATTTGTTACGGCGCTCATTCCGGACTTAACCCTGCTGCATTTCCGTAACACCACCGAAGCCGGTGCAACCAGCGGTTCACGTGATAAAGGCCTGCACGGTAAGCTGAAAGCAGGGGTTTGTTATTCAATGCTCGACGTCCTTAATTCGCGTCATCAGCGCGTGGTCGTGGGTGTGCGTCTGCAACAGGTTGCTGGTCGCGATCGCAAAGTGGATATCAAACCGTTTGCCATTCAGGGGCTGCCGATGTCGGTACAGCCAACCCAACTGGTGACGGAAACGCTGAACGAACGCCAGGCGCGCGTACTGTCTCTACCTGAGCTGAAAGAGAAGCTTGATGAGATGGAAGGCGTGCAGTTTAAGCAGTTCAACTCGATAACCGATTATCACTCATTGATGTTCGATCTGGGCATCATTGCCCGTCGTCTGCGCTCTGCGTCCGATCGTAGTAAATTCTACCGTCTGATTGAAGCCTCGCTGTACGGCGGGATCTCCAGCGCCATTACGCGTTCACTGCGTGACTACCTGCTGCCGGAAAACAGCGGCGTACGTAAAGCGTTTCAGGATATGGAAGCCGCGCTGCGTGAAAACCGTATGACGCTGGAAGCGATTCGCGTAACCCAGTCTGACCGCGACCTGTTTAAGCATTTAATCAGTGAAGCGACCAACTATGTGGCCGCAGATTATATGCGCCACGCCAATGAACGTCGCATCCATCTGGATAAAGCACTGGAATATCGTCGTGAACTGTATACCTCGCGCAAGCAGCTGGCGGCAGAGCAGTACAAACACGTGGATATGGCGCGTGAACTGGGTGAACACAACGGTGCGGAAGGCGATCTGGAAGCTGATTACCAGGCCGCGAGCGATCACCTGAATCTGGTGCAAACCGCGCTGCGTCAGCAGGAAAAAATTGAACGCTACGAGGCGGATCTCGAAGAATTGCAGGTCCGTCTTGAAGAACAAAACGAGGTGGTCGCGGAAGCCGTTGACCGCCAGGATGAAAACGAAGCCCGCGCAGAAGCCGCTGAGCTGGAAGTGGATGAGCTGAAAAGCCAGCTTGCCGATTACCAGCAAGCGCTGGACGTCCAGCAAACGCGAGCCATCCAGTATACTCAGGCGATCCAGGCCCTAAACCGGGCGAAAGAACTCTGCCACTTACCGGACCTGACAGCCGACAGCGCCGCCGAATGGCTGGAGACTTTCCAGGCCAAAGAGCAGGAAGCCACTGAAAAACTGCTGACGCTTGAACAAAAAATGAGCGTGGCGCAAACCGCGCATAGCCAGTTCGAACAGGCTTATCAGCTGGTGGCGGCTATCAACGGCCCGCTGGTGCGGGGTGAAGCCTGGAGCGTGGCGCGTGAACTGCTGCGCGAAGGCGTGGAACAGCGCCACCTGGCAGAACAGGTTCAGCCGTTGCGTATGCGACTGAGCGAACTGGAGCAGCGTCTGCGCGAACAGCAGGATGCCGAGCGTCTGCTGGCCGAATTCTGCAAGCGTCAGGGTAAACAGTTCGATATCGATGAGCTGGAAGCGCTGCACCAGGAGCTTGAAGCACGCATCGCCGCCTTGTCGGACAGCGTCTCGTCTGCCAGCGAACAGCGTATGACGCTGCGTCAGGAGCAGGAACAACTACAATCCCGTATTCAGCATTTGATGAAGCGGGCACCTGTCTGGCTGGCTGCGCAAAATAGCCTGAATCAGCTTAGCGAGCAGTGTGGCGAAGAGTTTACCTCCAGCCAGGAAGTGACCGAGTATCTGCAACAATTGCTGGAGCGCGAGCGTGAGGCCATTGTTGAGCGTGATGAAGTCGGTGCACGTAAAAATGCAGTTGATGAAGAGATTGAACGTTTAAGTCAACCGGGCGGGGCGGAAGATCAGCGTCTGAACGCGCTGGCGGAACGCTTTGGCGGCGTACTGCTGTCAGAAATTTATGATGACGTTAGCCTTGAAGATGCACCGTACTTCTCTGCGCTATACGGTCCTTCGCGTCATGCCATTGTGGTACCGGATCTGTCGCTGATTACCGAACAGCTTGAAGGGCTGACGGATTGCCCGGAAGATCTCTATTTCATCGAAGGGGATCCGCAGTCGTTTGATGACAGCGTCTTCAGCGTTGATGAACTGGAAAATGCGGTGGTGGTGAAAACTGCCGAGCGTCAGTGGCGTTATTCTCGCTTCCCGGCGGTGCCTATTTTTGGGCGTGCAGCACGTGAAAGCCGTATCGAAACCCTGCATGCCGAGCGTGAAGGGCTGTCTGAACGTTTCGCCACGCTCTCCTTTGACGTCCAGAAAACCCAACGTCTGCATCAGGCGTTCAGTCGCTTTATCGGCAGCCATCTGTCGGTGGCGTTTGAAGCCGATCCAGAAGCGGAAATTCGCCAACTGAATAGCCGTCGCGTTGAACTGGAACGTGCGCTGACCAATCATGAAAATGATAACCAGCAAAGCCGTATGCAGTTTGAACAGGCGAAAGAGGGCGTCTCTGCGCTGAACCGCCTGCTGCCGCGCTTGAATCTGCTGGCAGATGATACGCTAGCCGATCGCGTAGACGAAATTCGCGAGCGTCTGGATGAAGCTCAGGAAGCCGCGCGTTTTGTACAGCAACATGGCAATCAGTTGGCGAAACTGGAACCTATCGTTTCGGTTCTGCAAAATGACCCTGAGCAGTTTGAACAGCTGAAGGAAGACTATGCGTACTCCCAGCAGATGCAGCGCGATGCGCGTCAGCAGGCTTTTGCGCTGACCGAAGTAGTACAGCGTCGGGCGCACTTTAGTTATTCCGACTCAGCCGAAATGCTGAGCGGCAATAGCGATCTGAACGAAAAATTGCGTGAACGCCTGGAACAGGCGGAAGCCGAACGTACCCGCGCTCGCGAAGCGCTGCGCAGCCACGCCGCACAGTTAAGCCAGTACAACCAGGTCATGGCATCGCTGAAAAGCTCTTATGACACCAAAAAAGAGCTGCTTAACGATTTACAACGTGAACTGCAGGATATCGGCGTTCGTGCGGACAGCGGTGCCGAAGAGCGTGCGCGTATTCGCCGTGACGAACTGCATGCGCAGCTCAGCAACAACCGTGCACGCCGCAACCAACTTGAGAAAGCACTGACTTTCTGCGAAGCGGAGATGGAAAACCTGACCCGCAGACTACGCAAGCTGGAACGTGATTATCATGAAATGCGCGAGCAGGTAGTCACCGCCAAAGCCGGCTGGTGTGCAGTCATGCGGATGGTGAAAGATAACGGTGTGGAACGTCGTCTGCACCGCCGCGAGTTGGCCTATCTTTCCGGTGACGAACTGCGTTCGATGTCGGATAAGGCGCTCGGTGCGCTACGTCTGGCGGTTGCAGATAACGAGCACCTGCGCGATGTGTTGCGTCTGTCTGAAGATCCAAAACGTCCAGAGCGCAAAATTCAGTTCTTCGTCGCGGTTTACCAGCATCTGCGTGAACGTATTCGCCAGGATATTATTCGTACCGATGATCCGGTTGAAGCCATTGAACAGATGGAGATTGAGCTGAGCCGTCTGACGGAAGAGTTAACCTCACGCGAACAGAAGCTGGCGATCAGCTCACGCAGCGTGGCGAACATTATTCGTAAGACCATTCAGCGTGAACAGAACCGTATTCGCATGCTGAACCAGGGGTTGCAAAGCGTGTCGTTTGGCCAGGTCAACAGCGTTCGCCTGAACGTCAATGTGCGTGAAACACATGCTACCTTGCTGGACGTACTTTCAGAGCAGCATGAACAGCATCAGGATTTGTTTAACAGCAATCGCCTGACCTTCTCAGAAGCGCTGGCGAAGCTGTATCAGCGTCTGAATCCGCAGATAGACATGGGGCAACGCACGCCACAAACCATTGGTGAAGAGCTGCTGGATTATCGTAACTATCTGGAAATGGAAGTTGAGGTTAACCGTGGCTCTGACGGCTGGCTGCGTGCTGAGTCTGGTGCGTTGTCAACGGGTGAAGCGATCGGGACCGGGATGTCTATTCTGGTGATGGTGGTGCAAAGCTGGGAAGATGAAGGCCGCAGATTGCGCGGGAAAGATATCTCTCCTTGCCGCCTGCTGTTCCTTGATGAAGCTGCACGACTCGATGCGCGTTCTATTGCGACCTTGTTTGAGCTGTGTGAGCGTTTGCAGATGCAGCTGATTATCGCTGCGCCGGAAAACATCAGCCCAGAGAAAGGCACCACCTACAAACTGGTGCGTAAAGTCTTCCAGAACACCGAACACGTTCACGTGGTGGGGTTGCGCGGATTTGCGCCTCAGTTACCGGAACCACTGCCGGGGACTGAAGATGCCTCCTCGCAGGCAAGCTAAGCAAAAAGGCGGCTACATGGCTAATGCTCATCAGTTAAGCATGTATGATGAACATGTGATTCTTGCTCAGGGTTCCGTTCACCTCAGTGGTGTCATTTCTCTGAAGCGCAGATACCTGTGAACGTGCAAGGGAGGCTCACCGCCACCTCCCTTGCAACCTAGGCTCCCGGCGGGAAAATCGTCGCTGCGCGAGTTATTCGTCTTATGCCGTCTGCCTGTCGGGTCGGGGCCGAGCCTGCA
>NZ_JAOWHE010000066.1:0-64553 GCF_030332765.1 Citrobacter sp. Cpo071 | reverse complement strand
CCTAAATTCCACGTGTGTTTTTTATTAGCTTCAAAAATCACTATTTCACGAAGAATTTAGACTGCTTCTCACACATTGTAACATTATTTACAACCACCTTTCAATCATTTTTGATAAATCATTGATTTCATCTTTGCTGCAATGATACTTAATAAACTCTGCAAGTTATCCACAGAGCAACACTCAATTTTATTGATGATATTCTTATTATACCAGACATTTTTCATACACTCCCTTGTACGGATAGTTTTCCGACAACTTCATGATTACATATCTTGCGGTTTTGATTATTTTTGCTGCAAGAAATACATACTTCAAACGAAAGGTCTTTATTTGCTGTCTGTATTCTGAAGAGTCCAAGGAATCAAACTTGAACAACAAAAATAGGTTATATGAAAGCATCATCATTTGAAACACGGCTTCATTCGCCCAAAATGACTTTAGCAAGAGATGACCCACCGCCATGTCGTATTTGGCTTCTTTGATATAGTTTTCAGCATTACCACGCTTTTCATAGTATATAACTACTTTTTCAGAAAGCAAGGTAGTATTTGTTACAAAGAAAAAGTAGTCGTATTCGGAACCTTCTAAAAGTGATAATTGTGCTCTTTCTTTTTCTGGTTTCAGTACGCGAGATACGACAAATCTTCTGTCTTTTTCCCATTTAACTAATTTTGTATACAGTTCTGTAGTTTCTCTACCTTCTTCTCCTTTAACGAATACAATTGATGAATTCGTTGCTTGTGAGGTGAGTGTAGAATAACTTTTGGCTTTAATTAAATATTTGCATCCAAGAGATTCTATCGTTTCGATAATTTTTTCATCAAAGTAGCCACTATCCATTCGAAATAAAATTTCTAAATCGTCTGATTTGATGTTAGCAACAATTTCTTTGATCATTTCCGCAGCACCGTTTGCAGTGTAAGTATTGCCACTTCTTACAAATCCGGTAACATATGCTTTTAATTCGTCGCAAAATGCAAATTGGATATTGTAGCATCGGTTTCCCAGTTTCTTAGGATTATATCCTTTTGACGCACCTTCTTGATGACCTTCTACGTTAATTACACTACTATCAATATCAATCGTAATGGATGTCAATTTACTTTTAGTGAGCAGTTTTTTAAAGACTTTAAAATTAATGTCTCTAAACATTTGGGTTGTCTTGAAGTTGAAGTTTCCTAGAAACCGTGACACTGTTTCAGGTTCTTTTACGGAAATATCAAACTCGTTGACGAGGGGATCATTTTGAAGTAGCTTTAGACGTTCTAACTTATCAATGCCAATGAAGTGACCGCAGAGCATGGTCTTTATATGATTCATCTTGATTTTATTTGTTGAGTCATTATCAAATACGAGGTCATTTTCAATAAAATCAAAAATCCCATTGCTTTTTGCATTCTCAAGGAGCAGAAAAAGACCTGCATTTGATGTTAGATTCTTAGCTTTGAAATCAATTTTATTAATCATAATTAGAACCCCTTTTTACTACTTTTCTTACTATTATTTTACCATATATCGAGTCATAAAAGCTGATAATTTAACATATTTTTGAGCACTTTTCTTTCACCCAATGGGTGAAAGCTGAATTTCGAAGGAATGCATATTTATCAAGGCTTTGATTATGCTTTTTGAAGTACTGACGTAGAATCTAGGTAGTAAGCCTTGAAGTAATCTTCCTGCCAGCAAGGAGTCCGCTGGTAAAGACACGAACTCTGCTTAGAAGGTGTCACAATGAACGATTCACTAAGAGCGCAATGTATTGCTGAGTTTTTAGGTACCGGACTATTTTTGTTTTTTGGTATTGGGTGCCTGAGCGCCCTGAAGGTCGCGGGTGCCAGTTTGGGATTGTGGGAGATCTGCATCATATGGGGCTTGGGGATCTCGCTTGCAGTTTACCTGACAGCCGGGATTTCTGGGGCCCATCTCAACCCCGCTATTACCATCGCACTTTGGTTGTTTGCCTGTTTTCCGGGTCGTAAGGTACTACCTTATTCTGTCGCTCAGATAGCGGGGGCCTTTGGTGGCGCTATGCTGGCCTATTTGTTGTACGGCAGCTTATTTATTGAGTATGAATCAGCCCATCAAATGGTACGCGGCAGTCTGGAAAGCCTGCAACTTGCCAGCATTTTTAGTACGTATCCTGCCGCCGCACTGAGTGTCTGGCAGGCCGCACTGGTCGAAGTGGTGATTACCTCCATTCTGATGGGGATGATTATGGCGCTAACGGACGACGGTAACGGTGTTCCCAAAGGCCCGTTAGCACCACTGCTGATTGGTATTCTGGTTGCTGTTATCGGCGCATCAACCGGTCCACTTACCGGCTTTGCGATGAACCCGGCACGTGATTTTGGTCCCAAATTGTTTGCCTGGATGGCCGGGTGGGGTGATGTTGCGATGACCGGGGGGCGCGATATCCCTTATTTCATCGTGCCGATTGTGGCACCCATCATCGGTGCCTGTGCGGGCGCAGCAATTTATCGTTATTTTATTGGTAAAAATTTACCGTGTAATTCGTGTAAGTTGGAGGAAAACGAGAGCTAGCTTCACGAAAGATGTTTATTATTGAAAGGTAAAAACTGTTTTCGTGATCCGGTTTCCTGAACGGCTTAAAAAGTCTCCCAACAATGGGAGACTTTTGTTATGTTCAATGCTGACTTTCATCAGAGCGCTGGATCGCGAGATGAAAATGAATGTGTGAATAATATGTTTTATTTATAACAATAAATTAACTGAGAGGTTTTATCATGATTTCTGCGAGTGCCCTGAACTCAGAACTCATTAATAAAATCGCACAGGATTTTGCACAGGCCACCAGTCTGGCTGTTGTGGTTGTCAATATTCACGGTGATGAAATTTCTGAGCTTTTTAATTTCACTCCTTTTTGCCAGTTGATGCGCCAGCATCCTCAGCATAGTACGCGTTGTCGTATGAGCGACCGCTGTGGAGGGTTGGAAGCCTCTAAATCCGATCAACCCTGTATTTATCGCTGCCATGCCGGGCTTACCGATTTCTCAATTCCGCTGGTCATCGCGGGACACCTGGTAGGGTTCGTGCTTTGTGGACAAGTACGTTTAAGTAACGATGTAGGCCTCGTTGATATTCTGAACGTCGATGACCGCTGGCAAGCCGATCCAGAGCTGGTAAACGAGTTCCGTAATGTACCTGAAATGGACTATTCTCGCGTCATTGCTTCAGCGGATTTACTCAAGCTCATCGTCGAAAATTGCCTTAAGAAACAACTTAATTTTGTTGTTATCAAAGATAACCCGCAGCAGTCAGAGCCGGTACGCGCTAACCGTAGTACTAACCCTCATGACAGTAAAATGAAAAAAGCCCTGCGCTATATTGATGCACATTTATCAGACGATCTACGTCTGGAAGATGTTGCCTCTCATGTTTTCCTTAGCCCGTACTATTTCAGCAAATTGTTCAAAAAATATCAGGGTATTGGTTTTAACGCATGGGTAAACCAGCAAAGAATGGCCAGTGCCAAAGAGCTGCTTTGTCACAGTGACTGGAGCATAGCCAGCATTGCGCGTAATTTAGGCTTTTCGCAAACAAGTTATTTTTGCAAAGTTTTCCGCCAAACCTATCAGGTTACGCCGCAGGCATTTCGCCAGCAAATAAATGTCATTTCACGCGGTGAATCCGCTTAAATAGCAATATTTTGCTATTGCCGATTTTTGATATCGGGCGCTATGTTAGTCATTATAAAATGAAATGTGACAACAGCAGTCAATAAATTGTCATAGCGCAACAAAATAATGGTATTAGAGGGATAAACTGCACCAGTTTTTATTTTTGTGATGAGATACAGTGTCTGTGTGAATGACTTTCTTTATTCTTAGCTGATACTTTCATTCAAAAAGTGAACGTATGAATAAGTGGGTTAAGGCCAGAAAATTGGCTGAATGAACTCGGAAAGATATTAAATTGAATTATTGTCATGAGGTCGTGAATTTACCTCATAACAGAGAGCTTAATTAACCAGGCTCTTGAACTGACAGGTTTGCCACATTTGTGGTAGGGAAGGGGGTGAGAATCCCCCGCAGCCCCCGCTGCTGTGATGCTGACGACCCCGTATGGACCACTGATCGCAAGATTGGGAAGGACGGGTGAGGATGACGCTAAGCCAGAAGACCTGCCTGTCAGTGACTACCAACAACTTCGGTGGGAAGTGGGTGGTTCAGATGCATACAGTCGAGAGACTGGGTATCTCTACACCCCTACCACCCTGAACAGGATCAGGGTATGGCGGCCAATTTTCACGCATTTGTTCTTGCAGGTACCGGAAGCGGCTGTGGTAAAACCACGGTGACGCTGGGCTTGTTGAGCTTGTTGAAAAAACGCGGTTTGCGCGTCCAGCCTTGCAAAGTGGGTCCTGATTACCTTGATACCGGCTGGCATACAGCGGTATGCGGTACCGCTTCCCGCAATCTTGATAGCTTCATGCTTCCCGTCCCCACGCTGAACGCTCTATTCAACGAGCAGATGCAACATGCGGATATCGCCGTTATTGAAGGTGTTATGGGGCTGTATGACGGCTATGGTACCGACCCAAACTACTGCAGCACCGCCGCGATGGCTAAACAGTTAGGCTGTCCGGTCATCTTACTGGTTGATGGCAAAGCCGTTTCCACTTCAATCGCCGCAACGGTAATGGGTTTTCAGCATTTTGATCCCACCCTGAACATCGCCGGGGTTATTGTTAATCGGGTTAACAGCGAAACGCATTACCAGTTACTGAAAGTCGCAATCGAACGTTACTGCGATGTACCCGTCTTGGGCTACGTACCCCGTATGGATGGGGTTGCCCTTCCCGAACGTCATCTGGGTTTAGTAACCGCACGTGAGTCGGTTATCAATCAGCAACCGTGGCAGGCTTTTGCCGCGACGCTGGAGCAAACCCTTGATATCGACGCGCTTCTGACATTAAGCCAGTCAACCAATCTTCCTGCTGGCGAATGGCCCGCGCTTCCTGCCGCAGACGCCGGAGCAGGGCTAACGGTTGCCATTGCCGATGACGAAGCCTTCAACTTCTACTACCCGGATAACATTACGCTGCTGGAACGTACGGGGCTTAAAGTTGTCCGTTTTAGCCCGTTGCACGACACCTGTTTACCGGACTGTCAGATGATCTGGTTAGGTGGCGGATATCCAGAGCTACACGCTGCGGCGCTGGCTCGCAATGTCTCGATGCTGAATCAACTGCGAGAGGCACATCAACGTGGCGTCGCGATTTATGCAGAGTGCGGGGGGCTGATGTATCTCGGCAGTTCGCTTGAGGACAGCAACGACGATACCTGGCTGATGGCGGATATCATTCCCGGCCACAGCAAAATGGGGAAACGTCTGACCCGATTTGGCTACTGCGAAGCGCAGGCCGCGCAGCAAACATTGTTAGCTGCAGAAGGCGAAGTGCTGCGCGGACATGAATTCCACTACTCCGATTTTACCCCTGAAACGCCAGCGGTGATGAACTGTCGCAAAGTGCGCGATGGTAAAACGCTGCAAGCCTGGTCCGGCGGCTGGCAGGTCGGAAACACCTTTGCCAGCTATCTACACGTTCATTTTGCTCAACGTCCGCAGATGCTTAACCATTGGCTGGCAGCCGCGAGGAGTGCGCTATGACGATCCTTGCATGGTGTGTTGCCTGGCTGCTTGATTTTATCATCGGCGATCCGCAGAACTGGCCACATCCGGTGCGCTGGATTGGCAATCTGATTTCTGCCGTGCAGCGAGTTATTCGGCGTTATTGCCATAGCGACCGTGCGCTGCGCATCGGCGGCGCGGTGATGTGGATTGTGGTGGTTGGTCTGACCTGGGCTGTGTCCTGGGGCGTGCTGGCACTGGCAGAATCTATTCATCCCTGGTTGGGGTGGGTGGTAGAGGTATGGATGATCTTTACCGTGCTGGCCGGACGCTGCCTGGCAAAGGCCGCGCAGGATGTCGAACGTCCGCTACGGGCCGGTGACCTTGCTGTGAGTCGGGAAAAATTGTCATGGATTGTGGGGCGTGATACCTCACAGCTGCAACCGCAGCAGATCAATCGCGCGGTGGTGGAAACCGTGGCTGAAAACACCGTAGACGGCATTATCGCGCCGTTGTTCTTTCTCCTCCTCGGCGGTGCGCCCCTGGCGATGGCCTACAAAGCGGTAAACACCCTTGACTCCATGGTGGGTTACAAACATGAAAAATACCGCGCTATTGGTATGGTCAGCGCGCGTCTGGACGATGTCGCGAACTTTATTCCTGCAAGACTGAGCTGGCTGCTGCTGGGCGTGGCGGCATTTTTATGCCGTAAAGACGGCTCGCGAGCTTTACAGATTGGCTGGCGCGATCGCTACAACCACAGCAGCCCAAACTGTGCGTGGTCAGAGGCATCTGTAGCCGGGGCATTAGGCATTCGGCTGGGTGGTCCTAATGACTACTTTGGCGAGCGCGTTGAGAAACCGTGGATCGGTGATGCACAACGCGACATTTCGGTAGACGACATTTCCCATACGATTCGACTGATGTGGGTGGCATCGACGTTGGCACTGGCGCTGTTTATTGCGCTGCGGTGGCTGTGGGTCGGTGTAGCCTGAGGACAACATAATGCAATACATCCAGCAACCCCAGGCGATTGAAGCCAAAAGTTTCGACATTATTGGCAAGATCATCCGTGAAACCCGTCCGGACTATCAGTTTGCCAGTCCGTTACATGAAGCCATTATCAAGCGGGTTATTCACACGACGGCAGATTTCGACTGGCTGGACATTCTGTGGTTTTCCAGTGATGTGCTGGAGCAGTTTTGTGCGGCGCTTAGCCGTTCGAGCGTGATTTACACCGACACCACGATGGCGCTTTCCGGGATCAATAAAACGCTGCTGGCAAAATTCGGCGGTGAATGCCGCTGCTACATCAGCGACCCGCGGGTTGTGCGTACGGCAAAAGAGCAGGGTATTACCCGGTCCATGGCGGCAGTCGACATTGCGGTGAAGGAAGAGGGGGAAAAGTTGTTTGTCTTTGGCAACGCGCCGACTGCGCTGTTCCGCCTGCTTGAGCATGATGTTGCCGTCAGCGGTGTGGTGGGTGTACCGGTCGGGTTCGTTGGTGCTGAAGAGTCGAAAGATGCCCTGACCCAAAGCAATTTGCCCGCCATTGCAGCGTTAGGCCGCAAAGGGGGAAGCAACGTTGCCGCCGCTATCGTCAACGCCATGCTTTATCACATGCAGGGGGCGCGATGAGCGAGGCCTTCGATACGCCGGTGTGGCACAACGGTAAAGCGCTGCGTAAAGGATATACCACGGGATCGTGCGCCACGGCGGCGGCAAAAGTTGCCGCGTTGATGGTATTGCGCCAACACCTCATCCATCAGGTTTCCATCGTGACGCCTTCCGGGGTGACGCTGTGCCTGAACGTGGAGTCACCGCATATCGAAGGGCAGCAGGCAATAGCGGCCATCCGCAAAGACGGTGGAGATGATGTGGACGCCACCCACGGCATGCTGATTTTTGCTCGCGTGACGTTAGACGATAGTGGCGTGATTGCCTTACAGGGCGGTGAAGGGGTCGGTACGGTAACCCGCAAGGGGATTGGCCTGCCGGTGGGCAGTTCGGCGATTAACCGTACACCTCGCCAGACCATTGAATCAGCCGTCCGCGAAGCGATTGGCCCAAATCGTGGGGCGCAGATTGAAATCTTCGCGCCAGAAGGCGAAGAACGGGCGCAAAAAACCTACAACTCTCGCCTTGGCATTCTTGGCGGCATTTCGATTATCGGCACCACGGGTATTGTCACGCCGATGTCAGAAGAGAGCTGGAAGCGTTCACTGTCGCTTGAGCTGGAAATTAAGCGGGCGGCAGGGCTGGAGCGTGTTGTACTGGTGCCGGGAAACCACGGCGAGCGTTTTGTGCGCGAGCAGATGGGTATCGACACCCAGGTTGTGGTCACCATGAGCAACTTTGTCGGTTACATGATTGAAGAAGCCGTACGTCTGGGGTTCCGGCAAATCGTGCTGGTGGGACATCCAGGCAAGCTCGTCAAAATCGCGGCGGGGATTTTCCATACCCATAGCCATATTGCCGATGCCCGCATGGAAACGCTGGTGGCTCACCTCGCGCTACTTGGCGCACCGCTGGAACTGCTGACGTTGGTCAGCGAGTGCGATACCACCGAAGCGGCGATGGAACATATCGAGGCGTACGGCTTCCAGCACATTTATGACCATCTGGCTCAGCGCATTTGTATGCGTGTCCTGCAAACGCTGCGCTTTACCAAAAATCCCCCGACCTGCGATGCCATCATGTTTTCTTTTGATAATCAGGTTCTTGGAAGTAATCGTCCGGTCGCAGAGATTGCTGAGGAGATGCAATGTTAACCGTTGTAGGGATGGGCCCCGCCGGTTTGCATTTGATGACGCCTGCGGCACGAGAAGCGGTCGCGACGGCGGATGTTCTGGTCGGTGGAAAGCGGCATTTGCAGCAATTCCCGGATTTTGCCGGTGAACAGTTTGCTCTTGGCGCCAATATCCCGGAACTCCTGAGCTGGATTAGCGCGCACCAGGAGAAGCATGTTGTGGTACTGGCGTCTGGCGATCCCCTGTTTTACGGCATCGGGACGCGCATGGTGGCGCATTTTGGTATTGAGAATGTGCGGATTATTCCCGGCATTAGTGCGGTGCAGTACCTGTGCGCGCAGTCCGGTATTGATATGAACGATATGTGGCTGACCAGTAGCCATGGCCGCAGCGTCTGTTTTGATGAGCTGGCGCGACATAACAAGGTGGCGATGGTGACTGATGCGCTGTGTGGCCCGCGTGAAATCGCGCAGCAGCTCATTGCCCGAGGCAAGGGGCATCGCTGGATGGTGATTGGCGAAAACCTGGCGATGGAAAACGAACAGATCCATTTCCTGCCTGTGCGTGAAGTTAACGCTGACTATGACATGAATGCAGTGGTGATCCTTGATGAAAGATGAGCTGTTTCTGCGTGGAGAGAAAGTGCCGATGACCAAAGAAGCGGTACGCGCACTTGCCCTCTCAAAACTTGAATTACACCGCGCCAGTCACCTGATTGATATTGGTGCCGGAACCGGCAGCGTGTCGATAGAGGCGGCGTTGCAATATCCCGGATTACGTGTAACGGCCATCGAACGTAACCCGGCTGCGCTCAGGTTGCTGGATGAAAACCGCCAGCATTTTGCCTGCGCAAATATCGATATTTTTCCCGGCGTTGCTCCCATGACCATCGCGGAAAAAGCCGATGCCATTTTTATGGGCGGCAGCGGCGGCCATCTGACCGAACTGATTGACTGGTCGATGCGCCAATTGCATCCCGCAGGGCGTTTGGTAATGACGTTTATCCTCCAGGAAAACCTCAACACAGCGCTGGCACATCTGGATCATCTTGGCGTACAGGGAGTGGATTGCCTGCAGCTACAGGTTTCCTCGCTTACCACGCTTGGCAATGGTCACTATTTTAAACCGAATAACCCCGTATTTGTTATCGCCTGTCAGAAGGAAGGAAACCATGTCTGAGATTTTTGATCCCCGTAGCGTGTGGTTTGTTGGCGCAGGTCCTGGCGATCGCGAGCTGATTACCCTCAAAGGTTACCGGTTGCTGCAGCAGGCGCAGGTTGTTATCTACGCCGGATCGCTGATTAACACTGAATTGCTGGAGTATTGCCCTGCCGGTGCTGAATGTCACGACAGTGCCGAACTGCATCTGGAGCAGATCCTTGATCTGATGGAGGCCGGAGTGAAAGCGGGCAAGACCGTTGTGCGCCTGCAAACCGGTGATGTCTCGTTGTACGGTTCCGTACGCGAGCAGGGTGAGGAGCTGACCAAACGCGGGATTGACTGGCAGGTGGTGCCCGGCGTCAGCGCGTTCCTCGGCGCGGCGGCGGAGCTGGGCGTGGAGTACACCGTACCTGAAGTTTCACAGAGCCTGATTATTACGCGCCTGGAAGGCCGCACCCCGGTACCAGAGCGTGAACAGCTGGAGTCTTTTGCCAGCCACCAGACATCAATGGCTATTTATCTTTCCGTCCAGCGCATTCATCGGGTGGCTGAGCGTCTGATTGAAGGCGGCTATCCGGCGACCACGCCCGTGGCGGTGATCTATAAAGCGACCTGGCCGGAAAGCCAGACCGTGCGCGGGACCCTGGCGGATATTGGCGACAAGGTTCGCGATGCGGGCATCCGTAAAACGGCCCTTATTCTGGTCGGTAATTTCCTGGGCTCGGAGTATCACTACTCCAAACTCTATGCGGCGGACTTTAGCCATGAATACCGTAAAGCCTGAGTCAATTGCGCTTTTTTGCCTGACTCCTGGCGGCGTTGTGCTGGCGAAACGTCTGGCAGCCATGCTGCCGGTTACCTGTTTTACCAGTGAAAAGCTGCTGGAGGAGGGGTTTATTCCCTTTGAAAACGGCTTTGCGAATACCGCCCGCGAAGCTTTTACGAATTACTCGGCGCTGATTTTTATCGGTGCGACCGGTATTGCGGTGCGCGTACTGGCCCCGCTGGTCAACGACAAGTTTTGCGATCCGGCGGTGGTGGTCATTGATGAACGTGCCCAGCATGTCATCAGCCTGCTCTCCGGCCACGCGGGCGGTGCCAATGCGTTGGCGCGTTATCTGGCGGGCATGTTGGGCGCTGACCCGGTTATCACTACCGCGACGGATGTGAACGATATGGCGGCACTGGATACGCTGGCATTTCAACTGAATGCCCGGATGAGTGATTTCCGTTCGGCGGTGAAGATCGTGAATCAGATGCTGGTCAGCAATAAGCGGGTTGGTCTGTGGTGGGATGACGAACTGACGCAGGATGTCAGCCATTGCGACCGGCGCGGATTTATCACGGTTACCGATCTCAACCAGCTCCCTGAACTGGATGCGTTGGTGTGCATCACCTTACGTACCAATTTACCTGACCTGCCTGTTCCGCACTGGAAGTTGGTGCCACAGCGGGTTGTGGCCGGAATTGGCTGTCGCCGTGATACGCCGTTCCCTCTACTGGCTGCGCTGCTTGCCCGGCAACTTGAAGCTCAACAGCTTGATCCGTTGGCGCTAAAAGCGATTGGCAGCATCACGCTGAAAAAAGATGAACAGGGACTTATCCAACTGGCTTCGTGCTGCCGCGTTCCTTTCGAAACATTTACCGCTGACGCGCTGCGTGAGCATGAGCACCGTTTTCCGGCCTCATCGTTTGTTCGCAAAACGGTGGGTACAGGAAGCGTTTCCGGTCCTGCAGCCTGGCTGTTGAGCCACGGAAAACTGTTAGGCGAGACCCTGCGAGAACAGGGCGTCACTATCACTTTGGGAGTTTCACACTGATGTTAAGCGTAATTGGAATTGGACCTGGCTCGCAGGCAATGATGACCATGGAAGCCGTTGAAGCACTGCAGGCAGCGGAAATCATCGTTGGCTATAAAACCTACACCCATCTGGTAAAAGCGTTCACGGGTGACAAGCAGGTGATCAAAACCGGAATGTGCAAAGAGATTGAACGCTGCCAGGCGGCGATCGAACTGGCACAGGCGGGTCACAACGTGGCGCTGATCAGTAGCGGTGACGCGGGGATTTACGGTATGGCCGGGCTGGTGCTCGAACTGGTCAGCAAGCAAAAGCTGGATGTTGAGGTCAGGCTAATACCTGGCATGACCGCCAGCATTGCCGCCGCCTCTTTGCTGGGCGCGCCGTTGATGCACGATTTCTGCCACATCAGCTTAAGCGACTTGTTAACGCCGTGGCCGGTTATCGAAAAACGCATCATTGCCGCCGGTGAGGCAGACTTTGTTATCTGTTTCTACAACCCGCGCAGTCGGGGTCGCGAAGGTCATCTGGCGCGCGCATTTGAACTGCTTTCCGCCAGCAAAAGCGCACAAACGCCGGTGGGTATTGTGAAGTCTGCCGGACGTAAAAAGCAGGAAAAATGGTTAACCACGCTCGGTGAAATGGATTTCGAACCGGTTGATATGACCAGCCTTGTGATCGTGGGTAACAAAACAACCTATGTTCAGGACGGCCTGATGATCACGCCACGAGGTTATGTGCTGTGAATTACGGTGATGTGCTGGTCATGGGCGGTACGAGCGATGCGCGCATGCTGTGCCAGCAACTGGATGCGGCAAACGTGGCCTACACCCTGTCAGTTGCAACCCCAACAGGGAAACAACTGGCGGGAGACATCAAAGGCCAGGTGCGCTGCGGGCGTCTGGAGCGCGAACAAATGATTGCCTGGCTACAGGAAAACCGGACGCGCTGGGTGATCGATGCCTCGCATCCGTACGCCGAGGTGGTGAGCCGCAACATCATGAGCGCCTGCGAAGCGGCGGGCGTACTGCTGAGCCGCTACCAGCGCCCTGAGCAGTTGAGTGGTTTAACTCACCCGCACCTGTATACCGTACAAAGCATTCCGCAAGCCTGTGAGGTGGCGCGACGCTTCGGCGATCGTGTGCTGTTGACGACCGGCAGTAAAGATCTGGCCATCTGGCGCGAAGGGTTGCCTGAAAAAACGCTGCTGGCGCGCGTTCTGCCTGTTCCTGAGGTCATTCAGCAATGCGCGGATCTGGGATTTGGTGTCGGTGAAATCTTCGCACTGTGCGGGCCGTTTAGCGCCGAGTTCAACGCTGCGTTTTATCGCCAGTGCCAGGCTGATGTGGTGATCACCAAAGCATCTGGCGCTGAAGGGGGTTATCAGGAAAAGGTTCAACCCTGTCTGGATGCCGGAATCCCCTGCATTGTGATTACACGTCCGGCACCGTTGGTGACGGGAGAAGAGTTACTGGAAAGTCAGGCCGCCTTTGGGGCGCGTTTAACGCGCTGGCTGGCCACTGCTTAAGGAGTTTGAGATGAAAAAGGCGCTTCTGGTGGTCAGCTTTGGCACCAGCTATCACGACACCTGCGAGAAAAATATCGTGGCCTGTGAGCGCGATCTTGCAGCTAGCTGCCCTGACCGCGACCTGTTCCGGGCGTTTACCTCCGGGATGATAATCCGCAAGCTCAAGCAGCGCGACGGCATTGAAATCGACACGCCGCTGCAGGCGCTGCAAAAACTGGCGGAGCAGGGGTATCAGGATGTGGCTATTCAGTCACTGCACATTATCAATGGCGACGAATACGAAAAAATTGTCCGCGAAGTGCAAAGTATGCGTCCGCTGTTTTCACGCCTGACGCTGGGTGTACCGCTGCTGAGCAGCCATGAAGATTACGCACAGTTGATGCTGGCGTTGCAACAGCAGATGCCGGCGCTTGGCGAAAGTGAAAAAGTGGTCTTTATGGGACACGGTGCCAGCCACCATGCTTTTGCCGCCTATGCCTGTCTCGATCATATGATGACGGCGCAGCGCTTTCCCGCGCGGGTTGGGGCGGTGGAAAGCTATCCGGAAGTGGATGTGCTGATTGAAAGTTTATCTCAGGAAGGGGTGACGGCGGTGCATCTGATGCCGCTGATGTTAGTCGCTGGTGACCATGCCATCAACGATATGGCCTCCGACGAAGATGATTCCTGGAAAACGTTGTTCAATGTAGCAGGGATACCGGCTACGCCGTGGCTTAGTGGTCTGGGTGAGAACCCAGCGGTTCGCGCCATGTTCGTGGCACATTTACAGCAGGCGCTTAATGTGGCGCTGGAGGAAGCAGCATGAGCGGAAAACTGTATGCACTGAGCACCGGGCCAGGTGCTTCCGACTTGATTACCGTGCGTGCCGCACGCACGCTGGGTGCGCTGGATATTCTCTATGCGCCTGCCGGGCGTAAAGGCGGCGACAGTCTGGCATTGTCGATTGTACGTGAGTATATCGGTGAACAGACCGAAGTCCGCTGCTGTCATTTTCCTATGAGTGCCGATAGCGCTGAAAAAGAGGCCGTCTGGGATGAAGTTGCTGCCGCGCTGGTTCAGGAAGTCGAGGCCGGTAAGCAGGTGGGGTTTATCACTCTCGGCGATGCGATGCTGTTCAGCACCTGGGTCTTTTTACTTCAGCGTATTGGTTGTCCTGACTGGCTGGAAATCGTTCCTGGCGTCACGTCTTTCGCCGCGATTGCCGCGCGTTCCAAAACGCCGCTCGCTATGGAGCAACAGTCACTGGCGGTGGTCTCCTGTACCGCGCCGGAAGCGGAAATCCAGCAAGCGTTAAAACAGCATGACAGTCTGGTGTTGATGAAAGTGTACGGTCGTTTTGCACGTATCAAAGCGCTGCTACAACAAGAGGGTTTGTTGGACTGTGCATTAATGATGTCTGAAGCCACGCTGCCAGGTGAACAGTGCTGGCGTCATCTCGATGAGGTGAGCGACGATCAGCCGCTGCCTTATTTCTCGACCATTCTGGTCAATAAACAGTGGGAGTATGCACAATGAAGCTTGAACAACAGCTAAAACAGCTGTCTTTCAGCGGGTTGGCTGCGGCGCTATTACTGATGATTGTTCCTGAACAAGCGTTCGCCATGCACATTATGGAAGGTTTCTTGCCGCCGATGTGGGCGCTGGCCTGGTGGCTGCTGTTTTTACCCTGCCTGTGGTACGGGCTGGTACGTCTGCGTCAAATTGTGCAGGAGGATAACCACCAGAAGGTTTTGCTGGCCCTGTGTGGCGCTTTTATTTTTGTGCTGTCGGCGCTGAAAATTCCTTCCGTTACCGGAAGCTGCTCACATCCTACCGGTGTAGGCCTGGCGGTTATCCTGTTTGGACCGGGCGTGGTAGCCATCCTTGGGGCGATTGTCCTGCTGTTCCAGGCTCTGCTGCTGGCACACGGTGGTTTGACTACGCTCGGCGCGAACGGCATGTCGATGGCGGTAATTGGCCCGGTAGTGGGTTACATGGTGTGGAAAATGGCCTGCCGCGCCGGATTGCGTCGTGATGTCTGCGTCTTCCTGTGTGCAATGCTGGCGGATCTCGTCACCTATTTTGTGACTTCTGTACAGTTGGGCGTTGCGTTCCCGGATCCCTCTGCTGGCGCTACCGGCTCAATCATTAAGTTCATGGGGATTTTCTGCCTGACGCAGATCCCAATTGCGATTGCGGAAGGGTTACTTACCGTGCTGATTTACGATCAGCTAACCAAACGCCAGTTGATAACCGCACAAGGGCATTAACGATGAAAAAGACGCTGATTATATTGGGCATGGTAGTGGCGCTGGTGATCCTGCCGTTCTTTATCAACCACGGTGGGGAGTACGGCGGGTCAGATGGTGAGGCGGAAAGCCAGATTCAGGCTATTGCCCCGCATTACGAGCCCTGGTTCCAGCCGTTGTATGAACCCGCAAGCGGTGAAATTGAAAGTCTGCTGTTTACACTCCAGGGATCGCTGGGCGCAGCCGTGATTTTCTATATCCTGGGTTACACCAAGGGTAGGCAACGCCGTGATGACCGGGCTTGACAGGCTTAGCTATCAAAGCCGTTGGGTTCATGTCTCGCCGGTGCGGAAATTTCTGCTCTGGCTGGTGATGATGATTCTGGCGTTTACTCTGCCCCCATTGGGGCAGGGTATTGAGCTTTTACTTATTGCCGCGCTTAGCTGCTGGCTGCTGCGTATTTCCTTCTGGCGCTGGTGCCGTTGGATGGCATTGCCGTTTGGTTTTCTCACGGTTGGCGTGGTGACCATTTTGTTTAGCATCAGCCGCGATCCACAGACGCTGTTGGCCAGCATACCTGTGGGAAGTTACTGGTTGGGGATCAGTGCACCAGGTGTGGTAACCGCCAATGAAACCTTCTGGCGCAGCCTTGCCGCGCTGGCGGCAACTTTCTGGCTGGTGCTGAATCTGCCGTTTCCGCAATTAATTATCTTACTCAAACGCGCGCATGTTCCTCGCCTGCTAACTGAGCAGATCCTGCTGACCTGGCGGTTTATTTTTATCCTGTTAGACGAGGCGCTGGCTATTCATCGCGCACAAACGCTGCGTTTTGGTTATCGTAGCTTGCCGTTGGGCTACCGCTCTCTGGCAATGCTGGTGGGATTGCTGTTTACCCGCGTGTTGATCCGCTACCAGCAAATGACCACCACACTGGATATCAAACTGTATCAGGGTGATTTTCACCTGTAAGGAAAAGTATGCTTGCCACCTCAGCGCTTTGGTTTCGCTATCAGGATGACCCGATCCTCAAAGGGCTAACGCTGGATTTTTCGACGCATGCCGTCACCGGGCTGGTAGGGGCTAATGGCTGCGGGAAATCCACGCTGTTTATGAACCTGAGTGGCTTATTGCGCCCACAGCAAGGCGCGGTGATGTGGCAGGGCAAACCGCTGGATTACAGCAAGCGCGGCCTGCTGGCGCTGCGTCAACAGGTGGCAACGGTATTTCAGGACCCCGATCAGCAAATCTTTTATACCGATATCGACAGCGATATCGCCTTTAGCCTGCGCAATCTTGGGGTGGATGAAGCTGAAATCGCTCGGCGCGTGGAAGATGCGCTTACGCTGGTCGACGCCCAGCATTTTCGCCATCAGCCCATTCAATGTTTAAGCCACGGGCAAAAAAAACGCGTAGCGATTGCCGGGGCGTTGGTGTTGCAGGCGCAGTATCTGCTGCTGGATGAACCTACTGCGGGCCTTGACCCGTCAGGCCGCACGCAGATGATTGAGATAATCAAACGCATCGTTGCGCAAGGAAACCACGTCGTAATTTCCAGCCATGATATCGATCTTATCTATGAAGTCAGCGATGCGGTGTACGTTTTACGCCGGGGCGAAGTACTCACGCACGGCACGCCAGGCGACGTATTCGCCCGTACGGATCTTATTGAACAAGCGGGATTAACTCAGCCCTGGCTGGTGAAGCTGCATACAGAGTTGGGCTTCCCGCTGTGTAAAACAGAGGCTGAATTTTTTAGCTGTATGCGAGAGAACGCACTGAAGGAGGCGTCATGACGCAGGCAATAATGTTGCAGGGAACGGCATCTGATGTGGGTAAAAGCGTATTGGTCGCCGGGCTGTGTCGTATTTTTTATCAGGATGGACTGCATACCGCGCCGTTCAAATCGCAGAACATGGCGCTGAACTCTGGCATTACGCCAGAGGGAAAAGAAATGGGCCGCGCGCAAATTTTTCAGGCCGAAGCCGCAGGCATTACGCCAGATGTGCGTATGAACCCGGTGTTGCTTAAACCGACCAGCGATCGAAAAGCGCAGGTAGTGCTGATGGGTAAAGTGGCAACCGATATGGACGCGGTGAGTTACCACGAGTACAAGCCACGTCTGCGGGAACAGATCCTGTCAGTTTATAACAGCCTGGCGCAGGAGTTCGATGTGCTGGTGCTGGAGGGAGCGGGGAGCCCGGCAGAGATTAACCTGCGCGATCGCGATATCGTCAATATGGGTATGGCCGAGATGGCGCAGTGCCCTGTCGTTTTGGTGGCGGATATCGATCGTGGCGGGGTGTTCGCCTCCATTTACGGCACGCTGGCGCTGTTGCACGATCACGAACGCGCACGGGTAAAAGGGGTGATCATCAACAAGTTTCGCGGTGATGTGACGCTGCTGCACTCCGGTATCGAGCAAATTGAAGCGCTGACCGGCGTTCCTGTGCTGGGCGTGATGCCATGGCTGGATGTTGATCTGGAAGATGAAGATGGCGTTGCGCTGCAAAAGGGCAAGTATTTGCGCACTGACAAACGCGATATCGACATCGCCGTTGTTCAAATACCGCACATTTCTAACTTTACTGATTTCAATGCGCTTGCTGCGCAGCCGGATGTGCGCGTGCGCTATGTTCGCCAGCCTGAAGAGCTGGCGGGGGCCGATCTAGTGATTTTGCCGGGCAGCAAAAATACCCTTGGCGATCTGGTATGGCTGCGTGAAAGCGGGATGGCGAATGGCGTCGTGCAATTACATCGTAATAACGTACCTGTGGTTGGGATTTGTGGCGGCTATCAAATGCTCGGCGACACCATCATTGATGAAGTAGAGTCGGGCCTCGGTACGCTGCCGGGTCTGGGCTTACTCAATACAGTCACCCATTTTGCCCAGCACAAAACCACGACCCTGGTTGAGGGACAAATGTCTTCATCGCTGCCTGACTGGCTGGCGGGCACGGCGGGGTTATCCGTTCGCGGTTATGAAATTCATATGGGCGAAACAGCATTAACCGATGAATGCCAGTCGGTGATGACGTTGCACAAAGACGGCGGCAGCGTTGCTGACGGCGCGGTCACTCCGGATGGTCTGGCGTTCGGCACCTATCTTCACGGTCTTTTCGACAGCGATGATTTCACCCGAGCCTTGGTCAATGGCCTGCGAGAACGTAAAGGGTTAGCTCCGCTGGATTCCACCTTCCATTACGCGCAATATAAATCGCAGCAGTTTGATCTGCTGGCGGATGCGATGCGGCAACACATCGATATTGAAAAAATTTATACCATCATGCAGCAACACCGGGAGCCAGTATGATGATTCTGGTTACTGGCGGCGCGCGAAGCGGTAAGAGTCGGCATGCGGAAGCGCTGATCGCTGATTCCCCAAACGTTTTGTATATTGCGACTTCGCAGATTTTTGATGAGGAGATGGCTGCGCGAATTCAGCATCATCGCGATGGGCGTCCTGCGCACTGGCGGACAGCCGAACGTTGGCAACATCTTGATGAACTGATCACGACAGCGAACGATCCTCAGGAAGCTATTCTGCTGGAATGCATCACCACGATGGTGACCAACTTGCTGTTTGCGCTGGGCGGTGAAAGCGATCCGGACAGCTGGGATTACGCGGCGATGGAGCAGTCTATCGAAGGTGAAATCCGTTCGCTAATCGCAGCCTGTCAGCGCTGCCCGGCAAAGATCGTGTTGGTCACTAACGAAGTGGGAATGGGGATTGTGCCGGAGAACCGTCTGGCGCGGCATTTTCGTGATATTGCAGGACGCGTGAACCAGCGACTGGCGGCGGCAGCTGATGAGGTCTGGCTGGTGGTATCAGGAATTGGAGTCAAAATTAAATGAGTAAGTTGTTCTGGGCAATGCTCTCTTTTATCAGTCGCTTGCCCGTTCCTGCTCGCTGGTCGCAAGGACTGGATTTCGAGCACTATTCCCGCGGTATTGTAATGTTTCCCCTGATTGGCGTCGTGTTGGGAGGGCTGACGGGGCTGGTCTTTATGGCGCTCCAGCCCTGGTGCGGTATTCCGTTGGCGGCCCTTTTTGCGGTGCTGACACTGGCATTGCTGACCGGGGGATTTCATCTGGATGGTCTGGCGGATACCTGTGACGGCATTTTTTCGGCGCGCCGACGCGAGCGGATGCTGGAAATCATGCGCGACAGTCGTCTGGGCACCCACGGTGGACTGGCGTTAATTTTCGTTTTACTGGCGAAGGTACTGGTGGTGAGTGAACTGGCTTTGCGTGGCACGCCAATGCTGGCCGCGCTGGCAGCGGCATGTGTTGCCGGGCGAGGAACGGCGGTGTTGCTGATGTATCGGCATCGCTATGCCCGCGAAGAAGGGCTGGGCAACGTTTTTATTGGCAAAGTCACCGGGCGTCAAACCTGCGTTACGTTGGGATTAGCGGCGATCCTTGCCGCCGTGCTACTTCCTGGCATGCGCGGCGTGGCAGCGCTGGTTGTCACAATAGTGGCGATTTTTATTCTTGGGCAGTTATTAAAACGCACGTTGGGTGGGCAAACCGGCGATACGCTGGGCGCTGCCATTGAACTTGGCGAGTTGATTTTCTTGCTGGCTCTGCTCTGAGTCAGCCCACATACTGGAACCCTTATGCAGACTTTAACCTCTTTACTCCGCACGATCCCATCACCCGACAGTGCCGCGATGCTGCGTGCACAGCAGCATATTGACGGCTTGCTTAAGCCGCCGGGAAGTTTAGGGCGACTCGAATCTCTCGCCGTACAATTGGCCGGGATGCCTGGCCTGAAGGGTGTGCCGCATGTGAATGGCAAAGCGATGCTGGTGATGTGCGCCGATCACGGCGTGTGGGATGAAGGGGTTGCCGTTTCGCCTAAAGTTGTTACGGCTATTCAGGCTGCCAATATGACGCGTGGAACGACCGGCGTCTGCGTCCTGGCCGCTCAGGCGGGGGCGAAGGTTCATGTGATAGATGTTGGGATTGATGCTGAACCTATTCCCGGTGTGGTGAATATGCGTGTGGCACGCGGCTGCGGCAATATAGCCGAAGGTCCGGCAATGAGCCGTTCGCAGGCAGAAGAGCTGTTGCTGGAAGTCATCCGCTATACCCATGAACTGGCAAAAGACGGTGTAACGCTGTTTGGCGTCGGGGAGCTTGGTATGGCAAATACCACACCTGCGGCGGCCATTGTCAGCGTGCTGACCGGCAGTGATGCTGAGGAAGTCGTGGGTATTGGCGCTAACCTTCCTCTTTCCCGGGTGGGGAATAAGGTAGACGTTGTGCGCCGGGCAATTGCCGTCAATCAACCGGATCGCCATGACGGTGTCGATGTGCTGGCTAAGGTTGGCGGGTTTGATCTTGTCGGTATGGCGGGGGTGATGCTTGGGGCGGCCTCCTGTGGTCTGCCTGTGGTGCTGGACGGTTTTCTTTCGTATTCTGCTGCGTTGGCGGCCAGCCAGATTGCACCGCAGATTAAACCCTACTTAATTCCGTCACACTTCTCCGCTGAGAAGGGCGCACGCACCGCGCTGGCGCATCTTGAATTGGATCCTTATCTGAATATGGGGATGCGTTTAGGCGAAGGTAGCGGGGCCGCGTTGGCGATGCCGATTATTGAAGCTGCCTGTGCGATGTACAAAAATATGGGGCAGCTCGCCGCCAGTAACATCGTGCTTCCAGATGGTAAGGAAGCGTAGTTACCGCTCAACCTGAACCTCGCCTGATGGCGAGGTTTTTTTATGCGCAAATATGTCGTAAGCCACTAAAACAGATAATAAAAGCTATACTTTACGGATATCTGTTGCGACGAAGGAAAGGAAAAAGATGCGTCGTGTAAAACTGCTTTGTTCACTCATTATGCTGCTTGCGAGTCAGGGCGCGCAGGCGGTGAGTTATCCGCTGCCGCCAGAGGGGAGTCGCCTGGTGGGTAGCCCATTGACTATCACGGTTCCACCAGGAAACACCAAGCCGCTGGAGGCATTTGCCGCTCAGTACGGACAGGGGTTGAGCAATATGCTTGAAGCCAATCCGGGCGTCGATGTTTTTCTGCCTAAATCGGGTTCAACGCTGGTTGTGCCGCAGCAACTGATACTTCCGGATACCGTGCGCGAGGGGATTGTCATCAACGTCGCCGAGATGCGGCTTTACTATTATCCTGCTGGCAGCAATACGGTTGAGGTTTTACCCATTGGCATTGGTCAGGCGGGTAGAGAAACGCCGCGTAACTGGGTGACGGCGGTCGAACGTAAGCAGGAAGCACCAAGCTGGACGCCGACGCCAAATACCCGACGTGAATACGCCGCTCGCGGGGAAAGCTTGCCGGCTTTTGTTCCTGCCGGACCAGAAAATCCGATGGGCCTGTATGCAATTTATATTGGCAGGCTTTATGCCATTCACGGGACAAATGCCAATTTCGGTATTGGTCTGCGGGTAAGCCAGGGGTGCATCCGTTTGCGGAATGATGACATCAAGTACCTGTTTGATACGGTGCCTGTAGGGACGCGTGTACAATTAATTGACCGACCGGTGAAATACAGCGAAGAGCCGGACGGTAGTCGCTGGGTGGAAGTACATGAGCCGCTGTCACGAAACCGTTCGGAATACGAGTCTGACAGAAAGGTGCCTTTGCCAGTCACTCCCGCTTTGCGCACCTTTATCAGCGGGCATGACGTGGATGTGAGCCGCGGGAGCCAGGCGCTGGAAAGACGTTCCGGTATGCCGGTGAACATCAGCCTGGTACAGAAGCATTATTAATTTTCAGGGCGACCCTGTTTACCTTCAGGTCGGATGGGTCGCTTTTTTAATTTGATACTGCCCCATTTTTACCACGCCAATATGGTCAGCCATTAGCTGGGCTTCGTGTTCACTGTGGGTAACCAACAGCGCCGTTTGCCCGGCGGCGCGCAAAATATCCCGTACCTCGTTGCCAAGACGCTCACGCGTGCGCTTATCCAGGCTGGAGAAGGGTTCATCGAGCAACAGGATTTCCGGATGTGGCGCCAACGCGCGCGCAAGGGCGATACGCTGTTGTTGCCCGCCGGAAAGCTCATGCGGATAGCGGTTGGCATGGCTGTGTAACTCCACCATTTTCAACAACTCAGTCACTCTGGCCTGTTGTTCCTCACGCGGCATGCGACGCAATCCAAAGGCCACATTTTGCTGCGCGGTCAGATGGGGGAATAACGCATATTCCTGGAAGACCATGCCGACATGACGTTTTTCCGGTGGCAGATGAACGCCGGGACCGGCAACACGTCGCTGTGACACATAGATCTCTCCGTTTTGCAGGCGTTCAAATCCGGCAACTGCGCGTAGCACCGTGGTTTTTCCGCAGCCTGAAGCGCCCAGCAGACAGGCAATTTCACCTTTACGTACCGACATTGAAAATCCGCTCAGTACCGATTGCTGGCTGTTGCCATAAGCAACGTGTACATCCTGGAGTCGTAATGCAATTTCTGACATTGTTGCTCTCTTAACCACGGCGAGTCATTTGGTGACGCACCAACAAAATAACCGGTAGCGTGCCAGCTAAAACAATCATTAGCGCGGCGATAGCACCTTCTTCATAGGTTCCACGGGCGGCTTCCGCATACAGCAACGTTGCCAGCGTTTCAAAATTGACCGGGCGCAAAAGCAACGTTGTTGGCAGCTCTTTCATGGCATCAGCAAAAACCAGCAGGGCACTGCTGACTAACGCCGGGCGCAGCAGGGGAAAATGGACTCGTGCAAACGTCCCCGCACCATTCTCACCCAACAGACGAGACGCCTGTTCCAGCGAAGGTGGAATGCGGCCCAGACCAGAATCCAGTGCGCCAATGGCAATCGCCTGGAATCGCATGGCACAACAAATTACCAGCAGGATCCCGGCGGACATCAGCGGCAGGCCGCGAACATCCAGTAAATCTGCCAGCCAGCGGTCGACAGCCATGGCGGGGGGTAAAAAGCCAATCGCCAGAATTGTGCCGGGAACCGCATAGCCTAAAGAGGCCAGACGCATCACGCCGCGACGAAATCCCGGCATGGCGTTGTCTGCGGCGCTATGACGCGCGCTCCAGGCCACCAGCATACTGACGCAAACCACCACTAGCGTAGTTCCCGCTGCCAGCGATAGCGTATTTTGCAATGCTGACAGTAACGAAGAGGAAAGGGGGTTCTCATCACCTATACGTTTGGCGCTTTCCCACATTAAAAACAGTACCGGAGCCAGAAAACCCAGCACAACCGGCAGTGAAATAACGCCACCGAGCAGCCAACCACGCCAGCCCTGCACGCGCGTAGGTTGAATTTCCCGCAGGCTGCGGCTGCTGAATCCTTGTTTTCTGCGACCATAAAATTCCAGCGTCAGAATCAGGAATATAAACATCAGCATCATGCAGGCAATTTGTGCCGCGGCAGATAAATCAGAACGCGAGATCCATGTGGTGTATACGGTAACGGTTAACGTCTGTACCCCGAGAAACTCCGATGCGCCAATATCGTTGAGCGTTTCCAGCAGTGCCAGGCTGATCCCAACGGCCAGTGCCGGACGTGCCATGGGCAAAGCAACTCGAAAAAAGGTTCCGGTTGCGCTGCATCCCAGCGTGCGTGCGGCTTCCAGTAAATGAGCCGGTTGGCTAATAAACATGGCGCGGGTTGTCAGATACACGTATGGGTATAGCACTAATCCGAGCAGGATGATTGCGCCGGAAAGTGAGCGTAAATCAGGCAGTCGGAACTGTCTTGGGCTGTCAAAACCCAATAAAAAACGGATAAACGTTTGCAGAGGGCCAATCGGATGCAGCAGATCGAGCCACGCAAAGGCCACAATGTAGGTCGGCATCGCCAGCGGCAACAGTAACGCCCAGCTAAGAATTTTACGTCCAGGAAAATCCCATGCCGTTACCGCCCATGCGCTGCCTACGCCAATCACGCCGACCATCACCGCGACACCGGCTAATAACAGCACGGTATTTTTTAGTGCGGCAGGCAGTACATACGTCAGGAGATTATCCCAGTGAGATAAATCGGCCTGGGTAGCCTGCCAAATCAGCGCAATGATCGGTGTCAGAACGCCAAGCGCTACGCACAGCGCGCCAAGATGTAGCGGCGTTAATAATGACTGCGGCCCGGAAACCAGGCCGCGTAACGTCGGAAACTGCAGAGGTTTATTGATCGAATCCAACTTTATCTACCAGCAGACTAGCTTGTTTACGATATTTAACGATTTCGGTTAACGGCGTTTTATCGACGTCGATTTCACCAATGGTTGCGCTAATAACCGGATCAAGCGTCACGCCTTTCAGTACCGGGTATTCGAAGTTCGCTTTTGCATACTGCTGCTGGGCAGGTGCGGAAACCAGATATTCCATCAGCTTAACGGCATCGGCTTTATTTGGTGCATAGCGGGCTACAGCTGCGCCACTGATATTGACGTGTGTACCGCCATTTTCAAAGGTGGGTTTAACGACTTTAATCGCATCGCCCCACTGACGTGCATCACTGCCTTCTTTGGCGTTTTTCATATGGCCGACGTAATAGGAGTTGGCGAGACCAATATCGCAAATGCCACCGAGAATATCGCGAGCTACATCGCGGTCGCCACCGGTAGCTTTACGCGCCAGGTTAGCTTTCACACCGCGCAGCCATTCTTCGGTCTTTGCTTCACCGTGATGAGCAATCATTGCGGCGATCAGCGCTGTGTTATACGGGTGCTGTCCGGAACGAATACAAACTTTACCTTTGTACTCAGGGCTGGCGAGTTGTTCGTAATGCCAGTTATCGATTGGCAGTGACTTCTCGGCATACAGCACGCGGGCACGCATCGACAGCGCAAACCACTGATTATCTGCGCCGCGCAGATTAGCCGGAATAGCGGTTTTCAGTGCTTCTGACTCTACTGGCTGAGTTACACCCGCTTCCACTAAATCAATGAGGTTACCGGCATCGACGGTCATCAGCAGGTCGGCAGGTGAATTTTTACCTTCAGCTTTAACGCGCTCAAGCATACCGTCCTTGATATAGACCGTACTGACTTTGATGCCGCTGGTTTTGGTCCAGCTATCAAGCAAAGGCTGGATCAGACCCGGTTCACGGGTGGTATAGAGCGTTAACGTATCCTGAGCGAAAGCCGGTAGGCTAACAGAGAAGACCAGGGCAGAGGCAAGGGTGATACGGTGCAGTCCGGCGCGAGGCAGAGAATTCATCGTTTATATCCCAGAGTAATTGGAACGTACAGTGAACCGAGCGGGGGGCTCGTTCCTTTGGCTCGCGTACAATAAATGATAATCACTAGCACTTACAATAATTGCAAAGTTTAAACGATTTACATTTACATAACTTTAATCAACGTTGTGATGCGGCATGTAACAGCGGTGCAGAGCAGGCAGGGGGCTTATGAGAGGGATTTTATAGCGACCTGAAAAGCAAAAAGCCTGCTTAGTTTCCTAAGCAGGCTTCTTAAATATGGCTCCTCTGACTGGACTCGAACCAGTGACATACGGATTAACAGTCCGCCGTTCTACCGACTGAACTACAGAGGAATCGTGTGAACGAGGCGCATATTACTGACCTCACCATGAGGTGTCAACAGTAAAATTAGCGCGTCATTTCAATTGGTTAATTAATCTTCAAATTCAGCGTTAATGCACATTTGGTGAGCGACAATGGCCACCTTAGCGGGTATCGCGTAACCGCTCCATGGGGTTCTGGCGGTAAAACTGAATGAAACGTTGCCATAATGCCGGAAAACGTGGTGCAAATAATTCAGGGGCACTGAAGAAATACTCCGATAGAACGGCAAAGCATTCGGCAGGATCGGTCGCTGCGTAGGCATCTATACTGCACGCGGTTTCACCGACCAGATCAATTTCATCCTGAATGTTATTCATTGCGGCATGCAGGTCGTGCTCCCAACTGGCAATATCTCGCAGAGGGATCGCCGGAATACCGCTGGCGCGGTCGCCATTACGCATATCAAGCTTATGTGCCACTTCATGGATGATCAGGTTGAAGCCGGAGGCATCAAAAGAATCCTGAATGTCGAGCCAGTTGAGGATTATCGGACCTTGCTGCCAGCTCTGCCCGGACTGTACAACACGTTGATTATGTACCAGCCCAATATCGTCTTCCCATTCATCGTCCACGACAAACGGGGCAGGGTAGATGAGAACTTCATGAAACCCGTCGAGCCACTCGATCCCCAATTCCAGAACAGGCAAACAGAAAAGCAGCGCAATGCGCGAACTTTTTAGTGGATCAAGTTCAAACCCCTGAAGCGCTACCAATCTTTTTTGCTGTAAAAAGCGCTCGGCCAGGGCGATAAGCCTGGCTTGTTCTTGCTCGGTGAGATTCACCAGAAGAGGAATAGCCAGGGCGTCGTCCCACGGCCAGTCGTCACTCCGGGTTGTTTCTTGCTCTTTCCAGGGCCACTTAATCATCGTTTTGCTCGCAAACTCGTCACTTGAACGAAATTGACGGAACGGGGTCTGTTAAAATGCCAAATTACCTGGCATCATGGCAACCGCCAAAACGGAGAGATGCCAGAGCGGCTGAATGGACCGGTCTCGAAAACCGGAGTAGGGGCAACTCTACCGGGGGTTCAAATCCCCCTCTCTCCGCCACTATTCAAACACTTAGCTCAATTCCTTTCAACGACTCATGTCACACTTGGTATAGTGTTGGTATATTCACTTGGTATAAAACTCGCCATCATCATCTTCTGATTTGCCCAAGACTGGAAGATCCAATGTGGGAGAAATTTTCACTTTTCTGTCATAAACCACAACCTGGCTTTCAGTTTTGTGACCTGAGAATAGTTGTTTGTCCTTACTCGAGCCTTCGTAATCAGATATTCCCTTGGCTTTGAGATCATGAAATGTACACGGCAGTTTTCTATCTAGTTTTTTTCCTGCTGCTTCTCTTGCGGTTTCCCACAGATCGTTAAACCCACTTTTCAAGTATTTAGTTTTTTTGCTGCTACAGATAACCGTTTCCCGCCCACCCAGAGTTTTTGCAAGTTCGATGGCGTTATGAAGCCGTTCAGTCCAGACTTTTATTTGTTTAGTCCCGGTCTTTCCCTGTTGGATAAAAATGCCTTCCTCGCTTACTTGCGACCATTTGAGAGAAAGAACATCCGAAACGCGAGCCGCACATAAGTAAGATATCTCCATGCCAACACGGAGAGCTGGTGCCGCCTCTTCATAAATTGCCTGATATTCTTCGTCTGTCACGTACACGTCACGGGCTTTTAAAGAGAACTTGCGTACTCCTTTGCACGGATTTCCTTTCACATACCCTCGTTCATATCCCCATGATAAAACACGCGACATCCCGCCGAGTTCTTGGTTTGCCTGGTTAATACTGCGTTGGCCACGTTTATCCATATAGATCCTGACCATCTCAATTTTTATGTCATCTGCTCGCATATTCCCGAACACTGGAACCAGGTTTTTTTCATACGACCTGTAATCAGTCTGCGTTCGTGGAGCCAGTTCAGCAAAAGCTGGGCTGCTGGTGAATAACTTCCATAATTTAGAAAATGTCATTACGTCTGAGCGCTTGGCTTTTTCTTCCTCATAACGCGCCCATAGCCGGGACATACTCGTCCCGGTAATAGGTGCAAGAGTTACGCTTTGTTTTGTTCCTTTTGGCTTCCACACATAGCTATAACGGTTTTTAGTTACGCGTGGCGGGAGGTGCTTGTCTTTAGGATCTTTTCTTGGTCTGCCCATTGATTGCGTCGTAATTTGGCTCAAGTGCAACATATTCATCGACCTTAGGTAATTCAGAAACTCCGGGATCAATACTTCTGCGCAATACAATTGGGCGGTTCCGCCCATCAGTGGTGAACGGTATGCCGTGACACCGCAGCTGTCGCTGCTGGTGGGTGTAGCGCTGATAGCCAGTAATTTCTGCAATTTCCTGAGGAGACAGTGTAAGTTCGTGCATAGCTCATCTCTCTGATGGCCTGCCTGTAGAAACATACCAGGCAGGATCCGTAAATTGTGAAATTAGAAAATCAGTTTGCAGTCAGGCGTTGCCAGATTGCAGAGACGTATTTGACCTGATGCCGTGCGTCAGAAAGCGCATTGTGCATTTCGCCTTCAAACGGGATGTCGAAGCGTGGATTGATACCGACAGATTTACCCAGCTCGACCATGGTCCTTACGTCCCTGTCATTCCAGAACGGAACAGTGAAGGGGGTATCTGTTAACGCGTATGCGCGGCGAAGAATGACGTTATCAAACGAGCAACCATTACCCCATAACTGAACTGTGTGGCTTCCGTTAGCAGCGTTTTCAGCAATAAAGTCAGCCAGAAGTTCGAGAGTCTCAAGCAGCCCCATGGCTTCATCAACAAGAATGGCAGAGCGGGCTTCAGATGATTGTTTCAACCACCACTGAATCGTCGACGCATCCGGTTTCATGCCAAACGACATCGATGACTCCAGACTGACAACTTGGTAAAACTCGGCACCAGTGTTACCAGTTGAAGGATCAAAAAATACAGCGCCAATAGAGACTATTGGGGCATCAGGACTGTTGCCCATAGTTTCCATATCAACCATCAGGTGAGTATAGAAAGCGTTCAGGGGATTCGTTTCAATATGGTGAACGGGTTCATTATTCAGGGGTGCTGACGCGTCACCAGTTGCATCAGAGCTTTTAACTGGCAAAACTGCTGTTTCGCTCTGAGGCACTTCAGCATTAGCTTGGATTTCGCTGTTGTCAGTTTTTTCCATCTGCACATCGCTGGTGGTTTCCTCGGTATTGGCTTGTTGTAATTTTTCTTCGACGGCGCGCTGGCGTACCTGGTCTACGACAGAAAGCGCGGCTGCCGGCTGGTTACCCATCAGGCCGTCGATGGAGAACACGCCGTTGCCCATGTTGGCGATTTCTGGTTGTTCGACTCCTGCCTTCTGTTCAGCTGTGACTTTCTCGTTAATCTCGTTTTCCCAGCTTTTTTCTGGCACGTGACCGGCTGCCGCCAGGGTTTCTTCAGTTGGGTGCTGGTGGTCGGTTTCAGTCAGGTTCTTATTGATGTAACGGCTCAGCAGTTCCGGGAAATGGTGAGCGTTTTCTTCTGCACTGCGAATAAGCGCGAAAATAGCGGCACGGGAATAATCCAGGATGCCAGCGCGTTTGCGCAGGGCGACGGACCACTCTTTGAACGGGCTTTCGTTTTTAGCAATGATCTCTTTTGCACGACGGAAAACGCCACCCGGAATATCGTAGATGTTGAAATCCATTGGAAGTGTGGCCAGCGCAATATCAATGTCCAGAGTTTCCAGCGTGTGGACAAGTTCCGGGTTACGATCGGTCTTATTGCCACCACCAGCGTTGGTTCCTGCATCAGAGCGCTGAATCTGTGACACACGATTGCCCTTACACCACTCTTTAACCAGCAACCCGCGGTCAATGTGTTCAGTACTGAACCAGGCCTTAAAGAACTGAATTACGGTAGACAGATCCACTCGTTTACCATCAACCGGGAAAATAGTTTTTAGCGCGCTGACAATTTTCCAGATATCGATCTCTGGCGCTTTCTTGAATGGTTCTACATTCTCGGCGGCAAGCAGCAGATTTTGCACGTAGCTGTTATCCACATCCAGCTCAAGTTCCTGAATGGTTTTCTTCTGTTCAGTATCAATATGGTAAGCATATTCATCAGAAATAAACTGAGCTAAAAGGCGCTGGCGTAGCGGGAGAGTCGCAACGGTAATGAGTTCTGGCGTTACAGGTGGAACGGTGGGCTCATCACCCACAATTCGTGCTTTCTTATCGTTAACCCACTCCTGCACGGTTTGAGTCCGCGCTTTCGGTTCCGCAATCCATTCGGTAATAAATTCCTCAAATGAAGCAATGGTATAGACCTGCTCACGGTCGAAGACTTCTTTTATTGCGTTTGCCAGGTTCCACTCGACATGAGCAGAAAGCTCTTTCGCCGCTGGCACATTTGCAACGGCTAGTAATAGGTTTTGTATATAGAGATCATTTTCGTCCAGTTCCATTTGTCCGATCTGGACGTGCCGCGCTTCACTGATTTCCTTCTCTTCACCGTCATTTAACAGGTGCGCAATCAGCCGCTGAGACAGGCGCAGGCGAGATATGGGGCGGAGCAATGCTGGCGCATCGCTGGTGGGTACATTGGCACTGGAGGTTTCAGGTTTTTGCTGGCTGGAAGCCTCCAGATTTTCATTATCCGGCATCTGTTTCAGTTGCCACGTCAGCTGGTCTTCTGCCAGCTCGTAACGATCGCACCATGTGTCATCAAGTGTGCTTTCCTCAGGCAGATCGTCAACAACAAACCAGTTGGTGCGGACAGGTGATTGATAGTCGGCGCCACGACCGACGGCAATATCGTTGTCTTCGAGAATATTGAGGATTTCGCGTTCTGCACGGGAATCTGATTTCGCAGAGAACCAGCAAAACAGGTTTTTTGCCTCAGTTGCTTTCGCTTTGGCTTTAATAAGATACGCATACGTTAACATTGCGTTCGGGCTCCATTGGATTGTAAGATACCCGGCAGCTGATGATCGCCGCCTAAGGTAGTGGTTATTGGTCAAAACTCGTTCCGGAAAGCTTTGGTCGGCTGACCGGGTACTTAACCCGCCTTGCGCGGGTTTTGTGCTTTATGGGGTAGGGGATTTTCCCTGCGCCAACTGTGCGACGGGGACCCACTCCAGAGCATTCAGCACGGGTTCAAATGAATCAGGCGTGTGAGTAACGGCGCGAACGACGTCAGCCACAGTGGGATTTGCTTTGCTAAGATGGTATCCGCCACCAGCGCCACGCTGGCTGGTGACGATTTCACTACTGCGCAGCTTCGAGAAAATCTGCTCGAGGTAAGACACAGACAGCTTTGATTCCTTACTGATTGATGCGATGGAAACAGGGCTGCCGTTGTAAATCCTGTTGAGGATGGCAACTACCTGAACAGAAGCCACCACACGTTTCATTCCAAACTCCATAGTCACTTCCTTACTGATGCTGGCAACAGCCATTGGTCAAACTCGTTATGAACGAACTGCAGTCTGTTGGTCGGCAGACGGGTCGCCCGTTTGGGCGAGCATGTAGCAAATCAGTCGAATGATTACTTCAATGCGATTTAGATGTACGGCCTGACACCGCACTGGTTTTCGTGCGAAATCGATCATGGATTTATCCTTTTGCGTTGCCCTTGTCGCCAGGCTGGCGGAACGTTAAACCTGCTGCGTGTTAATACTTGCCATCTCACCCGGTGATTCATATGCCGCCGGTAGCTACTTCGTGGGCGTCCTGCCTCGATGACGTTTTCGATAAATGAATTAAAGCATTGGTTTATTAATAATGTCAATCATCAATTGATGTCAAGGATAAACATTTGCTTTATCGGTCGTGGAAAATTAAAGGGAAGGATGTTCTGACTAAAGGGCGAAAAAAAACCGGCAAACGCCGGTTTCAATGGATGGGAAAAAACTCTTAGTTCACATCGTTAGCCTTAAAACGGCCACGAAGATATTTTTCAACGTAATCATCAATTTCCTTTAACCGCAGTGCAAAGGTATCAATCATTCGCTCTTGTTCTGCCTCTGGTAGCTGCCTAAACAAGTTAAGCATTTTGCTCTCGTTAGGCTTGAGGCCTGAATCTTCTGATACTTTCTCACCTAACAACCAAGTAACGGACACGTTGGCGGCTTCCGCAATCGCTATGGCGGACTTCTTACTGATAACTCCCTTCTTAAACCACCCATTCACAGCTTGAGGTGTAACTCCTGCAATGCGAGCCATATCAGCTTTGCTGATCCCTCTTTGAGTAATTTCTTCTAAGCGGGCTACCAGTTGGTTATTGAGATCTTCAGTGTTTTTCATACACCCATTGTAAATGTTTGGTTTATAGTCACAATAAATTTAAAGTTTGCATTTAATGTAAACCTATGCTTTATTACTCCCAACTTAAAAAGGAGATAGTCATGACAGCCCTTGATAACGCAATTCGAATAGCTGGCTCAGCCAATAAATTAGCTTGCACGATTGGTGTAAGCGGAATGGCAGTAAGTCAGTGGAAAGCAAAAGGTACTGTTCCTTCGTCACGGGTACTTCAAGTCTTTAGCGCTACAGGGGTTACCCCTCACGAACTTAGACCCGATTTATATCCAAATCCAACGGATGGATTACCTAAGGAGTGACCATGCAAACCATCTCTTTTAAAAATCATACCCCGACGATGGTGGGATTTCAGAAATCAAAAAATCAGTTTTCTCATAGTCGCCGGGATTGGATGAAGTGTAAAAAAATCTGGGCTGCTGTTCGTGAATGGGAATCGACAGTACCTGGACAGGCGCAGGAACGGATCGCTCAGTTGGTGGCTGAAGAGTGGGCCAGAGCAGATGGCCGGGGAATTGCGGTTAATAAGCAGAATTTATTCCGGTATCTGAAAAATGAGGGAGGTTCAGAAAAGTACACGACTTACGTTATGCAACTGTCAGGTTCAATAATTGCCGCTATGCCTGTTCAGATTGCCAGAAAGCACGGGTTAAGTAATGCGAGCACAGAAGCGGAGCTGGTGGCGAGCGCTATCAAGGAGTGCAGTGAGGCACACCAGGCGAAATTAGTTGGCGCGCCGTTACAGAAGCTCGAGAAGGAGATTCGCGAAGCGGCAATCGCATTGTTCAACATGTTACCTGCTGACGCGGCGGGACCACTACTGGCGAGCATAAGCGCCGTAGCGCCGCAATTGTTTTAATCGAGTTTTGACCAATGACCATTTTTACTGCAACTCGCGGGGTGAAGTATGCCTAATCCTTTGGCTAAGGCCATGCCTAAGAGTAAGGCTAATAACGAGCCTTACCGTAAGGTAAAGATCACCATGTGGGATGATCCGAAGTTTCGAGCCTTATCACCACTCCCGCCAAGTGGGCAGAGTCTGTTTATTTACCTGCTTACAGGTCCATTCACGGGGATTATTCCCGGGCTGTATAAGGCGGGAAGGGCGGCTATGGCCGAAGAATTAAACTGGGATGTCGAAGCCTTCGACTTAGCCTTAGGCGAAGCCATAGCGTTAGGTATGGTGGAAGCCGACCTTAAAGCCAGAGTTTTTTGGTTGCCTAATGCGGTGAAACATAACCCGCCAGCATCAGTGAACGTGATCAAATCCTGGGCAAGATCGTTTGAATTACTGCCTGAATGTTCACTGAAAGATAAAGCATACGAAGCTCTCAAAGCAGCCTGTTACGGGGTTTCTGGCGCTATGGGGATGGCTTTTGATAAGGCTTTCTCCTTGCCTAAGGATAAGGCTAAGTCTTTGGCTAAACCTTTGCCATCAGGTATCCAGAAAGCAGTTAGCAGTAAACAGATCTTAACCCCCTCTCTTAACGCGGGCGCGATAAAAAATCCGAATGGGGATCAGGAGCTACCGCCCCCGGCCATGCCCCGATACCTGGACGGTGTTGATGAACCGATCGGGAAGTTCAGCATGGCAGATAGCTGGCTTCCCTCCAGAGATTTCCGACAGCGTGCCGCATCGTGGGGTATCCCCCTGCCTGAACCAGATTACCTTCTGACTGAACTCGCGGAATTCACCGCGTACTGGGGGTCGGAAGGGAAAGTTTTTACGCAAATTCAGTGGGAACAAAAACTTGCCCGACATGTAGCCCGGGTGAGAACGCAGGTAAAACCAGAAACCGGAGGTAACAGTCATGTGGGAGCAGGATCAGAACCAACAGCATCCCGGGCAGTTCAGCAAATTCAGTCAGCCCACGCAGAGTGGCGCCGCAGGAATGGACTTGATGGCGACGGAAACAGCCTGGCGTCTGTGGCAGGTCATGGGGGAGGTGTATTCGAACCGATGGACCCAGAAGAACGGGGCGGAGCCTTCGCCTATCTGGATAGCCCAGATAGGTTCGATGACTGAACAGCAAATTAGACTGGTCTGTCAGCAGTGCATGGAGCGCTGCGCGATGGGAAATACATGGCCGCCTGACCTGGCTGAGTTTGTTTCTCTGGTTTCAGAGAGTGGTGCAAATCCATTTGGGTTGACGTCGGAGCAGGTTATGACGGAGTACCGGTGCTGGCGCAATGAGTCATATCGGTATTCAGGTAGCGATAAATATCCATGGCCTCAACCTGTGCTGTATCACATCTGCATCGAAATGCGCAGAACGGGCGTTGAACGTCAAATGACAGAGGGGGAACTGAAACGACTGGCGGAAAAGTTACTTACGAAGTGGTCGAAGCATGTTGGTAATGGACTAAGTGTCCCACCAATTCGACGTCAACTGGCGGCGCCGCACCATCCGGCGGGGCCAACGCCAGCGCAACTACTGATGGATGAATACAGGCGTCGAAAAGCGGCAGGGTTAACGAATTGAAGAATAAACAAATTGTAAACACGAAATGAAATTCACGTAACTATCATATTTGAATTTTCGAATATGATAGTTGACGGCACTCAACTATTGCAGGAAACTACGGAGAGAATTCAGGAGATTAAAATGGTTGAACTAACTTCTCTACAACTTTTCAAAAATCTCTCAGATGAAACCCGGTTGGGTATCGTGTTATTGCTTAGAGAGATGGGAGAGCTGTGCGTGTGCGATCTCTGCACTGCGCTGGAACAATCTCAGCCCAAGATCTCCCGCCATCTGGCGATGCTTCGGGAAAGTGGATTATTGCTGGATCGCAAGCAGGGGAAATGGGTTCATTACCGCTTATCCCCGCATATTCCTTCCTGGGCTGCTCAGATTATTGAGCAGGCCTGGTTAAGCCAACAGGACGACGTTCAGGCCATCGCCCGTAAGCTGGCTTCAGCCAACTGCTCTGGTAGCGGGAAGGCTGTCTGCATCTAAAAAATTTGCCTGAACATATATGTTTTTTCAAATGTGAGGTATTGAAATGAAAACGTTAACGGTATTTGACCCAGCGATGTGTTGCAGCACCGGAGTCTGCGGTACAGATGTTGATCAGGCTCTGGTCGATTTTTCTGCGGATGTACAATGGCTCAAACAACGTGGTGTACAAATTGAGCGTTTCAATCTCGCACAACAACCGATGAGCTTTGTACAGAACGAGAAGGTCAAAGCGTTTATTGAGGCTTCCGGGGCAGAAGGTTTGCCATTGTTGTTACTGGATGGCGAAACAGTGATGGCTGGGCGTTATCCGAAACGCGCTGAGCTGGCTCGCTGGTTTGGTATTCCACTGGAGAAAGTGGGATTAGCGCCAACAATCTGCTGTGGTGGTAATACTTCTTGTTGTTAAGTATGTCAGGAGGACATATGAACTTCTTACAGAATATCCCCCCTTATCTGTTTTTTACTGGTAAAGGAGGCGTTGGTAAAACCTCTATTTCATGCGCCACGGCGATCCGTCTGGCAGAACAGGGGAAACGGGTGCTGCTGGTCAGTACCGATCCGGCCTCAAACGTAGGTCAGGTGTTTGGACAGACGATTGGCAATACCATTCAGCCAGTAGCTTCTGTTCCAGGATTATCGGCTCTTGAGATTGATCCTCAGGCCGCTGCACAACAGTACCGGGCCAGAATCGTTGACCCTATTAAAGGCATCCTGCCTGATGACGTCGTTTCCAGCATCAACGAACAACTGTCGGGGGCATGCACAACAGAGATTGCGGCTTTTGATGAATTTACCGGATTACTGACAGATGCTTCTCTACTGACCCGGTTTGACCATATCATTTTTGATACCGCACCGACGGGTCATACCATTCGCCTTCTCCAGTTGCCAGGTGCCTGGAGTAGCTTTATTGATAGCAACCCCGAGGGTGCGTCCTGCCTCGGCCCGATGGCCGGTCTGGAAAAACAGCGTGAACAGTATGCCCAGGCTGTTGAAGCATTATCTGATCCAGCACGTACCCGACTGGTTCTGGTTGCTCGTCTGCAAAAATCCACGTTGCAGGAAGTTGCCCGGACTCATCTGGAGCTTGCCGCCATCGGTCTTAAAAATCAGTACCTGGTCATCAACGGCGTTCTGCCCAAAACTGAAGCAGCAAACGATACACTGGCTGCGGCAATATGGGACCGTGAACAGGAGGCGCTGTCCAATCTTCCCTCTGATCTTTCCGGTCTGCCAACTGACACGTTATTCCTCCAGCCGGTCAATATGGTCGGCGTGTCTGCACTCAGCGGACTTCTCTCCACTCAGCCTATAGAGGCGTCATCCTCTGAAGAATACATTCAACAGCGCCCTGACATTCCGTCACTTTCTGCGTTGGTCGATGATATTGCCCGTAATGAGCATGGCCTGATCATGCTGATGGGTAAAGGTGGTGTAGGGAAAACCACGATGGCGGCTACCATTGCTGTCAGACTGGCCGAAATGGGATTTGATGTCCATCTGACAACATCTGATCCTGCAGCGCATCTCAGCACAACCCTCAACGGAAGCCTCAACAATCTGCAGGTCAGCAGGATCGATCCTCTCGAGGAAACTGAACGCTATCGTCAGCATGTTCTTGAGACGAAGGGAAAAGAACTGGACGATGCGGGAAAACGCCTGCTGGAAGAGGACTTACGCTCACCCTGCACCGAGGAAATTGCGGTATTCCAGGCCTTTTCACGGGTGATTCGTGAGGCGGGTAAGCGCTTCGTGGTGATGGATACGGCACCGACCGGACACACGCTCTTGCTGCTTGATGCCACCGGGGCATATCACCGCGAGATTGCCAGAAAAATGGGGGAAAAAGGCCATTTCACCACACCGATGATGCAACTGCAGGACCCGGAGCGAACCAAAGTGTTACTGGTCACGCTACCGGAAACCACGCCGGTACTTGAGGCGGCAAATTTACAGGCCGACCTTGAACGTGCAGGAATTCACCCTTGGGGCTGGATTATCAATAACAGCCTTTCCATCGCGGATACCCGTTCACCGCTGCTCCGCTTGCGAGCGCAGCAGGAACGTCCGCAGATCGAGAGCGTTAAAAATCTACATGCCAGCCGTGTAGCACTTGTACCCGTACTGGCGTCAGAACCAACCGGCATCGATAAACTCAAACAACTCGCGGGTTAGTTATTACCATCATTCGGGGCAGCATTGCTGCCCTTTCAGGAGGTTATATGTTACTGGCAGGAGCCATTTTTATCCTGACCATCATATTGGTTATCTGGCAGCCAAAGGGATTAGGGATTGGCTGGAGCGCCACGCTGGGGGCCGTACTGGCTCTGGCATCGGGTGTGATTCACATTGCTGATATTCCGGTGGTGTGGAATATCGTCTGGAACGCGACGGCAACATTTATCGCCGTTATTATCATCAGTCTGTTGCTTGATGAGTCAGGCTTTTTCGAATGGGCAGCGCTGCACGTTTCTCGCTGGGGGAACGGTCGTGGCCGCCTTCTGTTTACGTATATCGTTCTGCTCGGCGCGGCAGTCGCGGCACTGTTTGCCAACGATGGCGCGGCACTTATTCTGACGCCGATTGTTATCGCTATGCTCCTGGCGCTTGGCTTCAGTAAAAGCACCACACTGGCTTTCGTGATGGCCGCAGGGTTTATTGCCGATACCGCCAGCTTGCCGCTTATCGTATCGAACCTGGTCAATATCGTTTCGGCTGATTTCTTCAAACTGGGATTCACGGAATATGCCTCGGTAATGGTGCCGGTGGATATCGCCGCCATCGTCGCCACTCTGGTGATGCTGCATCTATTTTTCCGCAAAGATATCCCGCCCACTTATGATCTTGCACGACTGAAAGAGCCCGCAAAAGCCATCAAAGATCTGGCAACATTCAGAACAGGTTGGATTGTATTAATTCTTTTGTTAGTGGGCTTTTTTGTACTCGAACCACTGGGTATTCCGGTCAGTGCCATTGCAGCAGTAGGGGCAGCAATCCTGTTTGCTGTGGCAAAAAAAGGTCACGGCATTAACACCGGTAAAGTGCTGCGTGGGGCACCATGGCAGATCGTGATCTTCTCGCTGGGAATGTATCTGGTGGTCTATGGGCTGCGTAACGCAGGGCTGACAGAATATTTGTCTGACGTGCTGAACTTACTCGCAGATAAAGGCCTGTGGGCAGCCACGCTGGGAACGGGATTCCTGACCGCATTCCTCTCTTCTATCATGAATAACATGCCTACCGTATTGATTGGCGCATTGTCGATTGATGGCAGTACCGCGTCGGGCGTTATCAAAGAAGCAATGATTTATGCCAACGTCATTGGCTGCGATCTGGGGCCGAAAATTACCCCTATTGGTAGCCTGGCAACGCTGCTCTGGCTACACGTACTTTCACAGAAGAATATGACCATCACCTGGGGATACTATTTCCGCACCGGGATCGTCATGACTCTGCCTGTGCTGTTTGTAACGCTGGCCGCGCTGGCGCTACGTCTCTCTTTCACTTTGTAATGAGATACTGATATGAGCAACATCACCATTTATCACAACCCAGCCTGCGGCACATCGCGTAACACGCTGGAGATGATCCGCAACAGCGGTAATGAGCCGACCGTTATTCTTTACCTTGAGACTCCACCTTCACGCGATGAGCTGGTCAAACTCATTGCTGATATGGGCATTTCCGTCCGGGCGTTACTACGTAAGAACGTCGAGCCATATGAGGAACTGGGTCTTGCCGAAGATAAATTTACTGACGACCAGTTAATTAACTTTATGTTGCAGCATCCAATCCTGATTAATCGCCCCATCGTTGTAACACCGCTGGGAACCAAACTGTGCCGTCCTTCTGAAGTTGTTCTGGATATCCTTCCTGATGCTCAGAAAGGGGCTTTCGCCAAGGAAGATGGCGAGAAAGTCGTTGATGATGCAGGCAAAAAATTGAAATAAGCGACAGGAGAGCCGCCTGTTATTTAGGCGGCTCCTTTATCAAATAAAAACAATGGATTGCCTCGATTTAAATCTTTGGACTGTTGATGCAACATTCTTCGCGTAGAAAATCAATAATCGACTCTAACTTGTCATATTGAGAAACGCAGATTAAGGATCGGCTTTCGCGATTTTGTTTGACCAGACCAACGGAAACAAGAGCGGATATATGATGACTCAGTGTTGAAGATGGAATCGCAAGTTGTTTTTGTAGATCACCTACAGGTAAACCTTGTTCACCGGCTTTAACAAGGTGTTTGAAAATAAACAAACGTGTCGGATGTCCTAATTCTTTCATAGCTTTAGCTACTTCTTCTAGTTGCATGGTGCCTTCCTCGTCTAGTGATATTTCGATAATACCAGAAATATGTTGATCTAACCTCAATAATTCGATTATTCTAGAAATATAGTTTATAGGAGGTTTCATGAATAGCTGGATTTCTATGTTTACTAACGCGGCAGAGATGTTCTTGTTTCTTGCTGTCGAGTTGTCTGCGCTTTTTTTTCTGATTAGTGCGGGTGTTAGCCTTATCAGGCAAAAAATTCCGGACCAAAAGATTCAAAGAATGTTAGGGGCGAGAAAGGGGAGAGGTTACATACTTGCATCGCTGTTAGGAGCTGTAACACCGTTTTGCAGCTGCTCTACAATTCCCATGTTACGCGGACTGTTATCAGCAAAAGCAGGCTTCGGTCCAACACTTACATTTTTGTTTGTTTCACCTCTGCTTAACCCGATAATCATTGGTCTGATGTGGGTTACTTTTGGTTGGAAAGTTACCCTGCTATACGCTGTTATAGCTGCAACAGTTTCCGTACTGGCAAGTATTTTGTTAGATGTGCTTGGTTTTGACCGACATATTGTCGAAACATCAAAACCGCTGGCTAGCTGTTGTGGTGTTAGCAGTGGAAAAACTCTTGAAACTAAACTACGGAGTGTTTCAGCTTGCTGTTCTGTATCAAATCAACAGGACATAGGGGCTAATAGTTGTTCTAAACCACAAGAAACGTTTAAGAGTTTCTCAGCATTTCGGGGCACAAATTGTGAATTGAGCTGCGAGACAGGTCAAACAAATAAACAATTCTTCCCGAAAAGTGTAGTAAGAGATCCTGGTGCGATACGTCTGGCATTTCAGGATGCCTGGACTCAATTTAAAGATGTATTACCTTATCTGATGTTAGGTATTGTTATAGGGTCGTTTATCTACGGTTTTATACCTGCAGAGTGGATTGCTGCTCATGCCGGGCATGATAATCCGTTTGCGATTCCATTAAGTGCAGTTATTGGAATACCTTTGTATATACGTGCTGAGGCAGTAATTCCGTTGGCATCAGTCTTGATGGATAAAGGCATGGGAACGGGAGCAGTAATGGCTCTGATTATTGGTAGCGCTGGAGCTAGTCTGACGGAAGTAATACTGCTTAAATCAATGTTCAAAACACCCTTGATTGCTGCATTCCTGACCGTTATTTTGGGCATGGCGATTATTATGGGATACCTGACACAGTTGTTATTTTGATTGGGTATGTTAGACAGAACCAGAAAAAGTTGCAGGGGGGGCGAGCGTATGAAAGTTGTGCAATCAATCCCCATCAATACAGTTATCCAAATTTAAGGACGTTGATATCTCCATACTTACTATGGTGTTCAAACAACAAGTCCGCATTGGATTGAACCCGCTTCGGCGGGTTTTTTTGCATCTAATTGATAGGCTAAGGTTAGCAATTTGTGCTCTTAAGTCATTGATCATTTCAATGTATCGGTGTACTGTACAAATATACAGTATTGCAGTGGAGGCTAATATGAAAGTTGAACTCACCATTGATCGTACTAAAGAACTTCCAAAGGGAGCAGTTCCGGCGCTGGAGAAAGAGTTACTTAAAAGGTTGGGTAATCAGTATGAGAACTGCAGCCTGAGCATACGTCGTGCAGGTTCTGATGGCTTAAGTGTTCTTGGTGGTAACAAGGAAGATAAAAAGAAAATTGAGACGATTCTCCAGGATACCTGGGAAAGTGCTGGCGACTGGTTTTATTAATTATTTTGGGTGTTGCTTTTATCCCGTTTGCATGGGGGAGTTTAAGTGAAAGAAAAATTAGAATTGCCCCAAAAAGGCTACGCAGTCATCAGATGTCACGATGGGGTTATCGTTGCCAGACTGCAATCATTTCCCGAGTGTGAGCGCGCACTGATGTACCGTCGCGGTAGCATGGTGTCATTTATGCCTCTTCAGGATGATGAAATTATCGGCACACCTACGTTGTTTACTCAGATGCTGGAAAGGGCTGGTTATCGCGTAACCCAGAATTCTGTTACACTCCCGTCATAGGCCTGAACAACCTATACCTGCTGCGCCACAGGAGAAAAGCCCATGGCGCAAGATCAATTCAAGCAATTCCACATACTGACGTTAACCAACGCCAGCGATTTTCTTTTTGCCGCATCCAGAGGTGCGTTATGAAGAAAAGCTGGTTTCAACATACCCAACTCACCACTGAGCAGGCTGACGAACTGGAAGCCCGCTATCACGCAAAGCAGATTAAGACCGAGCGTAGTCTGGATAATGACTTCATTCACTGGACGATCAGCGCGCTCTTGCCAGAAGTCTCTGATCCTCCGCGTCAGGACAGAACCTGGCAACAACGGATCTGGAGGTGAATGTGAAAGTCTACGATATCACCCCAATGGGCAAGCCCAGAATGACGCGCGCTGACAAATGGAAAAAACGCCCCGAGGTTCTGCGTTACCGGGCTTTCTGTGATGAAGTTCGTCTGCGGGGTGTTGAGCTGCCGGAAAGCGGTTCACATGTCACCTTCATTCTGCCGATGCCAGCGAGCTGGAGCAAAAAGAAACGGGCTGAGTTCAACGGTAAACCACACCAGGCTAAACCTGATTTCGACAACATGATGAAAGCCCTGATGGATGCCATTTACGAAGATGACGCTCACATCTGGGATTCACGCGTCACAAAATTATGGGGAGAGAAGGGACAAATAATTATCGGGGAGATTGCAGAATGAGGGCGCTGCTGAAGCCGGTGGTTGCGCGTGAGCTTGGAATTGTGCTGCTCAAGCCGGGCAGTGAGCTGATGTCATTATTCAGTTGTGAACGTGTGCTGGTGGAAAGCCAGCCAGCAGGTATGGAGCATTTGCCTGCAGGCCGTGTTCCTGACGTTCGCCAGCCGCTTGCGTGTGACGAGTCCCTGCGACCGTTCTTCCTGGATGAAAAAGTTATTAAGGCTGCTGGTGGTTTGAGTGGCCTTGATTACTGGCTTCTGCGTTATGGCGGTAGCTGCTGCCAGTGGCCACACAGCGATTACCATTATCACGAGTTAACCACTCTGCGTCATGAACCCGGATCGGTTCTTCTGTGTGGACATTGTGATAACCATTTGCGTGACCATTACAGCGAACAACTTGCAGAGCTGGCGAGATGTAATGTTATTAGCTGGATTATCAACAGCATCATGGTGGCGCTGAATCAGGTTCCTTCCAGAGAACTGTCGCTGGCGGAGCTATGCTGGTGGGCGGTGCGTATGGGTGTTACTGACGCAATTCCCGAATCAGTAGCCAGTCGGGCGCTTCGTATTCCTTCGAAAAATCATCAGTCAGTCATGCATGAATGCGACATCGAGCCGGGTCTAACCCCCACCAGCATCATTACAGCCAGAGCCAGCACAGTAACCGTGAACATGCCACCAGCGCAGGTGCCTGCGGTTAAGCCCGTAGTTGGTGTTCTGGTCGATCCTGAGTCCCCGCAAACCTATATGAAACGTCCAAAGCGTATCCGTTGGACGGCCCCCCGATATCTGGAATGGATTAAAACACAGCCCTGCGAATGCTGCGGCAAACCATCCGACGACCCACACCATTTAATTGGCTGGGGGCAGGGAGGTATGGCAACGAAGGCACATGATATTTTCGCGATCCCCCTGTGTCGTCAGTGCCATACAGAACTACATAACGACCCGGTGAAGTTTGAGCGAAAGCATGTACCTCAGCCGGTAATGATTATCAGAGTGCTGGATCGGGCTTACGGGCTCGGTGTTCTGGCGTAAGGAGATGAACAGGATGACACCACGTCAACGACGTAATCATTTTGAAGCACTTGGTAAAGCAGCATCTGCGCCGCGTAAAAGCTGGCTGGGGAAATGCATCCTCCTGACGGGGATCCAGTCCGGATGGATTAAATCCCTGCTTACTACATGGGGTGATGGTGTGGGTGGAAAAACAGCACCACGTATGCCGCGAGGACACGCGTGCTGGAATGTACTTAAGGGACGGAACTGGTCAGATAAGGCGTTAGAGCGCTTCACCGCGGCGTTGAACCAGGCTCGAGAAGAGGGATTCCGTGGGCAGCAGGCAATGAACAGGGCGCACAGCATTCTCTGGCCCCAGTCACCTGCCAATGTGATTGATGAAGCCCTGCATAATGATGATGTCGATTTTGTTGAGCAATGCGTACTGCAGGCGCTGGATATTAACGATCCGGTTTATGTTGTTGGTCTTCAGTATTACACCACACGAAAAAAAATCTCAGATATAACCCGGGAACTGCAGGCGATTGCGCCCTGGCTGACACAAGAAAAGGCCAGAGAGCGAGTTAAGTGGTGTTTACAGATTTTCAGAGCAAAGGTGTACCTGTCAGCGAAAACACTATTGGAAAGCGAGGAATAATGCTTTTGCTTTTTTGTGCTGTTTTTTGTATCTGGTATTGAAAACTACCCAGAAAGTTAGATAATCCATTCATGCTTGGCAGAGCTGCGCCACGATGGCAGCGACGAAAAGCGAACAATTTGAATATAACGAGAACCCCGCCAGTGCGGGGTTTTTGCTTTTCGGCGATACGACAGGGGTATTCGCGAGGTGCATTGCACCAGTACCCCTGTCATATCGCCGAGCTGAAATTGTTAACCTGAAAACAAGTTCTCACAATGCTCCAATGCTTTTTCGTTTCTAGCTCAGAGGAAAAATGAGAGGGGGGCAACTGCTAAACGTAGACATCAATATTTTTAGTATTATTCCCTGCAACGTTCGAACTTGATTTGTCACTTACCGTAGGTAATGCACCCGATGCCATTTGGTTTTTTTCTGCTTCTTGTTTTTGTAATTGAGCAATTTTTGCGTACATAGACTCGATTTGCCTTTGAATCATCTCCATCTGCTGTTTAAGCAGTTTTGCCTCATCTTCGGAGGTTACTTCATTTATTTTTGAACCCATGGCGCTGAGTTCTTTTGTCAACTCACCAATTTGTTTTTTCAGGTTTTGAATTTGTTGTGAAACAGAGTTGCCAGTACTTGAAGGTGCTTGTTTTACTGTGCTTTGCAGTATGTCCTGACCCAAAGTGCTAACTGTCATGCTCATGGTGGTTCCTCCGGCCTTACATTTATTACCCATTATCGTCATCTTTCGAAATTACTTTATTAGCAAAGGTTAAGTTGTGGCTTCCTGCACCACAGCATTATTTGTGCTGCTCTATACTATCTGCTGAGTATCGCGGAGGAGTTTATGAAAGAAGGGTATTACTGGATTCAGCATGTCGGAGTTGTACAGGTAGCGTACTACACGAATGACACTGTTGATGATCTGGAATCGGGTAAAACAATCACAGGTGTCTGGCATCTGACCAGAGGCGATGACATTTGCCATAACGGTGAAGCAGAGGTGTTAGAAGGTCCTCTCTCTCCACCATTGTAAACAACCGTACTTACTTCGAGGCTGCCGCATGGCGGCCTTTTTCATTTCAGGCTCACGGGAATCATCCGCTACGTGCTTTGTTGATAAATCCAGCCCGTGAAGCCTGACCCTTTAATCACACACAGCGCCATCCGAAAAATCGGAGGTGAGGCTATGACCAGAATGAGCACCATTTACAGCAGACTTTCATATGGAACAGGAACCACGCTGACCGGCTGCGGTGTATCAGCGAAGGCATATGCCGAAACAGCTAAAACAGCAAAAGAGGTGTCCTGGATGTTGGCCGACAGAATTGCAGGGTTAAGCCTGAGCGACTGGGCAATTATTGTCGGTATCGCATGCACTGTTATCACTTGTGCAGTGAACTGGTATTACAGGAAAAAGGAAAGGGAGGACCGGCTTAATGGCAATGTCACCAAAGCTGAAGAATAAACTGAGCGCAGCGGTCGTTGGGTTAATTCTTGCCGGGGCTTCCGCACCCGTGATTCTCGATCAGTTTCTGGATGAGAAAGAGGGTAACAGCCTGACGGCGTATCGTGACGGCGGCGGAATCTGGACCATTTGCCGTGGCGCCACGATGGTTGATGGTAAGCCAGTAGTTCAGGGCATGAGGCTTTCTGCTGAGAAATGTGCCCAGGTAAACGCCATAGAACGCGACAAGGCGCTGGCGTGGGTTGAGCAAAATATCAAGGTACCACTGACCGAACCACAGAAAGCCGGGATCGCGTCTTTCTGCCCATATAACATCGGCCCCGGAAAATGTTTCCCGTCTACGTTTTATAAGCGAATAAATGCTGGCGACCGTAAAGGTGCCTGTGAAGCCATTCGCTGGTGGATTAAAGACGGTGGCCGCGATTGTCGTCTGACCAAAGGCCAGAAAAATGGCTGCTATGGGCAGGTAGAGCGACGAGATCAGGAAAGCGCGCTGACGTGCTGGGGGATAGACCAGTGAGCCTGCGCTATCAGTTCATTGTTATTTCGTTGCTGGTGGCCGTTGCATTCATCGCGGGTAGTGTATGGAGCAGCCGCGGTTGGGAAAAGAAGTGGGCGGAACGTGACAGCGCAGAATCATCGCAAACAGCGAACGCGCAGACCGCCGCCCGCATGATTGAACAAGGGCGCATTATTGCCCGTGATGAGGCTATAAAAGATGCACAAGCACAAGCCGCTAAATCTGATGCCACTGTTGCTGGCCTGTCTGCCACTGTTAACCAGTTGCGCACCGAAGCAACAAAGCTTGCCGCCCACCTGGGTGCCGCAAAGCACACCGCAGATCTTGCCGCTGCCGTCAGAAGCAAAACAGCCGGAGCCGACGCCGCAGTGCTCGCCGACATGCTCGGACGCCTTGCAGAAGACGCTCGATATTATGCTGCGCGATCTGACGAACGGTACACCGCCGGGATAACGTGCGAACGTATTTACGAGTCGGTGAGGCAGTCAAATAAAGCTGGTATTAAAAGATGAAATCAGGACAGTCATTATGGCAGTCGTTTATTGTACAACTGCCATGATGTACGATATTAAAGCCTCTGGTTATTTCTTTTCGTTACAATCAGGGAGCATCCTCAAAAGAGTATTGTCTTTCTGGATGTAGTGATGAAATAACGCTGCACCAGCATGTGCTGCGATTAAAAAATACCCGATGTTTGCCAGTGTTTCGTGTATATCTTTGATAAGTGACTTTATTTCTCCGTCAGGAGTAACGAAAGGAGCAATGTTAAAACCTAAGAAACTCCAATCCTTTCCACCGTAAGCCATAATTGCAATACCTAGTAATGGTAGAGCCACAAAAGAAATGTAGAGCAGGATATGCATTATTTTAGCAGCCATCATCTGCCATGCTGGCGGGGGCGGAGTGATAGCTGGGTCATGATACTTATGTTTAATAATTAACCGTATTATCATTAAAAACCAGACAAATACCCCGGCATTGTAATGTGTTTCTTTCATAAGAAGGTAGGTATTGCTGCCTTTGGGAAACCATCCGCGCAGCTCCATAGCCGCATAGGTTATCGCTATTAACATCAGGGTTAACCAGTGTAAGCGAATCTGAAGTTTTGAGAATCTGACCATTATTCTTGCCTTAAACGGTGTGTTACATCAACCATATAGGATGAAGCTTAACAAATCCTTATCTTCTCTAAGAGATTAAGAATCTGTTATTTGAGTGATCTCGACTGTCAGGTCTCTTCGTAATGGACTGGCTGATGTTAATTATCAAAAGGTACTCCTGGCGATTTTGAACACCGAGGGGGCGAGGACACGCGGAAAACGGCTGGTTTTTTGCATTTTATCGGCATCATCATCATTCCCTTAACTTGTTGATATTTCAGTCGTGAAATTATTCACGATGTCGAAATGGTTAATTATTGTTCATCATCATGGATAACGAACTGAAAAACCTTCGCCTCAATATCAATCAGCTGGCAGCGGTGACCGATCTTCATCGTCAGACGATTTCCAGCAGACTGAATAACGTTGAGCCTGCTCCGGGCAGTAATTCTCGTCTCAAGCTTTATTCTGTTGTCGATATTCTCCGGGAACTGCTGGGCCGAACCACGGCACCCGAGCTGGTGGATATCGATAAGATGTTACCGCCGGATCGTAAGGCGTGGTTTCAGTCCGAACGCGAGAGGCTTAAATTCCAGCAGGAAACAGGTGAGTTAATCCCGGCATCGACAGTGACCCGAGAATTTTCATCGCTGGCAAAAGCCGTCGTTCAGGTGCTGGAAACGCTGCCGGATATTCTTGAACGTGATTGTGCGATGACGCCTGCAGCTGTCGTTCGGGTGCAAAAAGTCATCGATGACCTGCGGGATCAGATAGCCCTGAAGGTTGAGCAGGCAGATACGCCGGAACAGGAGGACAGTTCGCCAGAAGAGGAGTAAGCCATGCGACAGGCCACGGCGGCGGAGCTAAGAAAAAACACTGCCGGGATCATCAGAGCACCGCGTCGAATGCCTGTAGCCGAAGCCGTACATAAATATATGCGTGTTCCGGTCGGTGTGGGTAACTCCGTTGAGTGGGATCCTAATCTTGCCCCTTATGTTGTGGAGCCGATGAACTGCCTGGCATCACGCGAATATGATGCTGTCATTTTTGTTGGCCCTGCCCGAACGGGTAAAACTATTGGTCTGATTGATGGCTGGGTGGTGTACAACGTTGTCTGTGATCCGTCTGACATGCTCATCATTCAGATGACGGAAGAAAAAGCGCGCGAACACTCAAAAAAACGTCTGGCCCGAACATTTCGTGTCAGCCCGGAGGTGGCATGCCGGCTGAGTCCTTCACGCAATGACAACAACGTGCATGACCGGACTTTCCTTGCCGGGAACTACCTGAAGATAGGCTGGCCGTCTATCAACATCATGTCGTCCTCAGATTTTAAATGTGTGGCGCTGACGGATTACGATCGCTTCCCGGAAGATATCGACGGGGAAGGGGACGGATTTTCTCTTGCTTCAAAACGTACCACCACCTTTATGTCGGCGGGGATGACGCTGGTCGAGAGTTCACCGGGCAGGGAAATCACCAATACGAAGTGGCGGAGAAAGTCACCTCACGAAGCCCCTCCCACGACCGGGATTCTTTCTTTATATAACCGCGGCGATCGTCGTCGCTGGTACTGGCCATGCCCACATTGCGGGGAATACTTTCAACCGGCCATGGAGGCGATGACAGGCTACCGGGAAACGTCTGACCCGGTAAAGGCCAGTGAAGCGGCGCATATTGATTGTCCGCATTGTAGCGGCATGATTACCGCCGACAGGAAGCGGGAACTGAACGGAAAGGGTGTCTGGTTGAGAGAGGGACAGACTATCGACCGTGAAGGCAACATTAGCGGAGAAGCACGACGCTCGCGTATTGCCTCGTTCTGGATGGAAGGACCTGCGGCGGCATACCAGACATGGGCGCAACTGGTTTACAAATTACTGACGGCGGAACAGGACTATGAGGCCACCGGCAGCGAAGAAACGCTCAAGACGGTAATTAATACGGACTGGGGGCTTCCTTATCTTCCCCGTGCAGCCAGTGAGCAGCGACGTGCTGACGTGCTGATGCTGCGGGCAGAAGACTATGACAAACGGCTCGTGCCGCCGAAAGTCCGTTTTCTTCTGGCGTCGGTGGATGTGCAGGGTGGGAAGAAACGCCGTTTTGTCGTCCAGATTATCGGGTACGGTGAAAACGGCGAACGCTGGCTGGTGGACCGCTATAACATCCGCCAGTCCCTGCGTTGTGATGAAAATGGTGAGGCGCAGCAGGTGCATCCCGGATCCTATCCGGAAGACTGGCAACTGCTCATCACGGATGTCCTCGAAAAAACCTATGCGTTGCAGTCAGACCCTTCGCGACGGATGCCCATTCTTGCAATGGCTGTCGACAGCGGCGGGGAAGATGGGGTAACGGATAACGCCTATAAATTCTGGCGCCAGTGTCGTCGTGACGGACTGGGTAAACGGGTTTACCTGATAAAAGGTGACAGCACCCGACGCCAGAAAATCATTACCAAAACGCACCCTGACAACACAGGCCGAAGCGACCGCCGGGCGGATGCGCGTGGTGAGGTTCCGGTATATCTGTTGCAGACAGACCTGCTAAAAGATCAGCTCAGTAACAACCTTGAGCGTGAAACACCCGGTGCCGGGTATATCCATTTTCCTGACTGGCTGGGGGAGTGGTTCTACGAAGAACTGACCTACGAAGAACGCGGTACGGACGGAAAATGGCGCAAGCCCGGAAAAGGCAATAACGAAGCCTTTGACCTTTTCTGTTATGCCCACGCCGTCGCTGTCCTGCGTGGTTATGAAAAAATCCGGGACTGGGAACAGCCCCCGGCATGGGCAGCTGCTCAGGAGAGTAATTCAAACATCATTGACGGGGATCGCCCCAGGGAGATTGCTGTGAAAAAAGCGGTACCTGTACGTTCGTCTCCTGTTTCTGAAACTGAACAGCCCAGCCCACTTTCTGGCGGCTGGCTGGGTGTCAGTGACAACGGAGGCTGGCTGTGACGAAATCAGAAATTCAGCAGATGCTGGTAACTGTGCGCCAGGCTTACCGGGATTCTCTGGATGGTAAAAGCGTGTCATTCACGGGGGTTAATGGCCGGGCAATTACCAACCATGACCCCAAAGCCCTGCGTGACGAGCTTGAATACTGGGAAAGGCGCTGGCGCGCTGTCTCAAACCGCAACGGCTCGTTCAAACTCGCTAACTTTCTGTAAGGCAAATCATGGGATTTTTTGAAAAGGCACTGGGAGCAATATCGCCCGGGTGGGCGGCATCACGCGCACAAAACCGACTCAGACTCAGAGCCTATGAGGCAGCAAATCCGACTCGTCTGCATAAGGGGAAACGTGAATCCCGGTCAGCGGACACCGCTGTATTTGCAGCCGGTACTTCATTACGAGAGCAGGCCCGCTGGCTTGATGAAAACCATGATCTGGTGATTGGTCTTTTTGACAAGATGGAGGATCGGGTTATCGGTGCTCACGGGATCCACGTTGAACCGCAGCCGCTTGATCTTGAGGGTAATCTTCACTCTGAGTTTGCTGGTCAGTTATCCGCGCTCTGGGCGGAATGGTCGGTTCGTCCGGAAGTGACCGGGATGTTTACCCGTCCGGAAGCAGAGCGGCTTTTGTTACGTTCAGCACTGCGTGATGGTGAAGTGTTTACACAGATGGTGCGGGGAAATGTAGCCGGTTTGCAGCATTCAACCCAGGTACCGTTTTCTCTTGAACTGCTGGAGGCGGATTTTGTTCCGTTTAACCTGAACAGTACCTCCGGGCAGCAGATCCGCCAGGGGATTATTGTCAATGCCTGGGGGAGACCGACGGGCTACAGGGTTTATAAGAACCATCCTGCCAGTTTTGCCGGACTCAATGCTGATTTAAAAACTGTTTCGGCTGACAGCATGCTGCACCTGGCTATGCGTAAACGGCTTCACCAGTTAAGGGGGATCAGCCTCATTCATGGCGTGATCACCCGGCTCTCCGATATTAAGGATTATGAAGAGAGTGAGCGCGTGGCGGCACGTATTGCGGCGGCGCTGGGTTTCTATATCAAACGTGGGGATGCTCAGTCTCTTGATACAGAAACCGAGTTTTCAACACCAGGTGGACAGCGCCATTACGATATTGCGCCGGGGATGATTTATGACGAGCTAAAGCCAGGCGAGGATCTGGGGATGGTGGAGTCGAATCGCCCGAATGTTCATCTGTATGAGTTCAGGAACGGTCAGATGCGCGCTGTGGCGGCGGGGACACGTGGCAGTTATTCCAGCATCGCGCGGGATTACAACGGCACCTACAGTTCACAGCGGCAGGAGCTGGTAGAGAGTTTTGAAGGTTATAACGTGCTGCAGCAGTGGTTTGTTGGGCAGCAAAGCCGTCCTGTATACCGAAACTGGCTGGCAATGGCATTGCTCAGCGGCGTTACCATCCCCAATGATGTCGACAAAAAATCCCTTTACAACGCGCTCTATCTTGGGCCAGTCATGCCATGGATTGACCCGGGAAAAGAGGCTGCTGCCTGGAAGGCAATTGTCCGTGGAGGAGCAGGCACAGAAGCCGAATGGACGCGCGCACGTGGTCAGAATCCGCAAGAGGTGAAACGTCAGCGTCTCCGGGAAACCCAATTCAACCGAGAAAACGGGCTGGTGTTTGACTCAGACGCCGCCAACGATAAAGGAGTGCTCCCTGATGCAGCAAATGATAAGCCCGCCCCGTCGCGGGACGATGATTAATCCCCGTGCCAGTGTGGCTGGTATCGATGCCGCAAACGGTCAGTGCTGGTATGAGATTCGCGCACTGGCTGCAGGGCGTGTGGAAATATTTCTCTATGACGTGATCGGCGGCTGGGGGATTACTGCTCAGCAGTTCGTCTCCGACTGTAAGGAGGCCGGGGTGTTTGAGGCCAGCGCCGTCGATCTGCATATCCACAGCCCGGGCGGCGATGTGATGCAGGGATTTGCCATCTTTAACACCTTGTCCCGTCTGAAGGCGAAGCTGGATATCTGGGTGGACGGCGTGGCTGCCAGTATGGCTTCAATGATTGTCTGCCTGCCCGGTGCCACGGTGCATATGCCGGAAAACGCCTGGCTGATGGTACACAAGCCGTGGGGCGGGATCGCCGGGGATTCCGATGACATGCGTGATTACGCTGCCTGGCTTGATCGTAATGAAGCGCTGATGCTCAGTGCCTACATGAACAAGACCGGGCTGGGGCAGGAAGAACTGGAGGCGATGCTGAAAGCTGAAACCTGGCTTAATGGCGCGGAGGCGGTGGAAAAAGGTTTCGCTGACACGCTTGAACCAGAACTGCAGGCCGCGGCCTGTGTGAATCAAAATAAACTGAAGGATTACCAGAATATGCCAGAACAGATTAACAACCTTTTTGGGCCGCGTGCCGAAGCTCCAGTCAGTCAGCCGCAGCCCGCACAAAACCCGGCGCCGCAGGCCGCAAATAACCCACCGGCACAGCAACCCACCCAGCAACCGCTGGCAGGAAATATCGACATTACCGCGCTGGCCGCCCAGCTCCAGCAGCAGATGCAGGCGGCGAATACTGAACGAGTAAGCGCAGTTTCCGCTGTGTTTGATGCGTTTCCTGCTTTCGGCTCGCTGAAAGCAGAATGCATCACGGATATTTCCTGCTCAGCGGAACAGGCCCGCACCAAATTGCTCAATGCGCTGGCGGCAGGGACTACCCCGAGTGCCGGTCCGGGTGCAGTTCACATCCATGCGGGTAACGGGAATATTGTTGGTGATTCCATTCGTGCGGCGGTGATGAACCGTGCGGGTTATGCGCAGGCGGAAAAAGATAACGCCTACAACGGGTATACCCTGCGCGAACTGGCCCGCGCCTCGCTGGTGGATCGTGGTATCGGTATTTCTGGTGTCGGTACCGCACAGGCGATGGTTGGGCTGGCGTTCACCCATAGCAGCAGTGATTTCGGCAATATCCTGATGGATGTGGCGCATAAGGCGGCATTGCTTGGCTGGGATGAGGCCAGCGAAACATTCGAACAGTGGACCCGTAAAGGCACACTGACCGATTTCAAAACCGCACACCGCGTTGGCCTGGAGTCACTGGCATCGCTGCGTAAGGTTCGCGCCGGGGCGGAATATAAATATGTCACCATTAAAGATCGCGGTGAGCCGATTGCACTGGCCACCTATGGTGAGCTTTTCAGCATTGACCGCCAGACTATCATCAACGATGACCTGGATATGCTGACGCGTATCCCGCAGGCAATGGGGCTTGCTGCGCGAGCTACTGTAGGCGATCTGGTCTGGGCTGTACTGACCAGCAACCCGAAAATGTCGGACGGTAAGCCGTTGTTCCACGCCGATCATGGCAACCTTGTTGCAGCCGATCTGAGTATTGAAGGGCTGGATACTGCACGTAAGGCAATGCTGCTGCAAAAATCCGGCGATCGTCGTCTGAATATTCGTCCGGCCTACATGCTGACGCCAGTGGCAATTGAGTCACGGGCAAACCAGCTGATTAAGTCCGCCAGCGTACCTGGCGCAGACGCGAACAGCGGGATCGTTAACCCGATCCAGAACTTTGTGACAGTGGCTTCTGAGGCCCGCCTGGATGACAGCAGCCCGACGGATTTTTACCTGACTGCTGCGCAGGGGCGCGACACCATTGAAGTGGCCTATCTGGACGGTATCGACACGCCGTATCTGGAGCAGCAGCAGGGCTTTACTGTGGACGGTGCCGCATTCAAGGTGCGCATTGATGCGGGTGTGGCCCCGCTTGACTGGCGCGGGCTGGTTAAAGTCACCAAAAAATAACGACCGCCGCCTGGCGGTTTTTTTATCCCTGAAGGCGGCGCTGGTCGCCTTTTCCTTTTATGGAGAAAAAACATGGCGAATAACTATCAGCAGGACGGTACCACACTGGATTATCACAATGCGGGTGTTGATGCCGTTTCATCCGGTGCGCTGGTGGCGGTCGGCGGAATTGCCGGGGTGGCACACAGCGATATTCCTGCTGGCGAGTGGGGAACACTGCATATGGCCGGTGTTTTTGTGCTGCCTAAAGCGGCAGAAGAAATTGCGGCTGGCCAGAAACTGTATCTGGCTGGCGGCAAGCTGACGGTGGCAAAAGGCGATGATGCAACGCCAAACCCGGTTGTTGGTTCCGCCTGGGGAGCAGCTGAGGCGGATGATGCTGATGTTGCCGTCCGCCTGGGGTTCTGATGAGCCGGTTCCGGGAGCGTTTGGCTAAAGCAGATGCCCGGATTAACCGGGCGTTTGCCGAAGAAGTCCCTGCATGCCTGCAAACGGGTGAAGGCCCGCGTCTGGTGACCGTGATTTTTGAATCACCGGATGCGCTGTCGGGTGTACCGGGCGGCGGGGAAATTCAAAACCATTCCCCGGCGTTCAGTGCAATGACTGCGGATATTTCCGGTCTCGAAAAACATGACGGTGTGGTTATCAATACCATCCCTTACCGGGTGACACATATCGGCGCGGATGAAGAAGGGCGGACTCGCGTCACGCTGGCATATGGGGAACCCGGCAAAACACAGCCTCAGATCGATAAATGGAGCTGATATGGCGCGGGAGTCTCGACTGCGGCGGGATTTACCCGTCGATATTGATGTGGATGTTATCTGGCGAATTGCGGACAGTATCGGTGCGACGCAAAAACAGTTCCGTGCAGCATACTCGCGCGCGCTCAGACGTACTGCCGCCACGCTGCGAAAGAAAGCGATGGCGGATCTGAAAGACGGGCTGGCCCCACGCAGTATGGATCTGGTCCGGCGCCGTCTGCTGTCTTTTCGTCTGGACAGGGGATCACAACTGGATAATTTCCGGCTCTGGTTCGGGCTGAATGCCATTAAGGTGAAAGACCTTAAAGGACGAATCAACGGGCGGCTGCGACCGCACCATACCCGGCGTGACCGCAACACGGGGCGTTTTATAAAAGCGCGCCGCCAGGCAGAAAACGCCGGATTTTCCCCGAAAGGTAATCTGCTGAGCGAACGGTCGTTTGAAAACGGGGAGGTGTCCCGTTCAAAACGGGATAATCGCCGGACGGTGGTTATTCGCGATCCCCAGACCCGCCGGACACGCGAAGCAGAAATAGATATCTACGAACCGATGCTGAACTACATCGAGGACAACGCATTTGCGGAAGCGATGGAGATTTTTATGCATCACTTTGAAACCGACATTCGCGGGCGCGTAAAAGCCCGTATTTCTGTCTGAGGTAACGAACGATGGCCGAGCCACTGTTGCTGGGGCGGTATCACGATGCTGTGACTGACGCATTAAAAAAAATCGGATGGGTGCGTGATGCCGGTGCGTATCCGGAAAGAAATGTTCCCCGCTTTTCGGGCCTGACCACGCCCGCGGTGTATTTCTCGATTAACAGCTGGGAACAGGGTGGAGGTAATGAGGGGCAACTGAGCGTTAACTTAACCTGTGATCTCTTCGTGGTGGTGGATGCCGCCGGATCGGGTGTGAGTCAGCCTGAGATTTTTGTCAGAACCGCTGCGGCCGATATTACCCAGTGGATTGACGGGCAGCAGTTTGGTCTGGGCCATATTGAGCCTGCGGTATTCACCACGGCTGAACGTGATGAGTTTGATCCGCGAATGGATGATTATCTGGTCTGGCGTATTTCATTCACCCAGGCGGCTGCATTTGGTACTGACCCCTTTGCACACAATGGCATGCCCCTGCAGCAGGCCTGGCTGGGTGCTGCACCTGATACGGGCCGTAATCACGTGGATGACTATCAGCTTATCCAGGAGGCTCAGCCCGATGAGTGATATAGAAGGCGACCTGCAGCGCAGACTGGCGAACCTTGTCCGGCGCGGTGTTATTCATTCCGTCAGGCACGATCGCATCCCAAAATGCCGGGTGGATTTGGGGGATATCATTACGACCTGGCTGCCGTTGTGCCAGGGGTTTTCAGGAACTAACCGTGCTGATTCAAATCCTTATGCCGTGGGGGATGCGGTTACGGTCCTGTCCGAAGCCGGAGAACTCAACAACGGACGGGTGTTTCCCGGCTGGAACACAGGAAAGCTGCCGGTGCCGGAAGGAAGTGACAGCGAGCACATTACGCGTTACAGCGACGGGACCGAGATCCGTTATGACAGGAACGCGCATGCCCTGACGATTACGCTGGCTGATGGTGGAACTTACAAAATTGTCGGTAAAGGCACGCTGGATGGTCCGGTTGAAATTACCGATACCCTGACAGTTCATGGCAAAACCTGGATTAATGCTGACACGTCGGTTGCAGGGAATATCGGGGCGTCAAAGGAGATAACGGATAAATCCGGCAGCATGAGCAAGATACGTGAAGTCTTTAACAACCACGATCACCGCGGCGACAGCGGCGGGCTCACCGATAAACCTAATCAGAAAATGTGACCTGCTGCGGCAGGTTTTTTTATGCCTGGAGAAAAAACATGTCTCAGTTACATGGCGTTGAAACTATTGAACTCACCTCGGGTACGGTGGCGGTTACCACGATTCAGACCGCCATTATCGGCCTGGTGGGAACAGCACCTGATGCGTCGGGGGGAACAGCCGCATCGGGATCATCCGGTACACCCATTCTCGATAACGTTATCGAGTTCACTGCAACCATTAAGGGGCGGGAAGGCAATGTCATCAATGTCTCTGCGCTGGCCGGACAGCCGGCTGCCGAAAATCCTGCTGCGGTTGTGACGTCAGCAAGCTGGGATCCTGAATCGCTGACACTTAAAATCACGCTGGGTTGTGATGAGCATGGCGTTATCACGGCTAAACCCGGAGACGTTGCTGAGGCTGTCGGTGGTGTTGATGGCGCAAAAGTCAGTGCGAGCGGGCGCGGTGACGGGATTGTCCAGCCCTTCAGCCTGCAATTGGCGGGGGGTGAAGATGAACCCTTTCCACTCAATACGCCGGTGGCGGTCGTCGGCACCACGCTGTTATCCCGCCTGGGTGAAAAAGGTACGCTGAAACAGGCACTGACAGACATTAACGATCAGCGTAATGCGCTGACGGTGGTGGTGCGTGTGGCAGATGAAAACGATGTGGCAAAACGACGCGCTGCGGTACTGAAGGGGATCGGCACCCTGTCTTCAGCGAAATCTGTTACCACGTACCAGCCGCGTATTGTGATAGCGCCGGGATTCAGTGAGGACGATGCGGTTGGTAAGGGGCTGGAAACCGTGGCCGGGAAATTGCGCGCCGTTGCATATGTTGACTGCGCCTCCGGTGCGACGCTGCAGGAAGTGGTACAGCGTCGCCAGTCCTATGGCGCACGAACTGAACTGTTGCGCCCGCGGGTCCAGGCAAGCGATGCAGATGGCCAGCTGGTTTATCGGCCTTACTCTGCGTTTGCTGCCGGGTTACGCGCCCGCATCGACTTTGAAAAAGGCTGGTGGTGGAGCAAGTCGAACCAGGACATCAACAACATCCTCGGTGTTGAGCAGATCGATGAATTTATCCTCGGGGATGAGAACTGCGATGCAAACCTGCTCAACATGCAGAACGTGTCCACCATTATCCGCCGGGCGGGTTTTAAACACTGGGGGAACCGTCTGTGTGCAACCAATCCTCAGTGGCGTTTTGAATCTGTCCGCCGTACTGCTGATGTTATTGAGGACAGCATTCAGGAAACCATGCTGGAGTATGTTGACCGCCCACTGGACCGGGAAAATGCGGATGACATTATCGGCACCATCAATGCCTATATGCGGCAACTGGTCGGTCTTGGCGCCATATTCGGTGGGCGGGCCTGGCTGGATGAAGAACTGAACACCGCGGAAACCATGGCGTCGGGTGTCCTGTACATCAACTATGACTTTGGTCCGAAATCGCCGACTGAACTTATCAGCCTGCGCGTCCGGGTGAATAATAACTATGCGCTTGAGGAGATGCTTGCAGCATGAGCGATAAAAACACACTACGCGTCTGGACCTTCTTCCGGCAGGGGATCCGTATCCAGGGGGCGCATGAATTTACGCCGCCGTCTCTGGCTATTGTTAAAACGGATTTGCGTACCGGCGCACAGGATGCGCCCACCCCGGTTGATGACGGCATGGAAGCACTGACCTGTCAGGTTAAATTTTATGGGATAGATACGGATATGCTGGCCAGCTTTGGTTTTGTCAGCGGCAGCCGTTCACGCTTTACGGCTTATCAGGGCTATCTCGGTAACGGCACTGCGCGCGGTACGGTTGAGGAAATTGAGGGGTTTGTACAGACCGTCACACCAGATGCGCGCAGTAAGGACACGCTTTCCGAAAATGCCGTGACGGTTGATATTGCTGTCAGCTACTACCGTCAGTCACTGGACGGGCGCGAACTGTTCGCCATCGATACAGAGCGTTTCGCCCGCCGGGTAAATGGCGTTGATGTGCTTTCAGGCCTGGCTGCAAAAGTGCGTCTCTGATTTTACTGTTATCCCACCACTGTAACGGCCTGCGGGCCGTTTTTTTATGGAGCACCCTATGAGCTTTCCTGGCGAAACCCGCGTTATAAAACTGTATTCCCCCGTATCGCTTGATAGCGGGGTTGTGATCAATGAAGTCACCATGCGTGAACCGCTGGTTCGCGATCGCATCACTCATGCCAAAGACCGCGGCAACGAAGAAGAGAAAGAAGCCCGCATGATTGCGCTGCTGTGCAATCTCAGTGAACAGGATCTCTGGCTGATGACGGCGGCAGATTACTCACAGCTGACGGATGCCTTTAACGTTTTTATGCTCCCGCCCGCGAAGCGACCGAAGGCGGACTCCTCCGGGCAATAAGATTTCTGGGGCGGCGACTGCATTTTCCGATGACGGAATACCTCGATATGCCGTTCAGCACTTTCTCTGATTTTTTGACCGACGAACTGGAGACGATAAACCATGGGCGGAATAAGCCAGAACCTTAAGGCCGTCATTACCTTTGGCGGAAACCTGGATAATTCATGGAAACGATCTGCAGATGGTCTGCAAAAAAGCCTGAAAGATGTCGGAAAGCAGTCTGAACGACTGACAAAAGACCAGACCAGACTGGCAGCAGAAATCAAACGCGCCAAACTGGCCGGTGAAAGCCTGGGAGATTTGAAGCGCCGCTATACCGATGTTTCCAGGGAAATCCGCAAAACGGAGGCGGAACAGCAGAAACTGAATGTACAGATGCAAAAAGCACAGCGCATTCAGGCGTTCAAGGGTGCCGGTAAAGGTCTGTTCCGGCGAGGTCTGGGGATCGCCGGCCAGGTGGGCGGGATGTTTGGATCCGGGCTGGCTATTGGCGGTGGCGGTGTGGTGGCTTCAGCACTTGGCACACTGATAGCACCAGCCGCCACCAATGCTGAAACGGCAACCCGCACTAATGTCGCAAAAAGTTACGGCGTGGACGTGGCCACGTTTAATGCCTGGGATTCTCTGGCGAAGCAGTACGACATGAATGCGGAAAACATTGGCGATCTCTTTGAAGAGTATCTGCACAAATCCGGGGAGTATAAACAGAACGGTAAGCAGGGCTCACTGCAGGATGCGTTTGAAACGCTCGGTTTCAAAGCGGGGGATTTTGCCGGGCTCAGCGATATGGCGCAGTTCGACAAAATTGTTGAACGGGCGCTCAGCCTTCAGGACGAGTCAAAAGCCTCCTTCGCACTGGATTCTCTTTTTGGCGGGGAAGCGAGCAAACTGCTGATGCTTATCAAGCAGTCTGGCCGGAGCTACCGCGACCTGATGGACGAACAGCGGCGCTACAACCTTGTGACTAAAGAGGGGGCTGATGGGGCGGTTGCGGGTAATCAGGCTATCAATAATCTCCGCACTGTTTTCTCTTCTGCGGTCGCAGAAATTTCCGGGCAACTGGGAAATGAACTGGCGCCGGATATCCGTAACCTGACGAATGATCTTGCCGACTGGTTCAAAGGTGGCGGGATCAAGCGCATTGTGACTTTCCTGCGAAATGACCTTTATCCCGGTGTTCTGTCGTTCGGGCAGGGGGTGGTTTTTGTCGGCAAAATTATTTACGCGCTGGCTAAAAAACTGTCCTGGCTGCTTCCGGATGAACGAAATGACCAGCGCGATGTACTGAAAACACTGGCCGGTAATGGAATGAATATGGCTCGCCTCAGAGCTGAACAGACAGGCCAGGGAGAATGGTTTTCGCAGCAACTGGCAACTCATCCTGACCTGCCAGAACAAGTAAAAGAGTCATGGAACGATACCCGTGGATGGTTCGGTCCTGACAGCGACGATGAGGCGTTTAACAAATCGCTTGATAAATACCTGTCACCGGAAGGCGGCGATTCGCTTTTAAACTGGAATGCGGCGCTACAGCAAAACAAGGACCATGTAGCGCAAACCGTTAAAGAAGACCCGGAAGGCAGTGCCGGAGTCTGGGACAAATATCCAAACGATTCCCTTCTTCCCACCGGGAAGCAGGACCAACATGCTACTGCAACAGACAGATTACCTGCTGAGCCTGTGATTTTGAAAGACGAGAGTACGGGCGGTTACTGGGAAAGCCTGCTTCAGAAAATGGATGTACTGGATAAGCAGCCGCCATCACGGCAGATAACCGATAACCGCAAATTTGAATACCACTTCGAAATTAATGCCGCACCGGGACAGGATGAGAAAGCCATTGCCGATGAAGTGACCACGGTGACGAAAAACAATTCTGCCTTCAATGGTGATAACAGCCTTCTGGATGGGGGACTTGTCTGGTGAGTGAAATTATCCCGATATTTGAAGATTCCGGCCAGCGCGGTGCAGGCGCATTACGGGGTGGGCAGGAAGCCCGTGTGATGATGATGCTGGGGAGTTTCGCCTTTTCGATTGATACAGCGGCTTATCATCAGCTTACCCGTGAGGCCAACTGGCGCTGGAGTGAACAGGAACGCATCGGCAAACAGGACCTTCTTCAGTACACCGGAAAGCCGGGGCGTACTGTCAGGCTTGAAGGGCAGTCCCACGCCTTTTTCCGTAAAGGGGTGGATGGCGTGAATGATTTATTTGATCTTGCCGATCAAGCGAAACCCCAGCAGCTTGTCAGCGGAGAAGGCGATGTGCTGGGGTGGTGGGTGGTGACCGACTTTTCAGACACGACGAGTAAGTTTTTACCGGGTGGTGGTCACCGAAACAAAAACTGGACGATGACGCTAAAACACTATGCCGACGATCTATCAAACCCGTGACGGAGATGTACTGGATGCAATTTGTGCCGTGCATTACGGTACTGAAAATCTTTCAGACTCAGTGACTCAGGTTCTTGAGGCCAATCAGGGGCTGGCGGATCAGGGGGCTATGTATCCTTCCGGCCTGTATATCACACTGCCGGATCTGGTGACGCCCGTAGCGGAATCGCCATTCAGTTTATGGGATTGATATGGCAGATCAGACAGCGATGCCGGAATATGCGCCGGCCTTCAGCATTCAGGCCGAAGGGAAAGATATAACCCGGGTGCTGCAACAATGCCTGAGTGAACTGACCCTGACGGATTATGGTGGGGCAACAGCAAAAGCCGATGAACTGAAAATCAGCCTCATCTCTGAAACACTGGCACTACCTACCAAAGGCGCCCGGCTTCGGGTCGCTCTGGGATTCAATGATCAACTAATCGATAAAGGCTGGTTTGTTGTCAGTGGTGTCTCCAGCAGCGGCCCGCCGAGGCGTATTGAGCTTTATGCGACCGCCGCGCCGATGAACGCCCAGAAACAACCCGGAGATGTGACAAGCCAGAAAACCCGGAGCTGGGATAACCTTCGCCTTGCCGATATTGTCAAAACAGTGGCCACCGATAATGGGCTTATTCCCCGCGTGGCCGACGCGCTGAAAGATATTCGTATCAACCATATTGATCAGGTGGCGGAATCAGATGCCAACCTGCTCGCAAGGCTTGCGCGTGACTACAACGCAGTGAGTAAACCATCTGGAGGTTACTGGCTTTTTTTGCAACAGGGAGCCACGGCAACGGCTTCAGGGAAACAGACTGGCGGGATCACCATCACACCGGATGAAGTATCAAACTGGTCCTACAGTGAAGGTGAGCGGGGGAGTTCGACGGGGAAAGCTACGGGGAGCGGAGGAAAAGCCAAAGAGAAAATCGGTGTGCGTTATTACGACGAGGAGGACGGCACGACAAAGACCTCCTCCGTTGAACATGATGGCCCGGCGATGACCAATCCCTATACCCAGTCGGAGAAAAACACCGCCGAGCAACAGGCAAAATCCAGGAAAACACAGGCGAAGCGTAACGAGCAGAAAATGACGCTCACGGGGCCATGTCGCCCCAAACATGTTCCGCTGACAGCAGAAGCAAGTGTGTCGACTTCCGGTTTTGGCTCCCGTGAGGATCGGGCCTGGGTGGTTGAGTCTCTGGTATTTTCTCTGACGTCAGCGGGATTCAGCTACACCTATAACCTTGTCGTGGATATTCGTAAACCCGCAGCGGCTTCGAAAAAATCAGAAAAGCAGGACAAAAAAGGCCCGTCTTACTTCGGTTAACCCTTACGCCATCCGGCGACTCAGCAACGGAATTTAATCATGAACGGTGTAAACAATCGGACCGGAAAACGCCTGTCCGGCGTCGCCCATTTGCGCCAGTCCGTCAGCGACATTCTGACCACTCCCATCGGGAGCCGGGTTCTTGTCCGTGACTATGGCAGTGATCTGTTTTCGCTGGTGGATAACCCACGGGATGATTTGACCCGACTACAAATAATCGCTGCGTCTGCGACCGCACTGGCCCGGTGGGAGACGCGGCTGAAGGTAACACGTGTGCTTGTTTCCTTTCCTGAAGGGGAGTCCGGCTGTGTGCTGGATATCGAGGGGATCAACAAGGAAACCAATTTACCTGTCAGAACGGGAGACATAACGATTTATGGCAAGCAGCTATGACGTGATCAACCTGTCCGAACTGGACGTACCGGATGCCATTGTGGTGCCGGATGCGAATGAAATATTCACCCGGTGGCTGGCGCGCCTGCGGGAACTAGATAAGCAGTTTGATGCGCTGGTGGAATCCGATCCGACGTTTAAACAGGGGGAGGTGAATGCCTACCAGCTGACGCTGGCGTTCCAGCGGGTTAATGATGCCGTGCGGGCGGTATTTCTCGCGAGTGCAAAAGAGGCAGACCTTGATCAGATAGGTGCCGCATTCAACGTTAAACGGCAGATGATTAAGCCCGGCGATCCGCTTGCCATACCGCCTGTGGAGCCTGAACTGGAAGACGATGCAGCATTTCGCGAACGTATCCAGCTTTCATGGGCGCAACTGAATACAGCAGGCGCGCGTAACGCATACCGCTTTCATGCGAAGTCTGCCGATACGGATGTGCTGGATGCCGATGCCTATGGGCCGGAAACTCATAACCGGCCAGGCTACGTTGATGTTTATGTCCTGTCACGCACGGGGGATGGGACAGCGGGGCAGCCCCTGCTTGATAAGGTTAACAGCACACTGAATGCAGATGAAATCCGCCCGTTAACTGACTATGTGACGGTAAAAAGTGCCACGATTGCAAACTATGCCGTTACGGCGGAGCTGGAAATTCCGGAAGGACCGGACGCCAGTACAGTGCTGAATAATGCCATCGATGTTTTACGGTCATACACCATGCTTTCCCATCGGATTAAAACTGTCATCCCGCTGTCCGCCATTTATGCCGCGCTGCAGCAATCCGGTGTGGTACGGGTAAGGCTGATTTCTCCGGTAGCAGATCTGGAAGCGGAACCGGGTAAAGCGCCGTGGTGTACCGCCATTAATGTCACCCGCAGGGAGGTAAGCAGCAATGACGGCTAAGTTTCGATCTCTGCTTCCTCCTGGCGCATTTAATGAAGAGCGGGCGCAGGAGCAGGCCAGCGCTGAGCAAATCGCCACCCTCGATACCAACATGGTGCGCAAGTCCAAAAATCCTGACACCTGTCCGGCGCATCTTCTCCCCTGGCTGGCCTGGGAGCATGCCGTTGATTTCTGGGATGACGGCTGGACAGAGGCGCAGAAGCGACAGGTGATAAAAGATGCCGCTTATGTTCATCAGCACAGGGGAACGGCCGGGGCGGTACGCCGTTCTCTCGGGTCAGTAAACCTGCCCACGACCGTGGTTGAGTGGTGGGAAGACACCCCGCGCGCTGAACCTTACACCTTCCGGATCGAAGTACAGAGCAGTGAGGGGGTCAGTGACGCTCTCTATCATCAGATTCGCCAGCTTACCGAGCGGGCCAAAAACCTGCGCAGCTATCTGAGCAAAATCGATGTGATGGCGAATGTGGGTATGGACGGGGCTTTTTATATTTCGGGTGCGACAACAGCGCATATCGATGTGGACATTTTTGCCGGGGAATCTCATGGCTGATTACTACTCAATTATCACTAACCGGGGTAAGGAACTGGAGGCGGAGGCGCTGGCCAGTGGTCGCCTGATTGTACTGACTCACTTTGTGGTGGGGGACAGTAATGGCAAGCAGGTCAAACCCGATCCGGCACAAATCCGGTTAATCAATGAAACGTTCCGGGGAGATATCGCTGAGCTGGTGGTATCCCCGGAGCAGTCCACGCAGTTAATGGCGAAAATCGTTCTTCCGATCGGGGTTGGTGGATTCACCGTTCGTGAAGTCGGTTTAATGACTGACGCCGGAGAGCTTTACGCTGTGGCAAACTGCCCATCGATCGATAAGCCGGTTGGTGGTGTCAGCGTTAATATGCAGTTTCGCCTGGCGGTATCAGATACTTCAAATATCACGCTGAATGTTGCAACAGGCGACGGCTTATTCCTGCGCATTGACCAGAACCTGAAAGAGATAAAAGCGCGGGGCGCAGAAGAACAAAAAACATCGCGTGAATCCATTGGTGTCCTCGATGGCACGACACAGCAAAGAGGGCTGGTTCAACTTAACAGCGCGTTGAACAGCACCAGTGAAACGCAGGCTGCCACCCCTGCGGCAGTTAAGATCGTAATGGATAATGCGAATGCGCGACTGGCGAAAGACCGGAACGGCGCTGATATACCGAATGTCGCATTATTTCTACAAAACCTTGGTTTAGTAGAAACCATAA
>NZ_JAOWHE010000065.1:0-108445 GCF_030332765.1 Citrobacter sp. Cpo071 | reverse complement strand
TGTAAATAGACCCGTTTTAGTTCCAGGCATTTTTTGAGACCCCGGCCAAATGATTGTGTTGCCGATATTCCTCCGGCGTCATATTGTTCAGTGATTCATGCGGGCGTTCACAGTTATATTCTGACACCCATCTTTCCGTGATTTCCCGCACTTCATTCAGCGTTCTGAACAGATAAAAATCGAGTATTTCTGTACGGTATGTTCGGTTAAAGCGCTCAATAAAAGCGTTCTGCGTCGGCTTACCCGGCTGAATAAATTCCAGTTTTACTGCATGTTGCTCTGCCCATTCAGCCAGTGCAAGTGAGATAAATTCCGGACCATTATCCATGCGTAGCATGACCGGATAGCCGCGATTTGCCGCGATCCTGTCGAGTACACGGACCACGCGCAAAGCTGGCAGATTCAGATCGATTTCAATCGACAATGCCTCACGGTTAAAGTCATCAACGACATTGAACGTGCGAAAACGACGGCCACAGACCAGAGCATCATGCATAAAATCGACAGACCAGCTCTGGTTCAGCGCTTCCGGTGTGGCCAGTGGCGAGGGATTACGCACCGGCAACCGTTGTTTGCCTTTACGGCGAAAATTCAGCTTCAGCAGACAATAAATACGATGGATCCTTTTGTGATTCCACGGGTATCCCTGCCGCCGCAGAACCTGGAAAAGTTTTGGAAAACCATACCGTGGGTATCGCTCTGCCACTGCCTGCAACGCGACAATAACGGGTTCGTCCCGCGTGATATCCGGACGGTAATGGTAAACTGTTCTGCTCAGGTTCAGACTCCGGCAGGCCTGACGGATACTGAGTCCAAATGTCGTTATCAGATGAGTGACCAGCTCACGCTTAAAGGCTGGTTTTAAAGCTTTTTTTCGATAACGTCTTTCAGCGCCCGGTTCTCAAGGCTCAGGTCGGCAAACATCTGTTTGAGACGCCGATTCTCGTCCTCAATATCCTTGATCTTTTTAATATCAGAAGCCTCCATGCCGCCGTATCTGGACTTCCAGTTGTAGTAGGTGGCTTCAGAGATACCGGCCTCCCGGCAGACATCTTTAACGGTTCGTCCGGCTTCAACCGATTTAATTACGGCAATGATCTGATGCTCAGTAAAACGGGCTTTACGCATAGCGATCTCCTTTGTTGGCAGAGTGATTATGCCGGCGGATCTCTAAATGTGAATGGCACGATTATGCGGGATACTTACACTTGCATCGTGGTAACTTGATCAGCGGCAGTGCGCCAATGCCAACAGTCAGTGCGAAACGAGATAGCATACATAATAACACTACGAGCCTCTTCCACATGAACAATGTTCGTGAAGACATCATACCGGTCGGATCCGATCCCTATTGAAAAATCCACGTTTAGATTAAGCACCTTATATTAGCAGATTATCTTAAATATTTATCTTTATATAAAAATCACACTTAACTAATTCTATTGTTTATCAGAAGGGAGGGCATGTAATATAATTAATTTGCTGTAATTTTAATTTAGTTTCCTCCAGTTCACTATTAGCAGTACTTCCACGCACTATAGAAGCTCCCACCCATGTATGCCAAATAGGGTATGATGGTGTCCGGATAACTGTTCTGATGATTTGAACAAATTCGGACTCGCCGTTAGGCATTACATAGCCCAGCAATCCATAGTAAGGGCCGCGTGAGTATTGCTCCATATTTCTCAAAGCTTGCAGGCCTAAATGTCGAGGACTAGCACCAGAGGGGGATACTGCAGACATAATGGTTCGAAATTTTATATCAGGGGAGACTACTGTTTCTAAAATACTGACAAAGTGTCTTAGATGCCTGAGGGGAAGAATATATGTCCCTCGCTTAGTTACTTGGCCGAGTGTTGAAAGTACCCCGAAGGTTGTTTCGGCTGAAAGCTCATGCTCATATAGCAATTTATTTGAAGTGTACATCTGTGCTCGCAATTTCTTATCCTGCTCATTGTGATGTGATCTTGGTGAAGTTCCGGCAAGTTTATATGTCCGAAAATGACGAATATTCCCCGCAAGCAAGAGTTCCGGGCTTTCGCCAACCATCTCATACCCAGCTATATTAGCAGCGAAGGCTCTTGAGCAGCGGTGAGGGAATGCTGCTTCAAAGGTCGCTAGCCCATCTACTGGGCTCATTGCATGTATACGCCGCGCTACGGTTAAGCGCTCCATTGGTTTTTTTAGTTCTTCCCCCCCCCTGATAACCGTATTTGCCATTTGTAGAAAATGGCATTCGCTTTTGCGATTAGTTTCCCACCCCCCCCATCTCAAATCGCCCTTAACCTCTGGCTTATGTAATAATGGTGAGCATGCGAAATTATCAATTTCTACAAAACCTGCCAGCGCCATATTGGGCTCATTTCGACGGTACTCGTTAAAACAATCAAAGGAGACAAAACCAAAAAAACCTACGCCTTCCGCGAGAGACTTTTCAATTGATTCCCAATATTTTTCATGGCTATCACCCTGAAATAGCAATCGTTCAGAGTTTAATACCCCAGAGAATCTCAGGCAATTCCCATGTGATTTAAATAGGAGCTCGGATTGTTTTGGCATTATATTTTAACTCCAAATGCTTGATGCGACCAGATTATCTCGGATACATCTCCCGGACTATTAAAATATGGTAATGCGTGATACTTAAAACTGGAGCCTAACGTAATGCCACCAAGTAACTGTAAATTCACTTGGCTGACGAGGTTGCTGTCGATAAATACAGCACCTGCGCTCCCTATTCTAGCGAGTGCTTTGGCCCTAACAATAGTGACTCCCTCATATTTTGTTGTCCCCTCTTCGAAAACCGAAACAACCTCGCCCTGTGAAATGCCAACCGAATAGCCAAATGGCAATCCAACACCCGCTCTTTGGATTGCTACGGCCAAATCTATATGCTCTAAGGATAGTGCATCCATCACGACATAAACAGAATCACCATCTACCTCAATAAATTCGGCGGAAATTTCTGCGGCACATTTTGAAACCAAATCAATATGTCTATCGAGAACTGCAGAATATTTTGGACCTGTAAGATTCTCATAAAGTTTTTTAGCCCCAACAATATCGGAACAAAGGATTGTACGTGTTACAACAGTATGAGAACGACGCCTTCCTCTAGTAGGATGAGATGGTGCTTCGAGCTGAATATTCTTTTTCATATCATCTATCCGTTAACGGTATTAATAAGCGGGTAATAGTAATCATGGAGGTACTCACTCATTGCAGCCTCCAGGAAATCTTTAGTAATCGTGTCGCGTGGTATACAAAACTGCTCCTCACGTTCTTTTAATTTCTGATTGGAAATTTCAGCAAGTGTTTCCGATACGTATTGATATTCTCCCTCCTGTTTTAGAATTGACTTGGCGAATTTTACATTACCAGCTAAGTGTACTTCCTCATCATTAAGTATTTGGTGAACAATTTTAAGAAGTTCTGAATCAAAGTCGCAAAGAACTCTCCCACTGAAGGCTTTCTTCATTCCATAGAAAAGACCTAATCCACCGCCTTCTGATAAGCGAATAACAACTTCACCCAGATGATGTCCTCGCAGGGTTTCTCTATGTATAGTGAGATTTCGACTAGCAGGTATTTCTCCCCAGTCTTCTAATTTGTCACGAATCTCGGAGCCGAATTTTGAGACATAAATGTCCATTAGACCTATGTAATGTGAAAGTTCTTCCTGTGCAAATGTCAAATAGGAAAAATACTCACGCAATTGCATGTAATCAACTAGTGGGTTCAATGGTGTAAGATGTAATGCAGCCTCTCCAATCATTCCTGTCACCGTTGTTCCTGGCCTACCGTAAACACCGCTCCCATACCACTCTTTCCATATTTGAAGTTTGAGCCATTGTTGCTCGATATGTGATATTCTTTGTTCACTAGGCACTTCAAAATACAGCTTACCAATTGCATACTCCATAGCCCAAAATTTTGCTGAATGCTCTAAAGAACGTTCAATTAATGACATTTTCACACTCCATGAATAGTTTATGTGCCGCGACTGCGGATAGTTGCATTCCAGATGGTTGACTCTTCCATTTATCACTTCTTACTTCTGATGCTGATGCTGATGCTGATGCTGATAGCGATTCTATGAGGCAAATAGCAGAAAGCTCTGCACCTTTTGGACTTGAGTGGCTTGAATTTTCTTCCATTAACTCTTGCCGAGGAAATACTCCTTTATAAATCTCCCAAGCAAGGCCGACAGGTGAAACGAAGACACCAGCCGAATGGACTTTTTTAAAAAAATCAAGGTGCTTTGCCCAACGATCACAATCAGCAGAATCCTCTCTGCGTCTCCAGGTCATCATAAGTATCAATAGCGTATTCCTAGGTATAGCTTCCTTCCAGGTCATGATGGATTTTAGTGCTTCTTCTGGGTTGTCTATTGGAAGTTTGCTTTGCTCTTGAAGAACCACCACATCCCAGTTTCTGAAATTCAGAAGCTCCCTTGATTCCTTCGAAATAAAATGCTCGCACAATTTTGCCTGACGGAATGTGCGGGAGGCAACATTGCACACTTCGCCATACTTTATTTCATATTGCTTTTTGAAAATCTCTGGCAGACGCCCATCAGCAGTAAAGCTGCCGCCTAAAAATAGGATGTTCAATAACACCTCCGAGAAAAAAGAGTTCCGATAAATAAGATGCGAATATAATCCATTGGCGGTGACGAATGCAGAGGTCCACACTCAAAATTTGAATTAAAAATCACAGCGTGAGGGAATGGCAATGTAAATAAAGATGCCTTTTCTCCTTCTTTCTGACACCAGATTGTAGGAGCACCTGAGATGACCTGAACAAGTCGAGTTATCATCATACTTGGGTAATTTCTATCATAGTCACGGTGTAACGAAAATATAGCATTATCAGCAAATCTTAGGGTGTCTGACTTAATAATCACAAATTGTAGCAGGCATTGATGTGATGCACCCATGACTTGAAATGCTCGTGCGCTGGATATAACAGTAGCTACTATTTCCTCAGGGAAATCTCGCATTAATAGAGCCTCACCCAGCAGCCGCCCAGCTTGATACGCAGGAGCAACTATTTCAAAGACTTCAGAACTAGTGTTTTCTGGAAGCCACCACTCAAAATTAGGTGTTGGAAATGCAACAACTCGATTTGGATTGCAAATGAGATAATCAGCAGCTGAAATAAAATTTGGTTTAAGCTCTATAAAGCCAAATGATTTTGTACAACCTACCGTTTCATTTTTTGCAGTTGATTTATCCATCATCGTTTCTCTAAGTTGGTGTTCAAAACCTGCAATGTTGGTGAAAAACGTGATCATTCTTACTTTTTTACTTTACCCAGTGTCCTGCAACACACCAGCCTCCTTTATTGTTTAGTAGGTTCTTTTAATTTTATCAAGACGGCTGAAAATTTTCTTACATGTACTATATCTATCCACATTTAGAGCGGAATATCTTGGTTTTCCACTACTCTCACAGAGTTCAAAGACCGTGTCGTTGGGCCTGTTGCACTATCATCGGCAACAAGTCACAGCAGATTCAGCCAATCTGATAACGGTAAGAGAGTCAGCTACGATGGTCGCGGCATCTATTTACTATCCGAAGAAATGAAGGATAAAAGTGTAGTTAATGGACAGCTATGCTCGTACGTCCAATGTGAAGAGCGAATTATGTTGGAACGCTGTAATCTATGAAGCGAGGCGGACAAGCTTATCTAATTAAGGCATCATGGTATAGACGTTACTTGGAAATGTGATCTGCTCCTTGGGATTAATAGCTATGTCCTGGCACTCAGCGGACGGCTAGCAAGATCACGAAGATAGTTATAAACAAGGAGTGAACATAGTTTTCATCTCTACTGTTTATAGTGATGCTGACTGGATGCAGGGTATCGCAGGAGGGATGCTTCTGGGCGTATTGGACGTCGCACCAGCTCCCCTCCGCAGTTCGGACACTGGCCGTTAAGCCGTTGGGTCACGCAATCGACGCAAAATGTGCATTCGAATGAACAGATGTATGCCTCTTTTGATTCAGGTGGCAGATCTTTATCACAGCATTCGCAATTAGGACGGAGTTCAAGCATGGTGCTCTCTTTATTGTTAAAGGGACATCATTGGCTATACCAAAAGCCATCTACCCGTATCTCCTTATGCGATAGATGACGCTATTGTTTTTCACGTGTATTAGATGAGCATGGTCTACAGTCTGGAAAATTCAAGAGAGTGAATTATCCGACAGAAACGTTCACTTGAAGAAACGAACGACAAGCATATAACGTCCACCAAGGCCTCAAGCAACACGCAAAACCCAGCCCTCAACAATCAACTTAAAAATCAAACAGATACAAAAATCCTTTCCATATCAACATCATCGCCACTCTTTTTGCGCCTTCCCTTCCCCGCAAAAAATCAAAATATCCAACAAACTCAACCACCTCCCACACCAATTACAAGGACGCCAGCCCAAACACCGGTGAAAGCCCTCAGCGCAAGCTGAGGGCTTTTTGTGTCTATTGACCCGTCCTGAAAGCGTTGACACGTTCCAGACTTAGATCCGGAGAACGTGATGATAGCTGAATACGAACAGGCAGATTAATTTCCTGATAACTCTTTTTATTTAACAGTGAACGACCATGGTTAAATAATATCCCTACAAGCTTAAAATCGTCACGATAAAAAGAAACGTATTTTTTAAATACATTCGTCATTTAAACGTTCGACATCGTTAGCCAGCCCACAACGCCGCATAGTGTAAAAATATCCAGTTAACTTCTCCATGAATAACTCTTGAATTTTCCTACTAAATACATATATTACGCATCCCGTTCAGTACATGGAATAACCTTTGATTTTTTTAATTGATATTGGAGTTACAAATGTCAAATAAGAAAATTTCGCGGAGCAATGGGGCAACAGGCCCCGTTAATAAGGTTGTCGCATGGTCAACAATCGCTTTGCAGGCTCTGTATCCTGCCCTTCTTAGCTTCACGCCAACCATCAGCCATGCGTCAGCCGTTAAGGCATCGCAGGCCACCGCAGAACAGCAAGAACTGCGCGGTCTGTCTTCTCTCGCCGCGCAGGCTGGCAGAAGTATTGAAAACGGCCATGCGGGCAGTTTTGCTGCCAATACCGTCTCAGCACAGGCAACGAAGGAGGTGGTAGAGTGGCTACAGAAGTACGGTAATGCGCGTATTCAACTCAACGTCGATGACGCTTTCTCGTTGAAAGATTCGGCGTTCGATTTCCTTTATCCGTGGGTTGATACAAAGCAGCATGTTTTATTTAGCCAGACATCGCTTCACCGTACCGATGACAGAACCCAAACTAATATCGGCATGGGTTATCGCTATTTCACGGCGGATAATTCAATGCTGGGCGCAAACTTATTTTATGACTACGATTTAAGTCGTCATCACGCACGTATGGGTGCAGGCGTTGAGTATTGGCGAGATTATTTACGCGCAGGCGCAAATGCTTATTTAAGATTATCAAAATGGAAGGATTCTCACGATCTGGATGATTATCAGGAACGTCCGGCGGATGGCTGGGATATCTATACCCAAGGTTGGTTGCCATCGTATCCGCAACTGGGCGCATCGCTTAAATATGAAAAGTATTACGGCAAGAATGTCGGCCTCTTTGGCAGCGATCATCTTCAGGAAAATCCGTACGCCTTTACAGGCGGGATCAGCTATACGCCGGTCCCTCTAGTTACGCTTTCCGCTGAACACAAGCAGGGGCAGAGCAATACTCATGATTCACGCTTCGGCATAGAGATTAACTATCGCCCCGGCATCCCGCTGGCGAAGCAGTTGGACAGCGACAATGTTGCGTTAATGCGCGAAGTTCAGCACGGACGCTACGATTTTGTCGAACGAAATAACAATATTGTTCTGGAATACCGCAAAAAATCGGTTCTGAAAATCCGCCTGCCTGAAAGCGTACAGGGGGAAGGTGGCGCCGTTATTCCGGTGACTATTTCGCTGGATAAATCCCACTGGGGCATTCAGTCGGTAGAGTGGAACGATAGCGCATTTACCGCCGCTGGCGGACGCATTTCCGGTAGCGGCACATCATGGCAACTGACGTTACCCGCTTATACACCAGGCGGCACTAATCACTGGCAAATCGGTGCAACGGCGCGAGATGTTAAAGGAAATGTCTCTAACTATGCGGTGATGAACGTGACGGTGACGGGGAGTTCAGCCTCTGTCGGCACAATGGATTTTACATTGAACGGCGAGCAGCAACCGATCATCGCGGCTGACGGGAAGTCACAGCATCCGGTTACGTTGGTGCTTAAAGATACCAATGGTAATCCGTTAACAGGGCTTGCACATGACATTGAGTTGTCTTTAGCGTTTACGCCTGACGCACAGAGAAATCGTGAGCGTTCAGCACAGGCTCCAAAACTTGGTGAAGTGCAGGAAACCCGCTCCGGGGTGTATACCGCCACGCTGACGCCGGGTTTAACGGCGGGGGCGGCACGCATCACCGCTAAAGTCCTGGGTAAAACAGAAACCCTGACGGTGACACTAAAAGCGGTTTCCGCCGAGGCGGCAAAATCGACATTCACGGTAATGCCCATGGAGCAGGTCGTTGGACACCCGATTAGCCTGGCGTTAGAAGCAAAAGATAAAGACGGGAATGCCATCACCGGCGACGACAGCTTACGTTTTTATGCAGTGTCAGCCAGCGGCGAAGTCCGTTTTACTGCCGTAGAAGAGAAAGACGGCGTGTACAGCGCTAAGGCAACGTCTGAACTGGCTCAGGCGACACGCATTGGTGTGACGTCACAAAAACATGATTTCTCCGGACTGGAAAAACAAGCCAACTGGATTGCCGACAAAACGCAACCGGTGGTGCAGGCTTTTAACCTGACCAAGGACAATGCACTGGCGGATGGCAAACAGAGTAATATCGCGGTCGTTACCCTGACCGACCGTTATGGGAACCCGCTGTCCGGATACACGGTCACTCTGGCGTTACCGCCACAGGTTAAGATCGCGAATGGGGAGAACGTTGTGAAGACCGATGCCAAAGGTGAAGCAAGATTCTCACTGACCAGTTCAACGCCGGGAACTTATGATATTACGCTAAGCGCGGGGAACATCAGCTCATCGCTAAGCGTAACATTTGCCTCTGCAATGGAGGGGGCAACATTGTCTCTGACGGCCAAAGACAATGGCGCAATCACCAATATTGCAGCAAACGGTCGCGATGGTGCCACGCTTGAGATCATGCTCAACAATACCGCCGCGTCGGTTGAAGGACAGAAAGTGGAGCTTATCGTAACGCCACAAGGGCTCGTGTACCCGGAGAAAATCACCACCAATAAAGACGGTTACGCGACGGTAACGTTAACTACGGTTAAGGCAGGTCATTACACCGTTAATGCCAGGGTTACAGATGGGCAGCACAGCGTTGAGTCCTCAAGCGTTGACCTGGAATTCGTACCTGATATTAACAGCGCAGTGCTGAATTTGACCGCACCGTCTGAGAGCATTGTGGCAAACGCATCAGCGGCACATGAAATTCAGGTACAGGTTGTCGACGGTGAAAACAACCCATTTAGTGGTGACGTGCACCTGACCAGTTCCCCTGCCAGTGGATTAAAACTGGGCCAGTCCGAACTGACATTGGATGAGAAAGGAATGGCATCAACAACCTTTATTGCCGCAGAAGCTGGGCACTATCAATTGCAGGCAACCTTCATCAAAGAGGGTAAACGCGTTACGGCGAGTAAGGCGATTGAGGTGGTATCGGATCTGCAAAATGCCGCGTTGACGATCGAACCGTCAACTACATCCGCCGTAGTCAGTGATGTGGATAACGTGGCGTTTACCCTGCATCTGACCGATACATCAGGGAACGGCGTCAGCAACCGTAAGCTGAAAATTACGGCTACAGGCCCATCGCCACGCGATCCTCTGGTGATTGACAATACGCTTGTCACCACCAATGGTTCCGGTACTGCGACGGTAAATGTCCGCGGTAATAAGGCGGGTCGTTACACGCTGACCGCCACATTGGCTGAACACGGTAGCAATGTCTCGGCAAATGCTTCGATAACGCTGAATGCCGACGCCCAGAATCCAGTACTCACTCTGGAGCAGGATCCTGGCTATGCCGTTGCCAACCTTGAGCCGGTAGGCTTTATGGCCCGGTTGCAGGATAAATTCGGTAACCCGTTAAACGGCAGTGTCGAATTTAGCGCAGGCAGCAAAGCCAAACCCGGCAGCGGAACCTTTACGATGACGCCGGATAAAACCAACTTTAAGTTAGGGAATGCTTACTCTGAACTGAGAACGGATACGGCCGGTGTAAGTTGGGTAAGAGCGAAGGCAACGACGGGAGATAAAACGTTGGAAAAAGTACTCACCGTCTGGGTAGTTGAGAACCATCAACCAAATTCCTGATCGGGATATAAACAAAAGATAGCCGGGGTGTTTTCGAGAGCACCCCGGCTACTGCCATAACCTCAAATATATCGACGCTTGCATTATTCTCATGGCCAGGCGAGCGATGAGAATAATGAGCACTTAAATAGCGCCAACCGTCATCCCATTCCTCCCCTTTTTACTCAACAAAAGGAGGGAAAAAAACGACTCGCTTTTAACAAAGCCATTCATGACCTTACTTATCAACCGGATAATCCCTGTTAATCCACGCATGTTCATCTTCCCAGGTAAACATCCATTTGCGAACCGGGCCGGCCATCACGTTAAGGTAGTAACTGTCATATCCCGCCAGGGTTGCCACCGGGTGATACCCTTTCGGCACCATCACGACGTCGCGGTTATAGACTGCCATACACTCGTCAAGTGACCGGTCGTCGGTGTAGACCCGTTGCATACAGAATCCCTGCGGCGGGTTGAGGCGATGGTAGTAAGTCTCCTCCAGATAGGTTTCCTGCGAGGGATTATCGGTGTCATGTTTATGGCTTGGGTAAGAACTGGTACAACCTTCGTTGGTCCACACCTCCACCACCAGCAGGCTATCTGCGGGTTTATCTTCCGGTAAGATGTTGTGCACGTAGCGCTGGTTGTGACCTTTGCCGCGCGCTTCCCCGTCAATATCCTTAGGTGCGATCAACCGCGTTGGGTGCGTGCCTTTCCCCGGCGCAGCGCAGACTGCCAGCTCCAGTCTGGTCACCGCCTGAACCTGTATGGTTTCACCAGCAGTGACATAAACCGCCCACGGTTTGATGCGTTCAAACGGGCTCATCCGCTCACCGATATCCGTAAAAGTTGCGCCCGGCGTGGTGATGGTCGCGCGTCCGGCGACCAGTACCAGGCAGCGTTCTTCGCTGACGGCGGGCAGCGTAAGCTGCTGCCCTTCCTCCAGTTCATACGTTCTAAAGCCAACATATCCCCAACCGGCGCTTTCCGGCGTCACTGACTGCGTACACCCTTGCGCGTCCGGCTGCTGCCAACGTGATAATAAACGTGACATATCACCTCCTCAGATAAGCCCGGCATCCCGCGCCAGACGGCTAAGGTTGTTATAGCCCAGACGCGCATACGTCAGCGGATGCGCGATGGCTGGATCCTGCTCCGCCTCCACCACCAGCCACCCCTGATACTGGTTCGCCTTCAGCAATGCCATGATTGGCGGATAGTCAACGCAGCCATCTCCCGGTACGGTAAAGACGCCGCTCAGCACCGCATCGAGGAAGCTGGTTTTGCGGTTTTTGACATCCGCCAGCACGTCGGCACGTACGTCTTTGCAGTGAACATGGTTGATACGTGATGCCCAGCGCTGCGCCACAGCCAACGGATCGGCACCCGCAAAGGTCAAATGCCCGGTATCGAGCAACAAGCCAACTTCATCACCGGTATTCGTCATCAGATTATCCACATCTTCAGCAGATTCAATCACCGTTCCCATGTGGTGGTGATAGGCAATCTGTACCCCCTGCTGCTGGGTGTAGCGCGCAAACTCGGTGAGCTTTTCACCGTACTCTTGCCAGCGCTCTTGCGGGAAGCGCGGACGCAGATGTACCGGCGTCTGCTGCTCGCCGTGAATGCAGCCACTGACTTCGGCAAAGACCAGCACCTTCGCTCCCAGTTCGCGCAGTAACGTCAGATGTGACTGCACGGCGGCAATCTCCTCCTCCACGCTGCGTTCCAGCAGACGTCCGGAGTACCAGCCGGAAACCAGTTGCAGGTCGTGGTGCTGCAAAATGGGGCCGAGCAGTCGCGCCTCACGCGGGAATTTGTTGCCCAGTTCGAAACCAGCAAATCCAGCCTCTTTGCCCTCGCTCAGACACGTATCAAGCGACGTCTCAGCGCCCAGTGAAGGAAGATCGTCATTCGTCCATGTCAGTGGATTAATACCTAATTGTACCGTCATCATCTTCTCCTGAATTATGCTTGTCCGCGCTCGCGCCACCAGGCGATAAGCTGCAGGTAGTTATCTTTAATGCGCGTCACCAGCTGCGCATCGTCAATATCGTGTTTCAACCACGCGCGGGAAGCGTCGCCGAACAGCGTGCGTCCCACGGCAAAACCTTTTACCACCCCATGACCCGCAGCCGCTTTAAAATCAGCACACAGTTGCTCTGCCGGTGCGTCCAGACCCAGGATCACCACGCCACGGCAGTGCGGATCGCGCCGTTCGATAATGTCACTCAACGCCGTCCAGCCAGCAGAAGTCAGCGGTGGGAGTTTCCACCAGTCGGGGTAGATCCCTAAGTTGTAGAAGCGGGAAATGGCGCGCAAATACAGTTCATCACTGCGCGGCATACTGGCCGGTAAAATCACCTCCAGCAGCAGCTCATGACCGGACTGGCAACAGGCGCGGTACACCTCAGCGATTTTCTGTTCTTGTTCCAGACGCAACGCGTGGGCATCTTCCGGATGGAAAAAGACCAGACACTTCACCACATGCTCCTGCGGCCAACTGATGAGCTGCGAACCTATATTGCCGTGTTCCATTTCCAACGGCCGCGATCCCGGTAATTCGATAGGACGGCCAATCCACCAGCCCTCTCCGGTTATCGCATTCAGCGCATCCTGACCAAACGTACCATCGCAGAGTAGCCCGGCCTTGCCCTCCAGCCCGGCGCTGTTGGCCGCTTCACGGCTGGCCTGCAAAATAAGCTGTTTCAATGCCGGAATACGCTTCAAAGACGCGCCGCACTGCAACGCCATATCTTCCAGTTGGCTACGGTGATCGAAGGCCATCACGCACAGTTCCGGCCATGTGCGGCGGCGAGTCGTCACGCGATGCAAATGGTTGAGATGCGGATCGAGATCCGGACGTGGAACCTCTGCGGCGCGAGAAAGATAATCATCAAGCTCCACTTTGCTCGGCATCGCCGGCGCACAGCCGTGACGCGACACCACCAGCGCACCGCAGGCGTTGGCGTAGCGGCACGCCTGCTCCCATCCCTCATCGTTGAGGTAGCCGCGCAGCAGACCGGACATAAACGCATCCCCCGCCCCCAGCACGTTCAGCACCTCTACGCGTACGCCGGTGACTGTCAGGCCATCGTCCAGCCGGGCCGGGATGGCGTCGGTATACACCGAACTGCCAAGCGCACCGCGCTTGCAGACCAGCGTCGCGTGACTCACGCCGCGAACCTGCGACAGCGCCTGCAGCGTATCGGTACTGCCGCCCGCAATATGAAACTCCTCCTCGGTGCCGACAATTACATCAAAAAGATGCAGCACCTCCTGCAACTGGCGGGTGACCTGATCGGCGGCGATAAAGCGTGTTTCGCCGTCGCCTAAGGAAGTAAGTCCCCACAGCACCGGGCGATAGTCGATATCCAGCGCCGTACGCACGCCGTGACGCCGGGCGTAAGCGAGCGCCGTCAACACCGCCTCGCGGGTTTGCGGATGAGAAAGATGCGTCCCGGTGATGGCAAGACAACGAGCAGAAGCGATGTACTGTTCATCAACATCGCTGGCGGTAATCGCCATATCCGCGCAGTTATCACGGTAAAAAATCAGTGGGAAGGTGTCCCGGTCTTTAATGCCGAGTAGCACCAGCGCCGTCAGGCGGTCTTTATCAGTGATCAGATGGCTGGTATCGCAGCCTACCTGGTTTAATTCTTCACGCAGGAAACGCCCCATATGTTCGTCGCCAACCCGCGCCAGCATTGAAGAACGCAGTCCCTGGCGTGCCGTGCCGTAAGCCACGTTTCCAGACGAACCACCAAGATATTTGGCAAAGCTCGACACATCTTCCAGGCGCGCGCCAATTTGCTGACTGTAGAGGTCAACCGCCACGCGGCCCATGCATATCACATCAAACTGCTTTTCCACGTTGATACCTCTTCAGACAATGTCGTTCACGTTCAGCCAGCGGCCTTCCTGGTGCGAGAGTGCGATAGCGTCAAGCACGCGCGACACCTTCCAGCCCTCTTCAAAGTCCGGCCACATCGGTGCATCGGCGGCAATGCCGTCCACCAGGTCACGTACTTCTACTGTTTTCTGGTCGTTAAAGCCGATACCATGCCCGGCTCCCATGCAAAACGCGCCGTAGTCCGGGTGCGCCGGGCCAACCAGTAAAGTGCGAAACCCCTGGCGGTTGACCGGATCGTCATGCAGATAGAGCTTCAGCTCAGCCATACGCTCCTGAGTAAAACTGATGGTTCCTTTGGTCCCGGTAATCACATACGACAACCCCATCTTGCGGCCACAGGCAACGCGCGAGGTTTCAATCACCCCTTGCGCACCGCCTGCAAAGCGCACCATCGCGTGGGCCTGATCTTCGTTCTCTACCGTCACCATTTGCGAGGAACCGACTTTCGCCGGACGCTGTGGCACCACGATCTTCAGGTCGCCGCAGACCTGCTGAATATCCCCAACAAGGTACTGCGCCATATTGACGATATGCGCCGCCAGATCGCCAAGCGCACCAAGTCCGGCGGTCTCTTTAAAACAATGCCAGTGGATCGGCGCAAGCGGATCGGCCATGTAGTCTTCGTTGTGGGTGCCGTAGAAATGGATCACCTCACCAATTTCTCCGCGCTCAATGATCTCTTTCGCCAGCTGCGCCGTTGGGTTCTTCATATAGTTGAACCCCACCAGCGTTTTCACTCCTGCCCGCTGTGCAGCCTCAACCATTTCACGTGCGTCGTGGGCGTTCAGCGCCAACGGCTTTTCTGAATACACATGCTTGCCATGGCGAATCGCTTCCAGCGCCATCTCTTTGTGCAGATGATTAGGAGAACAGATATCCACGACATCAATGGCCGGGTCAGCCACCAGCGCACGCCAGTCTCCGGTTGAGCGATTGAAGCCAAACGCCTGCGCCCGCTCGGCGGCCAGCTCTGGAGAGACTTCCGCCACCATTTCGCGCACCAGCTTGCCGCGCAGGTTAAACACCGTCGGGGCCTGGGCATAGGCGATGGCATGCGCCTTGCCGATATACCCGGTGCCAATCAATCCAATACGAACTTCTTTCATCATGATCCTCACAATGCGCCGCGACGGCTCTTGGCGTAGGTATCGAACGCCACCGCCAGAACGATAATTAAGCCGGTAATAATTTGTTGGTAGTAAGCCGAGACGTTCATCAGCACCAGACCGTTAATCAGGATGCCCATGATGATCGAGCCGATAATGGTGCCGCCAATACGCCCGTAGCCGCCCATCAGTGAGGTACCGCCAATGACCACCGAGGCGATAACGCGCAGCTCAAACGAGATCCCGGCAACCGCTTCTGCGCTGCCCAACCGCGCGCTGAGAATGAAACCCGCCAGCCCTGCCAGACAGCCAATTAACACGTAGACGCTCACCAGCACGCGCTTCACGTTAACCCCTGCCAGACGCGCCGCCTCCGGGTTGCCGCCGATGGCGTACACGAAGCGCCCCCAGCGGGTTTTATGTAGCGCCAGATAACCGCCTACCGCCACCAGCGCGAATATCCAGATTGGAATGGAGATACCAAGCAGTTCGCCGCGTCCCCACCAGCGGTATCCCGCGTCGAAACCGGCAATTGGTGCGCCGTCGTTAATCACCAGCGTCAGGCCGCGCCAGATAGTCATCCCGCCGAGGGTGACAATAAACGGCGGCAGACGCAGGCGGGTCACGCCGAGGCCATGCAGAAAACCAATCGCGGTGCCCATCGCCATACAGATACCAAGGCCAATCAGCCAGCTCATGCCTCCCCAGGCGTTCGGGTCGACGGTGGTGAAGTTGTCGCCCTTAATCACATACGCGGCGGTCATGGCGCAGACCGCCAGGATGGAGCCCACCGACAGATCGATCCCGGCGGTCAGAATGACAAACGTCATCCCCACCGCCATGATCCCGTAGATGGAGACTTCGGTCAGAATGTTGAAAATATTGCGTTCAGAAAGAAAATTGCTGTTCTGCAACTGAAAGAAAATCAGCAGCAGGATCATGAAAATCAGTACCCCAAAGCGCTCAAAAAAGGCAATGGGATCAAGACGTCCGCCGCGTTTGGCAGGAACCTGCGTTTTAGAAATAATCTGCGTCATGAATCACTCCGTTATGCCGCATTCAGGGCGTTGTGGTTGATGGCCATCATCGTCATTAGCCGCTCTTCATTAGCGTCGTCGCCGTGGATCTCGCCAGTCACCCGGCCTTCACTTAACGTGATGATCCGATCGGAAACCGCCATGACTTCCGGCAGATCGGAGGAGATCACGATCACCGCCACGCCCTTTTTCGCCATATCAAACAGCACCTGATGGACTTCTGATTTGGTGCCAACATCGATGCCGCGCGTTGGTTCATCCACGATCAACACCCGAGGATTAAGCGCCATGCAACGCGCGAGGATTACTTTCTGCTGGTTCCCGCCGGAGAGCTTGCGCACCTCTTGCGCGCTGTTGACCATTTTGATCTGCAGCGCCTGGCGGTATGACTCGATCAGGGCATCCTCTTTGCGGGTATTCACGAACCAGCGCCAGTGCAGTAGTGACGAGAGGCTGGAGAGCGACAGGTTGTCGCGGATCGACAGCCCAAGCACCGCGCCCTCTTTTTTACGATCTTCCGGTACCAGCGCCAGCCCCTGATCCAGCGCAAACAGCGGATCGCGCGGCTGATATGGCACGCCATCAAGTTCAAAGCTGCCGGAAGTAAAACTGTCGGCGCCAAACAGGCAGCGGGCCACTTCAGTGCGCCCGGCACCCACCAGTCCGGCAATGCCTAACACTTCGCCAGCATGCACGTGGAAGCTAATGTCGTGCAGCGCGATACCATGCGGATCCAGCGGCGGTTTTTCGCGGCTAAGCCCCTTCACCGCCAGACGCACAGGTTTATCTTCATGGTGAGTTTCGCTGGCCGGACGGCGATTAAAGGCCACATCGCGCCCCACCATCAGGCGGATCAGCTGTTCTACGGTGGTCTGTGCAACTGCGCCATTCCCGGTGAATCGTCCATCCTGGAAAACAGTGAACTGGTCGCAGAGTTGAAAAACTTCATGCAGGCGATGGGTGACGTAGATAATGCTCACGCCACGCCCTTTAAGTTCCCGCACCACACGGTGTAGGCTTTCTACTTCGCTGTCGCTCAGCGCGGCGGAAGGTTCATCCATAATGATCAGCTTTGCGTTCAGCGTCAGCGCTCGCGCAATTTCCACCATTTGCTGCTGCGCCACGCTCAGTCGGGCCACGGCCGTGGTTGGCGCAACGTTCAGTTGCAGGTAATCCAGAATCACCTGCGCTTCCTGATTTACCGCCTTTTCGTCAACAATCAGATTGCGTTTACGCGGTTCGCGACCGAGGAACATATTCTCGGCGACGGTCATATTGGGCAGCAGATTAAATTCCTGATAAATCGTGATAATGCCCTTGTTCTGCCGCTCAACCGGAGAGTCTTCTACCGGCAATGTTTCGCCGTTGAACCAAATATCCCCGCGTGTTTGCGGCTGTGCGCCCGCCAGCGCTTTCAGCAGGGTCGATTTTCCGGCACCGTTCTCACCTAACAGCGCATGAATTTCGCCTGCTCCGACGGTCAGCTGTGCGCTGCTCAGCGCCCAAACGCCGGAAAAGCTTTTCGCCAGGTCGGTCACTTTCAGTAAGGGTTGCGACATCGGTCTGCTCCTCCTCATAGAGAGCCGCCACTTGTGCGGCGGCTGCGGACATATCAGTTACCGGCCTCACTAATACGCTCGGCCTGCTGCAGGTTCTCTTTGGTGATAAGCGTTGGCGGGTAGTCAGCCCCGGTGATCGCCGTCTTCTCACGGACGTTATTCACCAACTGGCTCATGGCCGTTTTCACCGCAAAGCCAGGACGCTGATCCGCCGTCACTGCCAGCCAGCCGTCGCGCACACGCGCCAGTGCTTCCGGCACGGCATCGAAGCCCGTGACCAGAACTTCACCCGGTTTCAGTCCTTGTCCCTGTAACGCTTCAATCGCGCCCAAGGCCATATCGTCGTTAGCGGAGAGGATCACCTGCGGACGCTTCGGCAACGAAGGCAGAACGCTTTCGACAATGCGCATCCCTTCAGAACGCATCCAGTTACCGGTCTGATCGGCAACGATCTTGTACTTTTCACCACCCGCCTTCAGGCTGTCGCGAATGCCTTTAGTACGTTCAATGTTGGAGGAGGAGCCTGGCTGGCCGGTCAGCAGAATAATGTCTGCCCCGTCAGGGAATTTGGTTTTGACAAAGTCGCCAATCGCCTGGCCGCCTTTGTAGTTGTTCGCGCCGAAGTGCGGCACTTTTTTCTGGCTGTCAACAGAGCGGTCAAGAGTAACAACGGGCAGTTTCGCATCCTGAATTTCATCTACCGCGCTGGACACCGCGTTGACATCGTTTGGTGAAACAATAAAGCCCTGTGCGCCACGAGTTATGGCGTTTTCCAGGTCAGCGACCTGTTTTGGCGAGCTACCCTGCCCGTCCAGGACCTGTAAATTCACGCCCATCTCTTTTGCGGCTTTCACCGCCGTGCGCTGCATGTGAACTTCAAATGGCATCGCCAGGTTTGGCGTACTGAAAACAATTTGCTCGTTTTCAGCAATGGCTGCCCCGGATGTCATGGCGATGAGGACAGCTAAGATCAGTTTTTTCATTATTATGTCTCTCTGTGTAGGGTAGGTTGTGGTGACAATCAGAGGAGAACTTCACGTTGGCTATGCAGTGACTCCAGCGCTTTATCCGCCAGATACAGCGCACGCTCGCCATCGTCCCCGCTGCAATCAGGGACCGCTTCGCCGCGCAGTACCGCAACAAAGTGTTCCCATTCCGCGGCATAGGCCGATTTATAACGCTGCAGGAAGAAATGTTCAGGTAACGCGCTGGTGCAGCCGGTCTTCGCGTAGTGCTGCACCTGATTTTCGAGAATGTTGCCCGCGCACAGCAGCCCTTCAGAGCCGTGCAGCTCAAGGCGCTGATCGTATCCGTAAGAAGAACGGCGGCTGTTGACGATGGTCGCCATCGCACCGGATGAATATTTCAGTACGATGAACGCGGTATCGATATCGCCCGCTTCGCCAATCGCCGGATCCACCAGATTGCTGCCCTGGGCATACACCGAAACCGGCTCTTCGCCCATGATAAAGCGCGCCATATCAAAATCGTGGATGGTCATATCACGGAACATACCGCCGGACACACGCACGTATTCCGCAGGCGGCGGCGACGGGTCGCGGGAGATGATCAGCAGCGATTCCGGCTTTCCGATACGCCCGGCCAGTGCGTCAGTTTTCACACGGCGAAACTGTGGATCGAAGCGGCGGTTGAAACCGATAAACAACGGTACGTCGTACTCTTTGACTACTTTCAGGCAGTCGCGTACACGGGCCAGATCCAGGTGGACCGGCTTTTCACAGAAGATGGCTTTGCCGTGGCGGGCGGCCATTTCAATCAAATCCGCATGGGTATCGGTCGCGGAGGCAATCAGCACGGCGTGAACGTTAGGGTCCGTCATCGCCTCATCCAGGCTTTGCAAACGAGCCTGGTACTGTGTGGCAAGACGGGTGGCAAATTCCTGATTCGGGTCGACGACGGACCAGAGGGTAGTGGCACTGTGACTGGCAATGTTAGCTGCATGTACCTGGCCAATTCGGCCAGCGCCCAGTAAAGCAATGTTAAACATAACGGCTCCCGGTGTTGGTGAATGCGATGAACTAACGACCCTTTAAATAAAACATTTATTTCATTTTTATAAATAGTGAAAATTATGTTTTTGGGTGCAAGTTAACACTTTTGAGATGATCGAGATAAAATCTGTTATCAATATCACAACATAACAACAGGGAAGATGCAGGAATTGGCCCCCTTCCGTTCAGGAAGGAGGCGATGGATGAAGAGAAAGGAAAAATGAAATGAAAATTTCGTTGTCGCAGGTTACCGGATGACAGCGCTAACGACTTATCCGGCCTGGGGTAGAATCCGCTGTAGGCCGGATAAGCGCGGCGCCATCCGGCATTAATCGCTTTTAGTACTGACGTGCGTTTTTCATCTGCTCAAACGTCTGCTCAGCCGCTTTTCGCACCGACGGAGATTCTGCCACCTGCGCATCGCCAGTGCGCCACCAGGAGGCATAGTCGTGGGTCATGGTTTTCGGCAGGACTTTGATATCCAGCAGCACAGGTCCCGAATGCGCACGCGAGGCTTCCAGCGCCGCCAGTAGGCTTTGCTCGTCATGTACACGCCATGCCCGACAGCCGTAGCTTTCCGCGTTTTTAGCAAAATCGACCTTCACCAATGGCCCATCCAACCGTCCGGTTTGCGGATTACGGTGACGGTTTTCCGTACCGAAGCTCCCCATCCCATGCCCCATCTGCAGGTTGTTAATACACCCGAAGCTGGCGTTATCAAACAGCAGGATAGTGACTTTTATCCCCTCCTGGACGGCGGTTTGTAGCTCGGAATGCAGCATCATGTACGAGCCATCCCCCACCATGGCATATACCGGCTGCTGCGGCTTCGCCAGCCTGGCTCCAATAGCAGCCGCAATCTCATAGCCCATACAGGAGTAACCGTATTCCAGGTGATAGCTGTCCGGGGTTTTGACCTGCCAGATACGCTGTAAATCGCCAGGCAGCGATCCGGCGGCCCCTACGACGATAGCGTTATCTTCAATGTGCTGATTGATAAGCCCCAGCACCTTCGTCTGGGTCAACCGGGTGTTTAGCGTGTCGCCATATTCCGCCAGCTGAACGTCAAGATGCCCAGCCACTTCGGGTTCGTCATCGGGACGCCAGTCGCGCTCCCATAAACGTTGGCACTCATCACGCCAGGCCTCTTGCGCCTTAGCGACCTCCTTCCCCCAATCGCTGCGGTAGTCTTTCAGTGTTTCGGTTAATGCCTTAAGCCCGGTACGGGCGTCGGCGATAAGTGCAGTGGCATCAAGCTTCAGTGCGTCAAACTCCGCCACGTTCAGCAGCAGGAACTCAACCTCCGGATGAGAAAACAGCGCTTTCGAACCGGTGGTAAAGTCTGTGAGGCGCGTACCAATGCCGATCACCAGATCGGCTTGCGGTGCGAGCTGATTCGCTGCCATCCCTCCAGTTACCCCAATGCCTCCGAGGTTAAGTGGGTGGTCACTAACCAGCGCTCCCTTTCCGGCCTGAGTTTCGGCAAACGGCAGTTGCAGCGTTTCAACAAACGTACGAAACGCCTCATGCGCGCCGGAATATCGTACCCCGCCGCCGCATACCACCAGCGGACGGCGTTTGCGGGCAATCAGCGCCCGCGCCATCGCCAGACGCTGCGGGTCGGGTGGTCGACGTTCGATCAAATGAACGCGGCGCGCAAAGAAACTCTGCGGATAGTCCCAGGCTTCCCCCTGCACATCCTGTGGCAGGCAAATAGTTACGGCACCAGTATCTGCGGGGTCAGTAAGCGTTCGCATCGCGTTTAGCATCGCGCTCATTAACTGCTCCGGGCGGTTAATCCGGTCCCAGTAACGCGAGACCGGGCGGAAGCAGTCGTTGGTACTGATGCCAAGGTCATGGTATTGCTCAATTTGCTGTAATACCGGGTCCGGCTGACGACTGGCGTAGACATCGCCAGGCAACAGCAGCAGCGGAATACGGTTCGCCGTCGCGGTTGCCGCGGCGGTCACCATGTTTGCCGCTCCCGGCCCAACTGATGACGTCACGGCAAAAATACGCTGGCGCCGATGCTGTTTGGCGAATCCGGTCGCCATGTGCGCAATTCCCTGCTCATTACATCCCTGCATCACCTGCAAATGACCGGGTGCCTGCTCCAGCGCCTGGCCAATGCCAAGCACGTTACCGTGACCAAAGATGGTGGCGACGCCCTCGACAAAGGGCGTTTCCACGCCATCGACACAGATATATTGTTGATTAAGGAATTTGACCAGCGCCTGAGCCATGGTCATACGTTCGGTTTGCATAAACCCTCCTGTCAGCCCAGCGTTGGCATAGAGAACGCGGCCCCTGTGTCCTGCAGCATCTCCGGCCAGCGTGCGGTGACGGTTTTCATCCGGGTGTAGAAGCGCACGCCATCGTTACCATGAACGTTCAGCGCACCAAAAATGGACCGCTTCCAGCCGCCAAAACTGTGGAACGCCATCGGCACCGGAATTGGCACGTTTACGCCCACCATGCCCGCCTGCACTTCTTCGCAGAAGCGACGTGCACAGCCGCCGTCACGTGTGAAAATTGCCGTGCCATTACCATATTCATGACGGTTAATCAGTTCCACCGCGCTGCTGTAATCTGCTACGCGCACCACAGAAAGCACCGGTCCAAAAATCTCTTCTTTATAGATGGTCATCTCCGGCGTGACGTTATCAAACAGGGTCGGCCCGACAAAATAACCCTGCTCATGGCCTTTAACGCTAAAACGTCGACCATCCACGCGCAGGCTGGCCCCCTGCGATTCCCCACTGTCGATATAACCGAGCACTTTATTACGATGTACAGAGGAGATAAGCGGCCCCATTTCATTTTCCGGTGTCTGGTCAAGACCAGGCCCGACACGCAGCGCCGCAATCTGTTTTTCCAGTCTCGAGCACAGCTCGTCTGCCGTTTTGTCCCCTACCGCCAGCACGACCGAAAGCGCCATGCAGCGTTCACCCGCCGCGCCGTAAGCGGCCCCCATAATGGCGTTGGTCGCCATATCCATGTCGGCATCCGGCATTAAAATGCAGTGATTTTTAGCGCCACCTAACGCCTGGCAACGCTTACCGTGGGCCGATGCCGTCTGATAAATGTATTCCGCAATCGGCGTAGAGCCGACAAAGCTCACGGCCTGCACACGCGGGTCAGTTAACAGCACGTCAACGGACTCTTTGTCCCCCTGCACGACGTTGAACACGCCGTCCGGCAATCCGGCTTCTTGCAGCAGTTTCGCCAGAGCCAGGGCGAGAGAAGGGTCTTTTTCTGAGGGTTTCAGCACGAAGGTATTCCCGGTTGCCAGCGCGATGGGGAACATCCACATCGGTACCATTGCCGGAAAGTTAAACGGCGTGATCCCGACGCAAACCCCGAGCGGTTGCATCAGCGAATGGCTATCGACGCCGGTCCCTACGTTGGCTGAGTGTTCGCCCTTTTGCAGATGTGGGATGCCACAGGCAAACTCCACCACTTCCAGGCCGCGGGTCAGCTCACCAACTGCGTCAGAGAATACCTTGCCATGCTCTTCGCTGATGATGCGAGCCAGCCTCTCCATGTTTTCTTCCAACAGCGCCTTAAAGCGGAACATCACTCGCGCACGTTTTAACGGAGAATGGCGCGCCCAACCGGGGAATGCGTCGTGCGCTACCGCAATGGCCTGCTCGGTTTCCTGTGTCGTACTCATCACCACCTGGCGGATCTGCTCGCCGGTGGCCGGGTTGAAGATTGCCTGAACGCGCTGGCCTGAACCGGTGACACATTCGCCGTGGATAAAATTCGCTACTGTCTCCATCCTTAACCTCTCGCTGTTGATACGTGACTGTTACCTGAACACTGTTATCTGTGTACTATATATGAAACAAACATTCCATTTTAAGTTGAAATAAAATAAATAATGATTAATGTGATCAAGGATGGGTTTTTATGTTAACAAGCGGAATCGCATGATTAGCGTGCACTGGCATAACGTTTCAGCGGACGACAAGCCTGAAGCTTTTGTTTCGTTTTTACAGCCAGATGAATGAGTGACATTTCAAAGACGCGGTTTTGCGTTTAGAATCATAAAACTATGTACCAGGAGGTAAAATGACAACAGCAACCAGCCTGAACGAGCTGCAGCAGCAAATCCGCGATCGCTACGATAGCCTGAGTAAGAGGCTGCAGCAGGTGTCCCGCTATGTGCTGGATAATACCAATAGCGTGGCCTTTGATACGGTTGCCGTCATTGCTGAACGTGCCGGAGTGCCCCCCTCTACGCTGATCCGCTTCGCCAACGCCTTTGACTTCACCGGCTTCAACGAAATGAAACAGCTGTTTCGTATGAACCTGGTAGAGGAAACCGCCAGCTACAGCGACCGCGCGCGCATGTTCCGTGAGATGGAAAGCGAAGCCGTACCGGAAACCCCGCTCGATATCCTGCAGGAGTTCGCCCGTTCGAATACCCAGGCGCTCCAGCAGCTGGCAGCCCGTGCCGAACCTGAAATGCTGGAACGCGCCGTACAATTGCTGGCAGAAGCCGACACCATTTACATTGCAGGTCTGCGTCGTTCGTTTAGCGTAGCGGCCTATCTCACCTACGCCCTGAGCCATCTTGAATGTCGCCCTATTTTGCTCGACGGAATGGGCGGAATGCTGCGCGAGCAGATTAACCGCATCAAAGCGCACGATATCGTGGTGTCGATTAGCTTCTCGCCTTATGCGGAAGAAACGGTGATGGTCAGCGAAACTGCGGCCAATGCCGGCGCGCGCCAGATCGTGATTACCGACAGCCAGATAAGCCCGCTGGCCACATTCAGCGATCTCTGCTTTGTGGTGAAAGAGGCGCAGGTTGACGCGTTTCGATCCCAGTCTGCGACGCTGTGCCTGGTGCAGTCGCTAGTGGTGGCGCTGGCTTACCGTCTGGGTGACGGGAGTAATGAAAACGGTCATTCTGTCGGGTGATGAGCACCGCAAAAATTGACGATCCGCTTTATTACATTCCCGCCAGCGTGACGTGAAAGCGTGATGCCAGCCGTTACTTTTATGGTCGTTGAAAATATCGTCCTCATTCAGCGACCAGATAAAATACAATCCGTTATTACCATAAGCTACAATTATATTAATATTAGATAATCAACAATGCGCATGCTGACAATAATACGCAAAGGTTTACTATAGACCTGTCTTTTTTAAGCAGGAAAGTAAAATGAAAAATACAAAAGGGTTGATGATTATTGCCCTTGCTTTCACCCTGGCATCATGTGCTTCCATTCCTGAGAATATCAAAGGTAATAATCAACCCGATATCCAAAAAAACTTTATCTCCGTGCATAACCAGCCCGGTTTATATACCGGTCAACAGGCTCGCTTTGGTGGTAAAGTCATCAATGTGATTAACACCAAAAATGATACGTTGCTGGAAATCGCCGTTTTGCCACTGAACGACTCTGCTAAGCCACAAATAGACGCGAGCTATCAGGGACGTATTCTTGCCCAGCAGAAAGGTTTCCTCGATCCGGTAAACTACAGAAACCATTTCGTGACCATTTTGGGAACAATTCAAGGAGATGAGTCAGGATTCATCAACAAAGTCCCGTACAACTTTGTTAAAGTTGATTTACAAGGAATCCAGGTTTGGCATTTAACTGAGTCTGTCAACACCACCTATAACATGTGGGATTATGGTTACGGCGCATTCTGGCCTGAGCCGATGTGGGGAGCGCCTTACTACGCCAATACAGTCACTCAGGTAACTCCGGAGCTAGTGAAATAATCCCAGAGGTAAGATGGCGCGACTATATTCCGGAGTCAGGTGTTGGCAAACAACCCTTCTCATCACCCCGCGTTTATCTTATTGCGCCATCCTGCTTCATGAGATCCTTCGCTTAACATGCATTCTTCCTGTTACATATAATTTTTAACCGCTAATTTGTTAGCGAAGAAATGGGCTTTACCCTTCTCATGCCTGACCATCTTTTGTTATTTACCGACAACTCCCCCACCCTGCATGCAATAAAAGAACATTTGTGTTTATACATTATTCAGGGATTACTATGAACAGAAAATGCTTACTGTTGATACCATTATTCTTTAGTAGCGTCATCATCACCGCCTGCGATAATAAACCTGCAGTAAAAACCGCCATGGAGCCCGAGGTCGGCGTTGTTACCTTAGCGCCCTCCTCAGTAAATATTAAAAGTGAACTTCCGGGTCGCGCGCTTGCGTTCGAGATCGCCGAAATCCGCCCTCAGGTTGGTGGGATCATCATAAAACGCAACTTTGTTGAAGGTGATAAAGTCAGCAAAGGAGAATCACTGTATCAAATTGATCCAGCCCCGCTGCAGGCACGACTGGACTCAGCCAAAGGCGCGTTGGCAAAGGCACAGGCTACCGCCAATAATGTTCGTCTGACACTCAATCGGCAGTCAGCATTAATAAAATCTAATTACGTCAGCCGCCAGGACTATGACACGACGCGTTCACAGCTTAATGAAGCGCAAGCCAATGTTGCCGTCGCTAAAGCGGATCTTGAACAAGCCACCATCAATCTTCGATACGCCAATGTTACCTCGCCCATTGATGGCATTAGCGGCAAATCTTCCGTGACCGTGGGTGCCCTGGTTACTGCCAATCAGGAAAACGCGCTGGTCACCGTTCAGAGATTAGATCCGATTTATGTTGATTTAACCCAATCAGTACAGGACTTCTTACGCCTGAAAGAAGAGAAAGCCAACGGCCAAATCGCCCAGCAACAAGGCAAAATTCCGGTTGAACTGATGCTGGAAAACGGCAAGCCCTATCGCCATACCGGTACGCTTGAGTTTTCCGATCCCGCTGTTGATGAGACCACCGGTTCGGTAACCCTGCGCGCCGTATTTCCCAATCCTGAAGGTGAAATTTTACCCGGTATGTATGTCACGGCGTTGCTGGACGAAGGCAGTCAACAAAACGTGTTGATGGTCCCCCAGCAAGGAATTACGCATAACGAGCAAGGAAAAGCCACCGCGCTGATCCTTGACCAGGAAAACGTAGTGCAACTGCGTGAAATAAACGCAGTGAAGGCCGTTGGTAATCAATGGTTAGTGACCGCGGGATTACATCCTGGCGATCGGGTCATTGTGTCCGGATTACAAAGAATTCATCCGGGAATCAAAGCCCGGGTCCTCCCTTCAAAACTGAACACACCTGACACGGTAGCTGAACAGTAATATTTCAGGCATTAAGGACACTTTCTTCATGGCCAACTTTTTTATTGAGCGCCCGGTTTTCGCCTGGGTGCTCGCTATTATCATGATGTTTACGGGCGGTATCGCGATAATGAACCTGCCTGTCGCCCAATATCCACAAATTGCGCCCCCAACCATTACCATCAGCGCTGCCTACCCAGGGGCTGACGCAAAGACCGTTGAAGACTCCGTCACCCAGGTGATTGAACAGAATATGAATGGTCTTGATGGCCTGATGTATATGTCATCCACCAGCGATGCGGCAGGTAATGCCTCGATTATCCTGACCTTCAAAACGGGTACGTCACCCGATATTGCGCAGGTTCAGGTACAGAATAAACTACAGCTGGCGATGCCTTCCTTGCCACAGGAAGTACAACAGCAAGGGATCAGCGTTGATAAATCCAGCAGCAATATATTAATGGTCGCCGGTTTTATCTCTGATAATAACAGCCTGAGCCAATATGATATTGCCGACTATGTGGCCTCGAACATTAAAGATCCGCTAAGCCGCACTGCCGGGGTGGGGAGCGTGCAGTTATTCGGTTCGCAATACGCCATGCGCATCTGGTTGGATCCACAAAAGCTCGACAAGTATAACCTCACTCCCGAGGACGTCATTACCCAGCTCAAAGTGCAGAATAATCAGATATCTGGCGGGCAGTTGGGGGGTATGCCTCAGTCAGCCGATCAGCAGTTAAATGCGTCGATAATCGTCCAGACGCGTCTGCAAACGACCGATGAATTTGGCAAGATCTTCCTTAAAGTTCAGCAAGATGGTTCTCAGGTTCTGCTGCGCGATGTCGCGCGCATTGAGCTGGGTGCGGAAAATTATGCAACGGTTGCACGTTACAACGGCAAACCCGCCGCCGGGATTGCGATTAAACTTGCCGCTGGCGCCAATGCCCTGGCAACGTCCCAGGCGGTCAAACAAGAGCTGAACAGATTATCGGCCTGGTTTCCGGCCAGTATGAAAACCGTTTATCCCTATGACACCACGCCGTTTATCGAGATTTCGATTCAGGGTGTTTTTCATACTTTGATCGAGGCAATCATTCTGGTATTCCTCGTCATGTATCTGTTTTTGCAGAGTTTCCGTGCGACGCTTATCCCCACTATCGCCGTTCCGGTGGTTATCCTCGGAACCTTTGCAATACTCGACGTCGCCGGTTTTTCGATTAACACGCTCACGATGTTTGGCATGGTGCTGGCGATAGGGCTGTTGGTCGATGATGCCATCGTGGTGGTTGAGAACGTAGAACGTATTATTGCTGAAGAGCACTTGTCTCCAAAAGCGGCAACGCACAAAGCAATGGGCCAGCTCCAGAGGGCGCTGGTTGGTATTGCCGTCGTTTTATCCGCCGTATTTATGCCGATGGCGTTTATGAGCGGGGCAACGGGTGAAATTTTCCGTCAGTTTTCCATCACCTTGATCTCCTCCATGCTGCTGTCAGTATTTGTGGCAATGAGCCTGACGCCTGCACTTTGCGCTATGTTGTTGAAATCCCACGAAGGAGAAAAGGCAAACACACATTTTCTGTTTACCCGTTTCAATCACTTCATGGAGAAATGCACTCAGCACTACACGGACAGCACCCGTAGACTGCTACGTCGCACAGGCCGTTATATGGTCGTCTATTTAGTCATTGGCGCGGGCATGATTGTGCTGTTTTTACGCACTCCGACCTCGTTTCTGCCTGAAGAAGATCAGGGGGTATTCATGACCACGGCACAATTGCCTTCGGGTTCAACGATGGTGAACACCAGCAAAGTGCTCGGAGAAATAACCGACTACTACCTGACGAAAGAGCAGAAAAACGTTGCTTCTGTTTTCACCGTCGGCGGATTTGGTTTCAGCGGCCAGGGACAAAACAACGGTCTGGCGTTTATCAGCCTGAAGCCCTGGTCAGAACGCGTTGGCGAAGAAAACTCGGTTACCGCCATTATTCGACGGGCAATGATGGCCTTAAGCACCATCAATAATGCCGTCGTTTATCCGTTCAATTTACCGGCGGTCGCAGAATTGGGCACCGCATCAGGGTTTGATATGGAGCTGCTGGATAACGGTAATCTTGGGCATGAAAAAATGATGCAGGCGCGGAACCAGCTTCTGGCTTTGGCCAACCAGTCATCCGGTGAGGTCGACGGGGTGCGTCCGAACGGTCTGGAAGATACACCGATGTTCCGCATTCACGTCAACGCCAAAAAGGCTGAAGCTATGGGCGTTGCGTTATCGGATATTAATCAGACCATCTCCACCGCGTTTGGTAGTCGCTATGTCAATGATTTCCTGAACCAGGGGCGCGTAAAAAAAGTGTATGTCCAGGCCGATACGCCGTTCCGTATGTTGCCGGACAATATCAACCACTGGTACGTACGTAACGCCTCCGGTTCCATGACGCCGCTCTCCGCCTACTCATCCACCGAGTGGACCTACGGTTCTCCTCGCCTTGAACGCTACAACGGTCAACCAGCAATGGAAATTCTGGGCCAGCCGGTTGAAGGGAAAAGCAGCGGTGATGCGATGAAATTTATGGCATCGCTGATTAATAAACTGCCCGCAGGCGTCGGCTATGCCTGGACCGGTCTGTCTTATCAGGAGGCGCTATCCACAAACCAGGCACCAATGCTGTACGGCATTTCGCTGATCGTCGTGTTTCTGGCGCTGGCGGCACTGTATGAAAGCTGGTCGATCCCGTTCTCGGTGATGCTGGTTGTGCCAATCGGGGTGGTCGGCGCTTTGCTGGCTACCGATCTGCGTGGCCTGAGCAATGATGTTTATTTCCAGGTCGGCCTGCTCACCACCATGGGGCTGTCGGCTAAAAACGCCATTCTGATCGTCGAGTTTGCCGTCGAGATTATGCAGAAAGAAGGGAAAACGCCGCTTGAGGCTGCGGTGGAAGCCGCGCAAATGCGCTTACGTCCAATTCTGATGACCTCACTGGCCTTCATCCTGGGGGTTATTCCACTGGCAATAAGCAACGGCGCGGGCTCTGGTGCGCAAAATGCCGTCGGTACGGGGGTTATCGGTGGGATGCTGGCCGCGACGGTACTGGCAATCTATTTTGTTCCAGTGTTCTTTGTCCTCGTTGAAAATACGTTAGCGCGATTTAAAGCTCGACGCTGATCCCCTGCCCTCTCCCTGGGTTTAGATTATTCAATTCCCAGGGATGGGGCTTCGTTTGTCAGGTCTACGGTTATTAGCGGGCACAGCTATCCAGCGAGTTTCTCGTGGATAGCAGGGTAAGCATTACGCGGATTTTTTATAAGGAACGACTGAGGGTAGGAACAGAGGTTGTCAATTCTAACTAAAGCCAGGCTATCAAAACGGTTAATCAATAGTGCAGACCGGAACCTTTCAGATTTACAGCCAGTTCACCCAGTTTTGTATTCGGATGCTGATGGCACATTTTAACCATTTTCGGTACAGCTTCCGTTTCCACCTCATGCAGGGGAACATAATCATCGCCTTTAAAGTCCGAATTTTTATTAACAATCACAAAGGCAATTGCCGTCTTGTATTGCTGACTCATATCAACAAATTCTTTACAGGTCATATCTTGTGGCGCAGCTTCCGTTGCCTGAGTAGCCAAAGCACGGGTCATTGGTGCCATAACAGAGGTCACAAGAATAGCCGCAGAAACCATCATTTTAATATTCACTATGCGCTCCAGAGTTAGCATTAATTTTTATCGGCGAGCTTATCAGTTTTAACCAGCGTCGCATTTCTACGCAGACTGATAAAAGCTAAAGAACTAAAGATCATCTCGACACCAATAAAAATTGAGGTAAATACATACGATCTGTCGGGATCCATATTCAGCCATACGCCGGCAATAAGCAGGTCAAAAATACCAATAAAAATGTTCCATCCATAACCCGGACTACGGAACAGTTTGACCCCAGAGGCGATACGAAAAATTCCCCCCAGAATAAACAGGCAGCAAAATACCACTGCCAGTGAATTCATGCCTATCACAGGATTCACGAGGAAACAGTAACCCAGCAGTAACCACGCGATAGCAAAAAAGGCATAGGTAAATTTGGCTTTCAATTGCTTTTTACCTGAACTAAACAGGCTATAAATAGAATAGAAACCACATACCAGGAACATAAAACCGGTTGCATAGCTTAAATAAACACCTGCAGCAATCGGATAAATCAAGCAGCAGATGCCACAAATCAACATCAACATCGCCATAATCGTCGCGTGCTTTTTATAATGAACGAGTGTTTTTTCATTAAACGCTCTCAGGCTACGCTGATTAAAAACAAACATACATCCTCCGTTATACATAAACGCAATGTAACCTGTTGACACAAGAATTATTACTCACTCAACATATGTTACTTACAGTGGAATGATAAGACTTCCACTAAGGAAGCGTATATAAGAACAAGAGAATGTCGCTATGCGTATATTCCTACACATGTCAGACATCTGACACTTGTAGGATTAAACGGTCATTATTCTATCTTGGCTCTGATTCCTCTCTTTAACATTATTTAATATGCTTATTGCGTTTGGTGACATATACCAAATTTATTCAGGAGAAAGTAATGAAAAAGATTATTCTTGCGGGTGTGCTTGCAACCATGATGGGTTCAGCACCAGTGATGGCTGCTACTGCTACCACAACCACTCCGGCGCAAGCTGCTACCGCAAATGTACAAAAAGAAGCTGCCGATGTTATGCAGGTCGCAGTGCAAGGCGCAAATGCGATGCGTGATATTCAGCTTGCTCGTCTGGCCCTGTTTCATGGACAGCCTGACAGCGCTAAAAAATTAACCGATGACGCGGCTTCCCTGCTGGCAGGCGACAGCAAAGATTGGGCGAAATTTGTAAAAGCTGCGCCTAAAGCCAAGATGATTGACGATCAGTACGTGGTTATTAACGCTACGGTCGCGCTGTCAGAAGACTATATTGCGACTCCGGCCAAAGAATCCGCTATCAAAACAGCGAATGGCAAAATGGCCAAAGGCGACTGGAAAGGTGCAGTGGATACTCTGCAACTGGCTGGTATCAGCGTGCTTCAGACCCAATACCTGATGCCTCTTAATCAGACTCGTAAAACCGTTGCCAGCGCGCAAAAACTGCTGGCTTCCGGTAAATACTATGAAGCAAACCTTGTGTTAAAAGGTGCTGAAGATGGCATTGTGGTCGATAGCGAGATGATCGGCGCAGGCCAGTAGTACTCAGCACTACGGAGTGTTGAACCAGGACTTTCTCTCCTGATCGGGCAGCTACGGCTACCCGATCAGGGGGATTAATGGCTAATCAGACTGTCTATCTCAATCTCAATTTCCCGCATAACAGCAATAATCTTCTGCAATGCCTCCTCGCGTACTGCCAGAGGAAGATCGTCATGTCGTCTGGATTCGAAAGGTTCGCACAGGTTCTGTAGCGCAGTGATACCCAGAATTTGCGCCGAGCCATGCAACCGGTGAAGAGCTCGCAAAAACAGCTGAGGTTCATCTTGCAGAACGGCTTTCTCAGCCGCTTGTATATCATTCAGCGTTGCCTCGCGAAATGTCTCGAGAATCTCGTTCATCAGTGCGCGATCGCCGCCGGTATTTTCCGTCAACACATTGAATTTCAAATGCCGGATTGTACAAGGAGACGCATAACCGGTTTCGATTTTACTCAATTCATGGGTCAGTGTCTGAATCGACACAGGCTTGAACAGGCACAAGTTCATACCATTTTGCAGGCATCGATCGCGTGACTGTGGAAGTGCGCTGGCCGTCAGTCCCCATATTTGTAAATTCGGCTGTTGACGACGTAGCGAAGCCGCAAGATCAAACCCGTCTTTTTTCGGCATATTTACATCGGTTATCAGCAGATCGTACGATTTCTTCGCCAGTTTGGCTTCTGCTTCCTCCCCATCACACGCTTCATCCACGCTGTAGCCAATGGCATTCAACTGTCGCTTGAGCAGCAGGCGATTGGTTGGATTATCGTCAGCTATCAAAATAGACAGACACGGAAGCGGTAACAGAGTACCGGGCGCATCGCCATCCGATACAATCGACTGACGAGCCGTTTCAACCGGCAGCGTTATGGTAAACGTGGTTCCTTGCAACGGGACGCTCATCAACTCCAGCGTCCCGCCCATCAACGTCACCAGTTCTTTGCAGATAAATAACCCCAGACCAGAACCGGTTTGTTGGCGCCCGCAGCGTCCCTGAGCGTAACGCTGAAACAGCCCCGCCTGCTCCTCTTCACTAATCCCGCAACCGGTGTCGCTAATGGCAATAGTCAGGGTACCGTGATTCTCCCCCTCAGGCATCAAACGGGCCGTCACATGAATGCTGCCCTGCTCGGTAAACTTCAACGCATTACCCACCAGGTTGGTGAGAATTTGCCGCAAAGCCTGCTGATCGACAAATACCCGCTCGTTCGCCGGCAACTGGCTAACGCAGGCAAGCGTAATGCCTTTCTGTCTGGCTAAGGCATCGAAAGAGTGGCACTGCAATTCAATGAGCTGCGAGAGATCCGTCCATTGAGGAACAACCTGGTATTTACCAGACTCAATCTTATCCACATCCAGAATCTTACCGATCAGCCCAAGCAATGACTGGGCCGTCGCCCCGGTAAGGGCAATCGCCTCTTTTCGCTGTGCCGGGCTGAGTTCTGAACTCGACAGTAATTCCACAAAGCCAACAATCGAACTTACCGGAGTACGTAATTCATGACTCATACTCGCCAGAAAGCGACTTTTGGCCTTGGTTGCTTCAATCGCTTTATTCTTTTCGTTTTCCAGTTCTTGAGATAATGCTTCTTTGAGATGAAGCTGCTCTTCCAGTAGCCGCTGCGATTGTTTCCTTTTATTTACCTCACGGGAGAGTGAGATCCCCCAGATCAGGCTAATTGCTATCAGCAGCAGCGCGAATATCCCCAGTTGATAGAACTGTTTGCTATATCGACTCCAGAAATCGACCTGCGTATTAGAAATTTTCGACCACCTCTCCGTCATCTGCAAAATTTCACGTGGCGGTATGGCCTGTAGCGCTTTATCCATAACTGACTTCAACATCGGCTCGTGGGGAGAAATCGCAAAACTTACCGACGCACCAGGCATATCTGGAAGCCTAAAAAAGTGCATATTTTTCTGGTAGTAATGATCGACCATAAATCTTGCCGACAATTCGGTAGCGATTGCCGCATCAACGCTGCCCTCCTTGACCATGGCCATCGCAACACTGCCAGTATCCGCATTCACCCAGGTGGCCTGCGGATAGCGTTGCTTCAGCTCGCTTTCCAGCACATGCCCGGCAGGCAAAGCAATGCGTATCGGCTTCTCCAGTAGCGATTCGGCGGTTTCCTCACGGGAAGTGATCATCACAAATGCCACATTCATCAGCGGATCGCTAAAGGCCGAATTGCTCGGGTTTTGATGAGTTAGCGTGATAGTGGGATACATATCCCACTGTTCGCCGCTTATTTGCTTTGTCTGCTCACTTTTGGAGCTAGCTAAAATGGGTTCAAAATCGAGCCCCGTTTGCAGATGAATAATATTCAGCAAATCACCAATAATACCGCGTAACTCACCACTGCGATCGACCAGCGTATAGGGCGAGTAATCTGGGTTGATTAAAATGCGGATAACATGCTTTTTCTTCAACCACGCTTTTTCCTGATCGGTGAAAGGAATAGGCGCATTCAGATAGGCAAGGTTGCCGCGGTTCAGCCAGTTCTGCATGACTTGCATATGAATTTCATTACTGATTGACGTAATGAAACCATCAAGAATATTTCTTAATACAGGCTGATCTTCGTTAACGACAAAATAATTATATTGTTCTTGCTTATCAAAGTAGTGCGTAATAACCAGTGATTGTGAGAAGTATCGAGAGATACAATGGCTGCTGGTGATATTGTTACCAATATAATATTGGTTATCGCCATTCACTACCGACGCCATAGCCTGATACTCGTCGTCATAAAATGAGACTTTAGCCTCAGGAAAAGCCCCCTGGATAACATCGAGAAAAGGGCAATCTCGCACACACGCGACGCTAACCTGATGGTTCGAGGTCAGCGGCAGCAGAGTGTTTTTTAGCGATGTTACAAGCGTCGGCCACGTGGTCAGCAATGCCGAAGTGCGCAACAGATTTCCGCCAACATCCTGCCGTCGGGACAGTTGGGTTATCAGCGTATCAACATCGTTATTGGCGAGCGCGGCCAGCGCCTCTTGCTCATTATCATACTGCTTTATAATGATTTTTAGATTGAGGTTCTTTTGCATTAACGCAAGGTAATCCGCGTTGACGCCCCGATAATATTCACCGCTATTTTGATAAACAATGGGGGAGACTTCCGGTAACCAGGTGCCAACAACCAAGGTTTTTTTATGCGCTAACCAGTTTGTTTCTTCCCTGTTCAAGCCGATATTTTGCACTGAGGTATTATAGTTACTTTTTAGCTCAACTTGCCGAGCTGAGCTTACACCCGTAGACAACCCGATGGTAAAGACGACCATCAAAAAAATAAAAAAGCGTTCCAGCATTACTCTATCCTATTTTATTTCTCTGCGCATAATCATAAATTTCCATTAATGATGAACAATCTAATTTTTCCATCAACCGGCTTTTATAGGTACTTACCGTTTTATTACTGATATTCATTTTGCTGGCAATTGTGCTGTAATCCATGCCATTAAGTATATAACGCAATACTCTCATTTCCTGGTTCGACAACGTATCAAGCTTATCCTGCTCGCTGACGGATGAACCAGTAAAGTGCTCAAGGGAAAAGGGAAAATAGCTATAGCCATTTTTTGCTGCTTCGATTGCGGCAAGAATATTATTCATACCTTCTTTTTTGCTCACAAATCCGTTAGCACCGTATTCGGCGCTACGTTTGCCGTAAAAAAATTCATTTTTGGCTGAAATGATAATGATTACACCAGCATAGTGCCGCTTTCTCAGCTGCTCCAGCACTTCGATGCCACTGATACCCGGAATATCCACATCGATAATCAACAGCTCCGGTTTAGTTTTTTCAACGGTTTGAACCACTTGATCCCCACTGTCGAGTTCGGTGGTCACGGCGATACCATTGGTATCGAGTAAGTTGCGGATGGCAATGCGAGCCAATGGGTGATCGTCAACGATTATCGCGTTCATTGCGTATAAGAATCCCGATAAATAAAGAGAGGCGATGGCTATAGAGCAGATGAGTCTTCAATATTATGTTTTATAAACGCAAGACTTTAAGAGGAAAATTCTAGCATAGCCACGCGTATATTTTATTATTTTTTCATAATTCGAATGAATAAATCATAAAAACAACATTTTGATTTACAAAAATTAAACTTTGAACCTTTGTAAATATCAAATCATTAACACAACACAAAGGAAAATTCCTACACATGTAGGACAGGTCTTTCATTTATTAGGATTCATTCTTAGCAAAGTTATTAATATCAATAGGGTAGTAAGCATTAGAACCGTAAAAATACGCCCCCCCCTCATCTGACGATCATTCCGTTAGGGTGGCATGGTGGAAAGCCGCTATCAAATAGCCGCTTACGTTGAACATTCCCATGCACATTTCTATGCCAGCAACTTTACATTACAAACAAATATTATTTTTCAATACGTTGCCTACGACAGTTTTTTGTTAATTTTATTTCTATATGAAATTATCCTACACTTGTCTTTATGCTTAAATAAAGCAGAAACAGCGCATTTTCAAATTTCCAGGTTACATCGATGCGCTGCTAAAAAAATAAGATAGAGCATTTTTCATACTTTCGGGTGATAACAATTTTACTAACCTGAATTTTGGAGAAACTGTAAATCCAGAAGGATCGTACACTGGCACAACCTGGCGGGAAGAAAAACCGGCCAACGTTAAAAGCACCACTTTCACATTCTAAGGAGAAAAATAGGTTACCAGAACAGTAAGTTACGCTTCTCTTCTGGTAGTAAGCAAAGCAATTGATTGATGGCGTATAGCAAAATGAATCAAATACGAGAATCATTAAACAATGTTGTATTCCCTGACACAATGCCTGACGCCTGGCCTTATCAATCCTGGTGTTCACCTGACAATAATGATACCGATATTACATGGTACTCATTTACTGAGCTGGATTTGATGATCGAAGCCTGGCTGGGTAAAGACTCACTCATCCCGGTGAACAAAACCGTATGGGGTTTTGTGAACGAAAATGAACCATTAATCCAGATAGTTATCCACGAAGATATTGCATATATTGCAATTAATCACAGATTCTATTCATGGGTAATTATTGTTGCAGGAACATACAACTTAAACATCAGTCTCGATCTTGCCTCCATATTTAAACACACAGCCTTAGCCGATACAGCGCTATGTATTATAGCCAATCGCGTTGACATACATTCAGTAGAGGTATCTCTTAACACCGCCCGCTCTTTTATGAACTTCGTTTTCTTTCATGAATTGGTTCATTTGATGTGTTGCCAGCATCAATACATCAAGATGAATGGCAACCAACTTCCGTATATCAGGACCATGGAGTTTATTGCCGACTTTCTAGCGTACGAACATTCACTCATGCCTGTAACTTACGAATATACCGTACAAAAAGACAACTGGGATCTGCAGATGAGTACCGCTCGATGCCTTGGCTTTGTCATCGCGTCCTATTTCATCATTAAGACGAAACAGATCAACAAGTTAAATCTATATCCATCCATAAATGAAAGAACTACCTTGTTGCTGAGTTATATATTATCGCCATCTTTAACGCGGAGTGAACGGGAGGGATTACTGCTAAAATATGAAGCCAGTGGAATAATGGATGCTTATATCCGGCGAGGAAAGCTAGGATTTAACATTGGCAATAATGATTCCCTCATCTCGACTGACTATTCTGCATGTCGTTGTAATTGCAGCAAATGCAGCGCATTCGCCAACGAGATATGTAACAAGGCCAAACCATTGAACAGCGAAGTATTAAACCATATGAGCATTTATACAGAATGCTTCCCTAAAAATAAGGTTTTTTACCCCTTTCCTGTTATAGATAAAAGAGATAACAAAACATCTCATTTTTGTAGTTTACAAAACCCTATACTGTTTTCCTTAGAGAAAACGATTAAAAGATCCTCTGCATTTCTTTCAAACCGATTCCTGAGTTTCCACTAAGAGCCTAATGGGATAGGCTCTAAATCACTTATTTCCGTCATCCTTAATGTGGCTCTGGAACAGCAGAGCCACAAGAGAGAGACATTAATCAGGCTTTACTGGGCAACGCTCCCACTGCCTGCGAGCTTTTGACTGTCAGTGTAACGACAGCTGAGCACAACAGTGCAGCAATCATAAAGATAAAGGCGCTGTTATAGCTTCCGCCACTACTTTGGATAAGCCAGCCGATGATAGGCGCTGATACAACCCCCGCCATCTGGCCGCCAAAGTTAACAATACCGGATGCCCGCCCCATGATGTTGCTCGGGATCGTATCCATCAGAATGCCCCAGAACGTCGCCATGGCAAAGAACATGAACAGGGCTGAGACACACTGATAAACCACCGCCATATCTGCACTGCTCACGCTGAAAGTCAGATACAGGAATCCCGCGGCAATAACAGAGGTTACGACATACAGCGTTTTACGCTGGGGTTTGAATTTGTCTGAGCAATAACCGCCTAATAATGTTCCGCCAGCCCCGAACAGGAAGGGAATGGCCGCCATGACACCGGTCTTTGCCAGAGAAAACTCTCGTACGGTAATCAGGTAGCTTGGTAGCCAGGTTGAAAAACCCCAGAAGGTAATATCAAACAAAAACCAGATACTGGCCATTTGCCAGAGCACTGGCATTTTGAGTACGTCTTTAAACGCGATAGCACTGGTGTTTTGCAGGCTCCCCTGATCGTCAGCAGCCAGCTCAGCCAGGTCTTGCTGCGTAATGGCAGGGTGATCTTTCGGGTTGTCACGTGTAAATAAGTAGATACCTGCCGCGATAAACAGACCGGGAATACCCAGCACGATAAAAACCATGTGCCAGCCAAATGCCCCGATGATACTTGCCGCCACAACTACCGCCAGCGCTGGGCCTAAGGTGTTAACCGTTGACTGAATCGCCGTGGCGCGACCACGCTCTTTCGACGGGAAATAGGTTGATATCATCTTCCATGAGGCCGACGGGAAACATCCCTCACCGATACCAAAAAAGAATCGTACTGCTAACATCAGCGGCAGCGTCAGCACAGCGCCGGTTAAGCTGGTGAACACAGACCACCATGCAATACCAATGGCCATGATTTTGCGCGAGCCAAATTTATCCGCCAGTAATCCACCGGGAATCTGAAAGGCAGCATAACCAATAAAAAAGGCGCTAATAATTAAACCTTGTTGAGTCGTATCAAGATTTAAATCTTTGCCAATATAAGGGAGCGAAACGCTCATCACCATTCTGTCGAGAAAAGAGAGCAGCCACGCCAGCCAGATCAGGGTCAGGACGGTATATCTTGCTTTCCAGGTCTTGGGTTTACCTGAAGGTAAAGACGTTTGTAGGTTCATTGTGATGTCCTTAGGGTGTAGTGATCTACCGCGGCCATAAATAGTCGCGATAGATCCATGCGTGTTTAGCGTTATTTATTAATATTGTTTTCTAATAACCGTACCGCTACAGGCATAACTTTCCGTGCCATTGATTAAGGCAATGCGCCCATTAACCATGACAATTTCAATCCCTTCCGGGTACTGATTGGGTTCCACAAAAGTGCCTTTATCCGTAATTGTGTTCGGATCGAACATCACAATATCCGCTGCATAACCCACCTTCAGCAGTCCGCGATCCTGCAAACCCAATACTTCAGCAGGTTTTCCCGTCATCTTGCGGATTGCCGCTTCCCAGCTCAGACATCCCTCTTCACGGACATATTTACCGAGTACGCGAGGGAATGCGCCAAACACGCGCGGGTGCGGTTTGCCAGCCCCCATTAAGCCGTCGGTACAGACGTTTTGCTCAGGTCGACAGAGAAACTTAATCACGTGCTCTTCGGTACCGTAGAAGTCGACCATCCCCACGGCGTTTTCCTCTTCAAAGAGCAGATCGAAGGTGGCGTTGTACGGATCTTTTCCGCGCAGCTCGCCCAACTGGACGAGGTTCAAACCGACAGCATCCTGATTTTTTGCCGTTTTTACGCTGGTGACAAAAATCTGGTCCAAACCGGCAAAATCAATAAAGTTATCCCAGCCAGGAATACCCTGCTGAATATCATCAATCATTTTGGCGCGCAGTTCGGGCGAGGCGAGACGCTCAAGTAATTTGTCCGTACCACCGGAGTGAACCCAGGGCGGCAGGATCACGCCAAGCATCGTACTGCCCGCCACATACGGATACTGGTCGAAAGAGATACGAATTCCCTCTTCCTGCGCCTGTTCCAGCATGCCCAGCATCTGGTCGATCAGCCCCCAGTTTTTCTTGCCGCAAACCTTCATATGCGAAATATGTAGCCAGACGCCAGTGGCTTTGGCGATATCAATCAGTTCCTGGGTTGAGTTGATAATATCGTCAGCTTCACTGCGCTGATGCACCACAAAGATCCCGTCATATTTCGCCGTGACCTTACACAGTTCAATCATTTCGGCAGTATCACCAAAGGCGCAAGGCATATAGATAAGTCCTGTGGAAAGTCCAAATGCCCCAGCCTTTAGCTCCCGCTCAAGGACTTCACACATCTTCGCCACATCTTCACGGGTCGAAGGACGCCCATCCAGACCCATCGCTTCCATGCGCACGTTGCCATGAGGAACTAAATACGCGAGGTTTGTCGCCGGATGACGTGATGCCAGCAGATTGAGATAACCGTCTGTATTTTTATACTTCCAGTCAATTTTGTCGGTGTCACCGTCCAGCCCGGCGATATTTTTACGCCAGGCTGGAATATATTCTTCAGGTAGCGGTGCTAAGGCGACGCCATCCTGGCCCAACAGTTCGGTGGTGATACCCTGACGAATTTTTGCCGACAGCGCGGGGTTAATAATGGCCGACAGGTCAGAGTGCGTATGGGTATCAATAAAGCCAGGGCAAATAATTTTTCCTGTTGCATCAATTACCTGTTCATTGATGCCAACCTCAATTTGACCGATTTCGACAATACGTCCTTCATCAACCATCACATCGGCAATCCTGCCTTCACTGCCCGTCCCATCGATTACATTTCCGTTTTTGAAAATGGTTTTCATCGTTATTCTCCATGGCGGTGCTGCTGAGCGACACCGCCTGTAAGGTAAGAGGTGGTTATCTTTATTTTTATTGGCGATAGAGTGTCTGGATGATGCTGTAATAGCCGCTGGCTGAGCCGGTTAACTGATCGATCTCGATATACTCATCAATGGTGTGTGCCAGGTTTTCTCGTGAAGGACCGAAGCCGATGGTTTTGATTCCCGCTTCGCCCGCATAGTGGCTACCGTTGGTACAAAATGAGTACTGCGTAATGGTTGGATTAAAGCCAGCCTCACGAATGCCCACTAACGCTGCCTGCACAAATTCGTCGGACTCGTCGTACACCCAGCCGGGGAAGAAACGCTCTCCCTCAATCGTGGCGCCGGTATAGCAAGACTCCTGACCCACCGCGTAGGACACTCGGGCCTTAAACTGCGGATCCTGAGCAATAAGTTCAGCAAGCGCATTTTCCAGCGGAGCAATCACGCTTTCTTTGGTTTCACCCACCAGCAAACGGCGATCGTAGGTTGCGCGACAGTAATCCGGTACCACCGAGGCTCCCGGGTACGGCGAAGATTTAATGTCGGTCAGTTCCAGAATGCCAGGCCCCAGAACCGGATGCGTCGGCGGCGTGATCGTGCGAATTTTGTCGATCAATTGCGCCATTTTGTACACCGCGTTAATCCCCGCCTGTGGGTTAGCGGAGTGCGCGGGCTTACCAAAGGTTTCGACCACAATCTCAGCACGGCCACGCTGACCAATTTTCAGGTTTAACTCGGAAGCTTCACCGATAATCACGTAGTCTGGCTTATAGCGCTCGCTGACCAGGCGGGCAGCAATACCTTCAAAACACTCTTCATGCACGATGCACGCAACGTAGATTTTCCCGGCAAAATTTCGCTGATTGTCCTGACCGAAAAAGCCCACGGCGGAGATCATCGCCGCCACGGCACCTTTCATGTCTGTTGTGCCGCGACCATAAATTTTGCCATCTTCAATATCGCCGCCGTATGGGTTGCGGGACCACTTCTCTTCATTCACCGGCACGGTATCGATATGTCCATCGAGAACCAGCGTTTTCCCCGGCTGGTTGCCGACAATGCCGCCAACAATGTTGCCGTACTTATCAACGTGGATGTCATCGAATTGGTAATGCTGCATCATTGTTTTTATGGCATTAACCACTTCCCCTTCCTGACCGGAATAACTTTTTTGTTGGATCAGCGCCTGACAGTTTTTAATGACTTCTTCAATGCGGTTTGCAGATAACATGGGTTTCTCCGTTATATCTCTCAATCAGGGAATTATTTGTTGATGCCCGGGTACTGACCGCCCCAGACAATATCCAGATATTGTTGCGGGTCGGTATCCCCTTCGGTGCTGACTAACAGCACACGAGAGTGCGCATCCAGCCCCAGTTGCTCACGCGTTTGCGCCAGTTCAGGCGAGGTCATCAGCAGCGCCAGCAGACCGGTAGTAACCGCACCTGACTCACCCGAAATAATCTGTGGATCACCTGCCAGCGGGTTGCCCAACATGCGCATGCCCAACGCTGCAACTTCATCAGGACAGGAGGCAAATGCGTTGGCATAATCGCGCAGCAATTTCCAGCCGATACTGTTCGCTTCACCGCAGGCGAGACCGGCCATCACGGTTTGTAAATCACCGCCCACCGCAATGGCATCTCCCTCTTTCGAACGGGCTGAGCGGTAGAGGCAATCGGCAATTAACGCTTCGGCGACGATCACTTTCGGGCGATTCTCCCCCCAGGCTGCCGTCACCATTCCCTGCACCATTCCGGCAAACGAGCCGACGCCTGCCTGCACAAAAATGTGCGTCGGCGCAACCTGATGCAGCTGATCTATCGCCTCCAGCATCAGCGTGCCGTAGCCCTGCATAATCCACTGCGGGATCTTTTCGTATCCTTCCCACGCGGTATCCTGCACCACAATCCAGTCATACTTTTCGGCCTGTTCTGCGGTCATACGAACCGCATCGTCATAGTTCATATCGACGATCTCAGCGGTAGCGCCTTCGTTACGGATAGAGGTCAGACGTTGCTGCGAAGAGCCCTTCGGCATATACACCACGGCGTTTTGCTTCAGTTGGCGCGCCATCCATGCCACGCCGCGACCGTGGTTGCCATCAGTAGTGGTGGCAAACGTGACGGTTTGCAGATCGTGGCGTACCTCTTCGCTGGTCATCACGTCAAACGGCAGTTCGCTGATATCCTTACCAACTAATTCAGCGATATGGCACGCCATCGCATAGGAGCCACCCAGCGCTTTAAAGGCTTTCAGGCCAAAACGCTGAGATTCATCTTTGAGGTAGATATTTTTAACGCCCAGTTTTTGTGAAAGCGCCGGTAGCGTATACAGCGGCGTCGGCGCGTAGCCCGGAATAGACCGATGAAAATTCAACGCTTTTACCAGTTCCTGGCGGCTAAACGGTGCCAACGGCGCGTTCGGATGTTCGGTAAACGGTGTCTGGTTAATAAAAAATGATAAGTTTTCCAGCATCATAAAACCTCATTGTCCTGGTATTTCATTCCCTGTAATCGGTGAAATACAGAGATATTTCCGTTATCGGTATTGGCAATAGAGCAAAATGCTTACCAGCTTTTTATTAACCGAGTAAATTCTTATAAATATTTTAATAAAGGCTTTAATTTCAATAAATTAAATAGAAATAAAAATTGACACCAAAAATATCACTGCGTCAGTTTATCGCCTCATTTTGATAAATTCTCATTATTGATAAATAGTGTGATCGCTGAAGATAAAATAAGAAAAACATCCAAAAACAGCGTGATAGATTGATTTTTCGCAAATCATTTTTGCATTGCTTCGCCTATTTATCATTTTCCTTGAGAAATGCGACACACTGCCGGAGAAGTACCATGATTTCAGTACTCAGCAATATTCAGGATGATATATGCAATTATGCCGACGCTATTTCTGGCATAACGGGCACGGACGTTGAAATCATTGATGAATCTTTAATGCGCATCGCGGGTACCGGGAAATATCGGCATATGCTCAATGAGAACGTGGCCAAAAATGGCTACATCTATCGTCACGTTTTGCAGGTGCGAGAAACGGTACTGATCAAAAATCCCGGCGAGCATCCGCTGTGTCAGTTATGTGAAAAACACCACTACTGTTCTGAAATGCTGGATTTGAACGCACCCATTTTTCTCAATAATCGCGTGATTGGCGTGATCGGGATTATTTGCTCAACCCAGGCACAGCGTGACACGTTACTGAGCCAGATTGATAAATTTGTCACCTTTATTGAGCAAATCGCCGTAATGATCTCCAGTAAGGTCTTTGAATGCCTGGAGCGTTTACGCGCGCAGGAAACGCTTGGCGCATTTCGGCGTCTGATCGATGCTATGGACCGCGGCGTGGTGGCAATTGATGGCAAGGGGCTTATCTGGCATGCCAATCATTCAGCCGATCGCATCCTCAACCGTGAGGTTCAGGGATTACCACTGACCATTGAAACAACCGGAGATAGCCTGTATGGCGATGAAGAAGCGTGGCTGACGCTTGAAGGTCAGAAACATCATATACTGTGCAAACAAATTTCGCTCTCCTCGCAGGATAACGATCGCTTAACCATGGTTATCTTTCGTGATGCACACGACTACCTGAGTAACCTTACTCCATCCCCTTATGAGTCCGACATGCAGGTGCGACTGATTGGTCACTCTCCCTCAATGGAGCAACTCAGAAGCACCATCGGTAAAATCGCCAACAGTTACGCCAGCGTGCTCATCACCGGGGAAAGTGGTTCGGGGAAGGAGGTCGTGGCTTTTGCCATTCACCAAAGCAGTCCACGTAAAGCCGCGCCTTTCGTGACAATCAACTGCGCGGCTATCCCCGAACAACTGCTGGAAAGCGAACTGTTTGGTTATGTTCGTGGCGCATTCAGCGGGGCCGATCCCAAAGGACGAATGGGAAAATTTGAACTGGCCAACGGCGGCAGCCTGTTTCTGGATGAAATTGGCGATATGCCGTTGCATCTGCAGGCCAAGCTGCTCAGGGTCTTGCAGGAAAAGGCGATCACCCGCGTTGGCTCTAATAACACCATCAATATTGATGTGCGCATTATTGCTGCAACTAACAAAAACATTAATGCGATGGTGGAGAATAATCAGTTTCGCGAAGATCTTTTCTATCGCCTGAACGTGGTCCCTCTGGTACTCCCTTCCCTGCGTGAACGCCGGGCTGATATCGCGGTCCTCGCACAGTATTTTGCCGATGAGTTCTCGGTCAGTTACCAGCGACCACCGCAAAAACTGCCTGATGACGTTATTAACCGCCTTTATGCCTGGCACTGGCCGGGCAACATTCGTGAATTACGCAACGTGATCGAATACATTTTTGTGATGCGCGGAGAAGCCGCCGGGATCAACGCCAGCCATCTTCCCCCTTACCTGCTCACCGCCGCTGACGGTAGGAAAACGACGATGACCGCGCAACCCCGTCAGCTTGCCAGCAAAGGAAAACAGGCGGAAAGGGAAGCTATCGAAAACGTCATCCAGCGATTCGGCTCAAGCGTTGAGGGGAAAAAACAAGCCGCGACAGAACTGGGGATCAGCATTGCCACGCTCTATAGAAAAATAAAACTGTACGGTTTGTGAGCCTCCCCCTCTTAACGAAGAGGCTCACGTAAAACCATACTGTGCAACCGAGCGCGTTACAGGGCCGATTGATTTCGATGCTGCTCGAAATAGCGTCTGGCCTTGTCGTCAGCTTCTTTCAGGGCTGTCGGATTCAGGTTCTTCTGCGCGATATCCAGTCCATTTTGTGCATCAGAATTCCCATTAGCAAAGGCCACCGCACTCCAGATATACGCCTGAGCATAATCCTGAGTTACCCCTTTGCCTTCAAGGTACATGGTTCCCAGCATCCCCTGAGCTTCCGCATTTCCCTTTCTTGCGGCCTGTTCAAACCACTCAGCGGCTTTTTTATCATCCTGAGCGACGCCATTACCTTCTAAATACATCAAGCCAAGATCTTTCTGCGAGCCTGCATCTCCCTGGGCCGCGGCTTTCTCCAGCCACTCCACCGCTTTTTTACTGTCCTGGACCGTTCCCTCTCCTTTTGCGTACATCATGCCAAGCATGCCCTGGGCCAGCATATCCCCTTGAAGAGCAGCCTGATTAAACAGCTCAAACGCTTTTTTGTGGTCCTGAGCCACGCCAACCCCCTCGCCAAGGTAATACATCGCGCCGAGCATGCTCTGGCCCAGCGCGTCCCCTTTGCTGGCGGACTGTTTAAACAGCGCGAAAGCTTTGTCAGTATCCAGACCGACACCATCACCTTCAAAGTACTTTCTGCCCAGTAATCCCTGCGCTTTGGCATCCCCTCGTTCAGCCGCTTTACTCAATGACTTAACGGTGTTGTAGCCCTCTAATAGCGACGCCTTACTTTCAAGGAAACGCTTTGCGTCAGGATTGCCCTTCTCAACCGCACGATGGAGCCACTCAATGGCATGATAGTTTCCGCGCTCGGCAGCAATGCTTAACCACTCGACGGCCTGCTTATTGCCTTTTCCGACTTCGTTGTCAAACCACTCAATGACCTTACCGTCATACCAGCGCGCGCCCTCACCATCAAAGTAGACTAAGGCGAGCAGATAACGCGCATCGAGATTGCCCTGCTCAGCCGCACGTGTCAGCCATTCAACAGCGTTCTTGTCATTCTGCTGCACGCCCTTACCTTCGAAATACAGCACACCGAGATAGTATTGGGCATCGACATTCCCCTGGGCCGCCGCTTTGCTAAACCATTCGGCCGCTTTCTTGTCATCTTTCAGGCCGCCTTTGCCCTCGTAGTACATCAGTGCAAGCAGATGCTGGGCACTCGCATTACCCTGCTCAGCCGATTTGGTCAGCCACTCGCTGCCTTTACTGAAATTCTGCTCTACCTCTTTACCTTTTAAGTACACGGTTGCAAGCACAAACTGCGCCTGCGCATCCCCCGCCTCAGCACCCTGCTGTAAAACAGCCACAGGTTCTTTATTCCACTCTTTTGCTTGTCCCTGTGAAGATCCCGCACCCCACAATATTCCGATAAAAGTGAAGGCGAGGAGAGGCCGAATGTTCATAAAACGTAATCCTTGTTAAGAAAAGGCACATAATGGAGATGCTCCAACGGCAAGCCAACTTATTTAACTGCGATTGTGATCCATGTCGGAACTATCAGATATTAACTGGGAAATATGCAAAATATAATTCTTTGACTATGCGGGTGATCCTTAGTGAATAATGCACAACAAAAAGGCCATGTTAATAACATGGCCTTTCGTCTGGACATAGCGTTGAACCTTAATCAAACACACCATTAATAACAGCGGTGACAATCGCCGTGCTCAGTGCAATCAGCACCAGATTATCGCCAATAACCTGCCATTCATAGCCCGGGTAATACGGAAGTTGATTCAACATTGATGGCGGAACGCTCTTCCTGGCGATCCCCGGAGGAAGCGGTTTTCCTCGCGCCAGATTTTTGGCAATACCTGGAGGCAGTGACTTATAGCCCGTTAGACCGTATCTGACGGCATACTGCCTGGCCACGTTATAGCTGATGTCACTATCAACATGGTCCGACTTACCATAATTTTTACGCTGTTCTGATTGTGCGTTATTTTTTTGGTCCGCGTGTCCTTTCTGGCTATGACCACTATTCCCCTTGTTCCCGCTATTACCATGGTTGCCACTGTTACCATTTCCGTTGCCATTGCCGGGGTTAGCCAACACAGGAGTGGCACACATCGTCATCGCAGCAACGGCAACTACCGCCGCGGCCAAAGTACGGAGCCTGGACATGATGATTCCTTAAGCTGTGGATACAAATAAAAATGTACGGTATTCGCTGAATACTGGCTATCGCTTCAACTCCGATTTATGGGCAAATAAACGATGTTGCTTTGCCATGGGCTCCCCAGATTGAGCGTTTTTGAGATTACAGCTCGCCATTCCCGCTATCTCAGATCGGCAAGCGACAGGCACAGGATCTGAGTTTTTGGGAATAACTTCGCGAAAATGGAGAGAAAACGACGTTTTTTTTCGGTTAAGCTATGTTCATGCTTTGGCGTTACCCCATGGCCGGAATCACTATCCAGGAACCCAACCATAATGGCAAAAAGTACCCCGCAGCTGCCGCTCGACCCTCATATGTGTCGTAGCTATGAGAAAAAGTCGCGAAGTCCGCTGGCGCTCTATTCCGAGTATCAGCGTATGGATGTCGAACTGCGGGCGCCGCTGGCTATGACCTACAGCCACTGGCATGGCCAGGTTGAGGTGAACGTGCCATTTGATGGTGATGTGGAGTATCTTTTTAATGACGAAGTGGTGAAGAGCAAACAGGGTTTTATCACCTTGTTCTGGGCCTGTACTCCCCATCAACTCACGGATGCCGGGCACTGTAAACAGATGGCCATCTTCAACTTACCGATGCATCTGTTTTTATCCTGGCCGCTGGACAGGGAGCTGATTAATCACGTGACCCACGGGATGGTGATTACTTCGTTGGCTTCACAGCAGCTGAGCGCGTTTGAAGTACAGCGTTGGCAGAATGAACTCAATAGCGATAACGAACAAATTCGCCAGTTAGCCATTGATGAAATCGCGCTAATGCTCAAGCGCTTTAGCCTCGCTGGCTGGCGGCCGGTACTGGGTAACAAAACGTCGCGTACCCAGAAAAACAGTATTTCACGGCATTCACAGTTTTACGTCAGCCAGATGCTGGAGTTTATTGCCGCCAACTGCGACAAACAGCTTACGGTTGATGCTATTGCCGAACACGTTAAGCTCAATCCCAATTATGCGATGGGTATTTTTCACCGGGTGATGCAACTGACGATGAAACAGTATATTACCGCGATGCGCATTAACCATGTGCGGGCTTTACTCAGCGATACGGATAAAACAATTCTGGATATCGCTACAATTGCAGGTTTTCGCTCCAGCAGTCGATTTTACAGCTCGTTCCATAAATACGTCGGCATGCCACCACAGCAGTATCGCAAATTGAGTCAACAACGCCGACATCATTCACCTTATGCCGAGGGGTAATTTATTCACCAAACGTTCTCTTACCTTACTACTAAAATATAAGCACCAGAATAGCAGGTCAAAAAAGATAATCTGCAGCAGTTAATAAAATAGGGTTCAGCCATGAGCTCTGGCAACTATGTTACTCAGACATGAGTGACCTGTAGCAGGTATTTATTTGACGTGTTCAACCATTAATGATTGGGATGGAATTATGGAATTAAATAACTGTACCGCCAACAACAGAAAGCCATTGTCTTTCTTTTGGTCAGTTTTACCCATGGTAGTCATGCTGGGCGGGATTAGCATCGGATATTTTATCTTCAATATTCGTGCTGAACCCATGATCCTGATGGGAACGGCAACCGCCTCGTTTATCGCCATCGCTCACGGCTACACGTGGGATGACATTCTACAATCTATTTGCAATAAAATATCTGAAGCGCTGCCGGTCATATTAATTGTCGCCAGTATCGGTTTCTTAATTGGCGCATGGATGGTGTCAGGCACTATTCCAATGATGATTTATTATGGTTTGAAGTGGATTAACCCGCAGTATTTCTATATTTCGGCATTTATGCTGGGAGCACTGATCTCAGTATGCACCGGTACCTCCTGGGGTTCTATCGGGACCGTTGGTATTGCCATGATTGGTGTAGCGATTGGTCTGAATGTCTCGCTGCCCATTGCCGCTGGTGCCATTGTTTCAGGCTGCTGGTTTGGTGATAAGCTCTCACCGGTTTCTGATTCAACCAACATGGCTGCACTGGCTGCCGGGGTAAACCTGTACTCGCATATCGGCCACCTGCTGTGGACTACCGGCCCGGGTTTTATTATTTGCTGCGTCGTTTACAGCTATATGGGCATGGGCATTGATGCCTCGTCCAGCGCGCCTGAAAACATTACCAACTTGATGAATTCTATTGGTCAGATTTATCACTTTAATATTCTGCTGCTACTCCCGCCGATCATCGTTTTATATGGCTCACTGTCAAAAAGACCGCCCATTCCGATGCTCTTTTTATCTACGATAGTCTCAATGATTTTGGCGTTAGTCTTTCAGCAATTTACGGCATCCTCTGTCGGCGAATCCGTGGTCAGTGGCTTTAAGCTCGCAATGCTTACCGGAGATAATCTGCCGACACTGTCTTCCGATGTTTCCCGCTTGCTGGAGCGAGGCGGCGCTATTTCAATGTTTAGCAGCTTCGTTACCGTTTTCAGCGCCTTCAGCTTTGCCGGGGCAATGAGTGCGACAGGCTCTCTGCACACCGTGATAAACGCACTGACAAAAGGCGTTAAATCCACATTCCGCCTGGTGGCTACCACGATTGTGACGACATTTACCATCTGTGCCTGCACGGCAAATGGGACCTTACCGTTGCTGCTGTGCGGTGATGCCTTTAAAGAGGAGTACAAAAAGCGAGGTCTTGCGGCAAAAAACCTCTCGCGAACCACTGAAGATGCCGGAACCGTTGTCGAACCGATTATCCCATGGTCTGCCTCAGGCGTTTATTGCGCCACTATGCTGGGCGTTGCCACGCTTGATTACTTGCCCTGGGCAATCCTCTGTTACAGCGGTGTCATCTTTGCCCTACTGTGGGCGGCAACCGGTATTGGCATTGCTAAATATGAGCCCAATGAAGCCACTGAGAATATGGTTGAGCAAAAATCATAAACGACTAAATAGCTAAATATTAGCTATCACCAGGGTAAATTAAACATATCCATTAGATATACATAAACATTCTTCGCTTTTGCGTTGCTTACACTATTTTCAGAGACTTTCCAGGAGTCAACAATGTCTTTGTTTGATGATATTGTCACAAGGGATGTTAATTGTCGTAAATACGGGCAATTACAACAGATGTACGGTACCACCGATGTATTACCGCTGTGGATTGCAGATATGGATTTTGCGACACCAGAGCCAATCATGAGCACGCTGCGTTCGGTGGTGTCGCAGCCTGTGCAAGGCTATAACCTGGATTATCCACAATGGAAAGAATCTGTTATTCATTGGTATGCACAACAGTATGATGCCGATATCAAGGCACACTGGTTACATTTTATTCCCGGTGTTATAAAAACTATCGTACTCTCTTTAATGGCGCTTACCCGTCCAGGCGATAATATTTTAACCTGTACGCCAATCTATGATCCCTATCCTAATCTGGTAAACACCAGCGGTAGGAATTTGATTCAGACGCGCCTCATTGAGAAAAACGGGCACTATGAATTTGACTGGCATGATTTCAGCGAGAAACTCAAGCAGTGCAAAATGTTTTTGTTCCCTTCACCGCATAATCCAGGTGGAATGGTGTGGTCGCGGGAAACGTTGGAAAAAATAAGCCACTATTGCCAGCAGGCTGGCGTCATCATTCTGTCTGATGAAGTGCATAGTGATTTAACCCTGCCAGGAAAGCGCCATTTGCCGTTTTTTACTGTTGATGAAGCACCAGATAGTCGGTCAATCGTGCTTACTTCCATCAGCAAGACCTTCAATACGGCGGCGATCCAGGGCGGAATCGCCATTATTAAGAATGATGAATTACGCCATCAGTTCTACCACTTTCTGGATAACTGCTACCTTGCCGAGACGCATTCATTACAGCAGGCGGCCATTTATAGCGCTTTTACCCATTGCGCCGACTGGCACCAGAAATTATTGGCCTATCTGGCCGACAATGTAGCGTTTGTGAAAAGTGAAATTGAAAAGCACTGTCCTTTGATCTCAATAGTGTATGGCGGCGCGTCGTATCTGTTATTTCTGAATGCGGAAAAAATGGATCTCAGCGATGAGCAGCTAAGCGCTTTTTTTGTGCATGACGCCAGGCTTGGCCTGTCACCTGGGGCGCAATACGGTCCCGGTGGAGAGGGGCACATGAGACTCAACGTTGGCTGCCCCCGCCCGGTACTGGTAGAAGCGATGAACAGGCTAAAAGCGGCATACCAGAAATGGCAGAACGCATAGCGTACATCACACGATTTGCCCTGCCACGGTGGGGCAAAATTATCCAAAGATGTTGCTGAAGTGCTATAAAGTCTTTCCCTTCTGTCGGCTGGTGTTAAACTGGAAAGTGTGATCTTCATCATAACCTGCTTAAACAGAGACAAGAGACACTGCTATGCAACATATCATCGAGGGCTTCCTCAACTTCCAAAAAGAGATTTTCCCTCAACGCAAGGAACTCTTCCGCAGCCTGGCATCCAGCCAGAATCCTAAGGCACTTTTCATCTCCTGTTCCGATAGCCGCCTGGTACCAGAACTCGTTACTCAGCAAGATCCAGGACAGCTTTTCGTTATCCGCAACGCCGGTAATATCGTACCGTCATTTGGTCCGGAACCGGGTGGTGTATCCGCAACCATCGAATACGCGGTTGTCGCACTTGGCGTAACGGATATCGTCATCTGCGGTCACTCTAATTGTGGCGCGATGAAAGCTATTGCCGATAGCCAGCCCCTGGATCCGATGCCCGCTGTCGCTCACTGGCTGCACTATGCCGATGCCGCGAAAGCCGTGGTCGATAAAAAAACCTGGGATAACCCAATCGATAAAGTTAACGCCATGGTGGAAGAGAACGTTATCGCACAGCTTAACAACATTAAAACGCATCCTTGTGTCGCGGTTGGGCTGCGCAATAATGCGCTTCGTCTGCACGGTTGGGTGTATGACATCGAAAGCGGTGAAATCCGTACCCTGGATAAAAACAGCAAAACCTACGTTTCCCTTGCAGATAACCCGCAGGTGCATTTCGAGTAATTCCCCCACTGGAGCAAGGATGCTCTGGACATCTCCTCTCCCTATTTCTGTTAGTGGACAAAAAACGGGCTCGCGACTAGTTTTAAAGTAGCCACTGGTGTTCCACATCGGTTTTCGCACATTTATACAACATTGCGACAGGCTCATTCACTGAGTCGCAAACAGCTGTTCATACATGGTGCAGGCGATAAAAAGGAGCAGGTGCAGATGCAAAAAAAAATAAAAAGAATAATGGATAAGTTATTTTATCATGAGTCGTGGGACATCATGCTTATTAAGGATAATGGTACACACTCATTCCCCGACAACACTCTGGAGATATTAAGCAAATCCACTGCGCAGCAGTTAAAAAAGAAATATACATTTCAGGCCGATCCTTTTCTGATTGAAAAAGACGATAAACTGTATGTTTTCTATGAAGCTCTTAGCTTCCGCAACTCAAAAGGCACGCTACGATGTCGCGTTCTAGACCGTGAACTGGTTGAACTTGAAGATATTAGGCTTGAAGGCTTTGACGACTTAAAGTGTCATTTGTCATTCCCTTATCTGATACATATCAACGATCAACTGTTCATGATCCCCGAGTCTTCAGAAAGAAAAGAGGTAATACTGTTTCAGTCAATTGAGTTCCCTGCACGCTGGAAGCAAGTTAAAGTTTTAATCTCTGATACCAAATTAACCGACAACGTATTTATCTCAATTAATGAAACCTGTTATCTGTTGTCCACCACGATGGATAACGAAATAATTATTCATTCAGCAGATCATATTTATGGACAATGGCAGCGGATTACCCCCTCATTGAAGGTGAGCAATCCTCATCATCGGGGAGCGGGTGCCCCTTATCATGTTGATAACAAAATATACTTCCTTACTCAGGAATGCACGCCGGAAACTTATGGAAAATCAATCTATATCAAAGAATTAGTGACGCTGAATGACGCTAATTTTGCTGAAGCTCTGATCGAACAAATCAATTCGTCGATCAACCACAGTGACGGCGTCCACACGCTGAACTTCTCAAATAACTATATTGTTTATGATACAAAAATAAATAAATTCAGCTTTTTATCTATACTTAAAAAAATATCTTATAAATGCATGGTGAGGTATCGCAACTATTACCTTACCAAACGTAACCAATAACGCGTTCTCTATGGTACTGGCGTGAATCAATCCCCGTTTATCTGGAGTCTGTATGGCAATTCTTGTCACTGGTGGTGCAGGTTATATTGGTTCACATACTGTGTTAACGCTACTGGAAAGAGGCGATGATGTCGTAGTCATCGATAATCTGGCGAACGCCAGCAGAATCTCGCTGGACAGGGTCGCGGAACTCACCGGAAGAGAGCCCATTGTCTATATCGCCGATGTTCTCGACAGGCAGGCATTAAAAAACATTTTCGCCGACCATAACATCACCGATGTCATTCATTTTGCGGGACTCAAATCGGTTTCAGAGTCGATAAAAGAGCCCCTCGCCTACTATGAAAACAACGTCACCGGTACGCTGGTTTTGCTGGATGAAATGCTGGCTGCAGGCGTTAATCGTTTCATTTTTAGCTCATCTGCCACGGTATATGGTAATCCAGAAAGCGTGCCGCTGAGCGAGCAATCACCTACGGGCGGCACCACTAATCCGTACGGCACCTCTAAGTTGATGGTCGAACAAATTCTGGCCGACTTCTCACGTGCACAACCCGATTTTCGCATTACCTGCCTGCGCTATTTCAACCCGGTTGGCGCCCATCCATCGGGTCGGATTGGTGAAGATCCTAACGGTATCCCTAATAACCTGGTTCCGTATATCTCCCAGGTCGCGATTGGTAAGCTGGAAACCGTGTCGGTGTACGGTAATGATTATCCAACCCCTGATGGTACCGGTGTGCGTGATTATATTCACGTCATGGATCTGGCGACCGGTCATTTAGCCGCGCTGGATTGCCAGAACAAAGGCGCGGCTTACAAAGTGATTAATCTCGGTACCGGTGTTGGTTATTCCGTGATTAATCTGATTGAGGCATTTGAAAAAGCAGCGCAGACAAAAATAAACTATCAGTTTGTCGACAGAAGACCGGGTGATATTGCCGAATGTTGGTCTGACCCATCGCTGGCATACAAAGAGCTAGGTTGGAAGGCCATCTACAACCTTGATGAAATGATGCGTGACACCTGGAACTGGCAAAAAAATAACCCGAATGGGTATCAAATTTAATGTTCTCAGCAGCGAGCCTGACCGTCAGGCTCGCTGCTGTGTCTGACTAGCGTACCGTTATTGTTGATACCCGGTACCAGCCGCTGCTCTGCTTTCCTTCATTGGCAAAGTTAATTCTCGCCGCACCCGACTTATCCAGCATCGCAACCTCAATCGCGTATTGCCCTTTCGCCAGTCGGCCTGGCATAGATAACGCATAACTGACCTGATACTTACCGGGGAGCCAGCGGCGAATATCCTCCGCGGAATTCCCCTGTGCCACCACCTTATTGGCGCTGTCTACGACCCGGAATGCCAGCATGTAAGGCAGATAAATCGGTGCGATACCCTCATTGTACCAGGTACTGTTTAATGTCAGCGTTTGTCCGCTGTCCCACACGGACTCATGGCTCAGGGACGCAAGGCGAAATCGATAGCCCAATTTGGTCAGCGCATTGTCGACAATCGGTCGATAGTCGCTGGGTATCGTTCTCGATTTCAGGTTAATCGTACTGGCGTGCTGCTTGACCGCCCAGTCAAAAATCCCCTGCACTTCAGAACGTGTATAGTGAAAGGTGTTCTTCCAGTCCTGCATATACGAGCAGATCTCCAGACTCACCGGCGCACGTTTCCAGGCATCGTTAAACCCTGAATAACTCTGCTGCGCAGCCAGCAATCGCTGGGGGTAATCATCAGCCATATGGTTCCAGGAGTCCGAAAATACGCGCAGGTCCCCCCAACAGTCCGCACGCCACCCAGCCCCACGCGCCACCGCATTCGCCAGACTTTGACCGCCGCTTATCAGCATGGTTTTTGGCGTCACCGGAAAAGCAGAAAAGTGCATCGCGACGTAGCGATCCAGTTGCGCCGTGGTGTATCGCTCCAGTAATGGCTTCAGGTTAGGGAAGTTGCTGTTATGCCATTCTCCCCACGATCCCACCATGCCAATATCAACAAACGCGAGATTCTCATTACCATCGTAGCGCTTACCAAATGCGTTCAACAGACGCTGGCTGTATTGAATAAACAGAGGATCGTCTAAATCCGGGGCAAATGTCTTTTTATCCGGCGTCCAGGTTCCTTTCACGCCTTTTTTAATCAGCCAGTCAGGAATTTGCGAACCGCTTTCCGGCTCTGCCAGAGCCATAAATCGTAGCCCGACATTCATCGCAGGGCGATGTGCCGCCGCGTATTTGAAGGCATCATCCACCAACGCAAAATTGTACTGGCCTTCGACTGGCTCCAGGTCCCGCCAGTAAAAACGCTCGTATTCAAATCCGGTATTGGGATAGTCCGCCAGCCCCAGCGTTTCACCATATCCCTGATGAAAACTTGCCACGCCAATCCCCGGATTGGTTAACGGGCCCGTCAATGCTTTGGGGGTAACGGTCGTCAATGCGGCCATAACCGTCAGCGGGAAAAACATGCACAACAACGCACAAACCCATTTACGCTTCATCGCAATGACGTCCTCCACCAATTTGTTAACGCTAGCGGTCTTTCAGGCTTAACCACCAGTCCCAGATACCTACGTGAAAATTTTGGAACACATCAATACCTAACGCGGATTTGATCATATACAGCGTCAGCAATATGCAGCAGGTGACGAATAGCACGGCAATCAGCAGCAAAAAAGTGAGCAATATTCTCGACAGGGTTGATTCCTGGCGATGCTGGCGGCGTAAATCTCTGCCAAACAAAAAAACCAGATAATAACGCTTACTGAAAAAAGGAAAGCTTCTGCGAATATCGATCTGATGCCGCGAAGTCAGGGTTGTAGCAAGGAGCGCTTTTTCCACCCCTTCTTTTTGTTCAGGGGTCAATTCCTCCGATATCCGCTCATCAAGGTGAGCGTAAAACCGTTCGATGGCAGGAGGACGATTTTGAGGACTGGTCAAAATTAACCTATATCTTTATCAATGGAGTGGTAGACGTTAACCGTCTTTTTGGCGATTTCATGCCAATTGTAGTTTTGCAAATATACACCATAGTCCACGCTATTTGCTGTTGCCCCTTGGCCTAATTTTTCAGCCAGACCGGTTACATCTCCCACCTTAAAATAGGCCTCGGCGGGCAGTTGAACTTCAAGGTTAGCCGGAATATCACTGACGACGGCCGGAAGAGAAAATGACATTGCCTCCAGCAGCGCAATAGGCAATCCTTCATGGTATGAGGGCATCACAAACAATTTAGCCTGCGAAAACACCGCCTGAAGTTCGTCACCACGTAAAAAACCAGTCATCACAACACCTGGCGTGTCGGCGGCAAGCTTTTTGAGGCGCACGCTGTATTCGGTCGGATGATCCGCATCGCCAATTAACACTAACGGTATGGTCAAACCGCTGTGTTGATAAGCGGCGATGGCATCATGCATCCCTTTTTCTTCCACAAACCGCCCAACCACCACGAGGTAGTTTTTCGGCTGCAGCCCAAAGCGGGAGAGCGTATTGTCGATGGTGAGCTGTGATAATAACCGCGGCTCGTTCACGCCATTGTGAATTAAATGCGCATCATAGCGACCGTGTTTTTTCTGGATCAATTGATTAATAACTTCAGAAATCACAATCACCTCGTTGGCATATCTCACCGCCCAACGCTCACCCAGCAACAATATTTTTTTGGCTACAAATCCCCATTTCTGGCGATCGTAATCGGGCCCGTGGTGGGTAAAAACCACCTTCTTCCCTAACACGCGTAATAATGGGATCACAAGGCCAGGGCCGATAGCATGGACATGCACAATATCTGAATGGTCGATACGTGTCCTAAACGCCGCTAAAACGGAATGGACAATCGCTTCCAGCGAGCGCTTTTTGGGTGCCCACAGCGCGTAGGTTTCGACTTTTTTATATACAGATCGTTTGTAATTTACATATGGCGAGCGAGCGATCACGCAAATATCCACGTCGAACTGCTGCTTAATGGCAGGATAAAGATTCTGACAGTGTGTCTCCACACCGCCCAATACATCGGGAATACCACGCGTTCCAAAAACCGTTATTTTTTTACTCATACTATGGCCTGCTCAGCAGTTCTTTATACAGCGCCTGTAGGGTATCCATATGTTTACTCAGCGCATATTTTTCACTCAACCGTGCACGTCCATGTAAACCCATATTCCTCGCCTTCTCAGGCGAGTCGGCCAGAGCGTCCATCGCATTGGCTAACTCATGCACATTACCCGGTTCGAATAAAATCCCTTCGATACCGTCACGAATTTGTTCCGGTATACCGCCGATGCGCGACCCGATAACCGGCTTGCCTAAGGACATCGCCTCTAATATCGCCATTGAACAGTTTTCATAGCATTCTGAAGGCAGGATCACCGCTCGCGCATGCTTAATAAGCTTATCGAGCGCTTCCCCTTGTTGCACATAACCTAAAAACTCAACATCAGGGTATTTGGCGGCTAATTCATCATGCAACGGACCGTGCCCTACAACTTTCAGCGGCGCTTTGTTCTGCATTTTTTTATGCGCTGCCAACAACGTTGCCACGCCCTTTTCACGGCTCAGACGGCCAAAGTACAGCATATAGCCCTCATCGCTCACTTCAGCCAGGGGACGGCTGTCATCAACGCCATTGACGATGACATCAATGCGCGAATTTGGCAGCGTGCGCAGCAAGACACCGCGTAAAAAAACGCTTGGTGAAACAATCACATCCAGTGCCTGATAGTTTTGTGCAATGTACTGCCAGGTTGCCTCCAAAGAGAGCAGAAGACTTTTTGAGGCTGAACCTTCCTGACAACGATACCTGAAGGCATTGAAAACCGTTCCGGTAATACAAGAATCACACACTTTGCCGTCGCGCAGCATGGAATACGCGGGGCACACAATCTTATAGTCATGCGCAGTCAGCACCGTTTTGCAGCCAAAATTGCGCGCAACTTTAATCAACGCCGGTGTTAACTGATGGTAGATGTTGTGAAAGTGGACGATATCCGGGCGCTCTTTTTCTAATAGCGCCAGCATTTTTTTACAGGCCTGCGAATTATGAATAAAGTTAACCGCCGTTTTGATACCACCCAGCAGATTGCTCGCTTTGTGGTAGTCCACATTACTGACGAAATAATCCGTATAGTCCGAGGGGAAATTATTCTCATGCTGCATAGAGAAATCAATAACCTGCACTCCGGCCTGTTTCAGCATATCGCGCTCTTGAAAATAAACTGTTTCTGCGCCGCCTTTGATGAAAAAAAACTTGTTAACCAATAATACTTTCATGGCGCCTGCCCCGGTTATTCATGAATGATTTTACTGTTAGGCGGAGTCAGCGGATCGCGTACCGGATAAAAAATACCTTTGATCAGCCCCGCTGAGCGTACGATTAAATTAATAACGCTTTGCAGCCCATCTGTTAACGAGCGGTTTTGCACAATCTTCAACAAAGCAAACGCCAGTAATGGTAGAAGCGCAACGGCAAACACATTGATATTTAAACTGAGCATCGCCACAAATAAGAGAATAAGGTAGAGCGCAAATACCGCCTCATTCTTCACGATGTTGAATGACTGGGAAAACCAGGGCTTCCCCCAACTACAACGCAAAAGTTCACCCGGTGCCTGGTAATAACCGCTGGTCCAGCGCCGCGCCAGCATCTTAAACGTCGGCAGCGTATGTGACGTATGGCTGAAGTAAGGAATATCCAGACGCCGCAGTTTATAGCCTGCTTCGATTAAACGCAGGCCCAGTTCAGCCTCTTCATACGCGTGCAAATTACGGTTAGTCAGATAACCAATTTTTTCAATTGCCGACCGACGATACAGCCCACCGCCACCCAGATGATCGCTATCCCCGAGTGGATAGATTTTATTAATGCGTTGCTTACGCGATTTAAATTCATAGTTTACGGCATCATCCATTTCAACGGTTCCCGCAACGCCTGCATATTCTGGTTCGGCCTGCAAAAACGCGACGGCCTGATCCACAAAGCCCTCCTCCAGCTCCATATCGCCGTCCATCAACAACAGATATTCCCCTTCACTATACAGATAACCTAACTGGTGCCCGACGCCACAGCAGCGATCGCCAGGGTCAGTTAAGGACACTACGGTCACCCCTTTATCGATCGCAAGCTGTTGGGTGTTATCCGTTGACAGACTATCTGCCACAATAATTTTGTGTGGATAATCAATAAGCTGCTTACGGATACTGTCAATCGTCTTCTCAATACATTTAGATTCATTGAGTGTTTTAATACTCACTGAAATAAACGGTTTTTGGTCCATACAATTACCCTACACAGCGAAGGACGGTTCGACGAATCACTAAACTTGATCCTAGTGATAAATAGAACAGGAATTGTAACATCGGTGTAATCATCAGTATCTGGCTGTAAGGTAAGCTAATTAAGCAACTGATAGCAAAAGCGTTAAACGCCGGTGCAAAGCTCAATAACTGGAGATCCTGCTGGTCCAGTTGTTCAAGCGTCAGTAATGGCTTTGGCTGACAAACTTTCAGGATATAAATGAATAAGCTAATAAAGAGTAACGTGCCGATCACCCCAACTTCCCACAGCAGCATACTCAGGGAAGTCGAGTCGAGAATTAAGTTGTAGATAATATTCAAAAAGCCCGGCGACACCGTACTACCACTGTTAGTTGCATTGAGTCCGTAGCCAAATAACGTTCCTGAAAGCCCCCACAGATCGTTATTTTTCAACCAGAACAGGAACGTCGTAAAGCGCCCTAATTCACCGGTAGACATAATATAGTTCGGATCAAAGATATAGCTTAAGGAGTCGATAAAAATACTTAACGAGCTTTTCGACGGATCGCCGCCGAACGCCGTAGAATAATAGTACGCGAGGATCACAATCGACAGGCTAATAAGCAACAGCATTCCCGCCACAATAACCAACAACGTCTTCAGATTGACCTTACTAACGTCTTTGACGTAGCTCGGTGAAAGCCACACCCACGCCAGGAATATAGGCGATAGCAGGATGACAAACTTCACTTCACCAATGATGCATAACCCGATACCGAGAACAATATGCAGCGCCATGGACTTGAACGTGGTGAGCCCATGCTTATATTCGGAGACTTTTAACAACATAATTAACAGGCAAAACAAACCCATTGCGGCAGTATTCCCGCCTCCCATAGGGTCACCGCCAAACGTGCCAACCACGGAGTCCCATTTCTCATCTTCGCCGCGCACCGCAACACGCTGGGGAACGACCAGTAAAACCTGATAAATCATTACCGGAATCTGCGCGTAAAACACCCAATACAGATAGCGCGTTGCGCGGTAAATCTGTGATTCCCGGCAAAAGCCCAGCAGCAAACAGATCATCACCAGCGACAGCGCAATTTCGTTTTTAAATGCCACAATCGCGACGGTGATACCGCCCTGAATCAGCGTCGATGCTCCAGCCAGCACCAGAAACGAAAAGTACAACGCCAGGACAATCGTCTCCTGGGCATCGAGATGTAAGGAGCCATCACGCGTCTGCATCACCAATAATCCCACCATCAACAGGGTCAGGAAAAAAGGTATCCACAGCACTGACTGCATGCCGGTAAAGTATTGCACCAGGCCACACAGGATCAGCGTGACAAAGGTATAAACCTGTAAATAGTATCCGGTATTCAGCGTCATAGTATCACCGGCTTGTCTTTCAGGAGATTGGCTCGCTTATTCATTTTCAGATAAATGAAGGCGTAGCGAATAAATGTCAGTGAAGAAAACAAGATGACCGACGTTGCATAATCTTTATAAAAATAGGGCGTCACAACAAAAGCGAAGAGTACAATCGCCAGCTGTTCCAGTTGGATACGCAGAAAATAGCGATGGGAACCAAAAATAAGCTCTATCACCGTCAGAGGGCTTATCGCCAGCGCCGGGAATAAATAGGGCAACATGTAGCGTGACGTCTCAATGGAGTTTATCCAGTCTTCGCTAAAGCCGAGGCGCATCACAATCGGATAGAAAATAAAAACCCCAAGGGTACAGATAACCCCTAGTACCAGCAATAGCATACGTACCTTGGTATACTCCTGATAGTTAAAGGTATTATTTCTGAAGTCGATAGACCATTTGGAAAAAATAGTATTGCGCACCGCATTCCCGATGATCACCACCGGCGCCAGGCAAAAGCGGCTAACCACGGAAAAATAACCCGCCGTCAGCGCCGAGAACCAAAAGTTAATCAGCATAATAGGCAAATTGCTGCTGGCCATCGCCAGCACTTCCGCGCTGCCCACTTTGGTAATGTGATGAATATTCTGTTTGAAAAAATGCCAATTACTGGTGGGCCGCAGATGTCTGGCCGCCACCGAACGAATATCAAACGAATGCAAAATACAGCTTATGGTCAGCACCATCGTCGTGCAGGCCCACGACCAATAAAATAGTTGTACATGGTGCGTAACCAGAACCGAAAGTAATACCACCACAGAGACAGAAATACGCTGGAAAATCAGAAAACGAAAGTTGGCCGTGCGTAGCGACAGGTTTTCCGAGATTAAAACCCACGCCGTTGCCAGCGTCAGCAAATAGAGAAACAGAATGTTCTGGTGAAACAGCCACGCGGTCAGCACAGCATACGGTAAGGCAATGATCGTGCTTTGGATCAGGCAAAACACAACATTCTGCACCAGTTCGTCATCCTGCTGTTTAGGAATTAACAGCTGTGATGCAAAGGTACACACCTGAGCGCCCACCACGGCGATGCTGTAGTTGAGCGCATAAAGTCCCACTTCAGCCATATCGTACTTGTGTGAAATCAACCAAATAGACAGTGCACCAATCAACTGCGAGATGACTGATGAACCGGCTATCGTGGAAGCGCTCTTCAGTAGACTCATACGCGGCCTGGCGTTGCCATCAGTTGATCGGTACTGAAGTTCAGTGAACGCAGACCCTCTTGCGTCTCAAGATCCTTTTCTTCAACTGCATTGAGCACCGCACCAATCACCACGCCGTTATTTTCCTCGATCTTATCCAGCGCGTTGGCGATTTGTCCCGCGGACCCCGCCCCGGCTTTCACAATGAAAACAACGCCATCGACGGCACGTTTGATCAGTTGAACATCCTGGCTCTGATTCACGGCAGCAACATCAATAATGATGCGCTGATAATGCGATTTCAACTCGCGCATTAAGAGTTCAACATGCTCCGACGACAGCATCAGTAAAGATGAGATGGTGTTCTTGCCGTGTGGAATAAAGTCGAGGTTATCACTGAGTTTGATCCTCGCCTGTTCAAGCTCTGTCTCCCCGCGCAGCAGTTCCGCTAAGCCTGCGGATGTAGCTGACGCCAGCTCGGATGTGAGCCCACCAGTGTTAAAGAAATCTGCATCAATAAGCAGTGTTTTCTGGTCGAAACTAAAAGAGTTCGCTAACAGATTCGCCAACAAAGAACGCCCATCGCCGTGCTCCGTCGACGCCATAGCGAGCGTCTGTAAAGGTCGATTATCCAGCATAATCCGGGTACGGATACCGTGCACAATATCGGCATTAAGCGGGTTCTTCATGATCATGTCTCGCACCTGTGCGCGCCCTGAGGTTCCGCTAAAACGACGAATTTCACCCAACGGAACAACATTGAGCCGTTTTTTCATGCGACTGAGGGTACCGATTGAGTTATCCATTGCCGCTTTGACAATGAAATACATGATGCTGAACACCACCACCAGCATGACCACCATCAGCAACAATAAAGATTTATTCGGTTTCGCCGGTTTTAACGCGGGTACCGCAGGGTCGTATAACACCGCATCGGCATTCACGCCGGACAGCGACAACTCCTGAGTACGTTGATAAAGCGATTTATACAGGTCTTCCATTTTATCTAACGACAGCTTTTGACTGTTCCAGGCATCCCGTTTTGACGCCATTTTCTGGAAGATCTCTTTCTGCTCAATCACTTGCTGTTGATAGTTTTTTTCGTCCGCCAGCGCCGCCAGATATTGCTGACGTAAACCGACTTTCAGCTCGCCCAATACCCGCCCGGTCTGGCTTTGGATCGACTGAACATCGGCTTCTGCTTTTAAAATGGCGGGATTTTTTGGCCCATAGACTTTACGCTGTTCGGACAACGTTCGTTGCGCCTGAATCAACGCGATGCGCAAATCCTGGATCTGAGCGTGGTTAGAGACCGAAGGCAGCGAGATAACGCTCTCAAGGGACTTACCTCCCCCGTTCACCTCGTTATAGACGGATTCAGCGGCAACCCGACGCTGGGTCGCATCGGCCAGGCGATTAGTTACGATACTTAACTGCTCGGTTTCAAAACCATCGATACCGCGGAAGGTCAGCAGCCCGGCATTTTTCAGATAGCTGTCCATCTCGTCTTTTTGCTTAGCTATCGACTTCTGAATCTCTTCCATTTTTTCAAAATTCAGTTCGCGAGCTTTCTCCACCTTCAGACGTTTCTGCTCCACCGTATAGTTGATGAAAGCCTGCGCGACGCCGTTGGCAATATCAGCCGCAACCTGAGGCGAAGTTGATTCATAGGTAATGGAAGCCAGGTTCGTCGTGCGAATACCGATGACATTCAGGTTTTTCGATAACGTTTTCAGCGCTTGCTCCATTCTCAGTTGCCGACTTTCATTGCTATCAGCCCCCTGAGCACCGGCTTTTTCCCCGGTAAACTCCGGGTTTTCATCCAGCTTCATATCACGTACGGCTTGCTCCAGCACAATACGTGAATGCATCAACGCATATTGTGTTTCGTAGTAACCACTGCGTGTTGAATCGAAACCATCAACCTGTGGAAACGGAGAAACGTTATCAGCCTGCGCCTTAATCAGCACCGTCGCCGTTGAAACATACTTTGAGGACATCATGCTGATTAACGGATACGCGACGACCCCGGCAACGATACCGGCCAGCGCGATTTTCCAGGCGTTCTTTTTCAGCTCTTTGGCAAAACGGGAGAATTCGACACTGCTTTCTCGTTTTTTGCCGTTTTCCACTATTGATAGTTTCATCGTCAGAAGAACCCCATGCCAATAATCACGACATCCCCAGGATGAACAGAGTGCGTTAAATCGACATTCTCAAGCAGCTGATTGCTCCCTGACAGGCGAATGTTGATATCTTTTCGGTCAGCACGATCTGTAAATCCACCCGCCTGCGCAATAGATTTCTCGACGGTAAGCCCTGGCTCATAAGCGAAGCCATTTGGACTTTTTACCTCACCTGAAACATAGTATTTGCGGAACTCGGCAATACTCACCGTCACCATTGGAGATGTAAAATAATCTCCGGTCAGGCGTTGAGTTAATTCTTTAGTCACTTGATCAACGGTTTTATCTTGTAATTTAAGAGCACCAACAAACGGGAAATTAATTTCCCCGCTCTTATCCAAAATAAACCGCATCGTCATATCGGGTTGACCATGAACAGCGATATTGACCGTATCCCCCGCCCCAAGTCGGTAATCCTGCTGAACAGTAGCAGGATCGTCCATTAATCGCGGGCTGGACGCTGTGCATCCGACCAACAGGATACTGAATAGCAAAACCGCGCACAGTTCTATTATTTTCATTTTAGATCTGAACCTTAGCTTTAAGCATAATCATAGAATTATCATAACCCAACGTTCTAATGACTTCCTGATTGTCGTTGGGACCGATATAAAACGAGTCAGTATCCTTATTCGAATTTAATGTATCTATCTGATATTTAATCTCAAAATTAACCGACGGCGTGTAGTCATAGCTCATGGTGACGCTAAACACGCCATCTTTATCATGTCGATCCTTGTTCTGTTTTTTATAGTCTTCCGAAGTGAATGAGTAGTCCAATAAAGTAGAAAAACGAGTGCCTAACCAGAAATGCTGGTAAGAAAGGCCATACTGGGTCACTAAAATATATCCCCCAACTTCCGATGGGTCTTTAATGCTTTGCGCAGAGTGGGCCGTGAAAACAGACTGTTGTAACGGCTTCCACTCCGCTTTTATGTCCCAGTTTAGACCATTAAAATCATGCGAGTTTGCGTTGTTTTCAAATGTTTTATACAACCATGAAATATTCATGTCGACATTGGTTTTCCCCGTCAACTGCGACTTCAGGCCATACAGTAAATAATACTCATTAGTGTCTTTTTCTGAGTTGTTATCATAGCGACGCTGGTTAGTAATAAAGCTATAGCGAAAGCGCGTTCTGGATGAGTATTGGTCAAAAACTTCCGCTATCAGGCTATTTTCATGCCATTCCTGTTCCTGAATATAATTGTAGAAGTCCTCACTGCTGTCCCGAACATCAGAGGTGTTACCGAAAGTCAGTTTTTTGTATAACAACGCCAGTTCCGCTTTGCCGCGACCATCAGGCGCACCGTAGCTGTAGCGTAATTCACTATTGATAAAATTCGTCGTCAGCGGAGATTTAATCCCATACTGCTCGAACTGACTAGGTAAAAAACCCTCGGTGATGTCACGACCGCGGGATTCATGCCCAAGCGAATCCTCCAGATTGAGGGTTAAGCCATGCTTGAGCCCATACCGCCAGGCACCGTTAAAACGGAAAAAATGATCGTTGTAGTTATCAGCAGAATCGCTTGAGTAGTTACGATAATCCCCAGAGTACATCAGCAAATACTTATCCTGACCACGCTCTCCAATCATACTCAGAACGGGCGCCGCACTCTGAAACGATGAACCGATAGCATCGTTGCTATGTGGCTGATAAGACACGTTATCATTATAACCATAGTCCACAGCGACCTTGCCCTGGAAGTCTATCCCCGCAAAGCCAATGTGTGATTTCGGTGTTAAATCAGCCCATGCGGACTGCGATATCACGATTCCGGTAATAACGAGTAATTTAGTATGCATTCTTACCGACAAATCCTTTGAAAATAGTTTTAATAATAATTTTTATATCCAGCCATAACGACCAGTTTTGAATGTACTCAATATCGTACTGAACCCTTTTTTCCATCTTATAAAGCGCATCGATCTCCCCGCGGAACCCGTTGATCTGCGCAAGCCCAGTGATCCCTGGCTTAACTTTATGGCGAATCATGTAATTTTCGACCTGTTTGCGGTACTGCTCATTATGCGTAACCGCATGAGGTCTGGGACCGACAATCGACATACTTCCCTGCAAAACATTAATAAATTGCGGAAGTTCATCCAGCGAAGTGCGGCGCAAAAAGCTCCCGAATTTGGTTACCCGCGGATCGTTTTTAGTGGCCTGAATAACCGTATCGGAATTCTCCATGACGCGCATAGAACGAAACTTCCAGACCTTAATTTTTTGCCCACTCAAGCCATAGCGGTCCTGTTTGAAAAAAACCGGCCCACGGGACGTGAGTTTGATACCAATGGCAATCGCCAGCATCAGGGAGGAAATCATCACCATAATGATGCTGCCAAGAACCAAATCTTCCGCCCGCTTAATAAACGAGCCCGCCCCTTCGAATGGTGAACTGAAAATACCGATAGTTTGCAGATTGTGGATGGAGCGTAACTTGGACATGTTGTTACTGTAGGTATAAAAGTCAGGGACAATATAGGTATCTACGGTGGTGTCTGACATCATGGCCAAAAAGTGACGAATGCGATGTAAAGCAACCATCGGTAAAGCAATATAGATTTCGTCTATGTTTCCCTTCTTGGCTTCCTCGACCAGATTGATCACCGGACCACGAAAGGGGCTTTTAACCTTATCAACGACATCGCCACAGCGAGATAAGGCGCGCTCATCATAAAAGGCCAGATCTAATGTGATATTGGCGTATTCATTCATTAGCGCGGTTTCTGCGGCCAGACCATTGTCGGTCAGACCAATAATCGCCACACGGATACTCTTTTTCGTTGAATACTTAAAAATAAAAAAACGAATGTAGTAAAGAAAAGGTAATGGAATGAAGTACCAGTAAATAATGGCTGAATAAAAAGGGGAAGGCAGTCTGTCTAAGTAGCCCAGTGACTCAGGTTCAGCCACCGTCATACTGACCAGTTCGTTAAAAAAAATCGCCAGCAGCGTACAAAAAACCAAGCGCTTTTGATTACGTAAACCGATCGTCTTAATCTTTTGCTGGTACATTTTAATGTATTCAGCAAACAGCAAGAAAAAGATTGAGAAGAGAAGACTCAAAATGGCAATGGTGTTAAAGGGCACCAAACCCAGCAGATGGGCGCTAAAAATTAACGTCACATTGATAACAATGAAATCGACCAGTTTTAAAAAGACTGGATATCCTTGGCTGCTAATCTTTAGCGATTTTTTAAGCATATCTCAGCCCATTATTTATTGATCTTTAATTGTTTTTTTCTCATTTCATGTTGCTAATTATATCACAAGTCTAAAAAACGCAATGGTACATTGTCAGTAAATGTAAAAAATAATACTCATTACTGTGACAACACTCCCCAGTGAAATCGTATCTATATGATTTTAATGCAGATGATATCAATAGAAGTTTTATCTACCTCAGCAAAAAAGATAACCTTTAACAACATTTTCGCTATTGACAGATAACATCCCATGGTCTATGAAAAAGTGTTTTATGTATGATAAATTGCACAAAAGTATTGTTTCAGTGACGTTGAATCACCTTAGAGTTGCTGTTTAATACAGTAATTAAAATAAAAACAGCTGCCTTAAGACAACATTTCAAATGATATTAATAATACAATTAATTACTTTTTATTATAATTAAACAACAAATATCATCACCATGAATACCTCATACGGTAACGCTTAAAAAGCGTACCCGAACCCTCAGCCCACCTAATGTCTCACTACGCGTTAGCTGAGGATGCGTGCGATGCAGACGAGCAATATCATTGACCAGCGCCAGGCCGATCCCGGCGCCTGGGACATTGCCTACGTTATCAAGACGATGAAACGGTAGCAGAGCCTGATGAACCATCTGCTCATCTATGCCCGGCCCGCTATCTTCGACCACCAGCACCACGGCCTCTCCTTCTCGTTGCAGCCGGGCGGTCACCATCCCCTGCGACGGCGTGTATTTCAGTGCGTTATCCAGCAGATTCCCACACAGTTCACCGAGCAGAACTTCATCTCCCTCAACCCACACCGCGTCCTGTTCCCCTTCATAGCCCAGATCGATCCCTTTACTACGCGACTGCGCCAGTCGGGTAAAACAGCTGGTTTGCACCACCTCATACAGATTAACCGGCGAGAAATGCCTTTCCCCCTGCTCCTTGCGCTTCACCGCAGACAACTGCAACAGCCTCTCCGTCAGTTGAATGGTATTATCGAGTGTGCTACTCATGGCTTGTAAACTCTCATACCATTGCCGCGGTTCGGCGCTGGCGAGAGCCACCGATGCCTGAGTTTTCAGTACCGCCAACGGCGTTTTGAGCTGATGGGAAGCATCCGCGCTGAAGCGCTCCTGACGAGAGATTAGACCGCGAAGTCGGTCCAGATAACGGTTGAAAGCCACAATCAGCAGACGGGTTTCCGACCATGGCAGCAGCTCCGGCAGCGGCGTCAGCAGGCCTGGCTCACGACGCACCATCAGCGATGACAGCTGGCGCATCGGGCGTAGCACCCGGCGCAGCAGCCAGCCAACCAGCACCAGAGTCAGTAGCACCAGCAACCCTTGCGAAACCCACGAGGAAAACAGCAGCTGTCGCGCCAGATAACGCCGCGATTGCAGCGTTTCGGCAACATAAATCTCCGCCATGCCGACAATACCGCCTTCATTGACGGGCTGCAGAAGACGTGCCACGCGGATTGCCTCACCGCGATATTCGGTGTGATAAAACCATGCCAGCGCCGGGTAAAGACGCGTGCGCGAGGTGGCAGGCGGCATCGCCGGTAAATCGTCATAACCCGAGATAACCTTCCCCGCCGGATCAACCACTTTGTAATACAGTCGGTCGTTCATATTCAGTTCAAAGCTGTCCAGCACCACCCATGGCACGTTCACTTCCAGCTGTTTATTGCGCACCACCAGCCGCTCGGAGACGGTCCTGGCGGATGAGAGTAGTGTCCGGTCATACGCCTGGGTCGCCGCCTGTAGCGCACTGACATAGCTGTTAAATGCCGACAGGCCCCACAGCAACATTAGCGGCAGGCCCAGAAACATCAGCAGTTGCAGGTACAACGATTGGGGTTTAACCCACTTCATCGCTACGCTCCAGCACATAGCCCAGACCACGCAGCGTAGCAATACGCACATCGCTTCCCTGTAGCTTTTTACGTAAGCGATGGATATACAGCTCAATGCTTTCGGGACTAACCTCATCACTCAGGCTGAAGACCTGCTCAAACAACTGCTGACGTGAAACCGGCCGCAACCGACGGTACATCAGCACCGTCAACAGCGCCTGTTCACGTGGCGTGAGCGCCAACGGCTGCCCCTGCAACAGAAAATAGCCTTCATCGTGAAACGCCAGCTCCCCCAGTTGCTGTATGCCTTGCACCTGTCCCGCACTGCGACGCAGCAAGGCCCGCAGCCGGGCATCCAGTTCCTCGATTTCAAACGGCTTTGCCAGATAATCATCGGCTCCGACGTTCAACCCTTTCACCCTATCGGCCACCGCGCTACGCGCCGTCAGCAGCAGGACAGGAAGCGTCTGCCCGCGCTTGCGCAGCCGCTGAACGACTTCCAGGCCATCCAGACCGGGCATATTGATGTCCAGCACCGCCAGCGCATACGTTTCGCTATGTAAAAGATGGTCGGCTGCCAGGCCATCAAACACGCAGTCAACGGCAAAACCGTTTTGCACTAGCGCTTTCTCCAGCCAGTGAGCTAACTCACGGTTATCTTCCGCTAATAAGAGACGCATATCACATCCTGTAAAGTTTCTGCCGCATTGAAAGGGAATTGAAAGGTTAATGTTTTAACAATCACGCAACCGAACTGCTACACATCGGCTCACATAATCACAAAAATCTTCTTCCGTACCTGAAAATCCGGTTTTCCGGTGTGAGGATAAACAATGAAAAAACAGTTATTTCGTACCCTTACTGCAAGCATTTTACTGATGAGTACCTCTGTACTGGCAGAACAAGCGCCGTCGCGCACTGAATGTATCGCCCCTGCTAAACCCGGCGGTGGTTTCGATCTCACCTGTAAGCTGATTCAGGTGAGTTTGATGGAAACCGGCGCTATCGAAAAACCGATGCGCGTGACATACATGCCCGGCGGCGTTGGCGCTGTGGCCTATAACGCGATTGTTGCCCAACGCCCGGCTGAAGCAGGCACCGTGGTGGCCTTCTCCGGCGGCTCCTTGCTGAATCTGTCACAGGGCAAGTTTGGTCGCTACGGCGTGGATGATGTCCGCTGGCTGGCCAGTGTGGGTACCGATTACGGCATGATTGCCGTACGTCAGGACGCGCCATGGAAGACGCTGAAAGATCTGCTGACAGCCATGGAAAAAGATCCCAACAGCGTGGTCATTGGTGCTGGCGCCTCTATCGGTAGCCAGGACTGGATGAAGTCGGCGTTGCTGGCGCAAAAAGCCAATGTCGATCCGCACAAGATGCGCTACGTGGCCTTTGAAGGCGGTGGCGAACCGGTTACCGCATTGATGGGAAATCACGTACAGGTGGTTTCCGGCGATCTCAGTGAGATGGTGCCTTACCTCAGCGGCGACAAAATCCGCGTGCTCGCAGTGTTCTCTGATGAACGCCTGCCGGGCCAGTTAGCCAACGTACCAACCGCTAAAGAGCAGGGTTATGACCTCGTGTGGCCTATCATTCGTGGCTTCTACGTTGGGCCAAAAGTCAGCGACGCCGAGTATCAGTGGTGGGTTGATGCCTTTAACAAACTCCAGCAGACCGATGAGTTTAAAAAGCAGCGCGATCTGCGCGGTCTGTTTGAGTTCAACATGAGCGGCAAACAGCTCGACGACTACGTGAAAAAGCAGGTCACGGATTATCGTGAGCAGGCGAAAGCCTTCGGTCTGGCGAAGTAAACGCAGAGGCAAAGATGATGAGCGATCGTATTTTCGCAGGTATCTGGCTGTTGCTCTGTATAGCCGGGCTGTTCGTGGCCTGGCAAATCAGCAGCGAATACAGCTATGAACCCGTAGGGCCGCGTCCCTTCCCGCTTGGCATTATCAGTCTGATGCTGGTCTGCGCCGTGGCGCTGCTGTTGCGCCATCCGGACACCATCAGTTGGCCCCGTCGCCATGTGCTGCAAAAGCTGCTGACGATGGTCATTGTTCTGTTGATGTACGCCTGGGGTTTTGAGTGGCTCGGTTTTCCCATCGCCACCGCCATTCTCACCGTGGTGATTGGCATGCTGTTCGGCGCAACCATCCCGGCTGCGGGTATTTCCGGCGCGGTGCTCGGCATTCTGCTGTGGTTTGCCTTCGACCGACTGCTTGACGTCACCTTACCACTCGGCGCCTGGCTGGGTTAACGGAGAAACGATGGATACCTGGATTTATCTTTCTCAGGGTTTCGCGGTGGCAATGACGCCGGAAAACCTGGTCATCGCCTTGATAGGCTGTTTTGTCGGCACCATTGTGGGTTTGTTGCCTGGCCTTGGGCCGATCAACGGCGTGGCGATTCTGCTGCCGTTGGCCTTTGCGCTGCATCTGCCCGCAGAATCCGCGCTGATCCTGCTGGCTACAGTCTACATAGGCTGTGAATATGGCGGGCGCATCTCCTCCATTCTGCTGAATGTTCCTGGCGATGCGGCGGCGATTATGACCGCGCTGGATGGCTACCCGATGGCGCAGCAAGGACGCGGCGGCGTGGCGCTCTCTATCTCGGCGGTCAGCTCTTTCTTTGGTTCGCTTATCGCCATCGGGGGCATCATTCTGTTTGCCCCGGCGTTAGCCCAATGGTCGCTGGCCTTCGGTCCGGCGGAATACTTTGCCTTAATGGTTTTCGCCATTGCCTGTCTCGGCAGCATGATGGCGCAAAATCCGCTGAAATCATTTCTGGCAGCGCTTATCGGTCTCGGACTTGCGACCGTCGGCGTAGACGCCAACACCGGGGTTTATCGCTTTACTTTTGACAGTGTCCATCTCTCTGACGGTGTGCAGTTTATCGTGGTGGTGATTGGGCTGTTCTCTGTCTCTGAAATATTGTTAATGCTGGAACATACCAGCAGTGGCCAGACGCTGGTGCGTAAAACGGGCCGCATGTTGTTCAACGCCAAAGAAGGTGCACAGTGCGTAGGGGCCACCCTGCGTTCATCAGTGATTGGCTTTTTCGTCGGCGTTCTGCCTGGCGCTGGCGCCACCATTGCCAGTGCCATCACCTACATGACCGAGAAAAAGCTCAGCGGCAACAGCGACAGCTTTGGCAAGGGGGATATTCGTGGCGTAGCGGCGCCAGAAGCCGCCAATAACGCCTCGGCCTGCGGCTCTTTTATTCCGATGCTGACGCTCGGCGTGCCGGGCTCCGGTACCACGGCGGTGATGATGGGCGCGCTGACGCTGTACAACATCACCCCGGGGCCAGCCATGTTTACCGAGCAGCCGGATATCGTTTGGGGGCTGATTGCGGCGCTGCTAATTGCTAACGTAATGCTGCTGGTGATGAACATTCCGCTGATCGGTCTGTTTACCCGCATGCTGACCATCCCGCTGTGGTTTTTGGTACCGGCTATCGCGGCAGTTTCCGCGGTTGGCGTGTACGCCGTTCACAGCACCACCTTCGATTTGGTATTGATGGTCGCCCTCGGCGTGCTGGGCTACATCCTGCGTAAAATGCACTTCCCAATGTCGCCATTGATTCTGGGCTTCGTTCTCGGGGAAATGCTGGAGCAGAACCTGCGCCGGGCGTTGTCTATCAGTAACGGCAGTATGGATATTCTGTGGGCCAGCGGCGTGGCGAAAGTGCTGCTGGTGATGGCGGTACTGGTTATCGTGGTCCCGCCGGTGCTGCGCATGATCCGTAAACGCAACAGCAAACCGCAGGTGGATATCGGTTAATAATATGCCGGATGGCGGCGCTATTGCGCCCTATCCGGCCTACAATTTGGCTCGGTTGTAGGCCGGATAAGTGCAACGCCATCCGGCATTTTTATTTTCCGCGCAGCCCCTGCGTTCCTTCCAGCACATGTTCAACAAACCGTGTCAGCTTAGGCAACGGACGCAAATCCTGTCGCCACAGCAAATGAATTGGCCGCGGCTGCGGCGTAAACCCTTCCAGGATCCGAATCAATTTCCCCGTAGCCAGTTCTTGCGCCAGCAGCACCTCAGGTTGCAATAACAGCCCAGCCCCCGCTACTGCCGCCATACGCAGGCCATGACCATCGTTACAGCGCAGGATCGCATCGCGCTTCCATCTGACCTCCCCCGTCACGCCAGGCAGTATCCACTCGTTTCGAGCCGTCCACACGGTATGAGACAGGCACAGATGATCCACCAGATCCGCGGGCGTCCGGGGGGTGCCATGGCGAGCAAGATAATCTGGCGAAGCACAAATTGCCATACGGTAGGGACACAGGTATTTCGCCACCACGTCAGTCTGATGGATATCGCCAATGCGGATCGCCAGATCGACACCTTCATTCACCAGATCAACCATCCGGTTGGTGAGATCCAGTTCAATGCGCACCTCTGGCCAGGTCTGTAAAAACGCAGCGGCCAGCGGCGAGATCACGCAAGCGCCAAAAGAAGTGGGCGCGCTAATGCGCAGCGTCCCCGCAGGTGCCAGCCGCAGACGCTCTACCGAACGTTCGGCTATCGATACCTGCTCCAGCACGCGACGGGCTTCTTCAAAATAGACGCGTCCGGCATCGGTCAGACTCTGGCGGCGCGTATTACGCTCCAGCAAACGCGTGCCGAGCTGCGCTTCCAGTTGGGTGATATATTTTCCCACCATCACCGCAGACATTTCGAGCCTCGTCGCCGCAGAAGTAAAGCTCCCACTCTCCACCACGGCGACAAACGTTTCCATGCTGCGCAGTTTATCCATATTACAAACCCCTGGTTAGTAATCATCTAACTTTTAGCCAGTTTATCTGATTTCATTTTCATTAAAGAATAGCGGCTCACACTATTGCGGAGGTGGTTATGAAAATCGTCATTATTGGTGCCAGTGGTACAGTGGGTCGCGCAGTTACGCAAGCATTGAGCCGTAAACATGAGGTGGTCCGCGTGGGTCGCACTCAGGGTGATTACCAGGTCGATATCACCTCGCAGGAGAGTGTCAAGGCCTTGTTTGAAAAAGTCGGTCGGGTAGATGCGATCGTTTCCGCCACCGGTAATCTGTTCTTTGGGCCGCTGTCGACAATGACCGACCAGGACTTTAATCAGGGGCTTCAGGATAAACTATTAGGCCAGATACGCCTGGCATTAACCGGGCAGCATTTCCTGAATGATGGCGGATCGATAACGTTAATTAGCGGCATTATCGCCCACGAGCCCATCGCCCAGGGGACAAACGCCGCAACGATCAATGCCGGGCTGGAAGGGTTTGTTCGCGCCGCGGCCTGTGAACTAGGCCATGGTCAACGCATTAACCTGATAAGTCCGACCGTGCTGAGTGAGTCCGCCGAAGCTTACGACAGTTTCTTCCCGGGCTTTGAAAGCGTGCCCGCCACCGCCGTCGCCAACGCCTACCGCCGCAGTGTGGAAGGCATCCAAACCGGGCGTATTTATAAAGTTGGTTACTGACTTTGCCGCTGCCGCTGACACATCACCAACGGCAGCGTGATTAACCCACTGTTTTAAAATACTTTATCTTTTCCCTCGCATTAACCCACACCCTTCATAATGTTAAATATTTGTTGTTTTTGATCACAAATAATAAACAAACAAGCTCATTCTGTGCGCGTTTTTCAAAAATGTAGATATTTTTAATTTATGGCTACGAAACGAGCTGCGCCATATCTCCCTGACAATCTACTGAGAGGAACGATTTGATGAACGCACTGACTGCCGTAAAACCGAACGCTGAAGATCCAGCCCAGCACTACAGCGGTTTCACGCTGAAACCGTCAGCCCAATCCCCACGCCTGCTGGAGCTGACTTTTTCTGCTGAGACCACTGAGCAATTTCTGCAGGCCGTCGCGCAGTGGCCGGTTCAGGCGCTGGAATACAAATCCTTCTTGCGCTTCAAAGTGGGCAAGATCCTCGACGACCTGTGCGGCAATCAGTTACAGCCCCTGCTGCTGAAAACCCTGCTCGATCGTGCCGAAGGCGCACTGCTAATCAATGCCGTTGGCGTAGACGACGTGGCGCAGGCGGAAGAGATGGTCAAGCTGGCAACGGCGGTAGCGCACCTCATCGGACGCTCTAATTTTGATGCGATGAGCGGTCAATATTACGCTCGTTTTGTGGTGAAAAACGTCGATAACTCAGACAGCTATCTGCGCCAGCCTCACCGAGTAATGGAATTGCACAACGACGGAACCTACCTCGAGGAAATCACCGATTACGTGCTGATGATGAAGATCGACGAGCAGAACATGACCGGCGGTAACTCGCTGCTGCTGCACCTCGACGACTGGGAGCATCTGGAGCAGTACTTTACCCATCCTCTGGCACGTCGCGCCATGCGCTTTGCCGCACCGCCAAGCAAAAACGTCAGTCAGGAAGTGTTCCATCCGGTATTTGACGTTGACCAGCAGGGCCGCCCGGTAATGCGCTACATCGACCAGTTCGTCCAGCCAAAAGACTATGAAGAAGGCGTCTGGCTGAGTGACCTGTCCGATGCGCTGGAAACCAGCAAGAGCATTATTTCCGTTCCGGTTTCAGTGGGTAAATTCCTGCTGATCAACAACCTGTTCTGGCTGCACGGGCGCGATCGCTTCACTTCGCATCCGGACTTGCGCCGCGAACTGATGCGCCAGCGTGGTTATTTTGCGTACGCGACCAACCACTACCAGACCCATCAGTAAGCGCGAAGGAAAAGCGGATGTATGATTTTGTGATTATTGGCGGCGGCATTATCGGCATGTCGACCGCCATGCAGCTGATTGATGTCTATCCGGACGCCAAAATCGCGCTACTGGAAAAAGAGTCCGGCCCGGCCTGCCACCAGACGGGCCACAACAGCGGCGTCATTCATGCCGGGGTCTATTACACCCCCGGCAGCCTGAAGGCACAATTTTGCCTGGCCGGAAATCGCGCCACAAAAGCCTTTTGCGACCAAAACGGCATCCGCTACGACGTCTGCGGAAAAATGCTGGTTGCCACCTCCGCTCTGGAAATGGAGCGCATGCGCGCGCTTTGGGATCGCACCGCCGCTAACGGTCTGGAGCGCGAATGGCTAAATGCGCAGGAACTTCGCGAGCGTGAACCCAATATCACCGGACTGGGCGGCATTTTTGTCCCGTCGAGCGGGATTGTCAGCTACCGCGAAGTCACCGCCGCGATGGCGAAGATTTTCCAGGCCAAAGGCGGTGAAATTATTTACAACGCCGAGGTCAGCGCGCTGAAAGAGCATGCTGCAGGCGTGATTGTCCGTACCCGTCAGGGCCAGGAATATGAAGGCGCGACGCTGATTAGCTGTTCTGGCCTGATGGCGGACCGACTGGTAAAAATGCTCGGCGTTGAACCTGGCTTTATCATCTGTCCGTTCCGGGGCGAATATTTCCGCCTGGCGCCAGAACATAATCAGATAGTTAACCATTTGATCTACCCCATCCCCGACCCGGCGATGCCGTTTCTCGGCGTTCATTTGACCCGGATGATTGACGGCAGCGTCACCGTCGGCCCCAACGCGGTACTGGCATTTAAACGTGAAGGCTATCGTAAACGTGACTTCTCGCTCAGCGATACGCTGGAGATCCTCGGCTCTTCTGGTATTCGCCGCGTGCTGCAAAACAACCTGCGCTCAGGGCTTGGCGAAATGAAGAATTCGCTGTGCAAAAGCGGTTATCTGCGGCTGGTACAAAAGTACTGCCCGAGCCTGACGCTTAAGGATCTGCAACCTTGGCCTGCGGGCGTACGGGCACAGGCGGTGTCACCTGATGGCAAGCTTATCGACGATTTTCTGTTTGTCACCACGCCACGCTCAATTCACACCTGTAACGCCCCTTCTCCGGCAGCAACGTCGGCGATCCCTATCGGCGCACATATTGTCAGCAAAGTACATGCGCTGCTGGAGAACCAGAGTAACCCCGGACGCACGCTGCGTGCGGCACGTAGCGTGGAGACATTACACGCCGCATTTACCCGTTAAACCGATTAAGACAGGAAGCAATCATGCAACTTAACGATCCAACATTATTTCGCCAGCAGGCACTGATCGACGGCAACTGGCGTGACGCCAACAGCGGCGAGACCATCGCGGTGACCAATCCCGCCAACGGTCAGCAATTGGGTAGCGTACCTAAAATGGGGGCAGATGAAACCCGCGAAGCGATTAACGCCGCTAACCGCGCCCTGCCGGCCTGGCGTGCGCTGACCGCCAAAGAGCGAGCCAATATCCTGCGCCGCTGGTTCAACCTGATGATTGAGCATCAGGACGATCTCGCCCGCTTGATGACCCTGGAACAGGGTAAACCGCTGGCGGAGGCCAAAGGCGAAATCACCTATGCAGCCTCATTTATTGAGTGGTTTGCCGAAGAGGGCAAACGCATCTATGGCGATACGATCCCTGGCCATCAGGCTGATAAACGCCTGATCGTCATTAAGCAGCCGATCGGCGTTACCGCCGCGATTACGCCGTGGAACTTCCCCTCAGCGATGATCACCCGTAAAGCCGGTCCGGCGCTGGCAGCAGGCTGTACGATGGTGCTTAAACCCGCCAGTCAAACCCCCTACTCCGCACTGGCGCTGGCAGAACTGGCTAATCGCGCCGGGATCCCGGCTGGCGTTTTCAGCGTGGTGACTGGTTCTGCGAGCGCGGTCGGCAACGAGCTAACAGGCAACCCGCTGGTACGCAAGCTGTCATTTACCGGCTCGACCGAAATCGGCCGTCAGTTAATGCAGCAGTGCGCCAAAGACATCAAAAAAGTATCGCTGGAGCTGGGCGGCAATGCGCCGTTTATCGTCTTTGACGATGCCGATCTTGATAAAGCCGTGGAAGGCGCGCTGGCATCGAAGTTCCGTAACGCTGGTCAAACCTGCGTCTGCGCCAACCGCCTGTACGTGCAGGACGGCGTGTATGAGCGCTTTGCTGAAAAACTCCAGCAGGCGGTGAGCAAGCTGCATCTCGGCGATGGTCTGCAACCTGACGTCACCACCGGACCGCTGATCGACGAGAAAGCGGTTGCCAAAGTGCAGGAACACATCGCCGATGCTCTGGATAAAGGCGCACGCATTATCGCGGGCGGTAAACCTCATGCGCTCGGCGGTAACTTCTTCCAGCCCACCATTCTGGTAGATGTGCCTGATAACGCGAAGGTCGCCAAAGAGGAAACCTTCGGCCCGCTGGCTCCGCTGTTTCGTTTTAAAGACGAAGCTGACGTCATCGCTCAGGCCAACGACACCGAGTTTGGTCTGGCCGCCTATTTCTACGCCCGTGATTTAAGCCGCGTCTTCCGCGTTGGCGAAGCGCTGGAGTACGGCATCGTCGGGATTAACACCGGCATTATCTCCAACGAAGTCGCCCCGTTTGGGGGGATAAAAGCCTCCGGTCTTGGCCGTGAAGGATCGAAATACGGCATCGAAGACTACTTAGAAATCAAATATATGTGCATCGGCCTTTAATAAAACAAATACTGGAGAACACCTGATGAGCACCAACAAAGAACTTATGCAACGTCGCAGCAACGCCGTTCCCCGTGGCGTAGGACAGATCCACCCTATTTTTGCCGAGCGGGCAGAAAACTGTCGGGTCTGGGACGTTGAAGGCCGGGAATTCCTCGACTTTGCTGGCGGTATTGCGGTGCTGAACACCGGTCACCTGCATCCGCAGATCGTCTCTGCGGTAGAAGCGCAGTTGAAAAAGCTGTCCCATACCTGTTTCCAGGTGCTGGCCTATGAGCCGTACCTGGAGCTGTGTGAAATCATGAATAAGAAAGTGCCGGGTGATTTCGCCAAGAAAACCCTGCTGGTGACCACCGGTTCTGAAGCGGTAGAAAACGCGGTGAAAATCGCCCGCGCCGCCACCAAGCGTACGGGGACTATCGCCTTTAGCGGCGCTTACCACGGTCGTACCCACTACACCCTGTCACTGACCGGGAAAGTCAATCCGTACTCCGCCGGAATGGGGCTGATGCCGGGTCACGTCTATCGCGCGCTTTATCCTTGCCCTCTGCACGGCATCAGTGAAGATGATGCTATCGCCAGCATTCACCGCATTTTCAAAAACGATGCCGCGCCAGAAGACGTCGCCGCCATCGTGATTGAACCCGTTCAGGGCGAAGGCGGCTTTTACGCAGCCTCTCCTTCCTTTATGCAACGGCTGCGCGCCATTTGTGACGAACACGGGATCATGCTGATTGCCGATGAAGTACAGAGCGGTGCGGGCCGTACCGGTACGCTGTTTGCCATGGAGCAGATGGGCGTTGCGCCCGATCTCACCACCTTCGCCAAATCCATCGCCGGAGGCTTCCCGCTGGCGGGCGTGACCGGACGCGCCGAAGTCATGGACGCAATCCCACCGGGCGGTCTGGGCGGTACCTATGCCGGTAACCCAATTGCCTGCGCCGCCGCGCTGGCGGTACTGAACATTTTTGAACAGGAAAATCTGCTGCAAAAAGCCAACGAACTGGGACAAACCCTGCGCGAAGGCCTGCTGGCTATCGCGGAAACCCATCGCGAGATTGGCGACGTACGCGGGCTGGGCGCGATGATTGCTATCGAACTGTTCGAAAACGGCGACCACACGAAACCAGACGCCAAACTGACTGCGGAAGTGGTGGCGCGTGCACGCGAGAAAGGACTGATCCTGCTCTCCTGCGGACCTTACTACAACGTGCTGCGCATTCTTGTCCCGCTGACTATTGAAGATGCGCAAATCCGCCAGGGGCTGGACATTATCGCCCAGTGTTTTGCCGAGGCAAAGCAGGGTTAAACCCCCGAGTAAAAACGGGAAATTGTAGGCCGGATAAAGCGCAAGCGCTGCCATCCGGCAATGTTGTGATGCCCGGTGGCGCTACGCTTACCGGGCCTACGGGTAAGGTGCAGGAAGCGACGTCAATAACAATAACGAGGTTTAAAGATGGGGCAAGTGTCACAATCACATGATTTAGGGGGCGGGCTGAAATCACGCCACGTCACCATGCTGTCTATTGCCGGGGTAATCGGCGCAAGTCTGTTCGTCGGTTCAAGTGTGGCGATTGCAGAAGCCGGTCCCGCAGTATTATTAGCCTATCTGTTCGCCGGATTGCTGGTGGTGATGATTATGCGCATGCTGGCCGAAATGGCCGTTGCCACCCCGGATACCGGTTCTTTTTCCACTTACGCCGATAAGGCCATTGGCCCGTGGGCAGGTTATACCATCGGCTGGCTGTACTGGTGGTTCTGGGTGTTAGTTATCCCTCTGGAAGCGAATATCGCCGCCATCATTCTGCACTCCTGGGTACCAGGTATTCCTATCTGGCTGTTTTCTCTGGTTATCACGCTGGCGTTAACCGGCAGTAATTTGCTGAGCGTCAAAAATTACGGTGAGTTCGAGTTCTGGCTGGCGCTGTGCAAAGTGGTTGCCATTCTGGCGTTTATTACCCTCGGTGCGGCGGCGATTAGCGGTTTCTACCCTTATGCCGAGGTTAGCGGAGTTTCACGCCTGTGGGATCAGGGCGGCTTTATGCCCAACGGTTTTGGCGCCGTGATCAGCGCGATGTTGATCACCATGTTCTCCTTTATGGGCGCAGAGATAGTTACCATCGCCGCCGCCGAATCCGATACCCCGGATAAACATATCGTTCGCGCCACCAACTCGGTTATCTGGCGTATCTCTATCTTCTATCTGTGCTCTATTTTTGTGGTGGTGGCGCTGATCCCGTGGAACATGCCGGGCCTGAAAGAAGTCGGTTCTTATCGCTCGGTGCTGGAGCTACTGCATATCCCGCACGCGAAATTGATCATGGACTGCGTCATTTTACTGTCGGTGACCAGCTGTCTTAACTCCGCGCTGTATACGTCATCGCGTATGCTCTACTCCCTTAGCCGCCGTGGCGATGCCCCCGCCTTTATGGGTAAAACGAACCGCAGCAAAACGCCTTATGTGGCGGTGTTACTGTCGACAGGTGCTGCGTTCCTCACCGTCATCGTCAACTATTACGCCCCGGCCAAGGTGTTTAAATTCCTGATCGACAGCTCCGGTGCCATCGCGCTGCTGGTGTATCTGGTCATTGCCGTTTCTCAACTGCGGATGCGCAAAATCCTGCTGGCGCGAGGCGGTGAAATTAAACTGAAAATGTGGCTCTATCCGTGGCTTACCTGGCTGGTCATCGCGTTTATTATCTTTGTGTTGGTGGTCATGCTGTTTCGCCCGGCCCAACAGCTGGAAGTTATCTCTACCGGGTTGTTAGCCATAGGAATTATTTGCACCGTGCCCATTATGTCACGCTGGAAAAAACTGCTATCGTGGCAAAAAGCACCATTGCAAAATACGCATTAAACCTGTTCCCGGCGCAGGCCGGGAAATCCTTTCAGGAGTATGACCATGACCGCCATTCCCCAACCGACGGCCATTGATGGATACCGCTGGCTGAAAAACGACATCATCCGCGGTGTGTATCAGCCTGATGAAAAACTGCGTATGAGTCTGCTAACCTCACGCTATGAGCTAGGCGTGGGACCGCTGCGCGAAGCGCTTTCGCAGTTAGTTGCCGAGCGGTTAGTGACGGTGGTTAATCAGAAAGGGTATCGTGTCGCCCCGATGTCAGAGCAGGAGTTGCTCGATATTTTCGATGCCCGCGCCAATATGGAAGCCATGCTGGTCGCGCTGGCCATTGAACGCGGCGACGACGCCTGGGAAGCTGAAATTCTGGCGCGCGCGCATATGCTCAGTAAGCTTGAAGCCATTGACGCCAGCGAACAGATGCTCGACGAGTGGGATCAGCGCCATCAGGCATTTCACTCGGCGATTGTCGCTGGCTGTGGTTCACAATATCTGCTGCAAATGCGCGAACGGCTGTTCTCTCTGGCGGCGCGCTACCGGTTTATCTGGCTACGTAAAACGGTGCTGTCGGTTGAAATGCTGGAAGACAAACACGATCAGCACAAGACGCTGACCGAAGCGATTCTGGCACGTGATGCCACGTGCGCCAGCGAATTAATGCGCCAGCACTTGCTGACGCCGATTCCGATTATTCAACAGGCTATGTCCGGTAAATTACTGACGCAATAAGCCTGAATAACATTACTGTTCCGGAATACGTAAAACCTGCCCAGGATAGATTTTATCCGGGCTTTTTAGCATTGGTTTATTCGCTTCAAATATCTGGTTATATAGGTTGGCATTACCGTAAACCTGTTTGGCAATAGCGCTCAGGGTATCCCCAGATTTCACGGTATAAAACTGGCTTTCGCTCGCGGGTGCAGAGGTTTTAACCTGATCATCTACGCTGGCGATACCAGAGATATTACCAATCGCGATCAGAATTTTTTCTTTTGCTTCCTGACTTAATCCATCACCAGAAACCGTGGCTTTGCCTTCGTTAATTTGCACGTCCACTTTATCCGCATCAGGGATGCCGGTTTTGTTCAGGTGTTCCTGCACTTTTTTTGCCAGATCGGCTGTGTCATGGTTTCCAGTGACCGCATCCCACAGTTTTTCACCTGCATCTTTTACAAAATTGAAGAGTCCCATATCCACCTCGGTAATTAACAATCAACACCCAAAAGTGTAGCAGAGGAGAAAGGGGCACAAAGAAAACGGCGCCAAAGCGCCGTAGTAGAAAGGAATTAATTACGCGTCTGTATCCAGAAGGCATGGATCAAACCAGGAATGTAGCCCAGCAGCGTCAGAACGATATTGAGGATAAATGCCCAGCCGAATCCCTTCCCCAGCAGCACGCCAAGCGGGGGCAGAATAATAGTAAAAACGATTCTCCAGAAACCCATACACACTCCCTACAAGCAAAAATTAATCATTGTTTAAAAAGAGATTTTATCTCTAAGATTAATCAGTGTAGCTAACTCCTCCCGTCTCGCCCTGCTGTTTTACCCTCCTTTACGCTCTTTACGCTGGCGTACGTTGGCTGTTTATTTTAGAATGCACTTAATTTAGACAATGCTTAAATACATATGACTGAACTTGAACAACTCCAGGCCAGCGCTGAACAGGCTGCCGCCCTGCTAAAAGCGATGAGTAACCCGAAACGGTTGCTGATTTTGTGCATGCTCTGTGGTTCACCCGGTACCAGCGCGGGTGAGTTAGCCCGTGTTACCGGCCTTAGTCCTTCCGCCACATCCCAGCATCTGGCGCGTATGCGTGAAGAAGGTCTGATAGAAAGCCAGCGCGATGCCCAGCGCATCCTCTACTCCATTAAAAATGCGGCCGTGAATTCGCTGATCGCCACATTAAAAACACTGTATTGCCCATAAGGAGCCATCATGACTATTGGGACGATTTCCCCACGCGAGGCGCAGACACTGGTCGCGCAGGGTGCAAAACTGATTGATATCCGCGATGCTGACGAGTATCTGCACGAGCATATTCCTGAGGCACATCTGGCGCCATTACCCGCGCTTGAGCAGGGATCGCTGCCAGCGAATTTACGCGCCGAGCAGGTGATTTTTCACTGCCAGTCAGGCAAACGTACACAAAATGCGGCAACAAAACTGAGCGCCATCGCCGCACCCGCGCAGGTCTGGTTGCTGGAAGGTGGAATTGACGGCTGGAAAGCCGCAGGGTTGCCGGTGGCGAAAGACAGTTCACAACCGTTACCGCTGATGCGTCAGGTGCAGATAGCCGCAGGCAGTCTTGCCCTACTCGGCGTTATTCTGGGCTATAGCGTTAGCAGCGCCTTCTTCCTGCTGAGCGGTTTTGTGGGCGCCGGGCTGATACTCGCTGGCGTAACCGGCTTTTGCGGTATGGCGCGATTACTGGACATCATGCCCTGGAACCGACGTACTCATTAAGCGGTAATCATTGAAACAGCACTGTACCCGCCGGTTGACGTGATCTATGGTGAGTTCTGCGATAAATGATAAATAAAGGAGCGCAACAATATGTTTAAACCTGGCGATCTGGTTCAACCGCGTATGGGCGGTCCAAAACTGAAGGTTGTTGAAGTCAATGACGATCAAATTGTGGCGGTACAAGCCAGTAATGAAAGCGGTGATAAATTCACGCTGAAAGCAGCTGATGTCACGCGATATACCGAAGAGGGTGATTTCGGCGTTTGCTGAAAATAAGCGGTGAGGATCTCCTCACCGCCTTCGCAATTAGATCAAAAAGTCATCAAGAGATTTACCGGCAGCCAGCGCCTGGGCAATTGGCTTCGGTGTGCGACCTTGTCCGGTCCATGTTTTCGTTTCACCATTGAGATCGATAAAACGATATTTCGCCGGGCGCGGTTCGCGTTTTTTAACTGAACGTGCCGTCGCAGGTGTTATGCTCAGCAGCTCCTCCGGGCTGATCCCGTCTGCCTGCATCTGCGCCAGCAAGGCATTAATTTTTGCCTGCTGTTCTGCACGTTGGCGCTGTAGCTGTTCTTCTTCATCGCGCCGTTCTTTGGTCACTACCCTGAATTTTTCAAGCATATCTTCCAGTACATCAACGGAAAATTCACGAGCCATTGCACGCAGCGAGCGGATATTATTTAAGTTTTTTAACATTGAGCTCATATTAACAAAACCTCTTTAACGTAAAACATAAAAACGGTATTACGCTAAATATTGTATGCAACCAATTATTATATTTCCAGTCTAATTTATTCGTTTATCATTAAACAAATAGCCAACTCTGATATTTATAGCATCCATTCTGCTATCGCCCAGACAATATATTCTATTACCCTGATTGCAGCTTTGAATATACCTGCAAGGTATCTCAACGCGTCACTTAAGAAACAAGCCACGGCATCTCGTGGAACCAACGAGTATACATAATGCACATCAGTCAACATTCAGAAAAGGAGCGCAAAAAATTCAGAAAAACAAGCAACAATAACTCCTTGATCTAAAAAGATTTTAATTAACACAGCAACGAAAACACCAAAACGAACAAAAAACAAACCATTACAGAGCATTTTATCGACAAAAAGACAATAAATAAAAATTTTCAGCTAGTTGCTAGTTATTATCCAGGCAGATATCCTATTAAAACGCGAAAGCAGCAAGACAAATCACTAGCAGTTAAGGTATTCAAAACCTTTTTTCCCCTTTTTACAAGGAGCATTAACATGTTCTCTCCGCAGTCACGCTTGCGTCATGCAGTAGCAGACACGTTCGCGATGGTTGTTTATTGTTCTGTCGTGAACATGTTGATCGAAATATTCCTTTCTGGAATGAGCTTCGAACAGTCGCTGTATTCCAGATTAGTCGCTATCCCTGTCAACATACTGATCGCGTGGCCATACGGCATGTATCGTGATTTGTTCATGCGCGCGGCCCGTAAAGCCACGCAGGCAGGATGGGCAAAAAATCTGGCGGATGTGCTGGCTTATGTCACCTTCCAGTCGCCGGTGTATGTGATTATTCTGCTGACGGTTGGCGCAGACTGGCATCAGATTACGGCTGCAGTAAGTTCGAACATCGTGGTGTCAATGCTGATGGGCGCTGTCTATGGCTACTTTCTTGATTATTGCCGCCGCTTGTTTAAGGTCAGCAGCTATCATCAGGCTAAAGCCTGACACGCTTCTTCGCGACTGGCACTGCCAGTCGCGTTATTAGTTAGAATTAACGTCGCCAAACAGCCCGCTCAGATAACGTTCAAGCGCAATACGCGAGCTAAAGCCGTGCGGAATACCATAATGCTCATGAGTCTCTCCGGCTAAATACAGCGGGAATTGCTGGTAATGATCGCAAGTTTTAATATCCGTTGCCGGTTCCGCCAGCGAAGAGCTACGCTCTTTCAACGTGGGATGGATAATTAATGCGGTACGCCCCATGCGAGCTTCACGATTAACATACACATAATTTTCGCCACGCCGATAGCCGTACGTTTTCTGCGTCACTACATCAACGGTAAAGCCCACTTTTTCAAGTACGCGCGCCACCTCATCAGGTCGTAAATACATATTATTTTCCTCGTTATCTTTTACTGCGGGCTTACCTTACCTGATTCAGCATTAGCAACGCTTTCAGAAAAGTCCATAAACGAGTGAACACGATGAGACGAATATCTTAAGTAACGTACAGATTTATGTCAGCGCCAACCTCAGTTGGTAGGCCGCCTGTTGCGCCATTTCCGCCGAGCTGATATTAGTAAATGACAGCAATATTCCCCCCTTTCCTTCTGACGTTATTCGCCAGCGGCTTAGCGCCTGAACCGCTAACCCGGCCTGATTCGCTTTGCGCACCAGCGCAGTATCATCTCCGTCTACACTCATCACCAGTTGAATCCCACCTTCCTGAGGAATGACGCTAAACCCTTGTTCGGTCAGGGCGTTTTCCATCCATTGTCGTCGTTCGGCATAATGCTGTCGCATACGTTTTAAGTGTCGCCAGAAGTAGCCGTCTCGCATGAAATCCGCCAGCGTTTGCTGCCATAGAACCGGAACGCTACAGGCCGTTAGCGCCGCTTGTTGGCGAAAGCGTTCAACCTGGGTCAGAGGCACCACCAGCCATGCCGTACGCAAAGCCGGAAACATCGATTTGCTGAACGTTCCGGCATAAATCACCCGCTGAGGCGCATCCAGACTTTTTAGCGGCGGCAACGGCTTACCGTGGTAACGAAATTCACTGTCATAGTCATCTTCGATTACCCACGCCTGCGCACGAGTCGCCCACTCCAGCAACTGGTGGCGACGGTCCAAAGACAGTGCTACCCCCAGAGGGCTTTGATGAGCGGGAGTGAGCAGTACAAAACGCGCCTGCGGGTAGTCGCGGATCCCGGCGCTGACATCCAGACCATCGGCATCCACCACTACCGGCATCAACTCAATGCGTTCCTGAGCCACCACGGGCCGGATCAGCGGAAAACCGGGATCTTCGACCCACATTCCCTCACCGGGATGCGCCAGAGCGCGCAGGATTAACGTCATTGATGCCGCATAGCCTGGAGTGATAAAAATCTGCTCTGGCTGGCATTCAATGCTGCGTGAAACGCGCAGATAATCAACAATTGCCTGGCGTAACACCCGTTCGCCACATACATCCCCCACCGCCAGATCAAAACGCGTTTGGGTGCGTAAACGCCGTCCCATCACCCGTGCCCAGACTTCACGCGGAAAAAGATCGAGTGCGGGTAATCCCATCTGAAAAGGTTGCGGTCTGGGATTTTCTCCGGCGAAGATGGCAGGCGATGCAGGCGCCCTTTCTGGTCGCAGTTGCTCACTGACAAACGTCCCTGCCTGTCCACGCCGCGCGAGCCAGCCCTGCGCCACCAGCTCGGCATAGGCATTTTCCACCGTCGAGCGTGATACTCCCAGCTCCTGGGCCCAGGTCCGGCTGGAGGGCAATCTGGTACCAGGCTTGAGTTCGCCTTTCTCAATTGCGTTTTTTAACTGACGGGCGATTTGCTGATAACGTGGCATTTATGGTCTGCTTTTTTGGCAACAATATGGCTCTCTGTTGCAGTCCATTATAGTGCTACATTGCGGGTCATCCAAACGAGGAGAAATACCATGACAATGTTACGCCAGCCCTATTACGAACTCAGTCCTGAAATCTATAACGCTCTGGTTCAGGCAAGCCAAGCGCTGGAAAACTGCGCGCTGGAACCTACGTTGACGGAGCTGATTTACCTGCGGGTCTCGCAAATCAACGGCTGCGCCTTTTGTCTGGAAATGCACAGTAAAGCACTGCGCAAATCCGGTGTTGCGCAGGCCAAACTGGACGCACTGGCAGGCTGGCGGGTGAGTCACCACTTCAGCGAACAGGAACGTGCGGCGCTGGCGTGGGCCGAATCGGTCACCCAGATTGCCACTACTCACGCCGAAGATGACGTTTATCTGCCGCTGCTAGACCATTTCAGCGCGAAAGAAATTAGCGACCTGACATTTGCCATTAGTCTGATGAACTGCTTTAACCGTCTGGCGGTGGGGATGCGCATGTGATTCTGCGCTGCCGGATGGCGGCATAAATGCCTTATCCGGCCTACGTTGTGCTCTCCTGTTGCCCGTAGGCCCGATAAGCTTAGCGCCATCGGGCAATTTATAACCACCCGTTAGCCTTCCCCCGCCACGCTCATCACCCCGCTCATCATCAATCTAAAATTCCCATATCTTGTATGGTTGAATCTTTTTAAAACTACATCTAGTATCTTTCCTATCAGAACACACACAACCCGACGCCCTATATCGCGCCGATCCTTTATTTTTAAATGGAAATACGAATCATGAGTATTATTATTTACACTCGCAATAACTGTGTTCAGTGCCACGCCACCAAACGGGCAATGGAAAGCCGTGGTTTTGACTTTGAGATGGTAAACGTCGATTTACAGCCCGATTTGGCTGATAGCCTGCGCGATCAAGGGTTTCGCCAGCTACCGGTCGTGGTCGCGGGTGAAACCAGTTGGTCAGGGTTTCGCCCGGACATGATCAACCGTCTGCATCCAGAACACCGTGTGGCCAGCGCATGAGTCAGCTCGTCTACTTCTCCAGCAGCTCCGAAAATACGCACCGCTTTATGCAGCGTCTGGGGCTGCCAGCCATCCGCATTCCGCTTAACGAACGCGAGCGGATCCGGGTAGACGAACCTTACATATTAATCGTGCCGTCCTACGGCGGCGGCGGCACTGCTGGCGCGGTCCCAAGACAGGTGATCCGCTTTTTAAACGATACGCACAACCGGGCGTTAATCCGTGGGGTGATCGCCTCCGGCAATCGTAATTTCGGTGACGCCTACGGTCGCGCGGGTGATGTCATCTCACAAAAATGCGGCGTGCCGTGGCTCTATCGCTTTGAGCTGATGGGCACCCAAAGCGATATCGACAACGTTCGAAAAGGAGTGAGCGAATTTTGGCAACGACAACCGCAGAACGTGTAATGCAGCCAACGCTGGATTATCACGCCCTGAACGCCATGCTGAATCTGTACGATAAAGCCGGGCGCATTCAGTTCGACAAAGACCATCAGGCCGTGGAGGCCTTCTTTGCCGCCCACGTCCGCCCAAACTCGGTGGCGTTTGCCAGCCAGCAGGAGCGCCTGGAAACGTTGGTGGATGAAGGCTATTACGATGCCAGCGTGTTAGCCCGCTACGATCGCGCGTTCGTGCTGAAGCTATTCGATCACGCCCACGCCAGCGGATTCCGTTTCCAGACGTTCCTCGGCGCATGGAAGTTCTACACCAGCTATACGCTGAAAACGTTCGACGGTAAGCGCTATCTCGAAGACTTTGAGGATCGGGTCACGATGGTGGCGCTCACGCTGTCGCAGGGCGATGAAACGCTCGCGATGCAACTGACCGATGAAATGCTCTCCGGGCGCTTTCAGCCCGCCACACCAACCTTTTTAAACTGCGGCAAACAGCAACGCGGTGAGCTGGTCTCCTGCTTCCTGTTGCGTATTGAAGACAACATGGAGTCTATTGGTCGGGCGGTCAACTCCGCACTTCAGCTCTCCAAGCGCGGTGGCGGCGTGGCGTTTTTGCTCTCTAACCTGCGCGAAGCAGGTGCGCCGATTAAACGCATTGAGAATCAGTCCTCCGGCGTAATCCCGGTAATGAAAATGCTGGAAGATGCGTTTTCTTATGCCAATCAACTCGGCGCGCGTCAGGGTGCGGGCGCAGTGTACCTGCACGCACACCATCCGGATATTTTACGTTTTCTGGATACCAAACGTGAAAACGCCGACGAGAAAATCCGCATCAAAACCCTGTCGCTTGGCGTGGTGATCCCGGATATCACCTTTAAGCTGGCCAAAGAGAATGCCGACATGGCGCTGTTCTCACCCTATGACGTGGAACGCATTTACGGCAAAGCGTTCGGCGATATCGCCGTCAGTGAACGCTATGACGAACTGCTTGCCGACGAACGTGTGCGTAAAAAATACATTAACGCCCGCGATTTCTTCCAGCGTCTGGCCGAGATCCAGTTTGAGTCTGGCTATCCTTACATCATGTTTGAAGATACGGTGAATAGCGCCAATCCAATTGCCGGTCGGATCAATATGAGCAACCTGTGCTCGGAGATTTTGCAGGTTAACAGTGCCTCCACCTACGATGAAAATCTCAATTACGCGCAGACCGGGCACGATATTTCCTGCAATCTCGGCTCGTTAAACATTGCCCATACCATGGATTCACCCGACTTTGGTCGTACCGTGGAAACGGCGATTCGTGGCTTAACCGCCGTTTCGGACATGAGCCATATCCGCAGCGTGCCCTCGATTGAGGCCGGAAACAGCGCGTCGCACGCGATTGGTCTTGGGCAGATGAATCTGCACGGGTATCTGGCGCGGGAAGGGATCGCCTACGGTTCGCCGGAAGGGCTGGATTTCACCAATCTCTATTTCTATACCATCACCTGGCATGCGCTGAATACGTCAATGAAGATCGCCCGCGAGCGCGGTCAAACCTTTGCCGGATTCAAACAGTCGCGCTACGCCAGCGGCGAGTATTTTAACCAGTATCTGCAGGGCGACTGGCAACCAAAAACCGCCAAGGTTCGCACGCTGTTTGCCGCCAGCGGCATTACGCTGCCGACGCGCGAGATGTGGTCACAGTTGCGTGAAGATGTGATGCGCTACGGCATTTATAACCAGAATTTACAGGCGGTTCCCCCCACCGGTTCTATCTCCTACATCAATCATGCCACGTCAAGCATTCACCCGATCGTGTCGAAAGTGGAGATTCGCAAAGAGGGCAAAACCGGGCGCGTTTACTACCCTGCCCCGTTTATGACCAATGAGAATTTGGCCTTGTATCAGGATGCCTATGAGATCGGTCCACAAAAAATCATTGATACCTACGCAGAAGCAACGCGCCATGTCGATCAGGGGCTTTCACTGACGCTCTTTTTCCCCGATACCGCCACCACGCGCGATATCAATAAAGCGCAGATTTACGCCTGGCGTAAGGGCATCAAATCCCTGTACTACATCCGACTACGCCAGCTGGCGCTGGAAGGCACCGAAATCGAAGGCTGCGTGTCATGCGCGCTGTAAGGAGGAGAAAATGACATTATCCCGCGTGAGCGCCATCAACTGGAACAAGATTGAGGATGATAAAGATCTTGAGGTATGGAACCGTCTGACCAGTAACTTCTGGCTCCCGGAAAAGGTCCCGCTCTCCAATGACATTCCGGCCTGGCAAACGTTGAACGCCGCCGAACAGCAGCTAACAATCCGCGTTTTTACCGGGCTGACGCTGCTCGACACCATTCAGAATGTTGCCGGAGCACCAGCGTTAATGGCTGATTCGTTAACGCCGCATGAAGAGGCGGTGCTGTCGAATATCAGCTTTATGGAGGCGGTGCACGCCCGTTCATACAGCTCTATATTCTCTACCCTTTGCCAGACCAAAGACGTGGATGCTGCCTACGCCTGGAGTGAAGAAAATACCCCACTCCAGCGCAAAGCGCAGATCGTTTTGACACATTACGCCAGCGACGAACCGCTGAAGAAAAAAATAGCCAGCGTGTTTCTGGAATCCTTCCTGTTCTATTCTGGCTTCTGGTTGCCAATGTATTTTTCCAGCCGCGGCAAATTGACCAATACCGCCGATCTCATTCGTCTGATCATTCGTGATGAAGCGGTTCATGGGTATTACATTGGTTATAAATATCAAAAAGGTCTGGAGCATATTTGCGAATCCGCACGCGAGGAGTTAAAGAATTTTGCCTTTGACCTGCTGATGGAATTGTATGATAACGAAGCGCGTTATACTGAAGAGTTGTATGCAGAAACCGGCTGGGTGGATGACGTCAAAGCCTTCCTTTGTTACAACGCCAATAAGGCATTAATGAATTTGGGATATGAGGCGCTATTCCCGCCTGAAATGGCGGAGGTTAACCCGGCAATCCTTGCCGCACTGTCGCCCAACGCTGACGAAAACCACGATTTCTTCTCGGGTTCCGGCTCATCTTATGTGATGGGAAAAGCGGTCGAAACCGAAGATGACGACTGGAATTTCTAGCGCTCATTTTCACGGAAAATACCGTACATTTTTCGCGGAAATATTTTAACAGGATCACACTTTTGTCGTGCAAATATAATTGTGTGATCTACACTCAATATCAGCCGCATTATTCGCCTGCATTCCAGCAATTCAGGCGATTTTTCATTGCCATTTACAAAAAATATTAACCCGTTCACATTCGCGCTCAGCCCTTATATCACGGGAAGTCCCGCCATCTGGCCTTTGGCAATATTCATGCCACAACCAAATTCAGGGTTGTCTCAGATTCTCAGTATGTTAGGGTAGAAAAAGGTCACTATTTCCATCAGGTAATATATCGATATAAACAAATAACAGGAATCATTCTATTGCATGGCAATTAAATTAGAAGTTAAAAATCTCTATAAGATATTTGGAGAGCATCCCCAGAGAGCCTTCAAATATATTGAAAAAGGACTTTCAAAAGAGCAGATTCTGGATAAAACGGGGCTATCGCTTGGCGTTAAGAACGCCAGTCTGGCCATTGAAGAAGGCGAGATATTTGTCATCATGGGATTATCCGGTTCGGGTAAATCCACAATGGTACGCCTTCTCAATCGCCTGATTGAACCCACCCGCGGACAGGTATTGATTGACGGCGTAGACATCGCCCGGATATCCGATGCTGAGCTTCGCGAGGTGCGCAGAAAAAAGATTGCGATGGTGTTCCAGTCCTTTGCCCTGATGCCGCACATGACGGTTCTCGACAATACGGCATTCGGCATGGAATTAGCCGGTGTTGGTGCGGATGAACGTCGTGAAAAAGCGTTAGATGCACTGCGTCAGGTTGGCCTGGAGAATTATGCTCACGGCTACCCGGATGAACTTTCCGGGGGGATGCGCCAGCGTGTAGGCCTCGCCCGCGCATTAGCCATTAACCCTGACATCTTATTAATGGATGAGGCCTTCTCAGCCCTCGATCCATTAATTCGTACTGAGATGCAGGATGAACTGGTAAAACTACAGGCGAAGCATCAACGCACCGTGGTCTTTATATCGCATGACCTCGACGAAGCCATGCGTATTGGCGACAGAATTGCCATTATGCAAAACGGTGAAGTGGTCCAGGTCGGCACGCCAGATGAAATCCTGAATAATCCGGCCAATGATTATGTACGCACCTTCTTCCGTGGTGTCGATATTAGCCAGGTCTTTAGCGCGAAAGATATTTCACGCCGTAGTCCCGAAGGTTTGATTCGTAAAAACCCCGGGGTGGGTCCACGTTCTGCGCTGCAATTATTGCAGGACAAAGATCGCGAATATGGTTACGTGATCGAACGCGGCAATAAATTCGTTGGCGTTGTCTCTATCGACTCATTAAAAACAGCGTTAAGTCAGGCGCAAGGTATTGAAGCGGCATTGATCGATGAGCCGTTAGCCGTAGATGCACAAACCCCTCTCAGCGAGTTGCTTTCTCATGTCGGTCAGGCCCCGTGCGCGGTGCCGGTTGTAGATGAGGAACAGCAGTATGTGGGCGTCATTTCAAAACGCATGCTGTTACAGGCTTTAGATCGTGAGGGGGTAAACAATGGCTGATCAAACTAATCCGTGGGACACCACACCAGCGGCCGACAGTGCCGCACAAAATGCTGATGCCTGGAGTACGCCATCAGGCGCACCCACTGACGGTGGTGGCGCGGACTGGCTGACCAGCGCACCCGCGCCGGCACCAGAGCATTTCAATATTATGGATCCGTTCCATAAAACGCTGATCCCGCTTGACAGTTGGGTCACAGAGGGGATCGACTGGGTCGTTACCCATTTCCGTCCGGTCTTCCAGGGCATTCGTGTCCCGGTGGATTACATTCTCAACGGCTTTCAACAGCTGCTGTTAGGTATGCCAGCGCCCGTGGCGATTATCCTGTTCGCGCTGATTGCCTGGCAGATTTCCGGCGTGGGGATGGGCGTTGCGACGCTGATTTCCTTGATTGCTATCGGTGCCATCGGCGCGTGGTCGCAGGCCATGATAACCCTGGCGCTGGTGTTGACCGCGCTGCTGTTCTGCGTGGTGATCGGTCTGCCGATGGGGATCTGGTTGGCGCGCAGTCCACGAGCAGCAAAAATTGTTCGCCCGCTGCTGGACGCCATGCAAACCACGCCCGCGTTTGTCTATCTGGTGCCGATTGTCATGCTGTTTGGTATTGGTAACGTCCCGGGCGTAGTGGTGACGATTATCTTCGCCCTGCCGCCAATCGTGCGTCTGACTATTCTGGGGATTAACCAGGTGCCAGCCGATCTGATTGAAGCTTCGCGCTCGTTTGGTGCCAGCCCGCGTCAGATGCTGTTTAAAGTGCAGCTCCCGCTGGCAATGCCCACCATTATGGCCGGGGTTAACCAGACGCTGATGCTGGCGCTCTCAATGGTCGTCATCGCGTCGATGATTGCCGTCGGCGGACTGGGCCAGATGGTTCTGCGCGGAATCGGTCGTCTGGATATGGGGCTTGCCACCGTCGGCGGGGTTGGGATTGTGATCCTCGCTATCATTCTCGACCGCCTGACGCAGGCCGTCGGTCGCGACTCGCGTAGTCGTGGCAACCGTCGCTGGTACACCACCGGTCCCGTTGGGCTTATCACTCGCCCTTTCACGAAGTAATTCACCCGTTGCCCGGTGGCGCATTGCTTACCGGGCCTACAATTCATTAACTTGCACAAAATCATTCAAGTTGCATCGCGGCGGCAAACGAATGTATCCCCAGGAGCGTACAAGTAGTACGTGACTGGAGTGCATGAGTGCAGCCAACAAAGAGGCAGCTTGAAGGATGAAGTGTAATAAGGAACAACGATGCGACAGAAAGTAATTATTGCCACAGCGTTTGCCACCCTTGTCTCCACCAGCACTTTCGCTGCCGACCTGCCGGGCAAAGGCATCACCGTACAGCCAATCCAGAGCACTATCTCTGAAGAATCCTTCCAGACGCAGTTAGTCGCCCGTGCGCTGGAGAAACTGGGTTACACCGTTAACAAAACCAGCGAAGTTGACTACAACGTCGGCTATACCTCCATTGCCTCTGGCGATGCAACTTTTACCGCCGTGAACTGGCAGCCGCTGCATGATGATATGTACGCCGCTGCGGGCGGAGACAAAAAGTTTTATCGCGAGGGGGTATTCGTTACGGGTGCCGCGCAGGGTTATCTGATCGACAAGAAAACCGCTGAGCAGTATAAAATCACCAATATCGCCCAGTTAAAAGATCCGAAGATCGCCAAAATCTTTGACACCAACGGTGACGGAAAAGCCGATATGATGGGCTGTTCACCGGGCTGGGGCTGTGAAGCAGTAATCAACCACCAGAACAAAGCTTTCGATCTGGAAAAAACCGTCGAGGTCAGCCACGGTAACTATGCGGCGATGATGGCCGACACCATTACCCGCTTCAAAGAAGGTAAACCCATTCTTTACTACACCTGGACACCGTACTGGGTGAGCGACGTAATGAAACCAGGTAAAGATGTGGTCTGGCTGCAGGTGCCGTTCTCTTCCCTGCCAGGCGAGCAGAAAGATATTGATACCAAACTGCCAAACGGCGCCAACTACGGCTTCCCGGTGAACACTATGCATATTGTCGCCAATAAAGCCTGGGCGGAGAAAAACCCGGCTGCGGCGAAACTGTTTGCCATCATGAAGCTGCCGCTGGCGGATATCAACGCGCAGAACGCAATGATGCACGACGGGAAAGCGTCTGAAGCCGACGTACAGGGTCACGTTGACGGCTGGATTAAAGCCCACCAGCAGCAGTTTGACGGCTGGGTGAACGAAGCGCTGGCCGCGCAGAAATAACCCACTCGCAGGCCTGATGAGTGTAGCGCCATCAGGCCTGTAACCGCATAAATGCCGGATGGTGGCGCGATGCACCTAATCCGGCCTATCCTCCTTCCCCCAATCGCACAATCCATCACTCAACAAATCAGCAACATTTAATCACTTCCGTTATGATTGTTTTCTGCAACCCATTACTCAGTTGAAAACAATGACGAAAACTACTCAGGGACTTAGCCCTTCGCTGATCCTGTTAATGTCTATTGCCACCGGCCTCGCCGTCGCCAGTAACTATTATGCGCAGCCGCTGCTCGACACCATCGCGCGCAACTTTTCGCTATCTGCCAGTACCGCAGGGTTTATCGTCACTGCGGCCCAACTCGGCTACGCTGCCGGCCTGCTGTTCTTAGTGCCGCTTGGCGATATGTTTGAACGTCGGATGCTGATTGTCTCCATGACATTGCTCGCGGCTGGCGGCATGCTGATCACCGCCAGCAGCCAGTCGCTGGGTATGCTGATTCTCGGTACTGCCCTGACCGGACTGTTCTCGGTAGTGGCACAGATTTTGGTTCCGCTGGCGGCAACGCTTGCCACACCGGACAAGCGCGGGAAGGTTGTCGGCACGATTATGAGCGGCCTGCTGCTGGGTATTCTGCTGGCGCGCACCGTGGCGGGATTACTGGCGAATCTTGGCGGCTGGCGCACCGTATTTTGGGTCGCATCAGTATTAATGGCGCTGATGGCGGTTGCTCTGTGGCGCGGCCTGCCGAAGATGAAATCCGATACTCATCTTAACTATCCTCAGCTGTTAGGCTCGGTATTCAGCCTGTTTATTCACGATAAATTGCTGCGTACCCGCGCGATGCTGGGCTGCCTGACTTTTGCCAATTTCAGTATCCTGTGGACCTCGATGGCGTTTTTGCTCGCCGCGCCGCCGTTTAACTATTCGGAAGGAATGATTGGTCTGTTCGGTCTGGCGGGTGCCGCAGGGGCGTTAGGTGCACGTCCTGCGGGCGGTTTTGCCGATAAAGGTAAATCCCACCTGACCACAACCATGGGGCTGCTATTACTGCTGCTCTCCTGGCTTGCTATTTGGCTTGGGCACGCTTCCGTCCCCATGCTGATTATCGGTATTCTGGTGTTGGACCTCACCGTTCAGGGAGTACACATCACCAACCAGACGGTTATCTATCGCATTCATCCGGATGCGCGTAATCGCCTGACCGCCGGATACATGACCAGCTATTTTATTGGCGGAGCGGCAGGTTCGCTAATTTCAGCCTCTGCCTGGCAGCATGCCGGGTGGGCTGGCGTTTGTCTGGCGGGTACGACCGTTGCCGTACTCAACCTGGTGGTCTGGTGGCGAGGTTTTCACCGTCAGGAAGCCGTAAATTAAGCGTATAGCGCATGTTTACCGCTGATTGGGCTCCACAGGGTGTTAAGGAGCCCATCAGTCTGCTAAGGTTATAACTCATTGAACCAAGTTATATTAATTTCGGTAATGAAACCTATAACCCTATGGAAAGCCCTGTACCCCAGTCTGAATCCTGTTCGGCAACGTTAACGGAAGGATTCAAAGACAGCCTGCCAATAGTCATCAGCTATATTCCGGTCGCTTTTGCATTTGGTCTCAATGCCACTCGCCTTGGCTTTACGCCGGTTGAAAGCGTCTTTTTCTCCTGCATTATCTATGCGGGAGCCAGCCAGTTTGTCATTACCACCATGCTCGCTGCGGGCAGTTCGCTGTGGGTCGCCGCCCTTACCGTCATGGCCATGGATGTCCGTCATGTTTTGTACGGCCCTTCCCTGCGCAGCCGAATAGCCCAGCGACTGAGTAAACCCAAAAGTGCACTGTGGGCTTTTGGCCTTACCGATGAAGTCTTTGCCGCTGCAACGGCAAAACTGGTCCGGGATAATCGGCGCTGGAGTGAAAACTGGATGATCGGCATCGCACTGTGCTCCTGGGCCTCCTGGGTGTTTGGTACGGTGATCGGCGCGTTTTCCGGCAGTGGTTTACTCAAGGATTACCCGGCGGTTGAAGCGGCACTGGGATTCATGCTCCCGGCGCTGTTTATGAGCTTCCTGCTCGCGTCATTCCAACGTAAACAAGCGCTCTGCGTGACTGCCTCCCTGGCTGGGGCGCTGGCTAGCGTCATGCTGTTTTCCATACCTGCCGCTATCCTTGCAGGTATTGTCTGCGGATGCCTGACGGCGCTCATCCAGTCATTTTGGCAGGGAGGTCCTGATGAGCTATGAGGTTCTGCTACTTGGCCTGTTGGTCGGCTGCGTTAATTACTGTTTTCGCTATTTGCCACTCCGTCTTGGGGTAGGCAATGTTCGCCCGACGAAGCGCGGAGCGACGGGCATACTACTCGACACTATTGGCATTGCATCTATTTGCGCCCTGCTGGTGGTGTCTACCGCACCAGAAGTTATGCACGACGCTCGTCGGTTCGTGCCTACGCTGGTGGGGTTTGTCATACTGGGCGCAAGCTTCTATAAGACCCGCAGCATCATCATTCCAACGTTACTGAGTGCTCTGGGCTATGGATTAGCCTGGAAAATGCTTGTTGGCTTATAGATAAAAACAATCATTTTAAAGAAATAATACATTTACTTTATTTGTCACTGTCGTTACTATATCGGCTGAAATTAATGAGGTTATACCCAAATGGATAGTTCGTTTACGCCCATTGAACAAATGCTAAAATTTCGCGCCAGCCGCTACGAAGAGTTCCCTTATCAGGAAGTGCTTCTGACTCGCCTCTGTATGCACATGCAGGGCAAGTTGCTGGAAAACCGCAATAAGATGCTGAAAGCTCAAGGGATTAACGAGACATTGTTTATGGCGTTGATTACGCTGGAGTCTCAGGAAAACCACAGTATTCAGCCTTCTGAACTGAGTTGCGCGCTTGGCTCGTCACGCACTAACGCTACCCGCATTGCGGATGAGTTAGAAAAACGTGGCTGGATCGAACGTCGTGAAAGCGATAACGATCGCCGCTGTCTGCATCTGCAATTGACCGAGAAAGGCCATGCTTTTTTGCAAGAGGTGTTACCGCCTCAGCATAACTGCCTGCATCAGCTCTGGTCGTCTCTTAGCACCACCGAAAAAGATCAGCTTGAGCAAATTACCCGTAAACTTCTGACCCGTCTTGATCAGATGGAGCAGGATGGCGCGGTGTTAGAAGCGCTGCGCTAACGCGCTGACTCGCTCAGAAATCCAGATTTATAAATGAAAAAACCGACAGGCCAGCACGCATACTGCTGGCCTGTCTGATAAACAGGTCGGCTCAGCCGATGTGAAAAAAATAAGATCGTGGAGAACAACATGAGCGCAAATGCGGAGACTCAAACCCCGCAGCAACCGGTCAAGAAGAATGGCAAACGTAAAAGTATGCTACTCCTTCTGACCTTGCTCTTTATTATCATTGCCGTGGCATATGGGATTTATTGGTTTTTAGTACTTCGTCATGTCGAAGAGACAGACGATGCGTACGTGGCAGGGAACCAGGTTCAAATCATGGCTCAGGTATCAGGCAGCGTGACGAAAGTCTGGGCTGATAACACTGACTTTGTAAAACAAGGCGATGTGCTGGTCACCCTCGACCAGACAGACGCAAAGCAGGCATTTGAAAAAGCCAAAACTGCGCTGGCTTCCAGCGTGCGTCAGACGCACCAGTTGATGATCAACAGCAAGCAGTTACAGGCAAGCATTGAAGTGCAGAAAACCGCACTGGCGCAGGCACAAAGCGACTTTAATCGCCGAGTCCCGCTGGGCAATGCCAACCTGATTGGCCGCGAAGAGCTGCAACACGCTCGTGATGCCGTCGCCAGCGCTCAGGCCCAGCTTGATGTCGCGATCCAACAATATAATGCTAACCAGGCGATGATTCTGGGTAGCAAGCTGGAAGATCAGCCCGCTGTGCAACAGGCTGCCACCGAAGTGCGCAATGCCTGGCTGGCGCTGGAACGTACCAGAATTGTCAGCCCAATGACCGGTTATGTATCCCGTCGCGCCGTACAGCCTGGTGCACAAATTAGCCCAACCACGCCGCTGATGGCGGTTGTTCCGGCCACTAACCTGTGGGTAGATGCCAACTTCAAAGAAACACAGCTCGCACACATGCGTATCGGCCAACCGGCGACCGTTATCAGCGATATTTACGGCGATGACGTAAAATATACCGGTAAAGTTGTCGGTCTCGATATGGGTACGGGCAGCGCCTTCTCCCTGCTGCCGGCGCAAAACGCAACCGGCAACTGGATCAAAGTCGTCCAGCGTCTGCCGGTACGTATCGAACTGGATGCGCAGCAACTGGCACAGCATCCATTACGTATTGGTTTGTCTACGCTGGTTACGGTAGATACCTCAAATCGTGACGGACAAATTCTGGCAAGCCAGGTTCGTACCACGCCGGTATCAGAAAGTAATGCACGTGAAATCAACCTTGCTCCGGTCAATAAGATGATCGAAGAGATCGTGCGGGCCAACGCGGGCTAATTCAAAGGTGCGTGTGATGCAACAGCAAAAACCGCTGGAAGGCGCGCAGCTCGTCATTATGACGATCGCGCTGTCCCTGGCGACATTCATGCAGGTGCTGGACTCCACCATTGCTAACGTGGCGATCCCCACTATCGCCGGGAACCTCGGCTCTTCACTGAGCCAGGGAACCTGGGTGATCACCTCATTCGGGGTGGCGAACGCTATCTCTATTCCGATCACCGGCTGGCTGGCAAAACGCTTTGGCGAAGTAAGACTCTTTATGTGGTCAACTATCGCCTTCGTCATTGCGTCATGGGCATGCGGGATGTCCACCAGCCTGAACATGCTGATTTTCTTCCGCGTAATCCAGGGTATTGTCGCCGGTCCATTAATTCCGCTGTCACAGAGCCTGTTGCTGAATAACTATCCACCCGCCAAGCGTTCCATCGCCCTCGCGCTATGGTCGATGACGGTGATTGTTGCCCCGATATGTGGTCCTATTCTTGGGGGCTATATCAGCGACAACTATCACTGGGGGTGGATATTTTTTATCAACGTGCCAATCGGGGCTGTGGTGGTATTGATGACCCTGCAAACCCTGCGCGGTCGGGAAACCAAAACCGAGCAGCGGCGCATTGACGCCATTGGTCTGGCACTGCTGGTCATCGGTATCGGCAGTTTGCAGATTATGCTAGACCGCGGCAAAGAGCTGGACTGGTTCGCCTCGCAGGAGATTATCATCCTGACGGTGGTCGCCGTTGTCGCTATCAGCTTCCTGATCGTCTGGGAGCTTACCGACGAGCACCCCATTGTCGATCTCTCGCTGTTTAAGTCGCGCAACTTTACCATCGGCTGTCTGTGTATCAGTCTGGCCTATATGCTCTACTTCGGCGCAATCGTCCTGCTGCCGCAGCTGTTGCAGGAGGTATACGGCTATACGGCAACCTGGGCTGGTCTGGCGTCAGCGCCGGTTGGGGTGATTCCGGTGATCCTGTCTCCGATTATCGGCCGCTTCGCGCATAAGCTGGATATGCGTCGGTTGGTAACGTTCAGTTTTATTATGTACGCCGTCTGTTTCTACTGGCGTGCGTGGACGTTCGAGCCGGGTATGGACTTTGGCGCATCGGCCTGGCCGCAGTTTATTCAGGGGTTCGCGGTAGCCTGCTTCTTTATGCCGCTAACCACCATTACGTTGTCCGGCTTACCGCCAGAGCGTCTGGCGGCGGCATCCAGCTTGTCGAACTTTACGCGAACGCTGGCAGGTTCCATTGGCACATCGATTACGACGACAATGTGGACAAACCGCGAGTCGCTGCATCATGCGCAGCTAACGGAATCTGTTAACCCCTACAACCCAAATGCACAGGCTATGTACGATAAGCTGCAAGATTTAGGGATGACGCACCAGCAGGCTTCAGGTTGGATAGCTCAGCAGATCACCAATCAGGGGCTGATTATTTCCGCTAACGAAATCTTCTGGATGTCGGCGGGGATCTTCCTGGTCCTGCTTGGCCTGGTGTGGTTCGCCAAACCGCCCTTCGGTGCGGGCGGTGGCGGCGGTGGCGCACACTAACTATCTGATAAAAGGGATCTGCGGATCCCTTTTTTATTAGACCTACAATCAGAAGTAATATTTGAATCTCAGACGCCCGCCGTAACGCGCATCTTCGCTGTTATCACCATTATTCGGATTGGCCTCTACCCATGAAGCATAGGCACCGAGGTAGATGTTAAAGTTTTTCATATCCATCACATTGGGGAATAAATATGAGGCATGAATAGTGTGAATGTCATAATTGCCGGGATCGGTGAGCCAGCAATCGTCCTCACAAACGGCATCGATATTGGTAGCATTGAAGGCTTCGATTTTGTTATGCGCATAGATATAACCCAGTTCAAATCGATGCCACAACGCATTCACCCCAGCGGTAAAATCTGTCTCATCGGTCGCATCCATATAGGCGGTATTCAGGTTAATCACTGCGCCATCTTCCGGGTCCGTTTTTTGACCATTCCAGGTCATGGTAAAACCATAGCCCGTACGATCTGACTGATCGATCCACGTCCCATTTTGGTAATAACCGTAGGCGTTGTTAACGACGTTACTTTCCATCGCTATCGCCGTTGAAAAACGCCCGTTTTGCCAGGCGATAACCGGACGGACGTAAACCACGTTTTTATCGTTGGTTAAATCCATTCCGTGGTACTGCTTCTCGGTATATAACGTACTGCCATTTTCCAGCAATGTGTTAACTTCGAAATACCAGTTGTCGATGGTTTTGCTCAGCAGGAAGTTACCCCCGCTATCGCTACGTCCCCGTCCTTCTTTCATCATATAGATATAGCCGTAACCGTCACTGTAGAGATCGTTCGCTGTATTCCCCGAATATTCAACAAACGTATCCTGATTCAGCGGGAACATATCGTAGGCTTCAAAACGACCAACCTTAATTTTCCAGTCATTCTCACGACCAAAGAAGAAAACGGCATCATCGAGGTTCATTTTTCCGGTCAGGTCCGCCAGAGGCTGTACCGAGAACCCTGCAAAATTACCGTTGTCCCGCCGCTGGTAGCCATCAAAGCCCAGCAACAGGCGTCCGTTAATATCCCAGCGTTCATTGGTTCCTGGTGCCCAATCTTTATTCGCTGACGTTCTCGTCGATGTCAGGCTACCGGAACGGCTTGCCGCATCCATATTAAATTCGACATCGCCATAGAACTTAATATCGCTGAAGCCAGATAATGTCAGCTTAGGCGGAGTTTCACCTGCTGCAATCGGTTCGGCAGACTGGACATTCACCGTCGGCGTAGCGGCGACCTGCTGCTGCTTCAGCGAGCGAATTTGCGCCTCAGCATCGGATGCCCGTTTTTCGGCATTAACAACACGTTGCTCCAGTTCAGCCAGACGCTGCTCAATAGTGATATTATTTGCTGCCCAAAGGTTATGAGAAAAGCAAGCACCGATCATCAGCGCCAAATATTTAGCCTTCATTTTCATCCCTAAAGTTTAATGTATACCAGATAAGATTTGATAAAAACCCTATCTACCGGCTATTAAAAGAGTCTTGTTATTACCCGGATATCTGGCGCATTCCATTATGTTTTTCTATTAATTATTTATGTTTTTTAGTTTATGTGATCAATACACTCTGGCATCGTTAATTATCCACCGCTTTCTGCTTGCCAGATCACATTTTATTATTTAACAGGTCAGGCATCATTTAAATTAAAATATATTCTCGCCGCAAATATAATAAACACACATTATATTAAGCAATAAAAAACCCCGGACATAAACCGGGGTTAATTTAAATACTGGAACAGCTAATCAATAAGACTAAATATGCAGTTCCTGCAGTTTCTCTTTCGGTAGCGCCAGCTCTTCATTGCTGTTCACGCGTACATCACGCTCCAGAATATGACGCGCGATATCCTGTGCTTCGCTAAGAGAGTGCATCTGATACGTACCGCACTGGTAAACGTTCAGCTCCGGGATCTGGTTCTGATCCTGTACTTTCAGCACGTCCGCCATTGCCGCTTTCCACGCGTCGGCTACGCGCTGTTCGTCCGGCGTACCAATCAGGCTCATGTAGAAGCCGGTACGGCATCCCATCGGAGAGATATCGATAATCTCAACGCCGTTACCGTTAAGGTGGTTACGCATAAAACCTGCAAACAGGTGTTCCAGCGTATGGATACCTTTCTCAGGCATCACTTCTTTGTTCGGAATGCAGAAACGCAGATCAAACACGGTGATTGCGTCGCCATGCGGGGTGTTCATCGTTTTTGCAACCCGGACCGCGGGAGCTTCCATCCGGGTGTGATCGACAGTAAAACTATCTAACAACGGCATTTAGCCACCTCCGATAAATTTTTAAAAATAATCTGAACTCTTTGTTCCGGGGCGAGTCTGAGTATATGAAAGACGCGCATTTGTTATCATCATCCCTGTTTTCAGAGATGAAATTTTGGCCACTCCCGAGTGGCCTTTTTCTTTTGTATCAAGCGTGCTTTTCCAGCCACACGCTAAACGGCTCAGTATCAGCCGCTTCGATCTCCTGCTGACGACGCTTTGAAGCCTCGGTTTCAGCAATAAATTCAGCTTCCTGCACTATTTCTAACGGCTCTTCACGCAGCAGATTTCGGTAAGCCTCACCCAACGCTTTGCCCGTGCCGCCAATGCCTTCATCAATCATAGACCGTAGGATCCGGGCAGAGAAAGTCAGTTCAGGATTGTCAAAACAGGCAACCAGTTCATCACAGACCTTCTGATACTCCTCTCCCCCATCGATGCTGTCCAGCGTTTGTGCCACGCGTTTCAGATCGCGGAACAAATCTTTCCCAACCTTCGGCAGCGGGAACTGGGCTGTTTCACAGCCAATACCTAACGTCAGCCCAGGCTTACGCCCTTCGAGAATCACGCGATTCCAGTTTTTACGCGTACACAGCAATTCATCGCTGCTCATTTCCGGGGCATCAGCCAGCGCACACCAGACCATAAACAGATCGAGGAAGCGCACCTGCTGCTCATCCACGCCGATAGGCGAGAACGGGTTGATATCCAGCGAGCGTACTTCGATGTACTCGATACCGCCACGCAGAAGCGCATCTGATGGCGTTTCTCCACGACGAGTGACGCGTTTCGGGCGAATAGGCGCATACAGCTCATTTTCAATCTGCAGAACATTGCTGTTAATTTGCAGACGCTTACCGTCTTTCTCCAGACCGATCGCCGCGTACTCCTCGGAAGGCGTCTTAATCGCGCGCTTTAATCCTGCCACATACTCATGCAAATCGTTAAACGTAATTCCGAGATTGCTTTGCGACTTATTGGTATAGCCCAAATCACTCAGACGCAGCGACGTTGCGTACGGCAGGTAATACATCCCACAGTCGGTTTTTTCAAACGGCAGAGTTGTTGGTTTTCCTTGCAGGAATGAGGAACAAATGGCCGGGGAGGCACCAAACAAATACGGAATCACCCAACCAAAACGGTAGTAGTTGCGGATCAGACGGAAGTAGCCCGCGGAGATTTTCTCTTTTGCATCCTCACCTTCGGTTACACCGCATTTCGCCTGCCAGAAAGCCATAGGCAGCGAGAAGTTGTAGTGTACGCCCGAGATTGTCTGCATCAACGCGCCATAGCGGTTTTTGAGGCCTTCACGGTACAGCGTCTTCAGGCGACCGGTATTCGACGTACCATACTGTGCCAGTTCGATATCCTGACCTTCGGCAATATAGCAAGGCATGCTCAACGGCCACATACGCTCGTCGCCAAGGTTTCTGGCGGTATAACGATGTAAGTCGCGCATGAACGTGAGCATTTTCTCAATGTCGTCACCGGGTGGAGTAATGAACTCCAGCAATGCTTCGGCAAAGTCAGTGGTTATCCACTTATGCGTTAGCGCTGAGCCTAACACCTCAGGATGGCCTGTTGTTGCTAATGACCCATCTGCATTAACACGCAGCGTTTCGCGCTCCAGACCACGTTGAATCCCCTTTAACGCCTGAGGATGGTTTTCCAGCCAGGCCAGCGCCTGTGATACGTCCGGGATCAAATTGACCTCCCGCCTGTCAAAATCGTTTTAATTAGCATAATGGTATTGGTTACCCTGAAGGCTATCCCACAACACAATTAGTGCCACCACATAATGCCTTGTGTCGTAACCGCTGCGACAACAACATAGCGCAGCGCCTTGCCAAGGCATAAGAAAAAGAGAACTGGGCCCCACGAGATGCGCATCCACCCGGCTAACAGGCACAGCAAATCCCCCACAACCGGCATCCAGCTTAATAATAGTGTGACAGCGCCATAGCGCCGCAACCAGCCTGTGGCTTTTTCTTGCCAGCGCGATGTTTTACGCAATGGAAAGAAACGCCCAAGGATAACGTTAGTTAACCCTCCAAGGCTATTACCCATTGTTGCTGTTAAGACTAAGACCCAGGGATGACTGACCCCGGAAACCAACAAAGCAACCAGAACAACTTCAGAATTGCCGGGTAATAGCGTGGCACTGAGAAAACTGCTGGCAAACAGTGACAGGAGCGACAGTCCATCACTCACAATAACCGGACATCCACGGCATCCATTCCCGCGGCATGCGCCGCCTGTATTCCAAAATCGGCATCTTCAAACACGACGCAACGAGCCGGAACAACCCCCATACGTTCGGCACAAAGCAAAAACGTATCAGGAGCCGGTTTATGGTGTTGTACGTGATCTGCTGCGACTACAGCATCAAAATAGCGACGCAGACCAAGGTGAGCGAGCAGCGCTTCTGCAATTGCGCTTTCACTACCCGTACCTACCGACATAGGACGACGACCATGCCAGGCTTTCACGACATCAACCAACGGCAAAGGCTGGACGCTATCCAGCAGCATGCTTCTCACCTTGTCGGTTTTTTCACGTGCCAGTGCATGAGGATCAAGATCGGCATGGTTCAATTCAATTACCGACTGCGCAATACGCCACGTTGGGGAGCCATTGAGGGCGACCATGGCATGTTCATCAAACCGTAGTCCATAATGCACCAATACCTCATGCCACGCCTTACGATGCGTAGGCTCGGTATCCAGGATGGTACCATCCATATCAAAAATCAAACCCGCATAACGTTCGTACATCGTCTTCTCACAAGCCGAGTGACCAGACGTTATTTTATCGTAATTGATTGATTTTGTCGCTGACAGCGAATTGAGGGGTGTTCAGAGAGTATGTGGAAATGATTTGAGGGGGAGATGGTGCTGCCGATTATCTCGCAGACCATGAAAAAACAGTTTCGCTGTTATCTCGGAGAAGATGGTGCATCCGGGAGGATTCGAACCTCCGACCGCTCGGTTCGTAGCCGAGTACTCTATCCAGCTGAGCT